>NZ_JBQFTS010000002.1:0-882831 GCF_056538765.1 Ruegeria sp. BE9 | reverse complement strand
CGTCGCCCGCGCCTATGACGAGGCCCGTGGCATCGACACCCCCCGCATCTGGACCGCACAACGCGATCTCCAAATGTGGGAAGACCTGCAAGGCTAAGGCACCCTGCCCGGCCTTTGGGCCGGGCGTTCAAGCAAAATGAAACGCGCGCAGCCAGAGGACAGAACTGATGTTCGATGATAGATATACGCTTGCTTACAAGCGCTATCCCTACAAGAAATCGACCGACCAAGACGCCGCGACGCCGGTGCGCCATCCCGTCGTGGTGATGGGCGGTGGCCCGGTCGGCGTAGCGACTGCATTAGATCTTGGGCGCCAAGGTATACCGACGCTGGTGCTGGACGACCACGAGGGCGTCGGCATGGGGTCACGCGCGATCTGTTTCGCGAAACGGTGCCTTGAAGTCGCGGGCCGGTATGGCTGTGGCAAACCGATGGTCGACAAGGGTGTGGTCTGGAACATCGGCAAGGTCTTTCACAAGGACGGCCAAGTTTTTGAATTCAACCTGCTGCCCGAAGAAGGCCACGAATACCCGGCCTTCATAAATATGCAGCAACCCTACTATGAGAGCTATCAGCTCGACCGTTTTGACGAACTCCAGGCTCAGGGCGTACCAATCGAGATCCGTGGCAAAAACCGTGTGGATGCGGTGGAAGTTCACGACGATCACGTCACTCTGTCCATCATGACGCCAGATGGCCCTTACAAGCTTGAGGCAGACTGGTTGATCGGATGTGATGGCGCCTCTTCGCCGCTGCGCACCATGCTTGACCTGGATTTCACCGGCAAAGTGTTTCAGGACAGCTTCCTGATTGCTGACATCAAGATGAAGAATGACAGCTTCCCGACCGAACGTTGGTTCTGGTTCGAACCGACACACGGGTCAGGCGCGTCTACCCTTTTGCACAAGCAGCCCGATGATGTCTGGCGCGTGGATTTCCAGATTGGCTGGGATGTCGACCGCAAAGAAGAGATGAAAGAAGAAAACATCCGTCGTCGCCTCGACGCTTTCCTAGGTAAAGATGTCGATTACGACTTGGTCTGGTCATCCATCTATACGTTCCAGTGCAAGCGTATGGAAAGCTTCCGCCATGGTCGCGTGTTCTTTGCCGGGGATGCAGCGCATCAGGTGTCTCCCTTTGGCGCGCGCGGCGCGAATTCGGGCATGCAGGATGTCGATAACCTCGGCTGGAAACTGGGCATGGTTATGCGCGGTGAAGCTCCTGAAAGCCTGCTTGATACCTACGACTCTGAACGTATTTACGGCGCAGATGAAAACATCCTGAACTCGACCCGTTCGACCGACTTCATCACCCCAAAATCAGAGACCAGCCGCATTTTACGTGATGCCGTACTGTCCCTGTCAGAGAAGTACGAGTTCGCACGCCCGATGGTGAACTCCGGTCGCCTGTCAGTGCCCTGCACTTATGAGGACTCGCCGCTCAACTCTGCAGATGCCCTCAACGGCCCCGCTCGGTCGCGTCCGGGATCGGTTTGTCCCGATGCTCCGCTTGGTGACGAATTCCTTCTGTCCAAACTGGGTGACAAATTCATCCTGCTGACTATCGACGCCGATGCCCCGGACATGATCGAAGAAGACGGGGTACAGGTCACTCGCTTGGCTCTCTCAGTCAAGGACGACAAAACCGGTGCACTCAAACAACGCTACTTGGGCGACGCTGACAGCGCGGTCTATCTGATCCGTCCGGATCAGCACGTGGCCGCCCGCCGCCCCAGCTACGAAGAAAATACAATCCGCGCCTCGATCCGGCGCGCCGTCGGCAAGGAGTAAGCCCTATGACTGACTTGATCCTGACCCCGAACATAGACGGCGTCGACGATTTCTATGCCGAACTTCTTGCAGCCCACGAAGGGCTGGAAAAAGTGGACAGCGATGCGTTGAACGCCCGTCTGGTCCTGATCCTGGCCAACCACATCGGCACGCGCTCGGTTCTGAGCGAAGCGATCAAAGCCGCCGAAATCTAACTCATCATAGGGAGGAGACTATGAAATTGAACCTGAAATCCCGTGCCCTCGCCTGCGTTGGCGCAACAACTATTGCCTTGTCGTTTGCATCAACGGCGATAGCCGAGACCAACCTGGCCCTTTCCAGCTGGCTGCCGCCACGCCACCCGATCGTGGTGGGCGCGATCAAACCCTGGGCAAAACAGGTTGAAGAAGTCACAGATGGTCGGGTGACTGTTCGTGTTCTGGCCAAACCGCTGGGCCCGCCACCGTCGCACTATGATATGGCTGCAGACGGCATCGCCGACATCACCTACGGCCTGCACTCGTTCACCACAGACGACCGCTTCACACGATCGCGGATCGGTCAGTTCTCGTTCATCGGTGATGACGCAGTTGCGGGGTCCAAAGCCTTTTGGAACGTGTATTCCGGACCGCTGGAAGCTCAGAAAGAGCATGAAGGCACCAAACTTCTGGGCCTTTTCGTGCACGGCCCGGGAATGCTGCATAACAATGTCCGCAAAATCGAAACAACTGACGATTTTGCTGGTTTGAAAATCCGCGTTCCCGGCGGCTACATTTCAGACCTGATGTCGGGCATGGGCTCCACGACGCTCTTTATGTCGTCGGGTGAAGTCTATGAAAAGCTGTCTCGCGGCGTGATTGACGGAGTGACCTTCCCCTATGACGCGCTTGCCGCGTTTAAACTGACAGAAGACGTCAAATACACGATGAAGGTGCCCGGCGGTCTTTATAATACCACTTGGTTCATGGTCATGAACGAGGACAAGTGGAACGAGATTTCCGCAGAGGACCAGGCCGCGATCGAGGCGATTTCGGGTGAGGCCTTTGCCACACTCGTCGGTGAAGCCTGGATCGGTGCCGACGAGAAAGGCAGTGCAGCAGCTGAGAAAGCAGGGATCGAAATCTACGAAGCCCCAGCCGTTGTCGTCGATGCGATCAAATCTCAGGCGGCAAACGCTGAAACGGTATGGTCCGAGGCAATTTCAGCTGACGGCTATGACGGAGCAGCCGCCCTGCAAGAACTGCGCAAGCAGGCTGGCGTGGACTTCTGATCCATGGAGCGGCTTCGCCATCGTTTCCCCGACCAGCCCCCGGAAGAGGGGCTGGACATCGGGATGCTACTCGACAGGTCGCTTGGTGCCGGCGCCGCTCTGATCCTGTTCTGTCTCATTCTCATCACCTGTGTGGATGTGATCGGGCGCTACTTTCTGAATGCTCCTTTGTCTGGGGCATTCGAACTGACTGAAATTCTCTTGGCGGCTTTGGTTTTCCTGGCGTTGCCACTGACAACTGAACGACGCGAACATGTCGAGGTTGACCTGCTCAACATGGTTCTTGGCAAACACGCCCAGCGCCTGCTTTCGGCCTTTGCTGGGCTGTTCTCGGCAGCCCTTTTGGCAACATTCGCTTGGCGTCTGTTTACACACGCGGCCAAAGCGGCTCATGACGGCGCAGTCAGTAACGCGCTGGAGATCCCGCTGGCTCCGTTCGGATATTTGGCAGGTGTGTCCTGCATGGTCTCGGCCTTTATTGCCTTTCTGCGTGGCCTTCAGCCGCCAAAACAGTACGACAGCGACCAACCCCCTCCGGAGGCTTTGCCATGATTGAATCACTGATCGGCTTTGCTGTCCTTCTGGGGCTGATCCTTCTGCGCGTCCCGATCGCATTTGCCATGGCCGCCGTCGGCGGGTTCGGCTTTGCCTATATGCGCGGCTGGGAACCAGCGTGGGCGATGACCGGCCAAGTGGCATTCGACACTGCGTTATCCTACAGCCTGTCGGTCATTCCGCTGTTTATCTTCATGGGCAATGTGCTTGCTGGGTCCGGCGTAGCGCATGGCCTGTTTGCAGGCGCAGATCGTCTGTTTGGCAAGCTGCGCGGCGGCCTTGCCATGGCGTCGGTTTTTTCGTGCGGTGGTTTCTCTGCCGTATGTGGATCGTCGCTGGCAACCGCCGCAACCATGTCGAAGGTCGCAATGCCGTCGATGCGGAAGTTTGGATATGACGACCGACTTGCCACGGGCTCCATCGCCGCGGGCGGCACGCTGGGCATCCTGATCCCGCCCTCGGTGATCCTGATTATCTATGGGCTGCTGACAGAAACCAACATCGCCAAATTGTTCATTGCCGGGATAATCCCAGGTATCATCGGTGTGGTGCTCTATCTTGGGGCGGTCATGGTCGCGGTTCGTGTGAACCCTGCCCTTGCGCCCGAAGAAGAGAACACAGAACCAATGAGCCGAACCGATCTGATTGGAGTCTTCTGCGTTCTGGGCCTGTTCCTGTTCATCATGACCGGGATTTACGGCGGTTTCTTTACGCCGACCGAGGCCGCAGGCATGGGCGCCGGGGCATCGGTGTTGATCGCTGTGGCCTTGCGGTCCATGACATGGAGCGGGTTCTTCGCCGCCACCATGGACTCCATCCGCGCCACGGCAATGATCTTTGCCGTCATCATTGGGGCTGAGCTGTTCACCAACTTCATCAACTTCGCTGGCCTGCCCGACGCGCTTTCTAGCTTTGTGATCGACAACGAAATGCCCGTATGGGCCGTGATCGTGTTCATCATCGTGGTCTACATGGTGCTTGGATGCGTGCTTGAAAGCCTGTCGATGATCCTCTTGACGGTTCCGGTCTTCTATCCGCTGATGTTCGAGCTAGAGTTTGCAAACGAGCTTCTGCTCGACCCCGAGAACGCTTTGATCTGGTTCGCCATCGTCGTTGTTGTCGCCACTGAGATTAGCCTGATCACACCGCCCGTCGGGATGAATGTCTTCGTTCTAAAAGGCGTTCTTCAGGACGTGTCTCTGGCCACCATCTTTAAAGGCGTCCTGCCCTTCTGGATCGCTGACATCCTGCGGCTGACGCTTCTGATCCTCATTCCCTCACTATCGCTCTGGCTAGTGGGATTGATGTGAACCGCGCGAACCCAATTCGAACTTGCCCCTTAAGAAAGGAGGACACGATGAAAATCGAAAAAATTCACCACGTCGCCTATCGTTGCAAAGACGCGAAAGAAACTGTCGAGTGGTACGGAAAGATGCTGAACATGGACTTCATCCTGGCGATCGCCGAGGACCATGTTCCGTCGACACACGAGCCTGATCCCTACATGCATCTGTTCCTTGATGCCGGCGACGGCAACGTCCTGGCGTTCTTCGAGCTTCCGACCAAGCCTGAGATGGGTCGCGACCCGAACACTCCGATCTGGGTGCAGCACATTGCCTTCAAGGTCAAAGACCGCCCAACCCTGATCGAATTCAAAGAACATCTTGAGGCAAACGGCGTCGAGGTTCTTGGTGTGACTGACCATTCGATCTTCCACTCGATCTATTTCTTCGATCCCTCTGGCCACCGGATAGAACTGGCCTGCCCCGACCCAGAGGAAGAGGCGATGCTGGCGCGGATGGATGAGGTGAAATGGTTGATGCTCGAAGATTGGTCAAAGACCAAGAAAGCACCGAAACATGCTGACTGGCTGCATGCAAAAGAGCTTAACAAAAGCACCTGAAGCCGTGTCCCACGTCGGGAAACCGGCGTGGGACCTAAATGCAAACGGGTTTGGATAATACGCGAAAGAACTCCTAAGTTAGATTTATGAAACTCTATTCCTACTGGCGCTCGACCACCTCATACCGGGTCCGCATTGCGTTGAATCTAAAAGGTCTTAACTATGAAGCCTGCCCGGTTAACCTTGTTACCGGAGAGCAGAGTGAGCCCAGTTACACCGCCCTCAACCCTGGCAAAGGGGTTCCGACCCTTGTTCTTGAGGATGGCACTGTCCTGACACAGTCCCTGGCGATCATTGAATATCTGGATGCCATCGTGCGCGAGCCTCAGCTATTGCCAGCAGAACCGCTGCAGCGTGCTCGGGTTCAGGCGGCAACGCAGACGATTGCGATGGATATCCACCCAGTGAACAACCTGAAGGTTCTAAAATACCTCAAGTCCAACATGAGTCTCTCGGCCGACGGCCAACTTGACTGGTTCCACCATTGGATGACCGAAGGATTCACCGCTTTTCAGGCATTGCTGCCAGAGGGCACGAAGTTCAGCTTCGGCGACCGCCCAGATCTTTCCGACATCTGCCTTGTTGCTCAGCTATATAATGCGCATCGCTGGGGCGTTGATATGAGCCCGTTCCCACGCCTTCTGGAGATCGAAGAACGGGCTCTGTCTCTCTCCGCGTTCGACGACGCACGCCCAGAGAACCAGCCCGACGCAGCCTAACAGCAGGTCCGCTGCGCAACTGTCCATCACCAATGTGCCTAGGTAGTTTACTCGAGGCGAACCTGTTTTCCGGACCTTAGCTGGATAAATACGCAGAGACTTCTGACCGCTTTATCAGTCTACCTTGGCGACCTTCATTAGTGCGGAAATGCCCTGTTCAAGAGCTGCGCGATCCTCGGGTGACATAGCGTCGAGCATTCGATCAGCGCGTTCCTGTACCTTGGGCTGAAGATGTTGGAACTGACGAAACCCTTCGGATGTGCACCGATAGACGCGGATCCTGCGATCCTCGTCAGAAATCTCGCGAACAATCAGTCCCTTTTCATCAAGGCGCTTAGCAGCTCGGCTGACCTGAACTTTGTCCAGCGTCGTGCGGCGAGCGAGGTCCAACGAAGTCACGCTCTCAGCGTTTGCCAGAAGAAACAGCAATCGCCATTCCTCGCGCGACAAACCCAATTCTCGCTCGTAGACGTCTGTAAGGTTTCTCGAGAAAGCTTCAGACGCAACGGCCAGTCGGTATGGAAAAAATGAATCTAGCTGCATGTTTCTCCAAGATTAATTTAGCATGGTTGCAACCGCAACGATTTGTTTGATTAGGGGCTGCGCCAGAAGAACGACAACCATTCAGCGGCCTTTCATCTTCTTAGTTAAAGGCTGTGAAACTTTCTTTCTTAAGGAAAACAAGCTCGAAATCTGCAAGCGACTTAGGTGTAGCAAAGAAGCCCTCCTCGCTATTCCTGAGCCAGATTTAATTCCACATTAGTCGCTCCGATATCTCCCATATGGCGGGTAATTTGCTGGGCCAGCTTTTGTTTAGACATCTCGGCCAGCGCTTTCGGGAAACTCTGAAGCTCATCCTTTCTTGCAACGACCGTCAACGTGCGGGAAAGGCCAGAGACCGGCAGCTCTTTCAATCGAAGGCTCATGTTCTCCACCAGACCATCAATAAGCAACGTTGGCGTCAGAAGGCTAAACCCCTGACCTGCGGAAACACAGGACGTAACCATGCTGGATCGATCGGCTTGAATGACCTTGTCGGGCTCGAACCGTAAGCGCCGTAGATGTTGTGCAATCTGCCGACCCGCGTTTGTGGTGTCTCCGAAACGTACCAACGGAAGCCGCGTTTGGATCCCTTCAAGACTGTCCGTTGGGCCGTCATATTCTTCGGGAAGGACCAGAAGGTATCTTTCAGTCAGCACATGGTGGCGCTCCAACCCATCCATGTCGAGAAACGGGTTCGAGGTAAGCGCAAGATCAGCCTGCTTGGTCCGCAGCAAGTGCTCGTGATTGCCGCTTTGGCCCGCGTGAAGGGTAATGTCTTCGACGTTGAACACCCGCTGAGCGAGGTCGATCAAGGAAGGGGTAAGTGTCGTGGCGATTGAGGCCTGAATACCCACTCGCAGCAGGGTTAGCGACTTTTGGCCGACATGGCGCAGCTCGGTCTCCATATCCGACAATGCGTCCAGAATCTTCTGCGCTTTGCTATGCAGTCGCGCACCGGCATAGGTCAGCCTCGCCGGACGTGTGCTGCGATCCAGAAGAACGGTGCCAAAGGCTTTCTCTAGCGCAGTGATGTGTTGGGATGCCGCTGGTTGTGAGAGATTGAGCAGTTTTGCCCCCGCCCTCATTTGACCCGTTTCAGCAACAGCAACAAAGACTTCTAGCGAGCGCATCAGGCTTGGTGAGAGTTTACGGCGATCCAGCATGGCTCATCCTTAGTATAAATAATTATTATACTGTTGGGATTTTCTTGGTTTCCGTCAAGCGCTGGTTCAACACTCTTTGCATGACACGATCACGCTCATCTCGCCGCCGCAGGGCATCGGAAAATCGCATCCCTCCTGAGGTGCGAGCGCCCTTCATTCTTCGCAAGCTGTCGACTTTCAACGTGCTCAGCGAAGCCGGCTTGGAGCAGATTGAAGCCAATGCAGATACCATTCTTGCCGAGACGGGGATGGAGTTCCAGGACGATCCTGAGATCCTGAAGATCTTTAAAGATGCAGGCTGTGAGGTAGATGGAACTCGGGTACGGTTTGCGCGCGGCTTCTGTCGTAAGACAATAACTGCAACCGCCCCCGCGCATTTTATCCAACACGCCCGCAATCCGGCCAACAGCGTTCAGCTTGGCGGCGATGCGAGCGTGCTGTGCCCGGCTTGGGGACCACCCTTCGTACATGATCTGGATCGAGGGCGCCGCTATGCCTCGCACGAGGACTTCCTTGACCTGATCAAACTGCACCACAGCCTGCCGTGGTTGCACCACTCAGGCGGCGTTGTATGCGAGCCTGTGGATCTACCGGCGAACAAGCGGCATCTAGACATGCTCTATGGCCATATTCGCCATTCTGATCGCGCGTTTATGGGCGCTTTCATCGGGGCCGAACGTGCAGGTCACGCGATCGATATGGCTCGGATCGTATTCGGCGAAGACTTTGTTGCCGAGAACGCGGTTCTGTATTGCGTTTCGAATACAAATGCGCCCTTGGTTATGGACAGCCACATGTCCGGCGCCTTAAAAACCTATGCCCGAGCGGGACAACCAGTTGCCTGTACTCCTTGGGTTCTAACGGGTGCAATGTCCCCATCGACCGTCGCGGGCACCCTTGCACAGGTGCTTGCCGAAACCATGGCCGCGATGACGCTGACGCAACTGGTGAACCCCGGTGCGCCCTGTCTGATGGGCAGTTTCGCTTCGACCATGTCGATGAAGTCCGGGGCGCCGACATTTGGCACCCCCGAGGCCGGCTTGATGGTTCTGGCCGCAGGGCAACTCGCTCGCAGGCTTGGAGTGCCGCTGCACACGGTTGGCACGCTGAGCGCATCAAAGGTGCCTGACGCTCAAAGCCAGCAAGAAGCAACATGGGGCCTGATGATGTCGATGTTCGCGGGTGCCAACCTGATCAACCATGCCACCGGATGGCTCGAAGGCGGCTTGGTAACGTCGTTCGAGAAAACGATCCTTGACCATGACTTGTGCGGCAAAATCGGGCGTTTCTTCGATGGCATCGATATGAGCGAGAATGCACAAGCGATGGAAGCCATTGCCGCAACCGGACCCGGTCAGCACTTTCTAGGTTCCGAACATACGCAAGCCAATTTCATGTCCGCGCTATTCCGACCCTGGACACCGGATGACAACTCGTTTGAACAGTGGCAGGCGGCCGGCGGATTGGATGCAGCAAAGCGCGCAAACGCGATCTGGAAAGACAGGCTAGAGGCTTACGAAGATCCTGGCTTGGACCCCGATATCGATGCGGCACTTCAGGATTACATCGCACAGCGCAAAGCTGAAAAACCAGATCAGGATTACTTTTGATGTCCCGAATACTAATCATCGGCGGCGGCGCAATCGGCCTGAGCCTGGCTTACCATCTGGCCAAACGCGGTGCGGACGATGTTACCGTTTTGGAACGCAACCAATTGACCTCGGGCACGTCATGGCACGCGGCGGGGATTGTCGGCCCCCTGCGAGCCACACCAAACATGACCCGTCTTGCCATGGCCGCGCTTGAGGTTTTCCCTGCGCTTGAGGCTGAAACCGGAATGTCGACCGGATACCGCCAGACTGCAGGCTATTGGCTCGCCCGTGATCCTGCACGCCTGGATGAACTGCGCCGAATTGCTGACTTGGGCCAGACGCAGGGTTTGACACCGAGCATGGTCGAGGCCGCAGACATCCCCCTGCCCCAGCTCGACCTGAGCAACCACGTGGGGGCTTTGTTAGTACCCGAAGACGCCAATGTGAACCCGGTCGATCTGTGCATGGCTTATGCCAAAGGCGCCCGGGATCGCGGCGTGTTGATCCACGAAAACACCGGGGTGCAGTCGCTCCGCAAAGAGGGCAAGCGCATCGTTGGTGTGACCCTGAACGATGGAACCGAACTGGATGCCGATCAGGTTGTCATCGCCACTGGGGCTTGGTCTCGTGAACTGGCCGCCAGTGCTGGTGTGGCACTGCCGTTGCAAGCCGTCGAGCATATGTATGTGGTGACCGAACCCATGCCGGACATGCCGAACCCGTTTCCGGTGATCCGTGATTTGGACCGCGGTATTTACATCAAAGGCGACGCCGGCAAGCTGGTGATCGGTGGCTTTGAGCCTAACGCCAAATGCTGGGACGCCTACGGCCCCGAAGGCGACCGCCCTTTCCTTGAGATGGCCGAGGATTGGGATCAGTTTGCTCCATTCATGGAGGCCGCGTTGGAGCTGTGCCCCAGCCTCGAAACCGTGGGCATTCAGCATTTCATGAATGGTCCCGAGAGCTTTACCGCCGATACGAAGCCACTCGTCGGTGAGACATCCGTGGATGGCTTGTTTGTTGCCGCGGGTATGAACTCGGTCGGGGTGATGTCTTCGGCCGGGATTGGACGGGCACTGGCGGATTGGATGGTCGACGGCCACCCACCGATGGATATGTGGGAGGTTGACGTTTCCCGAGGCGACCCAGTCACGGCCTCGCCTTTTCACATGGCGCGACGCATGGAAGAGGCTGTATCAGATCTGTTTGCCCTGCACTGGCCATACAAACAACCGAAAGCCGGGCGTGGTTTACGCAAATCCGCTTTGCATGACTCCTGGGCCGAGCAAGGGGCGCATTTTGGGCTGACGGCGGGCTGGGAACGCGGATTGTATTTTGGACCGGCACAAGACTATTCGGTCCGCGACCAAGGCTGGTGGGCCTTGGCACAGGCCGAGGCCTCGGTAATGGATCAGGGTGCTGTGTTGCTCGACCTCGCACCTATAACAAAACTCTGTTTAAACGGAGACGAGGTGTACGAAGCACTCAACTACCTGTCTTGTCGCGAACTCGCCCCGGATGGACACGTTAGATACGCACCTTTTTTGAACGAGCGCGGCGGCATTGAAATTGATGCAACCGTACAGTGCTACGCCCCCAAAGGTGCCCGTATCACGAGCCCTGCAGCCACGCGCCAACGCGATATTGGTTGGTTAACCCGGCAGCTGGAAGGCTTTGACGTAACTCTGAGAGATCAAACTGAGGATTTCGCGATCCTCGGCGTGATGGGCGGTGGCGCCCGAGAAATCATGGAAACCCTGACTGGGCAAAGCCTTGGCGATTTTGAACAAGGACAATTACGGCGTCTGAAAGTCGCCGAGCAGCACATCCGGGTGCAACGGCTCAGTTTCGTTGGGGAATATGGCTATGAACTTTGGCTTCCGAAAAAGAGCCTCCTCGCGCCGAGTGATGTTCCAAAACACGTGTTTGACGCACTCATTTCCCAGGGCGCGCGCCCGATGGGGTTCTATGCAATCGACGGCTGCCGCTTAGAGAAAGGCTTCCACCATTGGGGGCATGAACTTGGGCCAGAGGTCACTCCGCTAGAGGCGGGTTTGGGGTTCACTATTGACTGGACCAAGGATTTCCTCGGCAAGTCAGCGTTAGAGCGTCAAAAGGCTGATGGCCTGAATCAACGCCTGATCCTTCTGCAGGTTCAAGGCGATGCGCTGATGTTGCACGACGAACCAGTGTTCGAAAACGGCGACTATGTAGGGTTGACGACGTCTGGCGGGCGTGGACCGCGTACGGGGTTGAACCTTTGCTTTGCCATGGTCTCGACGCAGCCAGGCGAGACATTGACCCAGACTTGCGATCGAAACTTCACAGTCCGGGTCGCCGGGCAGGATTATCCTGCGCAACCCTTGCGCCGCCCACCCTTTGATCCCTCAGGCGAAAGGATGCGCGGATGACAAAAGCGCAGGTTACAATCATCGGCGGCGGAGCCATGGGCGTGTCGCTGATGTATCATCTGATCAAGGCCGGCTGGTCCGATGTGCTGCTGGTCGAGAAAAACGACCTGACTCACGGCTCAACCTGGCACGCGGCGGGGCTGTGCACCCATTTCGCCCACAACCCGACCATTCAGGAACTGCGCGCCACGTCCGTTCGCCTTTATCGGGATATTCTGCCGCAAGAAACAGGTCGAGATTGCGGCTTTCATCGCTCGGGCGCGATGCGGATTACGCGCAACCCCGACCGGATGGATGAGTTTCGGCACGTTGCTGGCCTGTCCGAATTCACAGGCTACCCGCTGGAGGTACTGACGCCTGAGCGGATTGCAGAACTCTTCCCGCTGGCAAAGTTGGATGGTCTGATTGGCGGTATCTACGAACCGGATGACGGCCATGTGGACCCCACCCTGGCCACCAACGCGATGGCCGAGGTCGCGCGACGCGGGGGAGCTCGGATCCTACGCAATTGCGCCGTCACCGCGATTGAACGCCAGCAAGATCTCTGGCGGGTCGAGACTGAGAAAGAGGCCATCGAAACCGTCCATGTCGTCAATGCAGCGGGTACTTGGGGTTGGGAAATCGGCCATATGATGGGGTTGAACATCCCTTCCGTTCCGGTACTGCACCAATACCTGGTCACCGACACGGTGGGGGCGGTCTCAGATCGGATCGCGCAAGGTCTGCCGGAGCTGCCAATCATTCGAGACCCTGAGGAAAGCTGGTACGTTCGGCAGGAACGCGATGGGCTGATCCTTGGGCCGTATGAAAAGGACGCTAAGGTCTGGTCAGTTGATGGCGTACCGCCCGACTTTGGCGCAGACCTGATGCCGCCTGATCTGGATAGTGTCGAACATATCATCATGGCCGCGATGGAACGGATTCCCGCACTAGAAACCGGCGGCGTGAAATCGGTCATCAACGGGCCCATTACTTTTACGCCCGACGCCAACCCTCTGATCGGGCCTGCGCATGGCTTAGAAAACGCCTGGCTACTAACCGGCTCGTCCATGGGTGTGATGGAAGGCGGAGGCGCGGGTTGGTTCCTTGCACATTGGATGACGCACGGCGCACCGCCGATGGATGCTCTGGCGGTAGACAGCCGCCGCTTTGGATCCTGGGCTGACCGAGATTATCGCGTGGCCAAAGCCATTGAGTGCTTCGGGCTTCAATTCGGCGTACATTACCCGCACGAGGAACGCCCCGCAGGGCGGGGCCTACGCCTGTCACCGCTGCATGACCTGATGATCGAGCGCGGTGCAGTCATGGGCGCGGCTTATGGGTGGGAACGACCGAACTGGTTCTCATCCGACCCCGAGGCTGTGGCCGATGAAACCTTCCGGCGCGCCAACTGGTTCGACCCCGTGGCGCAAGAAGTTGATGCCGCGCACACCCGCGTCGCAATGGCCGATCTGTCGGTTTTCTCAAAATTTGACATCACCGGCCCAGATGTTGGCCCTTTCCTCGAAACATTGGGGGCAAATCGCGCGACCCCACCGGGTCGCATTGGCTTGACCCATGCGTTGACACCTGCAGGTGGTGTTCTTTCAGAATTCACAGTGACCCGCCTTTCCGAGGAACACGCCTATCTCACCAGCGCCGCAGCGGCAGAGCAGATAGACCATGATCTACTGGTAAGCGTTGCCAATGACTTTGACGTCACGGTTCAAAATGTGACTGAGGATCTGGCGGTTATCGGCGTTATGGGCCCCAAGTCCCCCGACGTGCTGCCCGAGTTAGACCACATGCCTTGGCTGACCTCCAAGGAAACCCAAGTGTCGGGTGTGCCCGTGCGTGCCCTGCGGGTGTCCTTCCTTGGCGAATGCGGCTGGGAGCTGCACGTCGCCAAAGATCAGGCCGCACATCTTTTCAAAACGCTCGAAGAGATCGCTAAACCTCATGGCCTGAGTTTCTATGGGGCTTACGCCGCGAACTCGATGCGTCTGGAAAAAGGCTATCGCGGATGGGGCAGCGACCTGACGACAGAACGCAGTCCGCTGGAGGCTGGGCTAACTCCGTTTGTTCGCAAAGAGCTGCGTGAAGGGCTGGCCCGCGACAACCCATGGGAAATGGTGCTGCTCGAAGTAGAGACCGGTGAGGTAGATCCATTTTACGCACATACAATCTGGAAAGACGGGACACCTGTTGGGATCGCCACATCGGGCGCCTACGGACATCGAACCGGTAAGGTTCTGGCCTTGGCGTACTTGCGCGACCCAACTGCACGAGAAGGGTTGACCATTTCAATCTTGGGTCAGCATCGCACTGCGATCATCCTGGCTGATCCCCCCTTTGATGCCAAAAACTCACGACTGAAAACCGGAGGTTCCAAATGACCGACCACCCTCTTCACACCGACTGGGACTTCTCGAACACCGCCGCTCGGCGGGACCAGTACTATGCCGCCTCGCTGACACGGTTCACTCCGTTCCGTGATCCGATCGTTTTCAAAAAGGGCCAAGGCCAATACCTGTGGGACACGGACGGACGGAAATATACCGACCTGCTTGGAATGAATGTCTGCATCTCTGTCGGGCACTCGCATCCGCGCGTCGTGGCCGCAGCAACGGCACAGGCGCAGGAACTCACCCACTGCACCACAATGTTTTACCACCCGACCCCTGCCCATCTGGCCGAGGAACTGGCCGCGACCATGCCTAAGGGCCATGACTGGGTGGTTCACCTAACCAATTCCGGGTCCGAGGCGATTGACTTGGCGATGACCATGGCGCGCACCTATACCGGCAACTTGGACTTACTAGCGCTGCGCACAGCCTATCACGGGCCGACGGCTGCGGCTCAGTCGATCACAGGCATCTCGGGCTGGCGTCACCCCGGCATGCCCGGCAACGTGGCTTTCGTACCCGAGCCCAACCAATACCGTGGTGTCTTTGGGCCGGGCACTAAACCTTACTTGGAGGAGATCGACCACACCATCAACACCGCGACCACGGGTCAGGTGGCGGGCATCTTTGTGGAAAGCGTGCAAGGTTATGGCGGCATAATCGAAATGCCCCCCGGCTACATGTTTGGCGCTGCTGAACGTGTTCGGGCGGCGGGCGGTCTCTATATTGCTGACGAGGTTCAGTCGGGATTCGGGCGCACTGGTGAGAACTTTTGGGGCTTCGAGGCAGACGGCGTTGTTCCAGATATCGTAGTGATGGCCAAGGGGCTTGGGAACGGTTTCCCTATCGGGGCTGTTGTAGCCAAGAAGCATATCGCTGAGCCAATGGCCGAGAGATTCATGTTTCACACCTACGGCGCCAACCCGACCTCAGCCGCCGCAGCACGTGCAGTTCTTGCTGTTATGCGAGACGAAGGTTTGCAAGAAAATGCTCGGGTCGTGGGTGCAGCGCTGAAAGAACGGCTGATTGATCTGAAGGACAAGTATCCGGCTATCGGCGATGTACGCGGCAAGGGACTTATGCTGGCGCTGGAGTTCGTGAAAGACCGTGACAGCAAAACGCCAGACAAGAACATGACAACCGAAGTATTTGAAGCGTGCCGAGCGCAAGGGATAATCCTGTCAAAATCCGGCCCCTTCCAGCAATGCCTGCGGATGGTACCACCACTTTGTTTGTCGCTGGATGACGTGGACCAGGTAGCAAACAGCCTTGATCAAGCACTTGCAACTGCGGCGGAAAAAGCCAGCTGCGAGAAGGTGTAGTCTCTGGTTTGTCCTTCGCCTTTTGGGGAAGAACTTTCCAAAGGGTGAATGAGTTAAATTAAGTTGGGGGCCTCGGCCTCCAACTTTTTTCGTTAGAGGCTTCCCAACCGCTTTGACAGCCTCCTTTAAGACGAACACCCGAGGTCTCAATTTAACGAACGGCGCTTTATCCTCTTCCACGCTGAAAATCTCGCTTGTGAATGAGAAGCACAATTTGATCGCGATACGGTTGCTCTAAGCACCATTTTTCAAATGGTTTTCAGGCAGTTTCTTACTCTGAGATGCCCTACGCTAGGAGAAATTCTAGCAACCTATCACAACGCTATTGTGAACAGTCGATTGACACAGATCAAAGCGCCTTGAACACTCACATAGTGAAATAAGAATGTTTCAACGTGATCTACGTTCGTCCGCCTGCCCCCAAGCAAACACGACGAACGGAATTCCTAAGGCGTGGAAGTTCCACATAGGGGGCTCGGCAAGAGTAATGACGAGCCCCCTGTTTTGTTGTTCGATGACAAAATTGCTTAGGCGTTGATTTGTACAACCACTGACGGGCACTTTGGCTTGAGGCACGGCTACCCCGTCTCAACCGGAGTTAACTTGAAAAGACGTCCATAGGCATCCGAACGCCCCCTAGAGCGCTCACTCTATCCAAAGTGTTTTAAGTGGATAGGACTGCCACCTTGGACGGACGGGAATGGCCTAGAACAAGTGCATTGGAGCGAAATTCTATGAAGTGGCCGTATCTCGTGCTCATTTACGTTCTGCTTATTCTGGCTCCGCTGGGTTTGGCGTGGTCCCTTGATTGGCCACGCCGATCTTTTCATCAGGAACTTGCTTCCGGGCTCGGAATGCTGGGGTTCTCGATCATCTTGGTCGAGTTTCTGCTGTCCGGTCGTTTCAGGTTTATCTCTTCTGGTATTGGCATGGATGTAACAATGAGGGTTCATCAGTTGATGGCACGTACCGCGCTCGGTTTCGCGTTATTGCACCCACTACTGTACCAAGGCACCCCTTCTGGCGGCCATCGCCCATGGGATGTGTCGCGCCAATTGACCATGACGACGGATTTCTCTTCTCTGGCCTCGGGCATTGGTGCCTATTGCCTGCTGTTCCTTCTGGTTGCCTCAGCGATTGCGCGAAAAAACCTCGAATACAAATACGAAACGTGGCGCCTGTTGCACGGTCTCGGGGCCTTGGTTCTTGCTGGCTTATTGCTGCATCACACAATCTATGCCGGTCGCTATGGGGGGCATCCATCGCTCACATATCTATGGGTTGCAATGACGAGTGTTGCGGTCGGCACTTTGCTATACGTGTACCTTTTCGCCCCGCTGCAGCAGGCACGAAAAGTCTGGCGCGTTGCCTCCGTCACCCAGCTCTCACCAAAACAATGGGAACTGCGGCTGAAACCAAAAGATCATGACGGACTGACTTTTGAAGCTGGCCAGTTTGCCTGGCTGAACGTTGGGCACGGCGCATTCTCGCTGCACGAAAACCCGTTCTCCATCAGCTCAGCCCCCGCCAAAGGCCCTGAGGTTTCGTTTGTGATAAAAGAGCTTGGGGACTTCACGCGGGGGGTCGGCGCGATTGCACCGGACACCCCGGCGTATCTTGACGGTCCGCACGGAAACTTATCAATCAAAGGTCGCACTGAAAAAGGCGTCGTTCTGGTGGCTGGCGGCGTCGGCATTGCACCCATGCTCAGCATATTGCGCCAAATCCGCTCGACCACGGACCAGCGCGACGTCAAGTTGATCTACGGGAACCGCGCAGAAGAACAGATTGTTTACCGGCCAGAGCTGTCCAAAGAAGATACGGTCTTTGTTTTGTCCGAACCGCCTGAGGGGTGGCGGGAAGAAACGGGTTGGATCGATGGCCCTCTATTGGATCGCACTTTGTCGCCTGAACACTACGAAAACTGGTTGTTTGTTCTTTGTGGCCCCGCCGCCATGATGGATACCGTTGAAGATCATCTGATAACTCGGGGCACCTCGTCAAAGCGGATTTTGTCTGAAAGGTTTGACTATGATTGAGCCCCTTAAGAACTTGCCACTTCGTCAGCGAGTTAGACTGGCGGTATGGGCTGTGAACATCACAATTGGCGTCGTGCTTTTGGTGTTTTCTCTCAGGTAGTTCGCCGGCCTTTAGGTCCGAACAAACAGCCAATTTTGCAATGGCTTTTTTTGGATATACACGAGCGCCTTTGATTAAGATCAAGGGACAACTCGAACTGTTTCAGCATACTCGAAACGCTTTTCAGACCGATTTTGGGAGGATCGGAATGGCGGTACTTATTGCGTACGCTACCGTTGAAGGTCAGACGGCAAAAATCGCTCGTTTTATTTGCGATCTCGTAAAGGAGATCGGACACGAGACAAACCTGATTAACACAGATGAACCGGTCGCTCAGATTTCAAAGGATGACATGGATCCGGTAATACTTGTGGCCCCGGTACACGAGCGCCGACACCCAAAGTCATTCGAAACCTTTATAAAGTCACACCAAGCCTCTTTCGCAAAGCGTAAATCGCTTGTGCTTTCGGTCAGTCTGAAAGCAGCGTTTGCTTCGGGCCAGGAAGAAGCAAAGGACTACCTCTCTGAAATGCTGTTGCGAACAGATTTTACGCCAGACAAGTCCGCTCTGGTCGCCGGCGCAGTACGGCCTGATAACTATGGGTACTTTGAGAAAGAGATCGTTCGGCACGTCGTATTGCTGGGCCGAAAAATTGATCCCAGGGAAGGACCACGGGAATTCACAGACTGGGACGAATTAACGTCCGTCGTGAAGGCATTCTTGAGCGGCGACGAAAAGGTGCATCGTTCTTAGACTGGCTGCGCGCGCCGTTTTGCAACCGTTAGTGTCCAAACAGAACGGGCCAGCTGGTTTGCTCCAGCATTGCTTGTGTCGTTCCCCCGAACACAGACTCACGCAAATATGAGTGCCCGTAAGCACCCATGACAATTAGGTCGGCCCCCACTTCCCGTGCACGCTCCTTGATGCACTGTTCAATCGGAACCCCGCCGCTAGGAAACTGGGAAACAGACACAGCGCACCCATGGTGGCTAAGCCAAGCGGCAATATCGGTACCGGGGTCTATTCCATCTGGGTCATGGCTTAAAGGCGGGTCGAAACAGCCAATAACGACTTCTTTTGCTGCCAGAAAATAAGGTAAAGCCAAATGCGCAGCGCGGGACGCGGCGAAGCTACCGTTCCAAGCCAAGAAAACGCAGTCACGTTGAGCAAACGGGTTTCCATTGATCATCAAGGCGACAGGCGATTGGAACAAAACCCCATGTCCGACCTCACGAAAAATCTCGGGATCCTTTCTTAAATCTACGTCTAGGAAAGCAACATCACAGCTCAAAGATTGCCTCGCCGCCAGATTCATTAAGTCTGACCCTGAACCCACTGAAATTCTTACATTTGCAGTCGTGCCCGCTGTCTGGAACAGTCCTTCAATTTCAGCGGCACGGTTCGTTAATGTCTCCTTCTTTTCCTCCAGAGAATTCAGCCAATTGGCAGGAAGACCAGCTTCAAAGAACTTACTGGTTCCGTATTTGAAGTAAGGCAGGTTCGGTAGGGTCGCGAGTAGCAGGCAATTTACTTGGCCTTGCTGATCCCGAGCCGCTTCTGCGCATTCCATAATCGATTTATCGCTGGCTCCAGCACCAATGAAGTACAAAGATGTTCTGCGTTGCATAGCTGATCTCCGCCCAAATGTTCTTTGCAAGTTTGGTATGCGCCGAGCGAATGAACTTTGAAGCACGGCGGGCTATCGCCATGCGGTTGATCATCGCCCGGAAGTTCGATCAAAGCCGGCGCGACAAAGGGTGCCTTTAAGCCTGCAACCAGCAGCGATTGCTACTTCGGCAACATGAAAAACTCTTCCATTACAACTTTGCCATCTGCCACCGAATACACGGCGATCTCGCGCAGTGTCATGCGCCGACCTGTAGCCTTCTGCGTCACCTCAGCCTTAAATCGAATGGCAAAACGGTTTGGCGGATGAACATAGGGGCCATCCACGTCGAGTTCATGGATTTCATGCGACGCCAGCCAATCCTCTCGTTTTCCCTTGATACCATCCCGGCCCTTGGTAATGCGGAAGTGACGATCTGGAGGCACGACCGCCTCTATCGATTGTGCGGTTTCGGCATACATTTCATCGACACTTGCGATGCCCCGACGATCACGCATTGCCTTTACGAAAGTTCTTCCAATTTCGATTAATTCTTCCATGACAGACCTCACTTTGCTGCCAAGTGTAGCATTTCTTACCGCTGCTAATCTTGACTAGGATCAATGAGGGCTTTCAGACAAATTCTATCTTGATTGGGCCTCCGCAGAATGAACACCCCACGTCAATGACGAGATGATTGATCCGGTCGGTTTGAAGTTTTCGCGTCCGCGCAGAAACCTATTAAGACTGAAATTGCTCGACCCAGACAAGTGAAGCATGAGGGGGCTTGAGCTGGAAACAGTTCAAAAGTCTTTCACCGTTAGCACACAGCGATCATTAGAATTCCAGGACCTACCAAACCTTAAGGGCTGTTAGGGTGTTAGTGGACGCTCTGCCTGCCAAATTTCTTTCAGGCAAGACCATAAGCATCCTACTTACGGCCTTGCCCCAATATGCACCGTGGCAATCGCGGGTAGCCGGCCTATCCAACAAATTGTTCGGCGACGATTTCCCCAAACTTGTCAAAAAACTTGGCGGACAGTTTTTTTGCTGTTCCGGCAATCAATCTACTGCCCAGTTGCGCTATTTTCCCGCCGATTTCGACTTTGGCCGTGTACGAGAGAACAGTTTCGTCTCCCTCAGCCAGCAAGGACACATCTGCGCCCCCTTTTGCAAAACCCGCAGCGCCGCCTTTTCCCTCTCCATTCAAGGAAAACGCCTCTGGCGCTTTTGAGTTGTCCAATGTCACTTCACCGGTAAAGCGGGCTTTGACCGGGCCAACTTTCAGTACGACCTTGGCCTCAAGATGCTCGGGCGAATGCTGAATCAATTCCTCACAACCCGGGATGCATTCGCGCAGCACATCCGGATCATTGAGCGCGCGGTACACTGCGTCTCGCGGAGCGGCGATGCGAATTTCGTCATTTAGTTCCATTTGAGAGTCCTTTTCTCAACAACATCTTGGGTACACGCGAAGGGCGGCTTCAGTGGCTTCTTCCGGGGTCAATTCGGGTTTTGATGACCTGAAAGACTTCAGCCATTTACGCCATCTTTTCATCATGGGATGTCTCCTCGGATTTATCTGAATTCCGCCACAGGATGATCTCTGCAAGGATTGAGAGGGCGATCTCATGCGGATCAATCGCGTGGATATCCAACCCGGCCGGGGACTTGAGCCGCTTGGTTTGCTGAGGGGTCAGTCCCTGCGCTTCGAGCTTGTCGCACAACACCTTGGCTTTACGGCGACTTGCCACCATGGAAACGCGGCGCGCCGAAGATCCAAGGGCGGATTTCAACGCAGCGCCGTCTCCCTTTCCCTGCGAAGCGACCACTGCAAAATCGCGTGGCTCAACTCCCAAAGCGCTTAAATCATCAGGGTCAAAGCTGATGTAGTCCACTTGGCTTTCAGTGCCTTCAGGCAAACAAACACGTAAACCCGCCAATGCCGCATGGGATGCAAGAGCATGGGCAATCGGGGATTCTCCGAAGATGATCAGGCGCGGTGCGTGCTGGTATGGCTCAATCAACAAATCAACTGTTCCTCCCGAAGGGCACCCGCTTTTGAAGGTTTGAACGCCGTCCGGGTCTGTCATTGCTACCACCTTGTCCGAGGGTTTCACGCGGATCATTTTCGGAGTTCCGGAAATCAGAGCCTCTTGCGCAGATGCACGAACAGCGCGTTGAACACACGCGCCGCCCAGATGCCCTAAAACACGCCCGTCCCGAGTGATTGCTGCCTTGCCTCCCGCTTTGGCTGAGGTTGCGTCTGCTGTGCGAAGGACCGTTGCCACGCAGAAGGCGTCACCTTGTTGGCGCAACTCCTCAATCGTGTCGAAAATGTCGAAACCTGCCATGTCGATGTCCTTTCACAGTTTTCGGAATTCGGGTTCCAGCGCCGCCAGCGCTTCGAGCGTGTTTGCCGGCAGATGCGCGTCGAGATACGGCTCAGCGGCCTGCATAGCAGCGGCGATAGGTTGGTAGTCTTTCCACCCTTTCAATGGGTTCAGCCAAACGATCCGACGTGCCTTGCGCCGGATCCGCGCAAGGGCATCTGCAAGAGCATGCGGATTTGAACTGCAATACCCGTCCGAGAGTATCAGCACGATGGTCCGTCCGTTCAGGGCACGCGCTCCATATCCATTCAGAAAACTCTCAAGGCTCCCCGATATATCAGTTCCGCCGCCAAACCCTTCGGCCATGAGCGACAACCGTCCAGCCGCACGCAGTGTGTCGTGATCACGAAGCGCATCGGTCACACGCATCAGGCGCGTGTGAAACAGATATGCGTCTGCTTCGGTTCCGCTGCCAATCAGCCCCTTCAGAAAGGCCAGAAATACGCGCGAGTAGACTGTCATCGAACCGCTTACGTCGCACAACGCCACGATCCGCATAGGACGCGGTGGTCGAGCGCGATAGTAGATATCCATTGGCTCCCCGCCCCGAGCCAAGCTGCCGCGTTGTATACGGCGCATGTCCAGTGACGTGCCTCGCTGCGCTTTCTTTCGTCTGCGCGAGCGACGGTCGCGAATAGCCCGCGCCAGCTGAGTAGCGGCCTGTTCGGCCTGCCTTAACGCCTCATCATCCATCAATTCGCGGAGGTCCCGACGCGACAGGTTGACCGTACGCGTTGCAATCAGCTGCCCGTCTTTGCCCTCGGCCTCTTCCTCGCCAGAGTCCGGCGTTACGGTTTGGTCTGAGTCAGCCTCTGCTTCTTGCGTGTACTTGTTTCCCTGCTCCCAAATCATCGGTTTAGCGGATTGTACGCGAACATGCTTGGTTTGCGCGGATCCGACGCGTTGTTTTCCAACATTGAACCAGTAGGCCTCGAACAAATCGTCGAAACGTTGCCAGTCGTCGACACTGCCCGACAGCAGGACGCATAGGGCCTGTTGCGCTTGTTTCACGTCTGTCGCTTCTATCGAAGCAAGCGCTGCCAAGGCGTCGGCAGTCTCGGCCGGTCCAACCTTCATTCCATTCATTCGAAGATGACCGATGAAACCAGACATACGTTCTGCCAGACCATCTTCGCGTGAAGGGAACCGGGTGACTTGCATCACGCCACCTTTCCGATCAGTCGATCTAAAACTTCGGGTGGTGCAGCGTCATAGTCGGCGGCGGTTTTGAGAAGGCAAACCAGCGTCGCCTGAACTTCTTCGCGGGATTGGGCCATATCGTTCACGCCGAGCCCGGACAGAGCGGCGGCCCAGTCCAGCATCTCGGCGATACCGGGGGTCTTCTCTAGATCTTCTTTGCGCAGCGCCTGAACGACGCCAATGATCTGTTTTGCCAGCAACCCTTCGATGGCGGGCATGCGCGCCTTAAGAATTGCCATCTCTGTTTCTCGAGACGGGTATCCAAGATAACTGTACAAACACCGACGACGCAGCGCATCGGACAGGTCTCGCGTTCCGTTGGCCGTTAATATCACGATAGGCCGTGATCGCGCTTTGATCGTACCAAGCTCTGGGATCGTGATTTGAAAATCCGACAAAATCTCTAACAGATAGGCTTCGAACTCCTCATCCGCCCGGTCGATTTCATCAATCAAAAGCACCGGTGGCTCGTCCTCGCTGATCGCCTCAAGCAAAGGTCGCTTCAGCAGGTAATCATCCGTAAATAGTTGCTCTTCGCTGGTGCCGCCCTTGGCTTCGCTGGCGCGAATAGCAAGCAACTGGCGTTGGTAGTTCCATTCGTAAATAGCGTGGCTTGCATCCAAACCTTCATAGCATTGAAGCCGGATCAATCGCGCGTCGCGCTGTGCCGCAACGGCTTTTGCGACTTCAGTCTTACCGACGCCAGCCGGGCCCTCTAAAAGCAGCGGCCGACCCAGCGTCTGCGCCAAGTGCAGCGCCATCGCCAATCGGTCGTCGGCGACATAGCCCACCTGTGCGAGGCCTTGCTGTATCTCATGCAAGCTCATGCCATTCTCCCGGATTGCCGCCGCGCCGGGTTTCAACGCGGCGGCCTTTCCCTTTAGCCGTGCATTCCAAGACCGTTGGCGATCTTCCAGATACGCCAGTGATCATGCGGCATGTGGCTTTGGACCAGACCAAACGGACGGAAGGCATCATGCACCGCGTTCGAGAACGCAGGGACGCCACCGACATTCGGGCTTTCGCCCACGCCTTTGGCACCGATCGGGTGGTGCGGAGACGGTGTCACCGTGTGATCGGTGGTGTAGTTGGGCGTCTCCCACGCGGTCGGCAGGAAGAAGTCCATCAACGTACCGGTCTTGACGTTGCCCATCTCATCATAGGCGATTTCCTGACCCATAGCGATGGCCAGAGCCTCGGTCACGCCACCATGGACCTGACCCTCTATGATCATTGGGTTGATCCGGGTCCCGCAATCATCCAACGCATAGAACTGACGGACGTCCCATTCGCCGGTATCCACGTCGATCTCCATGACACAGATATAGGCCCCGAACGGGTAGGTCATGTTCGGCGGGTCGTAGTAGCTGACGGCCTCCAAACCGGGTTCCAGCCCTGGGATAGCCTGGTTATAGGCGGCAAAGGCGATTTCCTTCATCGTCTTGAACCGCTCAGGCGCGCCTTTGACGGCGAAACGATCCACATCCCATTCTACGTCGTCGTCATGCACTTCCAGCAGGTAAGCCGCGATCATCTGCGCTTTGGCGCGGATTTTGCGCGCGGCCATAGCTGTTGCAGCGCCAGCAACCGGAGTGGAACGAGATCCGTAAGTCCCAAGGCCATACGGAGCGGTATCTGTGTCACCTTCCTCTAGGGTGATGTCATCGGCGGGCAGGCCGATCTCACTGGCGATGATCTGGGCAAAGGTCGTAGCATGGCCCTGACCCTGACTGATTGTTCCCAACCGCGCGATAGCAGACCCTGTCGGGTGAATGCGGATTTCGCAGCTATCAAACATTCCCAGCCCGAGGATGTCACAGTTCTTTACCGGTCCTGCCCCAACGATTTCGGTGAAATGCGTCAGGCCGATCCCCAGCAGTTTGCGGGTCTTACCAGCCTTGAAATCCTCGATCCGTTGAGCCTGTTCCGCGCGCAGACCGTCATAATCGACGGCTTTGAGCGCTTTGTCCCAAGCGGTGTGATAATCGCCCGAATCATATTCCCATCCTAGCGCTGACTGATACGGGAACTGATCAGCCTTGATGAAATTGATACGGCGCAGCTCGGCCGCATCCATGTTCAGCTTGATCGCCAGCACCTCGATCATCCGTTCGATGAAGTAGGCTGCCTCGGTCACGCGGAACGAGCAGCGATACGCCACACCTCCGGGTGCCTTGTTGGTATAGACCCCATCTACGGCCAGATAGGCGGTCGGGATATCGTACGACCCAGTACAGATGTTCATGAAGCCGGCCGGGAACTTGGTCGGGTCAGCACAAGCGTCAAATCCACCATGATCCGCAGTTGTATGACACCAGAGACCAGTGATTTTGCCGTCTTTCGTAGCGGCAATCTTGCCCTGCATCCAGTAGTCGCGCGCAAAGGCGGTGGACATCAGGTTCTCCATCCGGTTCTCGACCCATTTCACCGGCTGGCCGGTGACAATCGAGGCAACAACCGAGCAGACATAGCCCGCATAAGCACCAACTTTGTTGCCAAACCCGCCACCGATATCAGGGCTGATCACCCGAATGTTGTGCTCGGCCAGACCAGAAATCAGCGACACGACGGTGCGGATCGCGTGCGGAGCCTGGAAGGTACCGTATAGCGTCAGCTTGCCGGTCACTTTGTCCATTGAGGCAACACAACCGCAGGTCTCCAGCGGACAAGGATGGGTGCGATGGTAATAGACCATCTCTTCGGCGACCACATCGGCCTCACCCAGAACGGCCTCGGTCGCGTCCTTGTCGCCCTGTTCCCACGTGAAGATGTGATTGTGATGCTTGCGCGGCCCATGGGCTCCTTCGGTCTGACCCGCAAGGTCTTCACGCAGGACAACATCCGATTTCAGCGCCTCGAACGGGTCGGTCAGGACGGGCAATTCTTCGTACTCGACCTCGACAAGTTCCGCGGCATCCGCCGCAATGTATCGATCTTCGGCGACAACATAGGCGACTTCCTGGCCTTGGAACAGAACCTTGCCATCGGCCAGCACCATTTGCTTGTCACCTGCCAACGTCGGCATCCAATGCAGGCCCAACGGTGCCAAATCCTCGGCCGTCAGCACCGCAACAACACCGGGCACAGCCAGCGCTGCGTCCTTGTTTACACTGACAACGCGGGCATGGGCATAGGGCGAGCGGACAAATGCACCGAACAGCATGCCGTCCAGCTTGATGTCGTCGACATAGTTGCCCTTGCCTTGTGTAAAGCGCACATCCTCCACGCGTTTGCGCGAGCTTCCCATCCCTTTGAGATTGGCGGCGCGTTCTTCGGGGGTCATGGTTTGATCGTTCATTCCGCGGCCTCCTTCTGAGCGTTCAGCATGTCGGCCGAGGCCGAGATCGCCTTGACGATGTTCTGATACCCGGTGCAGCGGCACAGGTTTCCGGCCATACCAAAGCGGATTTCTTCTTCGGTCGGGTTCGGGTTTTCCTGCAACAGGCGATGCGCGCGGGTAATCATGCCCGGCGTGCAGAAGCCGCATTGCAGCCCGTGATGTTCACGGAACATCTCTTGCAGAACTCCAAGACTACCATCGTCATTGGTCAGCCCTTCGACGGTGGTGATATCGGCCCCGTTCACCTGCGCTACAAAGGTCGTGCAGGATTTGACGGACTTACCGTCGATATCCACGGTACAAGCGCCGCAATGGCTGGTTTCGCAGCCGATATGAGGGCCGGTGATTTTCAGATCTTCCCGCAGGAAGTGGATCAGCAGCGTGCGCGGCTCGGCCAGGCCTTCGACCTGTTTGCCGTTCACTGTTAGTTTTACGTGCATTTTTGACATAGTTGTTCCTCCCCTCAACTCGCGCGGCTTTGCGCACGGTCGATGGCACGGCGCAGCATCACGGCGGCCACGTGTTTTTTGAATTCGACTGGGCCGCGATTGTCGGCCACCGGGTCGATTGCCTCGAGCATCGCGGCGACGCAGCCGTCGACATCTCCTTGGGCCAAAGCAGCGCTAGCGGCCTCGGACCAAATAGGGGTGTCAGATAGGTTGGTCATCGCGACCGAAGCCGTTCCGTTGCCAATCATCACTGCGGCAGCGGCAGTGGCATAGTCGCCAATTTTACGCTTTTGCTTTTCATAAGCTTGACCGACACCTGCGCCCGGAACCGGGATCGAGATGCGGGTTAGGATTTCCTCATCCTCGCGGGCGGTAAAATATGCCGCTTCATAGAAGTCGCGTGCAGCAACGCTGCGGTTTCCATCGGGGCCGGACAGCTCGAAGGTTGCGTTCAAGCACTGCATCAGACCCGGCATGTCATTGCCAGGATCTCCATTGGCCACATTGCCACCGACAGTGCCCATGTATCGCACCTGAGGGTCGGCGATCTGGAGGGCTGCTTCGCGGATCAAAGGAATAGCCCCGGCCAGACCGTCATTCGTGATCAACTCATGCTGGGTCACCATCGCACCCAGCACTACGGTGCCAGAGCCGACCTCAATGCCCTTGAGCTCGTCAATCGCCTGAAGATCGACAAGGTGGCCCATCTCGGCCATGCGGAGCTTCATCATCGGGATCAGGCTGTGCCCGCCCGCGATGACGCGCGCTTCATCTCCATGCTCCTGTAAAATGCCAATGGCCGAAGCGATATCGCTTGGCCGGTGATACTCGAAACCGGCTGGTATCATCTTTTTCCTCCCTGGGTCCGGACGAAATGCCTTGGGGGACCTGACTTGAGGAAAAGACGCTCGGATCAGTCAATCCAGCTATGGAAAACGGAGAGCGTCACCTGTTTCACGAAATGCGAATAAGCTGCACGAGTTGCGATTAAAGGCCCAGCGCCTCTCTGATGTCATTCAGGCGGGATCGGCTGACCGGAACCTTGTTCAATGCGTCGACACCTTCAAAATAGCAGGTGCCGTTATCCTTATGACGCTCGAAGCTTGATACATGTTTCGGGTTCACCAGATAACTTCGGTGGGCCCGAAGGAAGCCATCCGATTTCAGGCGTGACTCTGCCTCGGTGATCGACCAAGGACAGAATAACTTCTCAGCCCCCATGTACAGAACGGTGTAATGCCCTTCGGCCCGGATGGCCGCGATATCACCGGATTCGCTGAAGAACGTTTGCCCTTCACGCTCGAACGGTACACCTGCCCGCATCTGAACCGGCGCGTCTCGTTCCGGCTTTGGTGCGTCGTGCTGTTTCTCGGCCTCGCCCTCAACCCCAAAAAACGTGACCCCTGTTAGCAGAAATGCACCACAGATTAGGAAAACGGCCACGGTGACACCCATGGCCAGCACTTGGTTGTTTAGTGCAGGACCCGCACCGCTGGCGTTATCGCTGGCTACAAAATCGGTCAGGCCAGTTGCTACGAAATGCATCGTGAACACCGCCAGTCCAAAGCAAACAGTACCAAGTAGAATATTACGTTGAGTTCGGTTGTCATACGCAACCCAGATCGCGAGAACCGACAACAAGACAGACGCAACTGTCGCAATAGCCACGTCCAGAACATTGTAGACGGGACGGCAAAGCTCCATCCCGGCCATTCCGACATAGTGCATAACCACGATGCCCAACCCGACAATCACGCCAGCGCCAACGATGGTTGAAAGGGTCCTGGGGCGAAAATGCAAAATCAGCAAAGCCAGACCCACCATGAGAATGGCAACAAGCGCTGAGATCAGCGTTATTAAAGCGTCGTAATAAAAGAGGATTGGCAGCTGTAGGCCCAGCATCGCCACAAAATGCATCGACCAGATACCGCCGCCCAAGATGACGGCTGCGAGCGCGACAATGAACTTCCGCTTTTGATCGTCTAGTTTAGACGCGCCATGCGTCAGGTAGAGACCGGTAAACCCGGCCATAAGCGCCACGGCCAAAGATGCCGCCACGAGCCACGCGTTATGCGAATAGTCCAACATATAGGTATACACGCCCTCCCCAGCGCGTGAACGACGTTAGCAAACTGCAATTCAAGGGACAATCTACTCTGACTTAACGTTCAGCAAACACTGAACCTGCTTACACTTTCTCAGTGGCGGAGGTATCAACTATAGCTTCAAGGGCATGACGGTCGGCGCGGAAAGCAGCGAAGGAACGGGCATCTGAAATAGTCTATAAAGTTAGCCTTTCGTGAGAACACCAAAGGACAGCCCCTCTGTTCGCAAGTTCTCGTGAAACCACCTAGCAGGAACTAGAAACCAACCTTGAAGCGCCAATGCCCAGCGCGAAAGCGTTTTGCCACCTTTGAACCAAGCCGAAGGTTTAGCTCGGATTCATTTTGAATAGACACGTGGCTGAGTTTGAAACATGACCGCTTATCATTGGTCTAAATAGTGTATCAAAGCGCCCTGCCCTTTCGTCAGTCGCCGTTCAAACTGCTTGTTATCCCTGCCTCACAAAACCGCAGTAGGTTCTGGGTCATTTCTTCGGCATCTACCTCGTCGCCAGCACCTCCAATGGCTGATATTCGCCATTGAGACGTACACAAGGCCAACATCGAAGAGACCGCAAAAACCAATGCACCGGCTACTTGAGCCGGGTCAGCTTTGGGGTACCGCGCGCAGAGTTTTTGAACAACTAGCGTCGCGACAGGATCGAAATGCGTTTTGGCCAACTCTCTCCAACGTGTGTCCGCCGATACAATTGCCACGATGCGAGCGTAGGCAAGCCATTGAGGGTCTCTGCCAAAGGCGCGGTTGACCAATGGAAGCATAAAGGCTGACACCAAATCCCCGACGCTCCAGTTTTCCTGAGCGTCAAGCAGTTGGATCGCGGCAAGGCGCTCTTCTGAGAGTTCGGAAGCACGACGCGCGACAATGCGCTCGAATAACTCTTCCTTTGGACCTCCGTGAAAGTTCACGTTGGCCTTCTGAACCTCTGCCCTTTCGGCAATGTCTCGGATCGAGGCACCCTCGAATCCCCTCTCAGCAAAAACCAGTTCGGCGGCATCCAAGATTCGCTCTCGCGCGGCGACGGATCGCTGCGACGGCGCTCTTTTTCTTTGTGTTACAGCATGTTGGGCCATTTCAAAAACCAGTTTGCCTTAATTCGAACGATCGTTCAAGATAAACGATGTCGCAGGAGGAGAGACAAATGGAACAGGGGCAGGTGGGAGTGGGCCAGCCGGTTGAGGCAAAGGCCCGCCCCGAAGAGTGTTTTGCGTTGATCGGCGCAGGACCAATGGGTCTTGCAATGGCAAAGACGCTCGTCGAGCAGGGAGTGCCATTTCAAGGATTTGAATTGGCAGATAATGTGGGTGGTCTTTGGAACATCGATGCACCTCGGTCCACGATGTACGAGACCGCCCACCTCATTTCATCCAAGGGGATGACAGAGTTCACTGATTTTCCGATGCTTGAGGATACGGCAGAATATCCATCGCATCGCGATATGAAGACCTATTTCCAGGATTTCGCGAAAGCCTTCGACCTGTATCAGCACTTTCACTTCGGCGCTGAAGTACTTAGCACAACACCGCTGGAAGACGGTGGCTGGGAAGTCATTTGGCAGGATAAGAGCGGTTCCCGGCACACCCAGAGTTTTGCGGGGGTGATGATTGCCAACGGCACGTTGTCAGAGCCCAATAGGCCTGAATTCGCGGGCGAGTTTTCAGGTGAACTCATCCACGCGTCGGAATATCGCTACCCCACTCAATTCACCGGCAAGCGCGTATTGGTAATCGGGGCCGGCAACTCGGGTTGCGACATTGCAGTCGATGCGATCCACCACGGAGAATCTTGCGACCTATCAATGCGACGCGGGTATTACTTTGTACCCAAATACGTGTTCGGTGTTCCCGCCGATACTATGGGTGGAAAAATCCGCCTGCCGATGTGGCTCAAGCGAAAGGTTGATGGGGCGATCCTGAAATGGTTCGTCGGCGACCCCCAGAAATACGGGTTCCCGAAACCGGATTATGCACTGTACGAGTCGCACCCGGTGGTGAACTCACTCATCCTGTTTCATGCTGGACATGGTGACTTGAAGGTTCGCGCTGATGTAGAACGTTTTGAGGGCAAAACAGTCCACTTCCGCGACGGCACCTCAGCTGAGTACGACATGATCCTGACGGCGACTGGATACAAGTTGCATTACCCATTCATAGACAAGAAACACTTGAACTGGCAGGGCTCTGCGCCGCACCTCTACCTTAATTGCATGCACCCTAACAGGGATGACCTATTTGTTCTTGGGATGGTCGAGGCATCTGGCTTGGGTTGGCAAGGGCGCCACGAACAGGCCGAGATGATCGCGCGCTATATTGCCGGCTTGCGGTCGGGAAACACTGCGGCGAAGGCGATCCGCGCAACTAAATCCGAAGGGTACGAGAGAGCAACTGGAGGTATGAATTACATCGACCTCCCGCGGATGGCGTACTACGTGGACAAGGCAACCTATCGGCGCGAAGTTACTGGCCAAATCGCTGCGCTCAAGGCGGCCGAAGGATGAACGGGATCGACCAAGTCGCACTCAACTTCGATGCCGGAAATCTGAGAGTTTTAAATGCTATCCTTGCGGTCGTCATGTTTTCGATCGCGCTGGATCTACGTATCGACGATTTTAGGCGCGTCATGCGTGGCCCAAAGCCTCTGATTGTTGGCCTCGTATCCCAATTCCTGGTTCTTCCAGCGCTGACTTTTCTGATGATTGTTGTGCTGCGGCCGATGCCTTCGGTTGCGATGGGCCTCATGCTTGTCGCGGCTTGCCCCGGTGGAAATATATCGAACTTTATGACGCACCGCGCGAAAGGCAACGTCGCACTTTCTGTTTCAATGACCGCATTTGCCACAGTTGCAGCCATCCTTGTCACCCCGGCAAACATCGCGTTTTGGGGAAATCTATACGGTCCAACGCGCGAGATCCTGCAGCGAACAGAAATCGATCCTGTCGCGGTTGCGATAACGGTCGGATTCATGCTGATCCTACCTCTGATACTCGGGATGGTCGTTAACGCTCGTTTCACGCCCGTCGCAGATCGCATTCGCCGCCCCATGCAGTGGCTTTCAATGGCTATTTTCATTGCGTTTATCGTGCTTGCACTTGCCGCGAACTGGGCCAACTTTCTTCAATTCGCAGGCGCAATAATCGGACTGGTTGTGCTTCACAATGCGCTGGCTTTTCTTGGAGGGTACACAACGGCCACCGTCGCCGGTCTGTCCGAACGAGATCGCCGTTCTGTCACTATTGAAACGGGCATTCAGAACTCCGGTCTTGGGCTGATCTTGATCTTCGCCTTTTTCGGAGGGCTTGGCGGAATGGCCGTTGCAGCCGCGCTTTGGGGTATCTGGCACGCCATCTCGGGCCTTGCCTTGGCGGGCTTTTTCGCCCGGCGGGAGATACCAGAATGAAACGGATTTTGATCACCGGGGCAGCCGGCGCCGTTGGCACAGCGTTGCTTCGCCGTCTGGGTCAACACTCTGACCTTGAAGTCGTCGCAACCGATATCCGCGAACCTTCGGAATTGCCTCCAAACGCGCGGTTCCAAAGAATGGATGTGACCGGAGGCGATCCACACAGTGTAATCCTGTCAGAACGCCCTGACACGGTCGTACATCTTGCGTCAATTGTTACACCGGGACCCGAGTCAACGCGGGAGATTGAATACCAAGTCGACGTCGAAGGCACCCAGAACGTTCTGGATGCGGCCATCGCTGCTGGTGTCCGACGGTTGGTCGTAACCTCATCCGGCGCCGCATATGGCTATCACGCTGACAACCCCGTGCTTTTGAGCGAAACAGATCCAATTCGCGGCAATCAGGAGTTCGCATACTCTTGGCATAAAAGGCTCGTCGAGGAGATGTTGGCAGAAGTCCGAAAAACAGCCCCGGACTTAGAGCAGGTTGTTTTGCGGGTCGGAACCGTGCTCGGCAAAAATGTCGAAAACCAGATTACGGCCTTGTTCCAAAAACCACGCTTACTGGGATTGAAGGGATCGGAGAGCCCTTTTGTATTCATATGGGATAAGGATCTGGCTGAGATACTGTTGCGCGCCTCCACGGGCGGGCCAGCTGGTATTTTCAACGTTTCTGGCGACGGTTCACTCACAGTTTCGCAAATCGCTAAGGTAATGGGCAAAAGTATTCGTTGGTTGCCACCAGCCCTAGTCAAAATAGCCCTGACCATAGCCCGACCCTTGGGGCTGACGCGATATGGCCCCGAGCAAGTGCGTTTTCTGTTGTTTAGGCCGGTGCTCGATAACACAGCACTGAAGATAAAGTTTGGCTATCAGCCCAAATACTCGAGTGCAGAAGCATTCCAACGCTGGTGGGAGAGTGCGCGATGAAAAAAACAGCCGTTATTACTGGGGGAGCTGGAGGCTTGGGTCAGGCGCTGTCAGCCGCACTGCGAGATAAGGGTTGGCATACCGCTCTTATTGACCTTCCGGGACCGCAACTTGAAGCTATCGCAAATACCGAAGACGTCAGCGTTTACGCCTGTGATCTGACTGATCCAAAGCAGTGCGCCGACACATGCGCCCTCATTTTGAGTGAAAGACCATCCATAGATATGGTCATTTACAACGCAGGTGTCTCACAAATCTCAGCATTCGCAGACAGCGATATGAGCTCGCACCGTGACCTGTTCGAAATCAACTACTTTGCAGCTGTCGAGTGCGCAAAGCACTTTCTCTTTGCAGTCAGGAAATCAAAAGGAACACACCTAGCGGTATCATCTGTCGCTGGATTTGCCCCACTTTTCCACCGGACGGCTTATGCGGCCAGCAAGCATGCGATGGAGGGGTTTTTCAAGTCACTCAGGGCTGAGGAATCCAGTCATGGTGTTCGCGTAACTATCGCGGCCCCTTCTTTTGTTGCGACGAATATCGGGCGACCCGAAACTGACAAACAGGGTTTTGTCCGCCCGGGTTCTGCGAGGGATGGGGTTGATTACATGGAGCCAGAAGAGGCTGCACAAGTAATCCTTCGCGGCTACCAAAACCAAAAGGAGTTTGTTCCTGTTGGGCGAGTTGCCAAGCTCTCTAATGTGGTGAACCGTCTGGCCCCGAAATTCTACTTCCGACAGATGATGCGCACGATTGGAAAGGGGTAGCGCTGCTGGCGGCTATATTAGTTCAGCGCCGTCTGGGTGCACAATTCTTGCGCTCAGACGGAAAGCTCGCACTTTAAAGGGCACGACCCACGTGGTCTCTCAACGCCTACTCTTAGCCCCAACTTAACTCAGGCCCTTCTGGAAGCCTCCTGCAAACTTCATCGGAAAATAGCAAGTTCCGTGTATAGTCTGCAGAAGTTTTGGAGGGGAACATGCTCCGTTTTTTTGTAATTTTGCAATTTCTATTCGCCAGCACTGCAGTCGCAGAAGACGTGCCGAGCACCCAACCGGGCAACCGAAACTATTCGCCCTACCCCGCGCAGAACTTTCCAAATCAGGTTTTCTTTGGCGATACACACCTTCACACCACCTACTCTGCCGATGCTGGTATGATTGGAAATACGCTTGGCCCGGATGAGGCGTATCGTTTTGCAAAGGGCGAGGTTGTCACGTCGAGCACAGGCGTAGAAGCGCGGTTGCGACGCCCTTTGGATTTTCTCGTAATTGCCGATCACGCCGAGAACCTTGGCCTTGCCCCCCTCTTGGTCGCTAAAGACGAAGTCCTTCTTTCTACAGAATTTGGCCAACAACTTAACGCTGCCGTCGAAGCAGGAGATCCAGCAGGCGCATGGTCTATATGGAGCCAGGCCAAGTCCAGTGGCGAAGACCCTTTAGCCGACTATCCAGAGATCTACGAAAGCGCTTGGAGTAACATCACCGAAGCAGCCGAGGCTCATAATAGGCCCGGTTTCTTTACAGCGCTGATTGGTTTTGAGTGGACGTCGAATCCCGGCCGCAACAACTTGCATCGGAATGTCATCTTTCGTGGTGGGAAAGAAGGTGCCGACAAGATCATACCGTTTTCAAACTTTGATAGCTTTGACCCAGAAGACCTATGGCAATGGATGGAGCGGGCCGAGGTAACGACTGGCCAGAAACTCTTGGCTATTCCTCACAACGGCAACCTTTCCAACGGCTTGATGTTCGACGAAGTTAGGCTTTCAGGCGAGCCATACGATGTTGAGTATTTCAAGCAACGCGCACGTTGGGAGCCACTTTACGAAATTACTCAGATGAAGGGCGACGGAGAAACCCATCCCATGCTTTCTCCGGACGACGCGTTTGCTGATTTTGAGACCTGGGACAAAGGTCAACTTGGACCAGAACCCAAAACGCCTGACATGCTACCGCGAGAGTATGCGCGATCTGCATTGCGAAGGGGATTGGCTTACGAAGAGAAAACAGGGATCAACCCGTTCAAATTTGGCGTGATCGGTTCAACGGACTCTCACACGTCTCTTTCAACAGTCGGAGAGGACAACTTTTTTGGCAAAGTTGCTGCAGTAGAACCAACCGCCGACCCGGTACGGTTTGAAGAGGTTGTCGGCGGCATCGGAGGGGACACCTCGGTTGCACAATATGCTTGGCAAACCTCTGCGTCCGGCCTTGCGGCCGTCTGGGCTAGAGAGAACACGCGAGAAGCCATTTGGGACGCGCTGGCGCGAAAAGAGGTTTATGCAACAACAGGGCCACGTATCCGAGTTCGAGTATTTGCTGGATATGATTTCGAAACATCTGACCTGCCACGCGGCGATTTTGACGCCTACGGTTACGAGAATGGCGTGCCAATGGGTTCTGACCTGCCATCAGATGCGGAAGGGCGTGCGCCTCGATTTGTTGTTCGGGCGTTGCGCGACCCTGACGGGGCAAATCTTGATCGCATTCAGATTATCAAAGGGTGGTTAAACGCCGACGGAACGACATCAGAACGCGTCTATGATGTGGCCTGCGGTGGACGCGAACTGATCAACCAAGTTTGCGACGGCGAAGTTGGCAATACAGTCGATAGCGCAGCAGCTTCATGGACGAACGACATCGGCCAAGCCATATTGGCAGGCTTTTGGGAAGATCCTGACTACGATCCCTCACAAAGCGCCTTTTACTATGCGCGGGTTCTGCAAATCCCCACACCGCGTTGGACAACTTATGACGCAAAAGTCTTCGGGGTTTCGATTCCGGACGGCGCGCCGCTGTCTGTTCAGGAACGCGCCTATACCTCGCCAATTTGGCATGCTCGCTCAGACTGAACTCAAAAAGCGCATTTCCGATTTTTGTGAAGCTAAGGTTCGGCCGTTTCAAAAACCCGAAGTGGAATTAGTTTCGCTCATACAACTTTGAACCTTGCAAGAAGGACACACGAAAAAGGGAGGTACCGACCATGCCAAAAGGCTATCTTATTGCGCACATCCGAGTGCAGGACAAAGAAGCTTTCGAAGAGTTCAAAACCCTTTCCGGCGCTGCAATCAAGGCGCACAGCGGAAAAGTTCTTGTCCGAAATCCCAATCCGGATCACCGAGAAGGAGCGGCCAAGGGGTTAGCCATAGTGATCGAATTTGAGTCACTTAAAGCCGCTCAGGCTTTCTATGTGTCAGAGGCTTACACACATGCCCGAGCGGTTAGAGAGAAGATTGCTGAAACCGACCTGGTTCTTGTTGAAGGGTTGTAAGATCTGCCTCTTCGTGAACAGCCTTTGGGGTTTGGCAGCATCTCAATTTCTGTTGCGACATCTCAATCTTTTAATTGGTCCACCGCAGCCTGAAATGCCGGCATCGCGTTTTCGATCATTTCGTCAGTTGCCGTGAGGCAAACTCGAAAATCCGTTGGGCGGTCGAAAACCGTTCCGGGCATCACGTAGACCCCGCTCTGTCGAAGGTTTTCAGCAAAGGCGTCGCTGTCACCCCCCGGCGCACGGCCCCACAAATAGAAGGTGCCTTCTGGCTTGGTCATCTTGTATCCCCACTGCCCCAAAGCGCCAAGCATACGCTCGCGACGGCGGGCGAGAGCCGCAATGTCGATTGAGACGTCTTCGAGGTCTTGAAGCGCATAAATCAACGGAGCATCCGGAACATTCCAGCCATCAGCCATCTGAACAGCAAACCGCAAGGTTCTAAGCTCTTCTTGCTCTGCCACAGGTAAGGTTGGAGAGATAGCAAGATACCCAAGGCGCAAACCCGGAGCGAGCAGAACTTTCCCATAAGAATACGCGATCAGCGTATGCGGATAGACGGCAGCCGGGGTGGTAAAGCCAATGCTGTCGAAACGAATGCGGCGATAAGGCTCGTCGGATAAAATCCAAATGCGGTGGCCGATTTCAGCAGACTTAGCCTCTAGCAGTTCCGCGAGCTGCTGCAGGTCTGAACGCGAATAAATGCGTCCTGTCGGATTATGCGGCGTGTTAACAACCACGATCCTTGTGCGCTGAGTAATGGCGCTTGCAATAGCCTCCAGGTCAAGATCGAAATTGTCCGGATCCAAAGGCACCTGCACCTCTTTGGCGTCGGCCGCGGCTAGCATAGCCCCATAACAGAACCACCCGGGCAAAGGGACGATGCACTCATCGCCTGGCTCAAGAAGCATCGTAAAGCACATCTTGATTGCCCCAAATCCACCTTTTGTGAGCGCAATGTCTTCGGCCTCGAACGGAAGCCCCAACTCCGTAGTTAACGCGCTTGCCAGAAACGCGCACGGGTCCGCTTCGTTGGTCTTATATGCAAACCAGTCCACTCTTTGAGGTTCAGCATGTGTTTTCAATGCACCGACGACGCCCGGCAATGGCATTTCGTGCGGGTTACCGAATGTGAAGTCCGCAACTGCGGGCGTTTCCTTCACCGCAGCATGATATGAATTAAAGAAAGCTTCGACTTTTCGTATTGAATGCGCTGCATTGCTCGCGCGTTGGGCAGTAATAGACATAAAATCCTCCCTGCGACGGTTTCAGCTGTGCGATCAGAGCAGAAACCCTGCCGAGCCGAACGGCTCTAGACGTACCAGATTTGCCGACATTTTGCAGCGGCCCGCATTCCTTAGCCGCTTAAATGCCGAGAAAACCTTGCAAAAAGAGCCTTAAAAGCTCTCGTTTACGCGTTTGCTTAGGGAATAAATACGCCCGCCCCTCCTCAACCCAAGTTCTAATGGCAAGATCGCGGCACTGATCCAATCCATAGGGTAAACTTATAATGTGGAAGGTATAATCGATTTTTCTTGAAGAACTAATCTGTCAAACTGCCGGGGCAAACGCAAATTCAATCGCCGCGATAGAATGGCGAACCCGTCATAAAACTCACCAACAGAGGAAAACAATGAAACACGCGAAATCATTTCTTGCAGCTCTGGCCGTCAGCGGACTGACCGCGACGGTTGCAGCATCGGAAACAGAGTTGACAGTGTACACCGCCGTAGAGGCGGAAGACCTGGCCCGGTACGCCGAGACGTTCAACCAAAGCAATCCTGACATCAAGATCAATTGGGTTCGCGATTCAACCGGCATCATCACAGCCAAGTTGCTGGCCGAACGGGATAACCCGCAGGCAGATGTCGTATGGGGGCTGGCGGCAACCTCTCTGTTGCTACTTAAATCCGAGGGCATGCTAGAGCCTTACGCCCCTGCGGGTGTAGAGAACCTGGATCCGAAATTCGTTGACGGTGACAATCCACCTGCGTGGGTTGGCATGGATGCTTGGGTTGCATCCGTCTGCTATAACACTGTCGAGGCCGAAAAGGCTGGGCTGACGCCACCGACATCATGGAAGGACCTCACCGATCCAATGTACAAAGATCAGGTGATCATGCCGAACCCGAACTCGTCGGGCACCGGGTTCCTTGATGTTTCTAGCTGGCTGCAGATGTTTGGTGAAGAAGGCGGCTGGGAATACATGGATGCGCTGCACGAAAACATTGCGCGCTATACCCACTCAGGTTCCAAACCCTGCAAGCTGGCCGCAGCGGGCGAAATCCCGATCGGTATCTCGTTTGCCTTCCGCGGTGCCAAGTCCAAGGCGGACGGTGCACCACTTGAGATCATCGTCCCGTCCGAAGGTGTAGGTTGGGATATGGAGGCAACCGCCATCGTCGCAGGGACGGCAAATCTGGAAGCCGCCCAGAAACTGGTTGATTTCACAGTCACTAAAGACGCCAACGAGATGTACAACACCGGCTATGCGGTTGTGGCCTATCCCGGCATCGCAAAACCGGTAGAGCACTTCCCAGAGGGCCTTTTGGATGCAATGATTGACAATGATTTTGAGTTTGCTGCCAACAATCGCGCGGCAATCCTGAAGGAATGGCAGTCTCGCTATGACGGAAAGTCGGAAGCGAAATAAACACAATTGCAGGAGAGGTGCTTTTGCCTCTCCTGCGCTCCACTTTCTATTCCCAAAAAACGTGACTTGCGCACCAGGCAATGCCCGGCCCGGATCAGCCGTGCCCGAGGTGCAGATGTGAGGACCTCTCCCGTGCTTCAGAAAACACCTCCCGGTGAACTGTATCTCAGTATCCAGAATTTGTGGAAAGCGTTCGGCAGCTTTCTTGCACTCAAGGACATAACGCTGGAAATCAACGAAGGCGAATTTGTTTGCTTTCTGGGCCCATCTGGTTGCGGAAAAACAACCCTCCTGCGCGCCATAGCCGGACTGGATTTACAGACCCAGGGCACGGTCATGCAGGACGGAAAAGACGTCTCCAACCTCCCCCCGTCCGAGCGTGATTTTGGGATCGTGTTTCAGTCTTACGCTCTGTTTCCGAACCTCACGATTGAAAAGAACATCGCCTTCGGTCTGGAAAACTCGGGCCGCAGCAAGTCTGAAATCGCTGTCCGTGTAAACGAACTGCTCAATCTGGTCGGCCTGCCGGATCAGGGTAAAAAATATCCGGCACAATTGTCGGGCGGGCAGCAACAGAGAATTGCCCTTGCTCGTGCCATTGCAACCAAACCCGGCCTGCTATTGTTAGATGAACCACTGTCTGCATTGGACGCAAAGGTACGCGTTCATTTACGACACGAAATCAAAGAGTTGCAACGCAAACTTGGCGTAACCACAGTGATGGTTACACACGACCAAGAAGAAGCTTTGGCAATGGCCGACCGGATCGTGGTCATGAACCACGGCGTGATCGAACAGGTGGGATCGCCCACCGAGATTTATCGCCATCCAAGGAACTTGTTTGTTGCCGACTTCATCGGTGAGATGAACCAACTTTCGGCCGTTGCCGGTGACCCACAGAAGCTCGAGCTTGGCGGATCGCTGTTAAAATGTACGCAGCATTCCCATCAGAAAGGAAGCCGCATCATTGCTGCCGTCCGACCTGACGATGTCATCCCGCATGGCAAAGGTGCTCGGTCGCCGGGCGCGCCTGATGTAATCACAACTCCGGAAAATGCATTCGAAGTACAAATCACCGAGATGGAGTTCCTTGGATCGTTCTGGCGGTGTCGACTGAGCAACGAGCGGTTTGGCTCTTCAGAGCTTATCGCGGACTTCTCGATCAACGCCGTAAGACGCCTTGAGTTGGAAGAAGGGCGGACGATGATGATCGAACTTCCCGAAGACCGCCTGATGGCCTTTGACGTTCCGGAGACCGAGGCATGAGCACGATTTCCACCAACACCGGCACCCTCCCCCCAGGGCCGGAAATAAAGCCCAAGCTCAGCCGTGACGACATCTTGATGCGCGGAAGCATGATGGTCATCGTGCTTTACCTGATCGTGACTCTTGCTTTGCCGCTCTACACGATGCTTTCCAAATCGTTTTCCACCTATCGGGTAGAACTGTCCCAATACGAGTTTCAGGTCAGCGATGAGGCGGGAACTTTTGATGGAACGATCCTGTCGGGTGACGAGCTAAATCAGCAAGCCCAAGTGTTCGACGATACCGATCTTGTGACCGGCTCGGACGGGCGCTTGCCCGTGACTGGGTTTTTCCCCGACTTCAGTTTCCGCAGCCCGGTTATGTACCAGATCCGGAACACATCGGATTCTGGGCGTTTCCTGGTCGGGTCGACGTTGCAGGAAGGGACTGATTGGGTCGAACTGGATTCCAACACCTTCCGACGGGTGCAACTACGCCCCGTCCAATCCAGAGGGCTGGACAACTTTGTAAACTACTTCTCTACGCCCGCGCTGTTCAATTCTATCAAGAACTCGCTTTGGATTGCAGTTGTCAGCACTATTGTAACGGTGACGTTGGCCTTTTGGTTCGCCTATGCCCTCAATCGTAGCTGCATGAGGTTCAAAGGCGTCTTTCGCCTGATCGCGATGGCCCCAATCCTAGTTCCCTCACTATTGCCGGGCATCGCACTCGTATATCTTTTCGGCAATCAGGGTATGATCAAAGAACTGTTGTTCGGTGCAAGTATCTATGGCCCGATTGGGATTGTGATAGGATCGGTCTTTTTCACCTTCCCGCACGCTTTCCTGATCATTTCGACGGCGCTCGCAATTTCGGATGCGCGACTTTACGAGGCCGCCGCAAGTCTGCGATCGACCCCGTGGCGCACCTTCTGGACGGTGACTGTTCCTGGAGCACGATACGGCCTGATCTCTGCAGCTTTTGTTGTGTTCAACCTCGTGATCACCGATTTTGGGCTTCCCAAAGTCATCGGCGGACAGTTCAACGTTCTCGCGGTCGACATCTACAAACAGGTGATCGGTCAGCAGAATTTTGAGATGGGAGCGGTGGTGTCCGTGGTACTGGTGATCCCTGCAATCCTGGCGTTTGCCATTGATCGCATGGTTCAGTCAAAACAGGTGGCGTTGTTGTCGGCGCGGTCGGTGCCGTATCAGGCAACCCCGAACCCAAAGGCAGATCGCCTGTTTCTGGTTTATTGCAGCTTGATCGGCCTATTCATCGTCGGGCTTCTGGCCGTGTGCCAGTTTGCAGCTCTGATCAAGTTCTGGCCATACGATCTAAGCCTGAGCCTGAGGAACTATCAGTTCGACAAGATGGATGGCGGCGGCTGGGGATCATACTTCAATTCGATACGTCTGGCCCTGCTGACCGCTGTGATCGGCACTACTGTTGTGTTCTTTGGCGCCTATCTGGTTGAGAAGTCCAAAGGCTTCCGCACTGGCAGATCGATTTTTCAGATGTTCGCGATGTTGCCGATGGCAATTCCCGGCATGGTGCTGGGCTTGTCCTACATCTTCTTTTTCAACAACCCCTCAAACCCGTTGAACGGTATCTACGGCACTATGGCGATTTTGGTGATCTGCACGGTCACACACTTTTACACCGTATCGCACCTGACGGCGGTGACCGCCCTAAAGCAAATGGATCGTGAATTTGAGTCAGTATCAGCGTCGCTCAAACAGCCGACTATGAAGCTGTTTGCTCGGGTAACGGTTCCGGTCTGCCTGCCGGCGGTTCTAGACATATCGATCTATCTGTTCGTCAACGCAATGACGACCGTTTCAGCAGTGGTATTCCTGTATTCTCCCAAAACCACGCTCGCGTCTATCGCGGTGCTCAATATGGACGATGCCGGAGATATCGCACCCGCTGCGGCTATGGGCATGATGATCTTTTACACAAATGCCGCCGCCCGGATCATTCACCTGATTGCGTCCAAGGGAATTCTGAAACGCACGCAAGCCTGGCGAAGTCGCTAGCCATTGCCACCGATACCCTGCCCCGCCAATTAGCCATTGGCGGGGTTTTCTTTTAAAGTTCGATGTACAAATTCCATAAACGCGCGGATAATCTTCACCTCGCGTCGTTGCGACAGCGATATTATGCTTTCCCCCATTTGCAGGTTGATGTCCTTTAATTTGATCTGGCGTAGTCGGTCATCGTGTCCATATTCCGCCTGAGAAACAAAACCGATACCTGCACCAGACGCGACAAGTTCCCGTATGGCCTCACGCCCTTCGGCAACGATTGCCGGCTTTAACGTAACGCCGTGTTTTTTGGCCTCGTCTTCCAGTTTCTGACGCGTTTTCGATCCTGTCTCGCGGAAAATGAGCGGTAAGTTTGATAGCTCATCAAGAGAAAGGGTCGGTTTGGATGCCAAAAGAACTCCCTGCGCGGCAAAGGCTACAATCTCGGTGGATCCAAGGCTTAAAACGTCCATGTCCTTCCCTGGAGAAAGGCTGCCCACAACACCGATTTCTGCGTTGTAAGACCGGAGTTCCTCCAAAATATCTTCGGTATTTCCGGTGCGCACGGTGATTGTGACGTTCGGATTCTTTTTCTGAAAGGGCCCAAGAAATGCTGTCATGTGGTGTGCGGAATCTGCGATGATACGCAACTCTCCATCCACCACGGCCTTGGTTTCTGAAAGATAATCCTCAATCTGATCTTCAATCTCAAAATAATGCTTAGTGTATCTGTAAAGCTGTTTGCCCTCGGCGGTCAGAGTTACGCGTTTCCGCTCGCGCTGGAACAACAGCAAATCATGATCTTGCTCAAGCTTTCGCACCTGCTCGGAAATCGCCGGCTGGGTCAGAAAAAGTGCCTCTGCAGCACGCGAAAATCCGCCATGTTTTGCCACATAATGAAAGGCTTTGAGCTGGCTGTGTCGCATTGCGTATCCCCGATTCACCGTACATAGGCTGAGCTTATAATTAGATCGATAATTGCAATTTCACATATAGCTACGGTTGCTGCAATTGTGTTCTTGAAAACGCTTTTCTGGAGCATGGTAATGACGCCTTCCAACGCCAATATCGAACACCCTCGCCTCGGCGAACCATATCTTTTAACGCCCGGCCCTTTGACAACCTCCTATGCAGTAAAAGAGGCCATGCTTAGGGATTGGGGCAGTTGGGATGATGACTTTCGCAGCATGACGCGTGAGATGCGTTCAAGCCTATTGGAATTGCTTGGTGAGGGGGCCGACGAGTATGATTGCGTTCCTATGCAGGGAAGCGGATCGTTCTCTGTCGAAGCAATGCTGGCCTCATTCATTCCACGCGACGGCAAGGCGCTGGTGCTAGCTAACGGGGCATATGGTCTGCGATCAGCACAGACACTTGAGTATCTGGGACGCGAACATTTAGTTCTGGATAAAGGTGACTACCTGCCGCCGCGCGGTGCAGAGGTGGCCGAGATACTGGCCAACGATCCCGCAATCACCCATGTCGTCGCCATCCATTGCGAGACGTCCTCGGGCATATTGAACCCGGTCGAGGAGATTTCCGAGGCGGTTTATGCGGCTGGGCGCAAACTGTTGATCGACTCAATGTCAGCCTTTGGCGCGATCGAACTCAAACCCTCCGAGATCCGGTATGAAGCGATGGTGTCCTCGGCCAATAAGTGCATCGAAGGCGTGCCAGGCTTTGGCTTTATCATTGCCCGAAAAGATGAGCTCGAAGCTGCGAAGGGTAACAGTCATTCACTGTCTTTGGATGTACATGCGCAGTGGTCTCATATGGAGAAGACCGGCCAATGGCGTTTCACGCCACCGACCCATGTGGTCGCAGCATTCCTTGAAGCGCTGAGGGCGCACGAGGCCGAGGGCGGTGTTGCCGGCCGGGGCGGACGCTATACACGCAATCGAGACGTAATGGTCGAAGGTATGCGCGAACTGGGCTTTGAAACGCTGCTACAGAACCGCTGGCTGAGCCCGATCATCGTAACCTTCTTCTGCCCTGCAGACGAAAAGTTCGTCTTCTCGCGTTTCTACGAACTGATGAAGGAGAAGGGGTTTATCATTTACCCAGGTAAGCTGACGGTGGTGGACAGTTTCCGCGTCGGCTGCATTGGGCAGATGGACGAACACGTAATGCGGCAGGTCGTGACTGCTGCAAAGGATTCACTGGCCGAGATGGGAGTCGTCAGCGCGACCCCTCCGGTTCAGGCACTGAAAGAACGCGCCAAATTGGCCGCTTAATAATAGAGGACTTCCCACCATGACGTTGCACACTCCGATTACCGCGAATGAGCGTGTTTATCCCGAGCCCAAGGTTCCGGCGATTGCCATTTGTCTTGACGGTTGCGAGCCGGAATATCTTGAGGTTGCCATTGCCAAAGGGCTGATGCCGACGCTCAAGCGTATTCGTAAGACTGGCACTGACCGTCTGGCGCATTCGGTGATCCCGTCGTTCACCAACCCCAACAACCTGTCGATTGCGACGGGCCGTCCTCCAATTGTGCACGGCATCTGCGGCAATTACCTGATCGATCCGGACAGCGGCGAAGAGGTGATGATGAACGATGTGCGCTTCCTGCGCGCGCCGACGATCTTTTCGCAATTCTACGATGCCGGGTACCGCGTTGCCATGGTTACCGCCAAGGACAAGCTGCGCGCTCTACTGGGCGCCGGCCTGAAGTTTGACGAAGACCGCGCGGTTGCGTTTTCGTCCGAACGTTCGGGTGAGACCACCAAGGCCGAGCACGGCATCGATAACGCCAGCGAATGGCTCGGCATGCCAGTCCCCGAGGTTTACTCGGCTGAGCTGTCCGAATTCGTGTTCGCGGCAGGCGTCAAGCTGCTGAAAGAATTCAAGCCGGACATCATGTACCTGTCGACGACCGACTACATCCAGCACAAGTTCGCCCCGGATCAGCAGGGCGCGCTGGATTTCTATGCCATGTTCGACAAGTACCTGGCGCAGCTGGACGAGCTTGGCGCCGCCATTGTCATCACCGCCGATCACGGCATGAAGCCCAAGCACAGCGCCGACGGCACCCCGAACGTCATCTATGCGCAGGACCTGATGGACGAATGGCTGGGCAAAGACGCCGCCCGCGTCATTCTGCCGATCACTGACCCGTATGTTGTGCACCACGGAGCGCTGGGTGCGTTTGCGACTGCATACCTGCCGGAAGGTGCAGACAAGGCCGACATCATGGCCAAGCTGGACGCCATCGAGGACATGATCCTGGTGGTCGACAAGGAAGAGGCGATCAAACGTTTTGAGCTGCCCGCCGACAGGATTGGCGACATCGTCATGATCTCGGGCGAGAACATGACCATTGGTACCTCAGCTGATCGCCACGATCTGGCCGCACTGAAGGAACCGCTGCGCAGCCATGGCGGCCTGACCGAGCAGGAAGTACCCTTCATCGTCAACCGCGTCATTGATCTGGGCAACGCGCCCGAGCTACGGAACTTTGACGCGTTTTTCTACGCCACCACAGCGGCGGCTCAGTAAATGGACGGTATCATGAACACATCCGACATTCGTAACGAGGGGATGCGCATCGGTGGAGAGGTCGTCTTCACCGATGCTACCGTTCCCGTGCATTATCCATACACCAACGAAGTGGTTGGCCATGTGCCTGCGGGCACGGCCGAGCACGCCCGCAAGGCGTTCGCGATCGCAGCGAACTATACGCCCAAGCTGACCCGGTATGAACGGAGCCAGATCCTGCAGCGCGCAGGGGAACTGATCGGCGAAAAGCGCGAATATCTGGCCAAGTGGCTGACGCTGGAACTGGGCATCTGCCACCAGCACGCGATCTACGAGACCAAACGCGCGCAGGACGTCTATCAGTTCGCTGCCGCCGAAGCGCTGAAAGACGATGGTGAGATCTTCTCATGCGATCTGACTCACAACGGCAAAGAGCGTAGGATCTTCACCAAGCGTGAACCGGTCAAAGCCATTAGTGCGATCACCCCGTTTAATCACCCGCTGAACATGGTCAGCCACAAGATCGCGCCCGCGATTGCGACCAACAACTGCATGGTGTGCAAACCGACCGAGCTGACCCCGCTGACCGCCCTGACACTGGCGGATATCCTCTATGAGGCCGGTCTGCCGCCCGAGATGTTCCAGGTGGTCACCGGCTGGCCGCAGGATATTGGCGACGAGATGATCACCAACGAGAACATCGACATCATCACCTTCACGGGTGGTGTTCCGGTAGGCAAGATGATCGCTTCAAAAGCGGGCTATAAACGTCAGGCACTGGAACTGGGTGGCAACGACCCCCTGATCGTTCTCAACGATCTGAGTGATGCTGATTTGGAGAAAGCGGCGACCATCGCCGTGGCTGGAGCTACCGGCAACTCGGGTCAGCGCTGCACCGCGATCAAACGCATTCTGGTGCAGGAAAGCGTGGCCGACAAGTTCGTGCCGCTGGTGCTGGAAAAGGCCCAGAAGATCAAGTTTGGCGATCCGCAGGATCCCGAGACCGAGCTGGGTTGCGTGATCCATGCCGAGGCTGCCGAGCTGTTCGAAAAACGCGTCTACATGGCCGAGGAAGAGGGGGCGGAAATCCTCTATCACCCTGGTCGTCAGGGTGCGTTGCTACCGCCAATCGTGATCGACAAGGTGCCCCATGACAGCGAACTGGTGATGGAAGAAACCTTTGGCCCAATCGTCCCCATCGTCCGCGTGCCCGACAATGACGCAGAGGTGATGGCGATTTCCAACAGCACGGAATTCGGCCTGTCTTCGGGCGTGTGCACTAACGACCTGAACCGCGCGATTGCCTATATCAACGGTCTGGACGTCGGCACCTGCAACATCTGGGAACAACCCGGCTACCGCATCGAAATGTCCCCGTTCGGCGGCATCAAGGACAGTGGTAACGGCGTCAAAGAAGGCGTCATCGAAGCCATGAAGTTCTTCACCAACGTCAAAACATACTCTCTGCCATGGCCAGGGTAACGGCCCGCCCCTCAAACGGGCGGGGCCACTGAAATATCTCCCCGGAACTGGCGGATCTTTAGGGGTCCGCCTCTTTTCCCAAAGCAAAAGCGAGGAGCGGATTTGCCACAAATTGTCCACACCGAAGGTGAATCAAATACTTCGGAAGCCCGCAAAACCTGGTTAAAAAAGTCGATGGGCCCCAAGTCTTCGCCTCTGCTGAAGCGCGATGCAGATGTGTTCCTGCATCAATCTCTGTCCAGCCCATGTGTTAGCACAATCGCTAAAGCCGAAGGCATCTGGATTGAGGACATTGATGGCCGCCGTTACATGGATTTTCATGGCAATTCGGTGCATCACATCGGCTATGGTCATCCCCGTCTGGTGCAGGCGATCAAGGACCAATTGGACGATCTGCCCTTTGCCCCCCGGCGTTTCACCAATGACCCAGCGGTTGAACTCGCTGAAAAACTGGTCGCCATTACCCCCAGCGATTTAGGCAAGGTACTGTTTACCACGGGCGGCTCGGACGCCAATGAGGTCGCACTCAAGATTGCGCGTGCCGCGACAGGTCGGTTCAAGACGCTCAGCTTTTGGGACGCTTTCCACGGAGCAGGCTTTGGTGCTGCAAGCGTTGGCGGCGAGGCCACGTTCCGCAGCCATATCGCCGGACCGCTTTTACCGGGAACCGAACATGTTGCCCCCTTCCACCCCACACGTTGCCCCTATGGGCACTCAACGCTTGAGGCCAGCGCCGAGGCATGCGCCAATATGATCGATTACGTGCTGGAACGCGAAGGCGACATCTGCGCCGTGGTCGCCGAGGCGATGCGTGCAGTGCCAATCGTGCCTCCACCGGGTTTCTGGAAACGGGTGCGCGAGATCTGCGACCGCCACGGTGCGCTGCTGATCCTTGATGAGATTCCGACCGGACTGGGTAAGACCGGGCAGATGTTTTCGTTCCAGCATGACGAGATCGTTCCAGACATCGTGACGATCGGAAAATCGCTGGGCGGTGGCATCCTGCCCATCGCCGCCTGCATCGCACGCAATAACCTTGATGTCTGCGGTGACTTTGCGATCGGGCATTACACCCACGAAAAGAACCCTGTTACCTCTCGCGCTGCTTTGACGACTCTTCAGATTATTGAGGATGAAGGCTTGGTCGAACGTGCGGCCGAATTGGGCGAACATGCAGTGGGCCGCCTGATGGACGCGCTGCAGAATGTTCCCATCGTCGGGGATATCCGGGGCAGAGGTCTAATGTTTGGGGTCGAAATTGTCGAGGACCGTGCAAGCAAGACACCGGGCAACGCGCGCGCGGAACGGATCTATTATGCCTGCCTCGAGATGGGGTTGAGTTACAAAATTAGCCAAGGTTGTGTTCTGACTTTGTCCCCGCCGTTGACAATTTCGCAGGCTGATCTGGACCGGGCCATCGACATCGTTGTTACTGCGATAAAGGACGAAACCTGACCAATATGACAGCGCCTTCGGCACAAAGTACAATGACGCGACGATGTATTGTCCATACCGGTCGAAAACGGACGCTAAAGAAGCAGCTCGAAAGGTCGGCGCAAAATCGACCGGCAGACGTGCCGTTGTCAAAGGATCGAGCGCTGTTGGAGGGTTATCGCACAAGTAGCGCGGTGAACTTGGCCAACTTTGAAGTCGGAGTGAAGAATGGCAATTGTCACCTTCCTTATTAGCCTAGCCGGAGCAACCATGCTGCTGCTTTATGCGGTACGTATGGTGCGCACTGGAATTGAACGCAGCTACGGCGCGTCATTCCAGCGGGTGATGACACAACAACATAGTTACGTGCAGGCTTCTCTGGTTGGCGTGATGATGGCGGTTGTCCTGCAAAGTTCCGCTGCCGTGGCGTTGCTGACGTCGGGGTTTGCCGCCAGCGGGATGCTGAGTTTTTCTACCGGGCTGGCAATAGTGCTGGGCGGCGATTTAGGCTCGGCTCTGATTATCCAGATCCTATCGTTCCGGTTGGATTGGCTCGTACCGATGTTGCTGGCAATCGGTGGCTATTTGTTCGTCAAGACAGAGGCCAAAAAAGCCCGGCAACTCGGCCGCATTCTGATGGGGGTCGCCTTTATCCTAATTTCGCTCAGGTTTCTGCGCGAGGCGATGGACCCTATCCGTGACAGCGCTTTCTTGCCGGCCGTGGCCGACTACCTAGCCCGCGATTACATCACAGCCTTCCTTGTCGGGGGGGCACTGGCCTTTGTCATGCATTCTTCGGTCGCGGCCATTCTGATGTGTGTGACGCTTGTGCAAATCGGAGCAATCCCATTTGCCGCCGGCATGTCATTGGCGCTTGGCGCAAATTTCGGCTCTGCGTTTATTCCTGTCTGGCTGACCCGAGGAATGCCTGTAACGGCCCGAAGAATACCCTATGCAAATCTGGCGCTGCGGGGCAGTTGGGCTTTGATAACCCTGTTTGCTGCAAACCTGGCTCTGCGGACGGGGCTATTGGGCGACCCGCAGGGGGGGCAGATGCTGGTCAACGTGCACCTTGCATTCAACCTTTCGCTGTTAGTTCTGGCCCTACCGTTTTGCGGGCGTTTAATGGGCCCGTTCGAAAGCCTCTTCCCTGACAAGGCAAAGGCCCAAAAACTACAACCTGCAAAACCAGTCAGTGCACTGGACATCGAAAACGTTGCAAATCCCAATCAGGCCTTGCCAAGCCTCAAGCGCGAACTACTGCGGATGAGCGATCTTCTCGAAACTATGTTCCGCCCGGCCTTGGAGTTGTACCGCAGCGGAGACAAAGAACAAATCCGGGCGGTTCAAGCCATCGATGAGGATGTGAACAAATGCCTCTCGGGCATTAGAACTTTTGTCGCCGCGATACCTCTGGAACTGTACGAAAAGCAGGATGCCAAAACAGCGCGCGATCTTATGGAAATTGCGATCCGCCTCGAAACCGCTGGCGATGTTGTGGCCAAACGCTTGACCGTTTTAGCAGGCGAGATGCGCGTAAAGGGATCAAGTTTCTCGCAAGAAGGTTGGATGGAGCTCGTCCAGATGCACGAAGGTATCCTGGCGAACATGAAACTGGCATCGAATGTTCTTATCTCTGACGATTTGGAAAGTGCGCGGCTGCTTAGCCTTGAAAAAACTGAGATAAAACGCGTGGAACGTGACAGCCGAAAGCGGCACTTACGCCGATTGCAACATGGAACTACGGAAAGCTTCGAAACCAGCGATATCCACCTGGAGACTTTACGAGCGTTTAGAGAGTTCAACAGTCATATCGCCTCTGTCGCCTACCCGGTCCTTTACCGCAATGGTCAACTATTAGAGACTCGACTGATCACAGAAATTGCGGACTAGCGTTGCTATTGAGTGCTGATCGACGCGGAGTACTCCGTATCGAGTTCATTCGCTCAACCAAAGGGCCCCAACAATTACATTTAGGAAGTTCGAAGTCGCCAGTCTAGTTCGACAGATAGTGGTGAAGGATCAGCGCGCTTCAGACGAGCGACCTTGGGTTAACTCGCCTAGTCTTGGATAGAGGCGAAACCACCCTGCCCGCCTTACTAGCTTTTACAGCAACACCATATCTTTGTTCGGGACAAAACCTCCGTCTTGGGCTCAACGGGGTCTACTCGTAGATCCAGAGATCACGGCAGGTCGCTGTTGAAAATAGATACACTGACCTTCCAAGAGCCGTCTGCTTGCCGCTTGAGTACATTAACGAACTTTCCTCTCTCGGGTGGGTCTGCGTCGAGTATGGCGAACGATCCAACTTGGTACGCCATGTCGCCATCCACACCAAAATCGATAAGCTCATTCGTATGGGTTCCCCCGGAGTTCTGCTTCATACGAGACCGGTAGGCATCAATGAACGCATCACGACCCCGCAGCATTGGTTCACCCGGTGCCAGCAGCATCACGTCTTCTGTAAAGAACGACGCACAGCGTTCGGCATCGCCTCTGTTGAATGCTTCGTTATAGGCGTTGTCGAAAGCTTCTAGAGTTTGCTTCATATCCACAGGGCTTACTCCTTGTGCTCCAACGAAATTGTAAGCGATTGGCAAAATGCCTGATAGCCCAAGTCTGAACTTGGCAAACGACGCACAGAAACCGGGCATTCAAACTGGACGAACCACGAGCACCCACTCCACACAACTTGGCGTTTGCCTTGGGGGAAAATCCACTCAATCATTGGGTGGTTCGTACGGATCTGGAGTTCCGGGAGGGATCGGTGGATACCTCTCGAAAGTAGCGATATGCTCCTGCAATTGCGGCAGCGCCTTTTCCGCAGCCCAGGTGTGCGGGAAAAGAACGCTTTCTCTTTCGTGCGGATCATTCAGAAGATTATAAACCCTTGGTGTATCGAAGGATTCTGTCGCACCGAAAGCTGTGGTGTTCTCTTTGAACAGGACTTTCCAATCCTTCCATTTGACGCCGAATACCTGCTCACCCATGTAGACAATCACGCCTTCTCGGTTTGAATTCGGCTGAACACCTAGAAAAAACTCGGATTGATCGATGCCATCAAAGGCCCGGTCTTCAGGCACCTTGCCACCTGCAAATGCTGCAAGCGTCGGGTACAAATCCATCGAGTGAACCACGTCGTTACTCTCGGACCCCGCAGGGATTTTCCCGGGCCATTTGATCGCAAACGGTACACGCATGCTTCCTTCGAGGCTGGTGAAAAGAGTACCGCGCCACGGCCCCGCGGTGCCATGTACGGCTGGAACGGGCGAGACGTTGGCATTCCCGACTGGAAGAGCTTCGGGACCGTTGTCAGCAGTAAAGATCACCACCGTGTCGTCCGAAACGCCCGCACTCTCAAGTGCATCGACTATGCGCCCAATGTAAGTATCTGTCTGGCGCAGAATATCGGCCCAGACACCGTTTCCTGTGGCTCCGTCGAATTCCTCTGACACTATGTTTGGATAGTGGGTCTGCGTGTAAGCCAGATAGATGAAGAATGGCGCGTCTTGTGTACTCTTGGCTTCGATGAATTCGATCGCCTTCTTAGTCAGGTCGCCATCAATCTCGCCGCGATAATCCAGATCGTAGTCCCGCGCCACGGCTGCCGGTTCACCAGCAATACCCTGCATAACAACTGGCTCTTCCATGTTGGCCTCCGCAAAGCCCGGAAGTGTACGCCAGACCGTGACGTCGGTGGTCTCAACGCCATAAAACTCGTCGAAGCCTTGGTTCGTCGGATATCGCCCTTCTGTCCAGCCGAGGTGCCATTTGCCGTACATGGCCGTGTTGTAGCCCACGTCTTTGAGCATTTCGGCCATCGTTATCTCCCATTGGGTCAGGCCGTAAACGCCGCCGCCCAGTGGAACTGTATGGTTGCCGCTTCGAATGCCGTACCGTCCTGTCATGGTCGCCGCGCGCGAAGGCGTGCACTGGCTTTCAACATTGAAATTTGTGAGCCGTAATCCTTCGGCGGCCAGAGCGTCCATTTCGGGGGTGGCTGTGCCTCGGATTATGCCGCCACCGTTAAATCCTGGCTCGCCCCAGCCAAAATTATCGAGAAAAATAAAGACAATGTTGGGCTTGTCCTGAGCCGCAGCAGCTGAGCCCATCAGAAGAAAAAGGAATAGCAGAAATGTTCGCGACGACCGCTTCATGACAACGCCTCCAAAGAAGATCATGTGGTTGAGACTGGCGAACCAGGGGACCAGCCGTCAAGAAGGCACGCCTTTTAACAACACTTAACGTTAGTTCGCCCAACCAACCTGACGTCGGTTTTGCGGGCGCAGTCTTAGGTAAAAAGACATCAAACCACCCTAGGCGGTGCGCGCACCTGAACGTTAAAAAACCCTGTTTTCCTTGACGTAGGGCTATCTCAAATGTTGCCATGGGCGGGTGTTTAGCTCGCCTGGGAGGCTCAAATGAAATTTTTACTGACATCGACAGCAATTGTTTCTGCCGCATTCTTTGCGACCTCTTCAAAAGCGCAAGAGGCTTCGCAAGGCGGGCAAGTCGGGGAAATGACCATATCGGTTGAAGATATGCGTGCCCCCTCGCCTGAGGATTTCTCTCCCTACGCCGGGCGCGACTTTCCAACCCGTCCTTTGTGGGGAGACACCCACCTACATACCGCCAATTCGCTCGACGCCCGCGGATTTGGCGTGATCCTGAGCCCCGATGATGCCTATCGATTTGCGCGCGGAGAGGAAGTCACCACCTCACACGGCCTTCGCGTGCAACTATCGCGCCCACTGGACTGGCTTGTCGTATCCGACCACTCGGATGCCATGGGGGCTATGAATGAGATCGTTGCAGGAAACTCGACACTGATGCGTGATCCAACGCTTCGGGACTGGAACGAGCGGCTTAACGCCGGCGGAGACGTCGCCCTCGGCGCGACGATGGAGGTGATTGAGACCTTTGCTGGTATTACCGGGGAAGCCCTTCCAGACGCAGTTTCAGATCGAAGGTTTGTGCAGTCCGTCTGGGACGAGTTCACGCAAACTGCAGATCAACACAACGACCCGGGAACATTCACCGCGTTCATCGGATACGAATGGACGTCAACCGAAGGCGGCAATAACCTCCATCGCAACGTGATCTACCGAGATGATGCCATTCGCGCTCGGCAATTGCTTCCGTTCACGACTGCAGAAACCTTTAACCCCGAAAGGTTATGGGACTGGATGGAAACATATGAGCTGGAAACCGGAGGTCGTGTTCTAGCCCTTGCCCACAACGGCAACGTATCCAATGGCCTGATGTTTCCGGTCGAAACAAATCCCGAAACGGGTGAACCTTTGACGGCAGACTACGCAGAACGACGCGCAAAATGGGAGCCGATGTACGAGATCACTCAGATCAAAGGGGATGGAGAAACGCATCCGTTTCTGAGCCCGAACGACGAGTTCGCGGATTATGAAACCTGGGATAAATCAAACCTTGGCCCAACACCAAAAGAAGATTGGATGCTCCAGTACGAGTATGCCCGCGAGGCCCTAAAGAATGGCCTCAAGCTGGAAGCCCAACTGGGGACCAACCCGTACAAATTCGGCGTCGTTGGATCGACGGACAGCCACACCGCGCTGGCAACGGCGGAGGAGGACAACTTCTTTGGCAAACATTCTGGCGTCGAACCAGAGCCGGGCCGTTGGCAGCATGTCGTTGGCGAGTTTGACGCGCTAAGGATTCTTGGCTGGGAAATGGCCGCCTCTGGATATGCGGCAGTCTGGGCTGAGAACAACACGCGCGAAGCCTTATTCGACGCAATGGAACGGAAAGAAGTGTATGGGACAACTGGCAGTCGCATTACCGTTCGTTTCTTTGGCGCCTGGGACTTTACAGAGGAAGATGCGCGATCGCGTTTGCCCGCCGATATAGGGTACGAGAAAGGCGTCCCAATGGGCGGTGACCTCGCCGAAGCTCCAGAGGGTGCGGACGCGCCAACATTCCTGATTGCTGCACTCAAAGATCCGTATTCCGGCAATCTTGATCGCGTCCAGGTTGTTAAGGGTTGGGTTAATGCAGACGGCAACACCGAAGAGCGCGTTTACGACGTAGCCTGGTCCGGAGATAGAGAACCGGATGCCGAGGGCAATCTACCAGCAGTGGGCAACACTGTGGACGTAGCAACGGGAACGTTCACCAATTCGATCGGGTCTCCGGAACTATTGGCTGTTTGGAAGGATCCCGACTTCGATCCCTCAATGCGTGCTTTCTACTATGCCCGCGTCTTGGAAATTCCAACTCCGAGATGGACAGTTTACGATGCTGTCAGGTTCGGCGACGAGTTGCCCGACGAAGTACCGACTTCAACGCAAGAACGCGCTTACACTTCGCCAATTTGGTATACTCCCGCGGGTTGAGACCTTCCGGCAACGGGACTCATGCGAAAGCAGTCGTTTTAAACGGCAGCTTTCGCTTCAGAGTGGGCATCCAATTAGTTTTGTGTCCTAGCAACCGGACCTGCCTTAGATCACTATCGAATTGAACTCTCAGCGCCGTTCAGACCGCAATACTGTTCGAACGGTTAGTTACCCTAGCCTAATGCCTGTATTTCAAACTGGCATGAGCTTCTATGCTACGCTCTCAAACATCTAAATTTGATAATTCGATTCGACGTTCAGGGAGGAATACTGATGCCACAATTAATGCTGCCGGCAGCGCTTGCTGCCGTATTTTCCTTTGCAATTTCTATGCCTACCAAAGCTGACGATTTTGATCCGACTTCCCTTTCGACTTATGGATCGAAACCCAACATCCTGATGATCGTGTCGGACGACACCGGCTACTGGGATCTAGGAGCGTATAACGGCGGTAAAGCACGGGGCATGGATACGCCCAATCTGGATCAGCTTGCTAAGGAAGGGATGATGTTCACCGACTTCTACGCTCAGGCGTCGTGCACACCGGGGCGCGCAGCTATGCAGACTGGGCGCTATCCGAACCGTTCGGGCATGACGACGGTCGCGTTTCAAGGACAAGGCGGAGGACTTCCAGCGGCCGAATGGACGCTCGCTTCGGTTCTGAAAGAAGCTGGTTACAATACGTATTTCTCTGGCAAGTGGCATCTGGGTGAATCCGACTATGCGCTGCCTAACGCTCATGGCTACGACAAGATGGAGAACGTTTTCCTCTATCATCTAAATGCCTTCACATACGCGCTGCCCGATTGGTTCCCGCAGATGACACCGGACCAAAAGCAGTTCTTTGTTGATAACACCGTTGGCATTTTGGAGGGCGACGCCGGTGGAGCGGCCGTTGAGGTCCTTACGATAAAGGATATGACAACGGCAGATCTGGCCAATCTTGATCAAGTCACGGCGGAAAAAGGCGTGGCGGAATTGGAACGGCTAGCTGCCCTTGATGCACCGTTCTTTATGTCGGTTAACTTTGCAGCGAACCACCAGCCGAACCTCCCCTCTCCTGACTTCGAAGGCGCGTCGGATGTGAAAAACAAGTACGGCGATAAGGTGGTTGAACTGGATAGTGTCGCAGGAAAACTTCTGGATAAGGTCAAGGACCTAGGCATCGAAGAGAACACCCTGATCATCTATACCGTAGACAACGGCGCCTGGCAGGATGTTCATCCAGACAGCGGGATGACGCCATTTCGTGGAACCAAGGGGACCGATCGCGAAGGCGGCTGGCGTGTTCCCGCCTTCTTCAAGTGGAAAGGCAAGATTGAAGCAGGGTCCAAGTCGTCAGACATCGTTGGTGGAACTGACTTAATGGCGACGTTTGCCCATCTGGCCGGAACGGAGCTTCCGACTGAAGACCGTGAAGGTCAGCCGATGATCTTCGACAGTATCGACATGGCGCCAGTGCTATTCGGCGAGGCCGATCCCCAGCGCGATTTCTGGCTGTATTTTACAGAGAACGAACTGTCACCGGGCGCAATTCGCGTGGGCCCATGGAAAGCCGTTTTTAACATTCGTGGCGACAATGGTGCGCGCGCAGGCTCCGAGGCTCCAGCGGCAGAATTGGGCTGGCGCGGTGCCCAAAAGTACGTTGCAACCGTTCCTCAGGTGTTCAACCTGTGGGAAGATCCGATGGAACGCTATGACATCTTCATGACTACCGGTCGAGAAAACACTTGGACCATGCCGACTTTCAACGTCGTAATGGCCGACGCGATCAAGTCTTACGTGGACTATCCCCCACGTCCGCTTCAGAGCGAAAGCTACTCCGGCCCGATTACACTAAGCCAGTATGGCCGCTTTGAGCAGCTTCGCGACCAGTTGAAGGAGCAAGGCTTTAGCATCGGTGTCTCATCCGGAAACTAATCAGCCTAAGTGCGGGGCGTCATATTTCGCCCCGTACTCAGAAAAGATTGGAATACCCGCTTTTCGGAGGTTCGGATGAAGACGCGTTTTCGTAGCCCAGTCTCTGTACTCTTGTTTGGAGCAGTGATCGCTGTTGCTTTTTGCACCAACGCGATTGCCGACCCGCTTGCATCATGGAACGACGGTGCCACCAAGCAGGCGATTACCTCATTTGTCCAAGAGACAATTGATCCTGACTCAGACAAATACACCCCTGCGGAACAGCGTTTTGCGGTCTTTGACAACGACGGAACACTGTGGACGGAAAAGCCAATGTACGTTCACGCATTTGGTATTTTTTCGGAAGTCAAACGCCAAATTGAAGCTGATAAAACGCTCATAAAGCGAGAGCCTTGGAAATCCGTGGCCGAAAAAGATGCTGCGTATTTCGAGCAGCTATATGCCAATTCGGAATATGAGAGCCTTGCCAGTCAGTTGTTTGCTGCGCCATTTGGTGGGTTGTCTGCAACAAACTACGCAGGTTGGGCGCAAGATTTCGCGGCGAATTTCAAACATCCTGAGCTAGGAGTTGGCATTGAAGGGCTGATCTACCAGCCGATGCTGGAGCTGATACGCTATCTAGAGGCAAACCAATTCACCGTTTACATAATTACCGCCGACGAAGGAGCTTTCTTAAGAGTTGTCGCCGAGAAACTTTACGGCATTCCACCAGAACGCGTTTTCGGCACATCCGTGCGCGAGGAATTCGTAGTCGAAAACGGCGAGCCGATGTTTGTAAGAACCTACCGCATCGATCACTTGAATAACTGGGATGGCAAACCGCGCCTCATCCAAAAGGTTATCGGCCACACACCGATACTTGCAGCAGGAAACTCAAACGGGGACCAGCATATGCTGCAAAACACAGCTTTAGGCGGCGGGTTGTCCATTCTGGTGCATCACACCGACAAGGAACGGGAGTTCGCCTATGACAAACACACTGATAAAGTTATGCCGCTGTCGACCCAGGAAGGTTGGGCAGTAGTGGATATGGCAAAGGATTGGAATAAAGTCTGGGCGGCAGGTTCGGAATGATCAGGTCGACTAACCCCGAGACATACTCGTATGGCGCTACCTTAAGGCACGACCGAACGTCTACAACCCGCAGGGTAACCCGGTTGTGTAGCTTACAATGATGAGATTGAGCGAACCGAGGAGAGACGATTTGAAGACTACCCCGAGAATGTCATCCACAAATGTAGCTTCGACACGAGGGTTCCTTACCAGAATCTGCGCAGGACTTTTCTTCGTTCTGGGCGCCTCAATATCGTCAGGCAACCGTGCGGAGGCACAAGAGAGCGATGCGGCATCAGCCGCAGCTCAGGCAAACAATCCTCTCGCAAATTTTAAAGCCGTCAACGTCCAGAACTATTACATTGGCGATATTTCTGGAACGGACCAGACAGGTAACCAGTTTTGGTTGAGATATGCGCAACCTGTGAGTTTTGGGGATTCCAATTGGATTGTCAGAGCTTCTTTACCTGTCAATTCATTCCCCGGCCCAGACGGGAAATCGACAGGCATCGGGGACTTAAATGTCTTTGCCGCTTATCTGATCGATACCGGAAATCCGGCAATAAGCTTTGGCATCGGTCCACAATTGATCGCGCCAACTGGTACGACAGACGGATCGGGATCAAAGAAATGGTCGGCCGGCATCGCAAACGTGTTGTTCAATGCCTCGTCCCCGAAATTCCAGTACGGCTACCTGCTCACTTGGCAAGCTAGTTTTGCCGGCGACAGCGATGCAAAGGATGTAAATCTCGGGGCCTTTCAACCGTTCCTGTTTTATCAACTCGGCGGAGGAACATACTTAAGGTCGGCTCCAATCATGACCTACGACTTTGAAACAGACAGCTACAATGTGCCGATCGGCTTAGGTATAGGGCAAGTATTCGGCAAGAAAGAGATCACCTACAACGTGTTTGTCGAACCGCAGTACTCCGTCGCGAGCAAGGGATCAGGGCAACCAAAGTGGCAGATATTTGCGGGCTTCAACACACAGTTTTGAAGCCAATATCATTTTTCAAATTGCCTCCATGTCGTCCGCTTTGAGCTCTTTGCGGACTTGTAAAAAGCACAAGGCAATTCAGCCGTGCGAGGCGTCAGGTATGCGGACGAAACTGCCGTCAGTCTAATGCGCTTCAATTGCTACCACTTAGGGCTCCATTGAGTTGAAACCCGAATTCTCAGCGATGACGCACATGAAAGTACGCCTAGTACGTTACAGCTTTCGGATGTGCGAGGCCTGGGTGGTGAGCCAAAAATCCAAATTCTTAACAACACCTTGTAGATCTTCAACGTGTGAACATTTTTGATACCCGAAAATTGCCCCGACATTTCGCTTTCAATTAATAAGGCTCCGACAGCCCTCAGAAAGCATGTGCAATCGCGATGTGTCGACACACATTTTGATAAGATCGTTAAAATCCATCTCGGCCTCACATCGTTTTGCCCTTGGCTGCGTTTTTGGTCAGCATGGCCAAAGTTGTATCTCTATTGAGAATTGGGTTTCTGAAACAGCAATGAAAGCAGACCTAACACCGCCGACACGATAATCAACAGCAAGGAAACCGCATTGAGAACCGGTGTCGACCCCTGTTTCAGCTTATCGAACATGGTGATCGTCAAAGGCGATTCCGATCCCACCAACATCAATGTTGTGTTGAAGTTCTCAAAACTCATCAACATTGCTACCACGGCGGATGCGACAATCGCTGGTATCAGGAATGGCAGAGTGATTTGCCGAATCGCACCCCATTTGCTGGCTCCTAAGTTCAATGCAGCCTCTTCCAAACTGGGGTCGAATTTTTGCAGCCGAGCCGAAATCACCAAGGTCGCAAAAGTGGTGATAAAGGAAAACTGCCCAAGGATCACCAAAGGCAGGCCGGGTCTGAGGCCGTCAAACCAAAGGCCAGTTGCGTCCTCTAGTGTGTTTGCTGCGGAGCTGAAAAAAACAAGGATCGAGATGCCCAAAATCACGCCAGGAATGATCAGTGGTAACAGCATAAGCATGTAGAGAAATGCTTTGCCTTTGAATTCATGGCGCACGAACAAGAAGGCATTGCAGGTACCGATCGCGACGGACAGGCCCGACACCCAAACCGCCACGAATGCCGAGGTTCCGATGGACCGCATGATCGAGCGTTCGTTGAAAACGCCAATGAAGGGCGCGTCCGTGCCAAAGAACCAGGCCAGCGTAAAACCTTCCCACGGCAGCGACGGGAAAACGCTGTCATTAAAGGCAAAAACACAGACCACGGCCAGCGGCAGCGCCAGATAGATGAAGAACACCGCGACATAGGCCCGGTAGCACAACTTGGTGAAGGCGGGTTGGGGAATGCTGGGTATCATGAGCGGCCCATCGTTTCAGAAAGGGATTGGCCAGACAGTTTCAGTCCAAGAAAGACAATCAGCGAGGACAGCGCCAACAACAGAAATCCGAAGGCCGACCCGAGTTCCCAGTTAAATCGGGTGATGAACTGAGTGTAGATCATGCCGGTGAACCACAGACTGTCTTTGCCACCTAGCAGGATCGGCGTCAGATAGTTGCCCAAAGACAGCATGAAGACGACGATGCATCCCGAGATGATGCCAGGCATGGCATGGGGGATGACGATCTCTCGCATGATCGAAAAACTTGTGCCGCCCAGATCATATCCGGCTTCGATCAGGCTGTCGTCCAGACTATCCAGCGTTGTAACCAGCGGGACGACCATGAACAAGATTGAGGTATAGACGAGGCCCACCATGATGGCCGCATCGTTATACAACATCTCAACTGGTCCGCTGACCAAACCCAAATACTGCAAGACGTTGGAAAACACTCCGGTCTCTCGCAGCAGGATCATCCATCCGAAGGTGCGCACCAGTTCTGACACCCAGAATGGGATCATGCACATCAGAAAGAGCGTCGTCTTGGTGCGCCCTCTGGTCAGCTTTGCGATGTAATAGGCAATCGGGAAACCAAGGATCAGGGTCAGAGCTGTCGCCAGCACTGACATGATCGCCGTTCGCGCAAACGTGCGCCAGTACAGCGGTTCGGTAAAGAAAGCCGCGTAATTGTCAAACCCTGTCTCATATTCACGCGGCCCGATCTTTTCGCTTATCGACACGATGAACAGTCCGACATGCGGCAGGATGATCAACACAGTCAACCACAACAGGATCGGGGCAAGCAGTAGATAAAACCCCAGGCGAGAGGTATCGGACGCCATGGCTTACCCCTCCTCCATCGGATAGCACCGCGCCTGCGTTGGTTGCCAGCGTGTGCGCACTGCATCCCCCTTTTGCAAAGAGGCAAAACTCCCGGTCTGTGGCAGTGCCGCCTTCCAACTGACTCCATCGCTGCCTTTGACAGTCACCATGCTATTGGCGCCGTTGAACAGGACATTTTCGACAATGCCGGGGCTGACATTTGATACCGCATCAGGTTCGACTCCGTTCGGAACCAATTCGATGGCTTCCGGCCGAAGGAAAACCTGCGCCTTCTGACCGTCCCGCAAACGCCCGGTCTCGGCGGCGACTCGGATATCCGAACCACCATCGGCCTTGAGTGTCATCATGCCATCCACCGACGTCACGACCTGAGCCGAAATCTTATTCGCATCCCCGACAAACCCGGCGACAAAGGCGGTATCGGGCGCGTGATACACATCATGCGGGGTGCCGATCTGTTCGAACCGGCCGTGGTTCATCACAGCGATGTTGTCGCTCATCACCAAGGCCTCGGATTGGTCATGTGTGATGTACACGAAAGTGGTATTGAAAGCCGACTGAAGAGTCTTCAGTTCCACTTTCATATGCTCACGCAGTTTCAGGTCCAGCGCGCCCAGCGGCTCGTCCAGCAACAAAACGTCTGGCTCCAGCACCATGCAGCGGGCAATAGCGACCCGCTGTTTTTGTCCGCCGGACAGTTGATTGACCCGGCGTTCGGCCACATTTGGCAAACCGACACGGTCCAGCACTTTTTCCACACGCGTCTTGATCTCGGACTTGGACACGCCGCGTTGGCGCAAGCCAAAGCCTACATTGTCTCCGATATTCATCGTAGGGAACAACGCGAGATGTTGGAAAACCATTGACACTGGGCGTTTGTTCGGAGGCACGCCGATCATGGATTTTCCCTTAATAAGCAAATCTCCGGAAGATGGGGTCTGAAAACCCGCGATCATGCGCAATAGAGTTGTCTTGCCGCATCCCGAAGGGCCAAGGATAGAAAAGAACGAGCCTTGCGGCACCTCAAAACTGACATGGTCGACTGCGCGGAATGTATCGAAATCCTTGATCAGATCGCGGCATTCAAGGTCAGGGCTGGTAGTGGTCAAAGTGCAACCTCGCAAGATTCAAGGGGGCACCCGAAGGTGCCCTCTTTCAGTTAGTGTATAGGAATTTAGTTGGCTGCGTTGATACGGTCCAACGTCGCCCCTTCCATGGCTTCCAGACCAGCAGGTACTGGCGGATACCATTTTATGTTGTCAATCGCTTCTTGATCAAAGCTGCCCTGATACCGCGCTTTGAGCTCCTCGTTGACACCGGCATCACCATCCACGGCAGCTGTGAAATTGCCTGCGGTGTTGGTAATCATTGCTGCGATCTCGGGCTGCATCACAAAGTTGATCCAGTCATAGGCCGCATCATCTGCCCTTCCACGTGCAGGCAGGACAAATGTATCGATCCATCCCAACGCACCGGCTTCCGGAGCCACAAAAGTGATGTCCGGGTTGTCCGCATTCAGCTGCCAGCCGCCGGTATCCCAAGCCATCGAGGCCACAACTTCACCCGAGCGCAGCAGGTTCTTGATCTCGTCGCCGCCACCCCAATAGGTTTTCACATTGGGCTTACATTCGGTCAGCTTGGCCTCGACCTGGTTCAGAATATCCTGATAGGCATCGGCGTCACCATAGGCGGCAAAGGGGTCAAGGCCCATTGAGTAGGCGAACCCAATCAGTGTCGGGCGCTTGAGGCGATACGACACTTTCCCGGCGACCGAGGCGTCACACAGATCGGTATAGTCGGTCACATCTCCGGCTTCGGCCGTGTTCACAACCAAACCACTTGTTCCCCAGACATGCGGCAGGCCATAGACCTCGCCCTCATAAGTCGTGTTGCCCGCAGTCGCTTCTAGCATCGAAGGGATGATCTGCTCGGCATTGATGCGCGACATGTCGATGGGTTTGTAGATGCCGAATTCTTCCTGAGCGCTGGCAACGCGATCCTGGCTGGGCTGTGCCAGATCAAATCCGCCTCCGTTGGTCGCACGCAGTTTTGCGATCATTTCTTCGTTGTTCGAGGTCGTCACTTCAACAGTATGACCGGTTTCTGCTTCAAACTTCGCAATGACGTCTTCCGGAGCGTATCCACCCCAGGTCAGCAATCTCAGTGTATCTGCCTGAGACATAGGCGCGGTCAGCGCGGAGACTGCAACAAAAGATGCAAGCAACGAATACTTCATGATTTTCCCCTTGGTGGATGTTGAAGTGCGGACGTGGCTACAAAGTTTTGCATCAAAAATATAAAGTCAAACAAAACTTTAGTGGTCGACGGGGTTCTGTCCCAGTTTTTCATGACGGTTGAGAAAGCGCTTCGATCGTCCTACCAGTTACAGATCTAGCCCAACCTGTTCCGGGCCTTCACGCTTAACTTCAGTGTAGCGGCCGGGCACCCCAACCGTTCACTGCGCGAGCAATATCGACCACTGAACGATCCCAAAGACTGCGGGTAAAGCGGGCTATTTGATCCAGAGCGGTCAACTGCCGATAACTACACGCAGCGGACAACTTATTGAGGAACTACTGGACAAGGGTATTGAGCTTGCAGTGTTTCCCGGTTTCGCAGGCGTTGGAGCAGGGCGGGCTAATGAAAACTCTGCCGGGTTGGGATAGGGGCAAAGGGGCTTCTTCGCGATCCATTCGGCGAGCAACGTGAAACCCATCATCGCACGGGATTTCGTTGAGGGCTGGCGCAAATACATAACGGAAACTTGCGACGCTAAGCCAACGAGGCGTTGAAAAAGCATCGCCAAGTTCAGTCTTGATAAAGCTGATCGACTTCTATGCAGACATCCAACAGCTTGTACGCGACTATTTCTCCATCAGGCTGATCTCGGGCGGCAAGGATATCTCCGGCTGACGGCCGCCCTGCCCAGCGCTGGAATGCGCGGTCATTGATATCATCGTCGGACATCTGCAAGACGCCGCCGCCACGCACCCGGTGCTGGCGCAGCCGAGGCAGTTCAGACCTCAATTGCCCATGAAGTGCCCCAGAATCGAGGGTAAGGTCATCGCCGGAGACATTGCGCCGCAACCCGGCCTTCACTTCCGGTGCATGCTTATACGTGCCCATGGCTGGGCCCGTGATCTGAAAGCCAGGGTTCAACTGATGGAGATTGCGCGGCGGAAGTATCTCCCCGGCGCCTTCATGCGCACCCGCGCACAATTCGCCTTTCTCCCGCCGAAGATTCAGGCCGCGATTCCTGACAGCACTCAGCCGTCCGAACCCACACTCAAGCGTCTGGCAGCGGGACGCACACACTTGAATGTGCTGAACCCAAGCGTCAGTTCGGCTTCTGATACCTCCAAACCCGTCCTCCCTGTTACAGGGTTCACCCTCACTGATCTGGCAGAAAAATTGCCTGTTCGTGCGAGAAAAACACCTGCTCCACTTCTTAGAGAACTTGCAACATAACCCACTGAAAGACATCGAATTCTGCACCAAAAAGCGTTTGATGTCTAACCCATCTCGCGAAAATTCCCTGTAAATTTCCGGTTATCAGGGAAATCCAATCAAAAGCGAACCCTCCAAAATTTGGCACTAAGACTGGAGCCTGAATTGCACTCGGAGTGTACGGTCCACTCCACCTTTGACTGAAAGCACATGCGCCAACTCGCGAAAATTGCAACACAACCCCTAGTCAGAGAGCACAGCCGAAGTGAGACTGGTTTGGGTGGCGGTGCCGTCAGGCAACTTCGAACCAGCGTCAGACAGGCCAGTGGACCCACCATTTCCCCCAAGCTCGGCCACTCGGCGAGAGCAGCGGACCGTGGCAGCTTGCAAGTGTTTCTCCGGGCTAGCGATCTTTCCCGGTTGAAATGGTTTTAGACGGAGAAAGGAAAGGCGGCGAATTTCTGCGAACTTCGCATTCGCCTTTAAGGCTGCATAACGCGTTCTCAGCCCGATTGTTTCGACATTTGATCGGAACAGCCCCCGGCACTTGGTCCTCGTGAACGCCTCCTGCCATAAGTAGTGTCGCTTGCGGCTTATCTTCACAAAGAACTTTTCCACGTGCCAACTCCATTTCGACGATGCACGTTGCCGCGGCCCGCGTTGATAAAGTGGACCTTCAACATGCCGCAACTAAAGCCGAAGTCGAACGTACAACATCACCGCAAGGAGGATGAAAACTGAACTGGTTTTAAAGCGTTTGAATGAGGTCGGCTTAGTCACTACCGAACACTAGCAACAGCCCAAGCCCGCTGACGCAAACTTAACCTGGCAAGACCCACCTAATAGCTCGGAGCCTCCTTACCCGTCCACGGGCAAAAGCCTTCTAGAGCAGGACCGATACATAGCTTGCGGCAGTGGCTCTGTTGAGGAAAAAAGCCAGAACAAGAAAGTACAATAGAACTGGTGAGGCCAACAAAGCACTTCGCATCATGTGCTTTAGGGAGCTATTCCTGCTCGGGCCAAGTGTTTCAACCTCGGCGGTATTCAAGACTGGGAATAGCTCCCTTTTTCTCTGCATAACCATAGTCAACTCGTAAACAACTATTTACTCTTTTTCAGAGTCGACATTAACCGAGAATTAACGCTCCAGTTTTTTCAGTTTCAGCCGTACTTTTTGACATCCCCTGGAGACAAAGCTCCAAACTTAAAGCGATTGTTAACGGCCTCTTAACTTAGATGATTCTTTTTGGAGAAACGGTCAAGTCGTTAATATTTAATTAAAAATAACCACCCCCGAAAGCCGAATAACTGCCACATTCCAGCCTTGTTTGGACAACACTGTCAGAGACGGCATCCCTGCGCCCCACCCCGCGCCGCCCCTGTATTCCTGTAATCGAAAAGGATTTCTGCTGTGTTGAACTTCCTAAAAGTGAGCGTCTCTGCACTCGTACTATCTGCGTTTGTAGTCGCGCCAACCGTGACCCTTTTCACCACCGATTACGCATACGCTAACAACGGTAAGGGCAAAGGTGGTGGTAACGGCGGCGGAAAAGGGGACAGGGGAAATGACAACGGTGGAGGAAAAGGCGGCAAAAGCGCTGATAAAGGAGCCCGAAAAGGCTGGGGTTCCGACAAAACGCTGCACGGAGCGAGCACGAAGTCTGCCAGAAAAAGTCATAAGACAAAGAGCGGCAATCGGTTAGGCCGGGCTATGAAGGAAGACTTTCAGGCTTTGGGCCGCAACCTAAAGCAAAACGGAGTCAAAGGTCTTTTCAAGGGGAACAAGGCGCGGACCACCACAACACGCACAACAAAAGCGAGTGTTAAGAAATCCGTGAGACCACCAAGCAGAAAAGCAGAACTCCTGGCTGACGATCCACTGGCCCCTAACAAACTCGGCAAGCTGAATGGCGCCATCAATTCCAGTGTGAATGCAAAGCTCGCCCATATCGCAAACGGACAGTATGCAAAGGGCACAGGGCCGGTAAGCCTAGCGGCCGGCCTTGCCGTAGCCGACGCAAATTTCAATCATATCATGGGTGAAGACTACGACTTGAGCCCTGAAGAAGTGAAAGAAATCGCTGCCGCATATGATTATTTGGACACAGCTCCAATGACGCTAGAAGAAGCTGAACAGGTTCTCGCCGATGAGGAAGCCACTCCTGGTACGATCGCTCCTGAAGATCTGGAGACTGCACAAGCGGTGAAAGATGCGCACGACCTAACAACTGATGTGGACGGAAATAAGATAGACCAGCCGACAGAAGATCAGTTGGCGGCTGCGGAGGCGGTGCATGAAGCGGAGACCAGGTTATTGGGGCACTACAAAGGCGGCTTCTCTGAGGATGAAGTCGTCGCAGAGGAACAACAAGAACGCGTTATTGACGCTGTCAGAGACGCCAACCCAGATGAGGAAACGGTAAAAGCTACACTTGGCGCTTCAGAAGAGGGCAGCATTTATGCCGACGGTGAAGAGCAAGAAGATGCTCATATGGATTCCACGGAAGTGGATCAAACCCAGAGTGGAGAATCCGAAGGTGAAATTGCAAATAACGGCTGAACGTTAGTTTAGAGGCCCGAGAGCAAGGATCTAGACACTCTAATCAACATTACCTGCCGTCTATCGGAATGAACCTGAACTGCAAACTGGACGACGCTTTCGCCACTCTGCAGTCCACCTAATACCCAAAACATCCCCGAAACTACTTTGTCTGCTTGGGGCTTGTTGACGCCGTTCCTCGCCTGGTTGTCGGCGCCAAACTTAACCAGATCTTGATTACAGAGCATGGTAGAGCGGTGTGAAGCATAAATACATGCGACATTGGCATTGTGAGACCAATTCTATCTGAAAAGACCGATCAAATTTCTCCCTAGAAGGGAAAATCTACTAGCCTGACGAGTTAGGACAGGGGGGCTACAGCAAACATCTGTGCTGTCCCAAGCAGAAGCGCGGAATTCCCCCTAAAGTACTGATAGTGTTACTTTATTCACATCAGGATGTCCATCGCGCGCACGAATGCACTCGAAGCTTCTTATTGTCCGCCTGAGGGTAAGGAGCTTGGCTTGCGGCAGAGCGGGCCTAAAGCAGACAATGGGCGCTTTTGGGAAAAAGGCCAAAAATTGAAAACGGAAGTATTGAGCTCGACAATCCATAACCTCTTTCTTTTTTAATTTAGGAAGGCTATTCATAGCCACACCATTTTTCGATCGCCGATTTTTAAAAAATTAGGCCAACGCCATCGTGCCTTTGTTCACCAATTTAAATCCATCTAAATAGTTTATTCATTTCCTCTATTCTTCTCACTCAAACAAATAAATTAACCCAAAATTAACGGGCCGTTTTCTTCAATTAAAAATCTCCACCCCAAATCAACGAATGGCTGACACATTCTGAACATTTTTGGACCGCACGCTCTAATTGTAACGACTTCAGATCGTCGCTAACCGAATTTTCTCCAGGTTAGAAAGAAGCTGAATTTAGTTACAGCAAACGTTTCTGCAATCGCGCTGCCTGCATTTGCAAGCTTGCCTTCATTAGGAATAGCCCTGCGACCGGTTTCCCCGGTCAAGAGAGGATGGTAAATGCCCATGGATTTCGAGAGTTCAACAAGCACTTGCGTTTCCCCTTCAATTCCGGAGCAGAAAGGCGCTCGGCATTTCACTCGTGAAGAGAGTGGTGCGCTGACTATTTTCGCTCTCTTTATGTTTTTGTCTATCGTCGCTCTTGTGGGCATCGGCATAGACTTCATGCGCTTTGAGAGCGAACGCGCAGACTTGCAGTACACGCTGGACCGAGCTGTTCTGGCCGCAGCAGACCTTGATCAAAAGGCAGAACCGAAATCCGTCGTTCGTTCGTATCTAGAAAGGGCGGGTCTGCTGGAACACGTGACCAGCATCGACGTGGTCAACAGTGCCGGTTATCGTGAGGTGTCGGCGACAGCTATGTCCGAGTTCCCGACCCAATTCATGCACCTTTCCGGCGTCGATTCATTGAGCGCCCCTGCGGCAAGCACAGCCGAGGAGAGCGTCGGTTTGGCCGAAATCTCAATTGTCCTCGACGTTTCAACCTCGATCGATCTGTTTCAATTGCAAAATGCTACAAAGAGCATCATCACAAAAATAGGCGAGAAAAACGGGAGTTGGAGCAACGAGGTTTCGTTTTCCCTGATTCCGTATTCCAGCCAGGTTAACGCTGGCGCGGATTTGCTGAAATACTACAATCTCGACCGCTTCCATGGACACTCGCACTGCGTCAACTTTATCGACAACGAATTCAGCAAGCCTGATCTTTCGCTGACCAGAGTGCTGGAGCAAACAGCTCATTTCGACCCTTACACTGAGACAAGAGAGCCGATTCAACATCCCGTTTGCCCAATCCGCCCCGGATCAGCGATCCTGCCATTCCAAAACAGTGAGAAAGTGCTTCATGACTACGTCGATGGCTTGACCAAGCTTAGCAATCCAGTGGTAGACGAAGACTCCGGCTTGGACAACGGCGCGAATTGGGGCCTTATCCTACTGGATCCAAGCACACGACCAGTCATCGAAAAGCTGGCAACCCCGAAATCTCTAGGTGGCGACGGTATCGTTCCGGGAGCATTCTTCAACCGCCCCGTGGATTACAATAGCAACGTTCTGAAGGTTCTGATCCTGGTTTCAGATGGGGACAATACCGACCAGCACATGCTCAACCCGTCGATGCGTACCACCATGTCGGATTTGTGGTACAACGAGGAAGCTGATCGTTTCTCGATCTTCCAATCAAATGGCGCCCCTATGTACTGGTGGCCGCACGATAATAGCTGGCAGGATCACCCCTACGGCAATGGAGATTCACGTTGCACGACTAAAGGCAGCAAATCTACTTGCGTGACCGAAGCAGAACCCGGCAACGCAAAACAATTGTCCTACGTTCAACTGCTGAACCTCGTTTCTTTGGAATACATCGAAAACAAGATCTTCACCCACTCGCCCAGTGCCTATGGCCAATGGGAAAGCAAGGCGTTCAGCAAGAAAAATGCAGTCGCCAAGGATCAGCGCACCAAACACGTGTGCAAGGCCGCCAAGGATGAAGGCGTGATCGTCTTTAGTGTCAGCGTCAAAGCGCCATCGAACGGCCAAAAGGTACTGCAAGACTGCGCAAGCTCTGCCAGCCACTACTATGATGCGTCAGCGCCTGACCTCGCAAATGCCTTTACCTCAATCGCATCCTCTGTCCGCATGCTGAGGCTGACACAATGATGCGTAGGATGATTTCCACTCTAGCCAAGCTCCGCCGCAAAGAAGATGGAAGTGTGACCGTCGAATTCGCGATCGTCTTCCCGGCCATTTTTTTCCTGGTTCTTTCTGGGGTGGAGCTTGGCTTGGTAACCTTGCAACACGCGCAGCTAGAGCGTGCCGTCGACCTGACAGTCCGTGACATACGGCTGAACACTGGCATCAATCCACAACACGACGACATAAAGGCTCTGGTTTGTAGCCGAGCCGATTTTATCAGAAATTGCGAATCCAGCGTGCGTTTGGAAATGATCCGGCAGGATCCTTTTGCCACCATAACGGTACCAGCTGTCCCTGACTGCACTGACCTCTCCGAAGAGGCTCGCCCTGTGCGGACCTTTCAGAACGGCCTTGAGAACGAATTGATGGTTCTTCGCGTCTGCGCCAAGATCAACCCTGTTTTCCCAACATCCGCAATGGGCAAGGCATTGGTTAACGAAGAAGGCCAGTACGCCCTGACCGCGACAACTGTCTTCGTGCAGGAGCCTAGTTAGTATCATGATCAAGCGACTTCTTACGCACTGCACAAAGCTATTCCGATCACGGGAAGACGGCACGATATCCGTCGAGGCAGTTCTCATTGCCCCTATGCTCTTTTGGACAATAATGGCGGGATATACGTATTTCGAAGCCTATAGGCAGAGTGCCTCAAACATCAAAGCTGCACATACAATTGGTGACCTAATTTCTCGCGAGACCCGGGAAATCAACAGCGCTTACATCGACTCGATGGAAGAAATGTTCAGTTTGATGGTGGCTAACCAAGCCGATCTGAAAATCCGAATTTCGGTAGTTCTTTACGATGAGGCCACCGACAGCCACTCGGTGAACTGGTCAGCAGTTCGCGGTGGATTTACTGAAAAGCTGACCAACGCTGATATTGGTCACTACAAAGAAGCCCTACCCCCGATGTCGGATCAAAACACGCTCATTCTGGTCGAGACATCAAACACATTCATTCCTCTCTTTAGGGTAGGCTTGAACAACATTGAGCTGGAAAACTTCATCTTCACTCGGCCGCGCTTTGCAAACAACATCAAAGGTAATGTCTGAGAACCCTTTGGTCGCGCCAGGCATGGCACTGTGAAAAGAAATGGGTTTTTTAGTTTCCTCCGGTTTAGTCGCAACCTTTTGGTTGAGATAAACTGGCCGCCTGTTTCAACATTTGTATAGCGCAAATAACTCCCGGACCCTTCCCAGCATAACCTGTTGGAAAGGCTCCCATTTTCCCGAATATGTGATGCATAACGTGGTTTATTTTTTGCTTGCACTACACGTTGTTCCATCGTGATTCCGAAGAGTTCATGGCTGAACGCCGTGTCCGGGTAAACGACGCCAACTTGAACAGGTGGGTTACGAAGTATTCGCCGACAGAAACAGATTAGGCACTAGCCAGAAGGTGCAGGACTTTTGAGTCTTGGTGCATGGATGAAACCTAAATTTGAGTTCCCAACAAGCGGACGTGTCCCGGTGCGGGTTTCCAAAGCAGCGCTGCACCCTGAGATAAACGTGGAAGCTCAACGTTGTCGTGTCGTGGTGGGTGGGCATGGTGAAACCTGAGATCCGTTTTGCTAGCACCAAACGAACCAGCCATTCGCATTCTTCGTCCGGGATGGAACAAAGGCCGCATCATCGATCGGAGGCTGCCCGCCTCAACCAAAGTTCTTCTGACAAGGCCGATTTAGGTGACGTCTAAGATCGGACCATCCAGCAATCTGACCAATTCTCCAAAGTAACCTCCTGAACGCGCAGGACGCGTAGGATCAGATGTAATTGCGACAGCAAGGTTTCTGTCGGGATGGGCCGCTATGATTTGCCCCCCGTAACCACGCGCCAATGCATAGCCTGAAGGGGACAGAAACCAGCCATAGCCATAATCCAAACCAGAGAACGCCGAACGACCGTAGGGCTTGGTCGACTCTTTGACCCAGCGTTCAGGAATGATTTGCCGGTTAGCAAAAGCCCCGCGGTCCCGAAGTAAAACCGCGATCTTCAGCATCGACCTCGGCGTAATCGCCATCTCATTACCACCTAGGTAAAAGCCCTGTGGGTCCCTCGTCCAAGCCGGTATATCGATACCAAGCGGCGCACCCAGCCTATCACGCGCGAGTTTCAAAAGGCTTTGACCGGTTGCCACGGTCAATGCTGCTCCAAGCACATGGGTCGATCCAGTAGAATAGAGCATCCGCTTTCCGGGTTCTGCAACCATCGGTCGTGTCAACGCATCCGCGATCCAGTTGGGAGAGTTGATCCATTCTCCGTAGTTGCTGCCCGAGGTTCTTTCGAGACCAGCCTGCAGCGTCACCAGATCCTCCATGGTAATACTTTCAGAGCCGGGTGTAGCATTAGAGGGCAAAAGTTGCGGAGCGACCTCCTGCAAGGTGGCATCTACAGAAGGGATTTCCTGCCGATCGATCGCCGTCCCAAGCAACAGAGCCACAATGCTTTTCGAACAAGACTTTATATTGGCCAGCCTATCCAGTCCTGCCCCGTGTTGGGCTTGTGCGAAAATGACGTCATCTCCGCGTTGAATTTGAAGTGAATGCAACTGTGGAAGACCGCTTATCGCATCATTCAGCGCCACCGTTTGTCCCCGCGCAATATACGGAGCAGCGATTGCGGCTGTGGTTGCCAACACAAACTTTCGACGTGTGATCATGGCATTCATTTGGAGGCTAAACTCCGAATGTCCAGACACCCAAGCAACATCTCAGCAGTTTTGTCCAAGAAGTTCGAAAACCCCACCGAAATGAAAGGTGGGATTTGAGGCAACAAGAAGCTTTGTTCGTACACTTGGCCAGCATGCTCGCGCGCAGGAACTGTGGTAGGCTGGCCCTGAGGACATTCTAGCAGGAGATCTCCAGTTGCTACCGAATTCACTCCGTCTCACACTCTCCGTCATGACAATTGCCATCTCGGCAAGTGCCCTGCCCGACCGCGTAGAAGCGCTATCGCAAGATGTTCCAACGTGGTTACAAAAACACGTGGGCACAGGTGATGGGCAAATCGCGCCGATTGTCTTGGAAAGGGCCCGGGCACTTTATAAAGAGAAACTACGCCGGGGTGAAGTAAGGAACCCCTGCTACCTGGCCAAGGACGCAACCCGCCCCAGCACTGCAAGAAACGGCAATCCCGGCAAGCGGTTTTACGTAATTTGCGAGTCACAAAAGTCTTTCCGGGCGGTTTCGTCCGGCTATGGAAATGGGCGAAAACTCAAGCGCGCCAATTTTTCGAATGGTCGGCAATGCGCGAAGAACTTCAGCAATGCGGAAGGATCCAAACTTACCGCCGGCGGTGCCTATGTGACGGCTGAAACCCGCACTTCCTTCAAAGGTTACCACAGTCATTCCGGCAAAACGCAGCCGTTCTACCGCACGTTCCTTTTGTTTGATGGGGAAGGAGAAACCAGCAATGCGCGGGAGCGGGCCATAGGTGGCCATCCCGCTGTCTTCCTTAAGTGGCAATGTAGGTTCAAAAACCCGCAAAGCACACATGCAGATGACCAAGGCTATGTCCCCTACGGAAGACTTGTGAACTACACTGGTGGTCGCAGCAATGGTTGCACAACTTGGTCACAGTCTGCCTCCAAAGAGATCTTGGCGCTTGTAGAAGGGAACCCGACGACCCTCTACATCTACCCAGAATCCAAAGACATCAACGCTGTCGCCAAAGCGGTCAAAAAAGGAAAATCACTATCACGAGCAGGAGTTTATTGGAACGCAGCTTGCCTTCAAGCTATCGGCGTCCCAAAGTTTTGGCCCAAACGCAGCCTCCAACCGATCATAAATAGCTGGAGAGCGTCCTTGCCCAAGCAACCGCCGCTGGAATTGCCGATCTGTAAGTAGAAAGCACTGCATTTGCGCACGCGCGGCACCTAACGCGTTTCGGCTTCAGATCCCAAGCGTCAAATGTCGTGTCGCTACCCACTCTCTTTGAGTGATGGCCGGTTCAGTACTCGATGGCATCTGGAGCGCCACCTGATGCTTTCACTCAATACGTCTTTTTGGGAATGAGTGTCTGTCCCAAGACCCGCCTACTCAAAACACTTGGCGATCCCAAATCAACCTCACAACCAAGAGGCAGTACTCGATTTAAGGCAAGCGGCCATGAAAAAAACCGGATATTTACTGAGACAATGGCATTGGCGAAGCCGTTTTCGACGCCGCCTGGCATCCATTCGAATGCGACATGGAGATTCTGGGCAAAATTTCTGCTGACCAGTGTTCCACGCTGCCTGCTGATTAAGTTTTTTGTTAGCACCACCTGCAGCAGCGTTTTGTGGCACGGCCGAAGCCAGTAGCCGTTGAATCGCGGTTTGTTCCCTGAGCGAAAACCCGACACTCTAAGTCAGAAAAGCAAAACCATGTTTGTACACACAGGATACCTAACTGACACATCCGAATACGAGATGCGCGCCACACGAGCGCTGATCCATCTGAAACCAGAAGACAAGACCATAGCCACCAGGAAACGCACAAGTTTTTTACCGTTGCGAAGTTTCTGGAAAGGCTTGGGCTTAACGTTCGAAATTCGCCGCTTTTCATCCTCAATGTGTCGATAGCCCTCGAACTTAAGGCAGCACCAGCTTCTGCCTGTACGGCTATTGTTTCGAAGGCTTAGCGTTCTCAAGAACGATTCAAGTTGCTGCAATCGGTTGTATCATGCGCGACCATCAAGCATTGACAAATCTTACTTCGGTGAAGGCAACTACGAAAGATGGATAACTTATCTGATCTCAGACTGTTTGTTCGAGTTGCTCTGACAGAGAGCTTCGCAGCTGCGGCACGTATTGAGGGCATGACCAGCTCTGCTGTTTCAAAGGCCGTTCAGCGTGTCGAAGCAGAGGTCGGGGCAAAGCTATTCTCGCGCACCACACGCTCTGTCGCCCTGACAGTTGAAGGAGAGAGACTTTTGGAAGGCGCTCGAAAACTGCTGGAAGAAGCAGAGAGCCTAAAGTCCGAGTTCACGGATAGCCTGGACGAACCGAGAGGGAAACTCGTCATTTCTGCATCGGCCGTGTTTGGGCGGTTGTGGCTAACGCGGCGCGCCCTTTCCTTCATGTGCCGATATAAACATGTCGAGGTGGAACTGAGGTTCGAGGATCGTATCGTCGATCTCGCGTCCGAAGGGATCGATGTCGCGATCCGCATCGGTACGTTGGGCGACAGCGCCAACCTTGTCGCTCGAAAGCTATTTAGTGACGTCATACATACGGTCGCGGCCCCATCCTACATAGAACGTTACGGGCACCCACAGAGGATAACTGATCTGGAAGGTCATCGCGGCATCCACTATCGAGCCCAAAACACAGGTCGCCTGTTTCCCTTTCTTTTCGAATGCGAAGGTAACCCCATACGTCGCACGTTAGACCCCGTTCTTGTCGCCAACGATATCGACGCCATTCACCAAGCTACGGAAGCCGGACTCGGGATTGCGCAACTGCCAACATACTTAATCCTGGATTCATTGGCGCACAACCGGCTGGTAAAAGTAATGGAAGACATGCGCGTGGACAGCTTTCCTTATTCGATTGTTTATCTTGATCGCAGGCTTGTCGCGCCCCGGGTACGGGCATTCGTTGATTTTTTGGTGTCAAATCCACCAAATTTCTGAGTTAAATTACTATTTTAAATGCATAATTTAATTACGTCCCAACAGGAAAGATTGATCATCCTGACCCTGGGGTACTCGATCCAAAATTAAACAAGACATTCTGACCATAACCCCGGGCGCATTGCCCAATGGTGAGGACAGAATAATGGCATACAAAGAATACCTGTTTTCCGGTATCGCAGTTGGCGCAGTGGTCGCCGGCGGCGTGTGGTACGCGGCAAACACAATGCAAATCCCCAGCTTCGTCGGCGCGGCCGAAGCGTCTGCGCCGGCGGTGGCCCTTGCAGCACCCACGGTTGAGGTTTTCCCAGCAGAAGTTCGCGAAATAACGGATTGGGATGAATTCACCGGTCGTTTTGAAGCCGTGGATGAGGTCTTGATCCAAGCAAGGGTGTCTGGGCACTTGGACAAAGTGCACTTTGCATCCGGGCAAATCGTCAACAAGGGCGATCTGCTGTTTTCAATTGACCCGCGTCCTTACCAAGCTTTGCTTTCTGAAGCCGAAGCGCATCTGGCCGAAGCGCAAGCAGCTGCCAAACTGAGCCAGTCAGAACTTGAGCGCGCCGAACTACTGCGTGAACAAGGTCATATCAGCCAGTCTATTCTGGACACGCGACGCCAGAACGCCGCGATAGCCGAGGCCAGTATCGCTTCGGCGAAGGCAGCGATTGAGCGCGCGCGGCTGGACCTTGAGTTCACACAGATCCATGCCCCCGTCACCGGGCGGATATCCGATGATTTTATCAACGAAGGTAATCTGGTTTCCGCAGGGTCCGGCTCCGCTGCGCTGACGTCGATCGTGTCTATTGACCCCATTCACTTCGTGTTTGATGTGACCGAGCAGCAGTATCTTGAGTACATGCGACTGGACAATGGCATCGGCTTTCGTGGCATTGCAGGCGAATTGCCAGTCGAGATCAAGTTGACCGGTAGCGCAGATTTTGAGCACCCCGGTCAGATCGATTTTGTCGACAACCGTCTGGATACCGGCACCGGGACCCTCAGGGGACAAGCCGTGCTAGAGAACAAAAATGGCCTGCTTGTACCCGGAATGTTTGGGCGTATGCGCCTGGCGGCTGAAACCGATGCCAACGGCATCGTCATTCCCGAAAAGGCAATCAACTCGGATCAGGCGACCAAATTCGTTTGGGTTGTAGACGCAAACGGCACGATTACCCGCCGCGACGTCGTCCTCCACGACCGCCACGATGTTTTGCGCGCCGTCGAAGGTCTGGAAGCGGGCGAACAGGTCGTCGTCAGTGGACTGCACATGGTTGCTGCCGGTGCAAAGGTTCAGGTTCGCATTTCATCGGGCACCGAAACGACCGAGGTCGCGCTGCGTTGATCGCAGCATTCTGTAAGGTGAGGACAATCCAATGAAACTACCCCATTTCTTCATTGATCGGCCGATATTTGCGATCGTGATCTCGGCATTTATCACCATTGTTGGCGCGCTGAGCTACTTCACATTGCCAGTGGCACAATACCCGGAAGTTGCTCCGCCGACGGTTCAGGTTACTGCAAAATACCCAGGCGCTTCTGCCGAAACAATCGCGCAAACCGTAGCAACGCCGCTAGAGCAACAGATAAATGGCGTCGAAGGGATGCTGTACCTCTCGTCGCAGGCGACGGGTGACGGCAACCTGACGATCACAGTCACGTTTGAGCTGGGCACCGATCTGGATGCGGCACAGGTTCTGGTTCAGAACCGTGTCGCCATCGCCGAACCTCGTCTACCGGAAACTGTGCGGCGCCTTGGTGTCGTCACTCAGAAAGCGTCTCCCGACCTTTTGTTAGTTGTACACATGTTCTCGCCCGACGCGTCGCGTGATGCGCTCTACATCACCAATGCGGCACAACGGGTGCGCGATGAGCTGACACGCCTTGGAGGCGTTGGCGACGTCGCCCTCTTTGGTGCGCGTGATTACTCCATGCGTATCTGGCTGGACCCCGAGCGCATTGCAGCGCTTGATATGACCCCGGGCGAAGTGATTTCAGCCCTGCGCAGTCAAAACGCTCAGGTCGCCTCGGGCCTTTTGAATCAACAGCCGACCCCAGATGCTACGGACTTCGAAATCTCGGTTCAGACAGCAGGTCGGTTGTCGGATGTCTCCGAGTTTGAACGGATCATCGTAAAGCGTGGTGAAGAAGGACGGATCGTGCGTCTTTCTGACATCGCGCGGGTCGAGCTTGGGGCTGCGAACTATACGACGCGTGCCTACCTCAACACAGACGCCGCTGTCGCAATGGCCGTGAACCAGCGCCCCGGAACCAATGCGCTGGAAACGGCAGCAGATGTTCTAGAGACTGTCGAACGGCTGAGCCAGGACTTCCCCGAAGGCCTTGCATATGACGTCATCTACAATCCAACCGAATATATCCAGGCGTCGATTGATGCAGTCGCCAAAACCATGATCGAAGCAGTTGTACTGGTCGTGGCTGTCATCATGCTGTTCCTTGGAACTTGGCGCGCGGCCGTAACTCCAATTCTCGCGATCCCGGTTTCGCTTGTGGGCACCTTCGCGGTCATGTCGGCTCTCGGGTATTCGATCAACAACTTGTCACTGTTTGGCCTTGTCCTTGCAGTTGGTATCGTCGTCGATGACGCAATTATTGTTGTCGAGGGGATTGAAAAACATATCCGCGACGGTGCCTCCCCGCGCGAAGCCGCCCGCAAAACGATGACGGAAGTCTCAGGTGCGCTGATTGCCACCTCTCTTGTTCTCGCGGCTGTGTTCATCCCAACGGCTGCCGTCGCCGGTATCTCAGGTGAGTTCTATCGCCAGTTTGCTGTAACCATTACCGCTGCCACTGCAATCTCGCTGCTAGTATCGTTGACGCTGTCACCGTCTCTGGCAGCGTTGCTTCTGAAACCGCATGGCGAACAGAAACCTGGCCTGTTGATGCGTCCGATTGCATTTGCACTGTCCAAATTTGATGTTGGCTTTGATCGCGCGTCAAATGGCTATGCCTGGGCCACACGTCGGCTGGTGCGCGTACCGGTCATAATGCTAAGCCTGTTTGCCGGGTTGCTGCTTCTGACCGATGCCCAATTCTCGAAAGTACCGGGTGGATTCGTACCTGAACAGGATCAGGGCTACTACATCACCGTTGTCCAGCTTCCCCCGGGGGCATCGCTGGAACGAACGGACAAGGTCGTTCGTCACGCCGTGGACGAACTGCTTGAGATCAAGGGCGTGGAAAACGCTGCGGTCTTCTCGGGTTTCAACGGTGCCACCTTCACCACCGAGTCCAACACCGGCGTGATCTTCTTTGCCACGACACCTTTCGAGGATCGAAAGGCTCAGAGCATCAAGGCCGAAGAAGTCCTTGCCGAAGCCCGCCAGCGTATGGCTACCATCGACGACGCGGCGATCTTTGTTATCGCGCCCCCGCCCGTGCGCGGTATCGGAACTGGTGGCGGCTTCAAGATGATGCTGCAGGACACCGGTAACGTTGGCCCCGTCGCTCTGGAACAGGCTGCACGTGCCTTGTCAGCCGAAGCGAATGCGGATCCGGGTCTTGTTGCGGTCTTCTCGCTCTACTCCACTGGCACTCCGCGTGTCTGGGCCGAGATCGACCGTGAGCGTGCCGAGATGCTCAACGTACCGGTTGCCAACGTCAACGAGGCTCTGGAGGTCTATCTTGGTTCGTCCTACGTGAACGACTTCAACCTGTATGGGCGTACGTACACTGTGGTTGCACAGGCTGATGCCCAGTTCCGTGAAACCGCCGAAGACGTCGCGCGCCTGCGCACTCGATCCGACGACGGTGCAATGGTGCCACTCGGCGCGGTGGCAAGCTTCGAAGACACCACAGGACCATTGCGTCAACCGCGGTACAACCTCTTCCCGGCCGCCGCTGTTCAAGGGCAAACCATGCCCGGCGTATCCTCAGCAGAAGCTTTGGAACGTATGGAGGCATTGGCCGATCGTATTCTGCCGGAAGGTATCAGCTATGAGTGGACGGAACTTAGCTATCAGGAAAAAAACACCGAGGACACCGCGCTGATCGTGTTTGGCTTTGCCGTGCTCTTTGTGTTCCTGGTTCTGGCCGCACAATATGAGAGTTGGGCCTTGCCCGCTGCCGTCATCCTGATCGTACCGATGGTTCTACTGTCAGCGATCACCGGGGTCTGGATCGCAGGGCTGGACAACAACATTCTTGTCCAGATCGGGTTCGTGGTGCTTGTTGCCTTGGCCTCTAAGAACGCGATTCTTATTGTTGAGTTCGCGCGCCAGGCCGAGGATCAGGGGCTTGATCGCTGGCAGGCCGCGGTTCAGGCCGCCCAAACCAGGTTGCGCCCGATCGTCATGACCTCACTTGCCTTTATTCTTGGCGTAGTGCCCCTGATGATCGCAACCGGCGCAGGCGCTGAGATGCGTCAGGCGCTAGGTGTGTCTGTCTTCTCGGGGATGCTTGGCGTCACAGTATTCGGCCTACTCTACACACCGCTTTTCTATGTTGTGCTGCGGGCAGTCGAACAACGTGTCTTCCGCAAAAGAGGCGCCAGAGTTCCACAGGCGGAGGACGCTACGATATATCAAAGCGTCTGATCCCTCACCTTCAGATGCCTTGATGAAGCCCGCCACTCATTTTGGCGGGCTTTTCTTTCTAGGGTTCTATTAGACAAATTCGAACAAGCCTCCGATTTCTTTGGAAAGCGTGGACCTATCCGGGACAACGCCGGCGCCACTCAGCAATAGCGGCGGAGAATATTTGAAAACTTCGCATACGCCTGACACGCTGCATGGCGCGTACTCTTTGTCAAAACGGCAGATCAGAGTTCTGAACTAGGTTATTGAGCTACCTGCCCGTCTGTTACTTTTCGGGGGCACCCGGCTCTCTGAGAGCGGCCCGTTATGACGCAAAGGGATCCGCTGCAACTATTTTCGTAGCACCCTCCCGTTTCATCAACTTCTTGAGGAATTTCAATGCTGCAAGCTTATTTCGGCGTTTGGTCACCACAGCACCCAGAACCTCACCTTAAGGGGCGACTACCCGCCAAAAGTGACCCAAGAGAAAAATCTATTTGTTCCTTGTTTCTGGCGCTGACAAGGAGTTGGGACTGAACTGATTGGCCGCGGGCCTGATGGCGTGCAGAAATTGACATCACCTGTGCACTCCTGTGCCTAACAGATTGAAATCACGACACATAAATTACTGCGGAAAGGAGTAAGCTCATGCTTGATACTTACAACATCCGCACAGTAGACATGCCAAGTGAGATGCAGATCTTGCTCGAGAAGTATCCTCGTGACAGCTGGGACGCACACCCCGGCTTCAAGGAGAAAACGCGTCACTGGTTAGGCGCGCACCAGATGTTCCGTCGCCTTGCCGAACTGGTTCGAACGGATGCAGAAAACTACCTTGAAAAGGACGTTTCGCCAGATGAATATGCAGCACGTCTGTCCTATTATGGTAATGCCCTCGTCGGGAACCTGCATGGACATCATGGGTGGGAAGATCGCAGCTACTTCCCCGAGCTTTCTGCTACGGACTCCCGCTTCGATGCCGGATTAGAAGTGCTGGAAAAGGACCATGCAGATCTTGATCTGGTCCTTGACCAATACACTCGGACGGCCAATCGTACGATAAAGCTCATTCATCTGGACGAGGCTCAGGCCCGTTCGGAAGTGGGGGCATTGCGCGATACCTCTGAGGCCATTGAGGCCTTTCTAAAACGCCACCTGAACGATGAGGAGGAACTTGCCGTTCCAATCATCCTCCATCACCGCCTGAGAGGGTAAGGCCACCCGAATGACCGACCATTCTAAACAGGAAGATCAGTCAAACGCAGAAACACGCCGCGCACGAGGAGAATTCGTGCGCGGCGTCAGCGGTTTCCGGCATATAATTGGAGATCCGGATTTCCCCGCCGAACCAAATCGTTATCACTTGTTTGTCGCCTTGAACTGTCCTTGGTGCCATCGCGTGACGCTGGCTCGCAATGTGTTAGGATTGCAGGACAGCGTCACGATGGACGTGGCCTTTCCAAACCGCACGGGCGAAAATCATCCTGACGGCCCAAATCATTGGCAGTTTGCACCGGAGAAAGTGGCTTCGCTGACCGGGGGTCCCTTGCCGGAGTGTACGGCTGAAACCGGCACGGGTCAGGATTTCAACCTGGTCCGGGAAATCTATCGGGCTGAAGGTGCCGACGAACGTTCGGTTCCAATCCTCTACGACAAAATGACCAACCGCATCGTTAATAACGAAAGCGCGGAGATCATTCGTATGCTGGATCACCATGCAACTGCACTGGGCGGTTCGCGACGCGTTCCCGGGAAGCAGAACTTGTACCCCAACGAAACGACGGCTCAGAGCGAAATTGACGAATTGAATGAGCAGATTTACGTCAATATCAACAATGGCGCTTACAAAGCTGGGTTTTCATCAGATCAGGCGATCTATGCCAAAGCCTTCAAAAACTACTTTGAAACACTGGCTCAGCTTGAGACGCGTCTTGCCGGTGATGAACGCCCCTTTTTGACCGGCAACACCTTTACAGAAGCTGACCTTCGCCTTTTCCCAACGCTATACCGTCACGACCCTGTCTATTACCTGCGTATGAAGTTGAACGGCGCAAAAATCCTTGATTATCCATACCTGTGGCGCTGGCTTTGCCGAGTTCATAGTTTGCCGGGCGTTGCGCAGAGCAGTTCTCTGGACCACTGTCGGCAGGGGTATTTCGGGCGTAGCTGGAATGGCGTCATACCCTTGGGTCCTTTTGAGCCTATGTCTTATCCAGAAGCTTACAGGCATCCGGAATTGGCAAGGACCATTGAGCCGGTTCGAAGTTAGGCTTGCCTTGCCAGTTCAGTTTTAGCCCAGGGCTAAGACTAACGCGCGACTCAGCTCTCACCGGCGCCCACAACCCAAGGTTTGACCGATCTTTTATGTCGCTTCACAGAAATGCCCTAGGATTTGTAGAGCCCGGGCACCAATCCCTCTGATAGCTTTTTTAGAAGGTCCGGCGCAGTCCCCGCGGGTTGAATGGGGCCATAATACACATCGTAGGTTCCACCCAATTTAGCAATCAACTCAGACACGTACCTCAAGGATGCCACCCTGCGCCCGACCTCATCGTTTCCTCCGCTGAGCAGTGAAGCCAATCGTCGCGTTCGGTAGTAATGCCGCGAATTACGCATGTTCGCCGAGGCGGGAACAATCGGTGCCCCGCCTTCTGCGGAAACACGCGTCACCCCGGTTCGCCACGGCGGCTCGACCAGACGTCCGTCTTTCAAGGCTGGCACTCGGCCCGAACCAAAAACCAACAGCGCACCCTCCTCTTCCAGATGCGTCAACATGCCCGCCCGAGTTTGGCGCGCCGTCAGCACCTTGTCCTGACGGTCCAAGTCCACCGGGACGATCAAGTCGCGCCCAAGAAACCGCTCGGCCTCGCGCCCGGCTACGACTTTCAAGTCCGAACGATGGTCAAGCAAAGCTCCTGCATGGGCCAAAAAATCGAAAGTGCCGATAGGATGTGTCGATCCAATGATGACGGGGCCGTTGGCAGGAATGTTGTCGAGCCCGTGGGCTTTGATAGTAGTTCCCCCATTCATCGCGAGCACCGCTCGTACCAGATCGTGCCCAGTACGTTCTCCCAGTTCCAAGAGAATTCGCTCTGTTTCGTTCAAGGCAAAAAAGGCTTGGCCAGTCACGGTGCGGCTGATCACGTCAACGCCCTTCATCAACTGGCATAGCGTCTTTAGCCTAAGGTCAGCGCCAACCGGAATGCGCAGCCGAGCGCGCAGTAATTCATCCAGCGGATCGTGTTTCTTGTCGTTGGTCAATACCGTTGCCCCGTCACTGCTACAAAGCTAGCACGCATTCCCAACAACGGCACAAGGCCAAGAGAACACTTTTGAATCTTTCTGTCTTGTAGACTGTGGGTTGGCGAGATTGAAAACTTAAGGATGTATCAAGCTATCCGTTTGGTATCGTGCTGACGTGTGCGCAATGACTTTCGAAATGCGCGCTAAGTTCTTGCCATATAACGGAGGAGAGACTCAGTGCAGGCTGAAGGTTTTATCAAAGGTCGTCCAGTGAGCCTTGCCGTGTTGGACTACGGTTTATTCAAGGTTCACTCCAACGGTCGCATTATCGGCATCTCAGGCTTTGCTATCCAAACGGATAAAAATGAAACGATCCTCGTCGACACTGGCCTCCCGGAAAAATACGTAAAGGATGCCGAAGCTGCCTCCAAAGAAGATCGATTGGATGAGTTTGGAGAGGTGCTTGCGTGCGCGCCCGACAACCTGCCTGCAGCACAGTTGGCCAAACTTGGATTAACCTCTGAAGATGTCACACTGCATGTTTGCACGCATACTCACATCGACCACGTGGGCGGGTTGCATACATTTCCTGCGGCACCGATCCTGATCTCTGCCAAAGAACGCAAACTCGCCAAGCCGCTGTACTGGGGCAACGCACGACCAATAGGCTGGCCCGAGTGTGATTATCTTCAAGTTGAGGGTGATGTGTATGTCGGCCCGGGGCTAACAGTGTTGGAAGCGCCGGGTCATTCGCCAGGGCAGATTGCACTATTGGTTGAACTTCCATCACGACCGGTGATGTTGACCAGCGACGCTGTTTCGAGAGTGGAAGAAATTGACGAGATGTTCGCGGGGGCGTGGAACGAAGCAGCGGCAAATGCCAGCGCAGAACGGTTGATGAAACTGGCCGCGGAGAAAGGCGCGTTCGTGATTTACGGCCATTGCCCGAAACAATGGCCTAACCTACGAAAAGCTCCAGAGACCTATAGCTGAGCTTCGCTAGTCGATGGAGGAAAGAAACGAGCGGTTACGCAATGCCCATGCCGCATCGACCTGATCGTGCTTTTCCGCTTGCAACGCCCTACCCGCTTCAAGCCAAATCACTCTGACCAACCTTCAAAAAACGGATCAGATCAAACAGACCTTTTCGGCCAGTTCATCAATCAGTACGCGTTGGTTTTCACTGTAATCAACAGGAAGATCGATCAGATGTACGCCACCTGCCTCAAACGCTTGTTCAAAGGTGGGGACCAAATCCTCAGTTCGCTCGACCCGGTGGCCGGTCGCGCCGTAGCTTCTAGCATATCCCACAAAATCAGGGTTGTTGAATTCCAGTCCCCAATCTTCAAAGCCGGCGTGAGACTGCTTCCACCGGATCATCCCGTACGAACTGTCGTTCAGGATGGTCACCACCAGATTGAGGCCTAAGCGAACGGCCGTTTCAACTTCCTGACTATTCATCATAAAGCCACCGTCTCCACATATCGCCATGACGCGACGGTCAGGATATAGTTTGGCCGCCATCATGGCTGAGGGAAGACCAGCTCCCATCGTAGCCAGTGCGTTATCCAGTAAGACTGTATTGGGTTGGTAGGCCTGATAATTTCGCGCGTACCAAATCTTATAGATTCCATTATCCAACGCGATGATATCGCAGTCGCGCATGACTTTGCGCGTGTCGGCCACAAAGCGCTGAGGGATTACCGGGAAACGCGGATCATCGGCTCCTGCCGAGATATGTACATCGGCTTCCTGTTTGACCCGCTCAAAGTAGCTGCGGTCAAACTCCAAGGGGCCATCAAGTTTTTTCCCCAGCCGTTCGATGGATTGCGCCAGATCGCCAACGACCTCGACCTGCGGGAAATAAACCTGGTCGACTTGTGCGGCTTTGTAGTTCACATGGATCACCTTGGTGCCGCCTTCTTTCATGAAGAATGGCGGTTTTTCCACCACGTCGTGACCTACGTTAATGATCAGATCGGCCCTTTCGATCGCGCAGTGCAAGTAGTCCCCATCCGACAACGCTGCCGTTCCCAAAAACAGATCGGATCGCTCGTCCACCACGCCTTTACCCATCTGTGTGTCAAAGAAAGGAATCTGGGTGTCATTCACAAACTGACTGAGCGCACTGCGTGCGTGTTTCCGATTGGCTCCCGCCCCCAATAGCAACAAGGGCATTTTGGCCGCCCGGATCATCTCAGCGGCCTCATTCAGAACAGTGTCACCAGCCACAGCGTAGTAACGCGGATGAGGTTGCAGGACCGGCTCGGTGGTATCTTCGGCCGCAATATCCTCAGGAAGTTCCAACAGAACGGCGCCGGGACGCTCTTCTTGCGCGACGCGAAACGCTTCGCGGATTAACGAGGGGATGGTGTTGCCGTGGACAATTTGCTTGGACATCTTGCAAATCGGGTCGAACAAACCCACCACATCAATGATCTGAAACTGGCCCTGCTTCGATTTTTTGATCGGCTTTTGGCCCGTGATCATAACCAGCGGCATCCCACCCAAGTGCGCGTAAGCTGCAGGGGTCGCAAAGTTTGTGGCTCCGGGCCCGAGCGTCGCCATGCATACCCCGGCTTTACCCGTCAAACGCCCATAAGTCGCCGCCATGAATGCCGCTCCTTGCTCATGACGGGTCAGAACAAGTTCAATCTTGGACGTCCTCAGAGACTCCAGCACATCCAAGTTTTCCTCGCCCGGGACAGCAAAAATATACTCAACACCCTCAGCCTCGAGCGCTGCGACCAGCAAATCCGAAGCTTTTGTGAAAGACGACGCGGTTTGGTCAAAAGCAGACATGTGCTCTCCTGATATCACGGTGATCCGTCGGTCTGACCTGACATGCAGGTGGAAATCTAACCCTTTCAAATTAAGGACGGGCCACTCAATTTTCAGTGGCTTGCAACTATCGGGATTCAAAACTAGCGCATCCATCGATACCCATCTGCCGAGTTCCAATACAACACGCGCGAGGCAGCGCTTCAACAGGCGCTGTAGCGGACACTATTGTAGCGGTGCGAGCAGGCTAACCGTCCCTCCTTGCGTTTAGCCAAGCGCTCCTGACAAGCCTCCCAACTCAACTTGTCCAACTTCCACAAGAATTTGACTAGGCGCCAAAAGAAACAAAGCGCTGGCTCGCCAAATTCAGGGACACAACCGGCCAATTGAGCCGCCGTACCTTCAACAAAACTCGGGGCCATGATGCGATCTCGTCCAAACAAACTGTCAGCACAGTTCGGTCAGGTTTCTCCGGCCGCGCTTATTCCAATCCATCAAAGAGAACGCGATAACTTTTTGTTTTCGCGCTCTTTACCAGAAGCACTCACCGGATTTCTTGCCGCAGGGCTCGTTACTTTCGTCCTGTTGCCCCTCATCTCGGCCGTAACACGTCCTGTCTCGGGTGACCTGGCTTTTCCAGTGGACTTAATCTTCACTCTCGGCATTTTTGGGGCCATAGCTGCCTTCGTGCTCATAGGACAGACGCCACGAGCCTCACTCGGTCGCGGTTTGGTCTGCCTTGGAACAGCACTCATCGTTACGCCTGTCGGCCTGTCTGTGCTGTTCGCATTGTACCTACAAGACTGGTTGGCAATCGTTTCGGGTACGTCTGTTCAGCAGCCCGGAAACATCGCCGTATCCCTGTTTGGTGGTGTCTTTATTGCCAATGCCCTCGTCTTGGGATCGGCCTTGGGAAGTGTAGCGCTGCTAATTGGGCGCAAGCTTATGCATGAGCGCACAAAACCACTTCTCCCACCATATGAACTTCAATCAGCAGTCCTGTTCCAGAAGAGCTCAGCGTCCCAAGAGCATTTGGAGCGGTCGCTATGAAGTCGTGGACCCCAAACCTCCCTCACAGCAATAATCAGGAGTCCGGAACGATGGATCCAATTCGTATGTTAATTGTCGCGCCGGACGAAGCTCGCTCGACCGTCCAAGAACTCGCGACCCACCTCAAAGGTGTTGAGATTGTAGGCGTTGCCTACAATTTGAGAACTGCCAAGCAAATCCTTGATCGCACGCAACCGGACTTGCTTTTGGTCGACGTAATGCTTCAGGGCCTGCGCAGCGTGGACGTTATTTCATACGCGTCAACAACCCTGCCGGACCTCAAGATACTTGCGCTTAGCCCAGGTGATCCGCCCCACGATCGGGTTATACTCGCGATTCAAGCAGGCGCTCTAGGTTATGTGGGCAGAGATGCAGAACCCGAGGAAGTGCAAGAAGCGATATCCGAAGTTCTCCAAGGGAAGTCTTACCTTCCAGTCGACACCACTATCGATGTCCTAAAAGCTACCGCACCTGAACTCGCTGCTTCAGCCAAAGAGCGACTGAACTTTATGTTTCAGGCACTGCTTGGGTTAATTCCGGCGGCTGGCCTTATTGCGGCGGTTACCGGTTTTCTGTGGCGAGAATACTGGGGGCAAATTGGCGTTCGCGTAGTGGATATCGGCGTTGATGCCAGCACCCGTGTGACAGAGTTTGTTCTGACCTTTCTTGTGCTTCTAGGAATTTTGGGACCACTTCACTTTGTAGAAAACTGGCGCGGGGCATTGAAGTCGTGGGCTAAGGGTCGACCAAGACTTCGAATGCTGGGTACTAAAATCAAACCAGTAAGAATTGGCAAAACTACGCTTGGAGACATCATTGCCAATGATCGAGTCCAATGGGTTGCAGTTGCAGCGATCGTTCTAGCAATCACAGTTCCACTAGATTTTTCCGGAGGCAGGATTCTTACAATAATCTTGGGCGCAGTCGTCGCGCTGGTGATGCTCGCAAACCTGTTTTCTTTGGAAGACTACCTACCCGAATTGTTGCGTCCATCTAAACAACACATCGGGAAAGCGTTGGTTATCGATGGAATGCTATTCTTGGTCCTGTTGCTCGTGTTGAGCGCTGAAGTCTTTCTGTTGGGACCAGACCTTCGCCAGGACGGACTGCACGGGTTTCTTGCCCCTAAAGTCCTCGACCTTTCTGCACGACCCGTAATGGTGACTGACATAAACGAGAAATTCGGATCGCTGGAAGCGCTTTATCTAGGTGGAAACGCAGATCTGTATGTGCTGTTTGACCCTTGCGACAAGGTTGTACGGATGATTCCGGTCGGGTCATCCAGGGTCGAGCATATCCCTCAAGTTCAATGCTAGCCCTACGCAAAAGGCTGCATTGCGCACTAGTAAACCACCTTTAAGGTCAGCCCAGCAAACGATGGGCTGGCTGACAAAGCTATCCAAATGCCACTTCCATTTCGAGGACGCGTACAATTTCTCGACACGCTTTCCTCGGATCTCTGACGCGAACATCGGGCCGAAACAGTTCCACCAGAAGCGCACAGTTTCGTGGACCACGTCGATCCCGAGTTGGTGCCGTAGATCTTCGACATTCCAAAGCGAGAGCGGGAATCGGGTGTAAAGCATCACCGCAAGGCGGATGATCTCTGGACTGGTTTTAGGTATTTGACAGAGGCAGGTCCGGCCACGGGCAAAAGCTAGCAACCACCCTGCCCCGCTCACGCAAAGTCCTCCTGACAAGACCTAGTACAGAGACCGGGGTCGGAATTGCTGTGAGCACACGGCATGCTCCGCCTCTAATTGATAACGTTCGGGAATTGCGCCACAATTCCAGATCAGAAAATACAACTGAAGTGAGACTTGTATGAGTGGCGGTGCTGTCAGACGAATTCGAACCAGTCTCAGTTTGCTGTGGAAACCGCGAACCTATCCGGAACAAAGTTGACGCCACTCGCTAAGAGCGGCGGCGCGGGTCAGCTTGAAGGTGTCTCGACTGGCTAACGATCTTTCCTGGTTGAAGTGGTTGTAAACGGGGGAATGGACGGAGGCGAATTTCTGCAAACTTCGCATGCGCCTGAAACGCAGCATGGCCCGTTCTCTTCGTCGAAACGGCAGGTGCGAGTTCTCGACGCGGTTGTTGAGCCACCTGCCCGCCTGAAGACAAGCTTTACTGACAAAACGCCGCCGGTCATTTGTCTTTTTCATAGACAATGAATGGAGTTCTTTTGGCCACTTTGTCGTACAGAACTCGACCTGGGTAGTTAAATTCTTGAGTTGTCCAGTAAGTGGTTGGAACACCGTGCTGCTTAGCGATCTGAAAAACAGATTCGATCAGAGCTCGTCCAACACCTTTTCCCCTAACCTGCGGATCAGCGAAAAGATCCATAAGATAACACGTATCCTCTACCGACCACATGAACCTATGATAAAGGTAGTGCGCTAATCCAACCGGTTTCCCTTCTATCTCAGCGATGAGGCAATTGTATTCACCTGCATCCGTTGACAACAATCTGTTGAATGAAACCTCGTAGACTTCTTCTGAAACAGAGGTCTCGTAGAAATCCAAATATGCCGTCCATAAGCGGCGCCACTCTTGGTTGTCTTTCAATTCAAGCGGACGGATAACTAAGCCTACCGGCATGGGTGATTTCTCCTGCGTTTACTTGAGTGCGTACAACCGAGATCGCCCAGTGCAGTCAAATCGGCTGCTGTCCGACGTCCACACGATCATGTCTAAGTGGAATGTCCTCATCCACTGCTTCGTCCAATTCCTGGGCGTATCGATGACCTGAATAAACCGCTGCTGCAATAATCGCCGGGGCATCGCAATCTCCTATGCGACGAAGGCTGAACGGCAAATTCTCGGAACTCATCCGCCCCAGCAATCCCGTGTAGAGGCCATCATTTGGCTTCCGAGCAGTAACCATAACTATGTTGGCAACTGGCACCGTCACATTTGGCCCGCCATAGGCGCAGTCTAACTCTGCGATTTCACCATCAAATTGTTCGAGCAACTTTGACGGCAGGACCTCGACCCCTAAGCGAAGCAAATGCGTTCTGATGCGCCAACGTTCGGACGTATTTCCTGCCCAGTCAGAAACACTGTCAGACGGTGTGACCAGCGTGACGGCATGTCCCTGAGCTCTAATTTTTTCAGCAATGACACTGGCCATGTAGTAGCCATCACCATCAAAAACGAGCGTTGGTCCATCGGGAAGCTTCCCATCCATAATGTCATCGGGAGTAAAGACGCGATCTAAGGCAGACTCTTCTGCGACCGGGGCAAAACGTTCTTCGTCAAAATACTCCTTTCGCCAAGTGGCGCCGGTTGCAATTGCAACGTGGTCAGCCTCAACGGCCAAGATATCGTCAACTGTCAACGGACTTTCACGGTAGATTTCAACGTTGGGCATCTCAATCAATTGCTGCTCGCGATAGTCTTTGACGCGAATGTACTCGCTCATTCCAGGCAGGGCCGCTTCTCGCGACACCCTGCCACCCAATTCACGAGAAGCTTCCGCCAAGAGGACATCATACCCACGCACACCAAGTGCCCGTGCAGCTTCAAGTCCGGCAGCCCCAGCCCCGACAATCAGAACGCGCGCATCTGAAGATTTCTTACGAATGATCTCAGGATGCCAGCCCTTGCGCCACTCCTCTCCCATTGTTGGGTTCTGAGTGCATCGAATAGGCACCCCGATCGAGTCGCTGGCGTAACACACATTGCATCCAATACATTCGCGGATTGCGGACAGGCGTCCTTCTTCGATCTTCTTTGGAAGGTAAGGATCAGCAATCGAGGGGCGTGCAGCCCCAATGAAATCCGTAATCCCCCGCCTGACTTGCGAGACCATGGTATCAGGTGACGTGAAGCGACCAACGGTCACGACGGGCTTATCCGTTACGGACTTGACCCAATGCATGTAGGGTTCAAGTGCTGCTTCTTTGGTGAAACGGGAGACACCCATCTCAACCGAATAATCTGCGATGTTGATATCCCACAAATCCGGAAGATCGGAGAGCATCTCAAACATCTCTCGTCGCTCACCATAGATTGGCTGGCCATCCTCGCCGATCTCTTCGTCAGCCGAGAACCGAACAGCCACTGCGCACCGCCCGCCCACGGCGTCTTTGGTTTCCTGAATCAACTCGCGGGTGAGACGCACCCTGTTTTCTAAGTTGCCACCATATTCGTCACCGCGCGTGTTCACGCGCGGATGCAAAAAATTCGAGATCAGGTATCCGTGCGTGGCGTAAACATAGACAACGTCAAATCCAGCGTCTCGTGCCCTCAACGCGGCCTTTCGATGCCAGCGGCGTAAATCCCGGATGTCCTGTTTGTCCATTGCGCGGGTCTGAAATGGATGTCCTTTTGTGTTTGGCCGGCTGTCCACATCCATGCTCGGCAACCGGGAAAACAAGTTGTTCGAGTTGGCGCCTCCGTACCATAGTTCAGCACCTGCAAGGCTGCCGTATTCGTGCACCGCGTCCGTCATCAGTGCGTGCGCCCGAACATCACTGTCATCCCAAAGCGACGCGTAAGGGTGCGGAAGGTCGTCAGATGAAGGGTGGATCGAGTTGTATTCCGTGCATATGACGCCCCACCCTCCTTGCGCCTTCACTTTACGCATTGCAGCAAGCGTACGTGGGTATTGCCAGCCCATACCTGTACAGTGCGGCACCTGATAGAACCGGTTTGGCGCAGTAACTGGCCCGATTTGGACTGGTTCGAAAAGGATGTCGTAGCGAGAGTCCCTGCCCATTTTCTTATCCTCAGTTAGCTGCGCCATGCGCTGGCTGATCTTGTCTGGAGTGTCCGGTTTGAAAGCCGCTCTGTTTCAACAACCGTTGTTGAACTCAGGCATTCGAAAGTGATCCGGGTAGACCTTGGAAAGGAAGGCGGCGATGTGATCCCGGGCGACGGAACGTTGAAAATTCTCGGGATAGGTTAAAAGTTCCAACCAGATTCCGTCGTAAAGAGCTTCCAGAATATTGGCGACTTGCCTTGGCGGCATGTCTTCATACCCACCTTCTTCAGCAATCTCTGAACACAGTCGCAGTGCGATGTCGTACCGCTCTTGATCAATATCATTGATCAGACTGCGGTAGACTTTGCGCCGCCCTGCCTCTCCGAAAAACGCAAACCAAACAGCTAGTTTCTTTGGAGTGCAAATCTGCGGGTGAAAGTGCGCGTCGACGATAGCCAACAGCTTTTCTGCTGCTGACAACCCTGCATTTTCATAGGCTTCCAACCACTGCTCGTGATGTTCTTTTGCTAGAAACAACAGCGTTTCTTCCAGCAAGTTCTGTTTGCTTTTGAAATGGAAGTTGACGATACCCAGAGACAAGCCGGCTATCTCGGTGACCGTGGACATAGTCGTTCCACCAATTCCGTTTTCGGCGATCGAGTCGATTGTCGCGTCGATGAGTTGTTGTCTCCTCACCTTCTTGGACTCGGTGCGCCGCCGCCCCTCAGGGTTTGTCTTTTCGATTGACGATTGTCTCACCCGAATGCATCCCACCTACTAAAGCACTTTTTTGGTCTTGCCTGCCCCCAACAGCCGTTCTTTTTCAGCGCGCGGACAATTGACATCTAAGCGATAGATGCCATTGATTGAACAATCATTCAATGGAAAAGGGAAAATGATGTGAAAACAACCGCACGAACGCAATCGTAGATCTAGAGTTCCGACCAAAAAGTGAAAACCGGATCGTGCACGAAAGAAATAACCCTGCGATGCAAAGCTCCCAAAGGCTCAATGCGGTCTGCAATGGCGGCCCAAGCCGCGTCTGCCTGCGATTGATCCCTAAACTCGATAACAGCCATAAGCGTATGGTTGCGAAGCTCATCGGTATCGTAACCACTTGCGGGGATGCGTCTGCACAAAGGCGTCCCTTCCGCGGCCATGTCTGTCTTGATCAAATGTTCGACAAACGCATTCCACGCCTGCTCGAACACGTCGAGCTCGACGGTTGCTTTCAATTCGAATTGGTTCAAAAGTCTTGGCATTCTTCACATACTATCCGGCAAGTTTCATGGGCCAAAACTACGCAGTTCTCCCTGCAAGGCAAGCGCGAGGCCACTAGATGATCCAAAACGAAAACCCAGTCATTGCAAACAGCCTATGGTCAGCAACGGCAGGCTATTCGTCAGAATACCCGCAACTCGTTGGCGAACAGCAATCTGACGTGACCGTGATTGGCGCTGGGTTCACCGGACTTTCGGCGGCACTTCATCTGGCCGAGCAAGGCGTCAAAGCAGTTGCTATCGATGCCCAACATCCGGGCTGGGGAGCTTCAGGGCGCAATGGTGGTCAAATCAATGTGGGCCTAAAGGATGGGCCGACGGGCATAAAAACCAAATTTGGTGACCTCTGGGGAACCAGAATGATCCGAATGGCCGGTGGCGCCGCCGATCTTGTGTTCGACTTAATCGCTCGGCACGGCATTGAGTGCGACGCAAAACGTCCAGGCTGGCTGCGCGCTGCGCATACTCACAAAACACTCAGCGAATTACACAAGCTAGCCGAGGATTGGGACAACCACGGCGGGGGCATGATACAGCTTGATCAAAGCGAAATGCAGCGTCTGACAGGGACCGAAGCTTACCTTGGTGGCGTTCTGGATCGCCGCGGCGGTGTTTTGCACCCGCTGAATTACGCACTTGGACTGGCCGAAGCAGGTTGCCGCAACGGCGTGAAAATCTTCGGCGAAACGCCCGCCAACCAGTTTAAATCAGAGGCCGGTCGCTTTTATGTTGAAACTCCCAAAGGAACTGTCATCTCAGATAAAGTGCTAATTTGCACTAACGCCTATTCCGGAGATCTACATCCGCGCTTGGCTCAGTCAGTTTTGCCCGTTCGGTCAGTTCAGGTTGCTACCTCACCTTTGTCCGACAATATACGCCAAACAATTCTGCCAGAAGGCAACGCTTTGTCAGACGCCCGACGCCTACTTCTGTACTTCAGGCAAGACGCGGAAGGTCGCTTTCTGATAGGAGGTCGCGGCACCTACAACGACAATTCCACTCTCAAACAAATTGAGCGTTTGAAACGCATCTCTGTTGAGCTTTTCCCCCAATTGTCCGGAGTTCAGTGGGAATACGAATGGGGTGGCTTTGTTGCTTTGACAAAAGATCACTATCCACACCTACACGAGTTCGCTCCGGGGATTATGACAGGTTTGGGATACAATGGGCGCGGCGTTGCCATCGCTACGGCAATGGGGCGCGTCCTCGCCAAATGGGCTACAGGAACCAAAGCGGACGAACTGGAATTTCCGGTTACCCCCCTCAAACCACTGCCCTTCTCGTTCGCGAAAGAAACTCTTGTCGAAGCAGAAATCCTACGCCTTAGACTCTTGGACAAGTTGGGTCTTTAGTGAGCTCGCAAGCAGCGCCGACTAGCGGTTTTTGGAGAAGAAGCGATAGGTCAACGCGATAGCCGCCAAAGAGAGACCTGAGCCGTATCCGATCCAAACGCCGTTGGGACCGAACCCAAGCCAAAAGCCCAGCGCATATCCAAGCGGCAATGCAAAGACCCAATATGCAATCAAAGTGATGGCAACGGGGACATGGTTGTCCATCATGCCCCGGAAAGCACCCAGCATTGTCCCCTGCACACCATCTGCAATCTGCATTGCTGCAATCACAAGGAACATCGATATCGCGAGAGAAACGACTTTTGGGTCATCTGAAAGGCTATTGGCCAAAGGATCGCGGCCAATCAAAATACCAGTAACGACAACAACCATCCAACCAACAACGACCATCAGCGACGCCAACACAATCGGCTTGAGCCTCTCTTTTTCATCGGCACCAACTGCCTGAGCTACACGTATCGAAATCGCAATAGAAACTCCCAATGGCACCATGTAAATGACGTCGCTGACCGCAGAAACGATTTGATGCGCGGCAAGCGCGGCGGCGCTGAACCATCCAAGCATAAGGCCGGCAACAGCGTAAGCGGCCCCCTCCCCCAGGTAACCAACGGAAATAATGAACCCTTCTTTGATCTGCACCTTAACCTCGGACCAATCAAAACCTGCGGCCTTTAGGAAACCCTTCTTCTTTCTCCACGCGCGCAAAATCAAGAATGCCACAATTAACGGCACCATCTGGGACAACAGACTAGCGATCCCGGCACCGACGAGACCCAGACCCGGCCAACCAGCAACCCCGTGGATCAAAACATAGTTCGAAGGGATATTGAAACCGACCGCAAGGAACGCGAGGCCAACCCCAATCCACGGGCGATTCATGGCGTCAAACAGGGCTTTCAAAGCATAGAAAATCGTGAAGGGCACCAAAAGGAGGCTCATCGCGATCCAGTAGCCACCAATCAGACTGACCACTTCGGGCGGCTGCCCAATCCAGGAAAGGGCAGGCTTGAGGCAGATCATTACAGCAGCCCCAACGACACCAACGGCAAGCGAAACGCTAAGCCCAGCACTTGTTGCCGATGCAAGCCCTCGTTCACTCGTTTTTCCAAAGGCTTCAGCCATCCGCACACCAATTGCGGAAACAAAGCCGTAGAGCGCTGAATAAAAGATGATCAGCACCGAGGCTGTGATCGAGACCGCCGCCAAAGGAAGTGTTCCCAATGGGGCCACCATCACCGTGTCAACGACGCCAATTAAAGCAGCCGCAGCAAGAGAGATAACTATCGGAAGAGCAAGCCGCGCAAGATAACGCGCCTCTTTCAAGATCGCGCTCCAAGATGGCCGAAGCTGATGCGGTAACCGCACATGCGTCATATTGTTGGGCCTTTCAGTCGTAATTGACTAAGCCGTATCCCCAAGTAATTCCGGGACCAAACGAACAAGACATCCCCAGGCAGCCTGTTCCGCCTGCTTTCGACTCAGGCCATCCGGAGCAAGATGCAAGCGCTGCCAATAGCCATCCGTCAATGTCTCCATCCATTCAGCCATTTGATCTGGAGAAGTAACGTCATCATCGGACAGCAATTCGTTCCAGATTACACGCAAGGTCTCTCTTCGACGTGTTTCGAAATGCTCGGCAACTTCATCGTACTGCAGTTGAAATCGAAGCTCACCCCAAAACGCATACCAAAGGGGTAAGACATCCGGACCACATGCATCAGGGTGGAAATCAGCTTTTATCAGGGCCCTTATCTTTTCGGCTGGCTTATCCCCAGCCCGCTCCAAAGAAGCTGTCCAGTGGTCTTCGTAGCGCTGGTAAAGGTCGCGCAAAGCTTCGGTCAGAAGACCAAGCTTTGACTTGAAGTAAAACGCCGCGACACCCTGAGAAAGCTCAGCTTCAGACGCAACCGTTGCGAGCGTCGTTTTTGCCAACCCATGCGCCAATATAGAGCGGCAAGCCGCGTCCAGCAGCTGTCGGCGACGACGATCTGCGTTCTCCTTCCGCTCTTTGCGGGGACGTTTACGATCTGCTTCGACCAATTGCCACTCCTCCTACGAATACAGCCATCTACAGCGCGCAAAAAAGATGCGTCAATAGCTTGAAATTTATTTGAGCGATCAAATAAACTTTACGGACACACACCTGATCTGTAAATGGAATAGAAAGGGGTGGAATAATTTGAAGGTTGAGAACAGATACGACGTTATTGTGGCCGGTGCTGGTCACAACGGATTAACCGCCGCCGCCTATTTGGCGCGCGCTGGCATGCGTGTTTTGGTGGTCGAAAAGAACGACTGGATCGGTGGCGCGGCAGTCAGCCGGTCGCTACACGAGGGTTGGACATACTCTAACTGCTCGTACGTTTGCTCTCTTCTGCGGCGCGAGATTGCCCGGGACCTGGAGTTACCGAAATACGGACTTCAGGTTATTCCGTATGAAGGTGGCGCGAGCTTTACGCGCGATGGGGATTACTTCGCCTATTATTCCGATCACAACGCCCTTAAACGCGAGATGGCGCGACATTCTGCAAAAGATGCCGACGCCTATCGCGGTTACTCACAAGCCATCATGCGGCAATGCCGTTTTATCCGTCCTTTTCTGCTTCGAGATGCACCGGACCCTGCGTCTCTCCACCCACGTGATCTCGGCGAACTGGCTTATCTCGTAAAAAAAGCACACAGGCTGGGCAGTCGGGAGCTCGGCGAAACACTGAAATTCTGGACAATGTCCATTGGTGACTTTCTGGATGAACATTTCGAAAACGACCTGATCAAGGCCCATTTGGCTGGCTCCGGCATTATCGGCACCGGCCTTGGGGTGTACTCACCCGGCACGGCATATGTGCTGCTGCACCACTACATGGGTGACATTGACGGCGGCATCGGAGCATGGGGTTTCGCGCGTGGAGGGATGGGTGCAATTTCGAATGCAATTGCAGCCTCTTTCAAGGATCACGGCGGTACCATCCACACAGGTTCGGGTATTGAGAAAATCCTCAGCAAAGATGGGCGCGTTGAAGGCGTCGCTTTGGAGGACGGCAAGGTTTTCTATGCACCCGTCGTCGCATCCAATATGGATATCAAACGCACTGTTCTGCACCATATTGATGTGGCCGAGTTGCCGGATGAATTCACGAAGGCGGTGCGGAACTTCAAAATTCGTGGCTCTTCGGCGAAACTCAACATCGCGCTTGATCGCTTTCCAAATTTTCCTGCTGCACCCGAAAAAACCAGCTTCCTAAGGGGCGATTTGCATGTGTCGCAGAGCCTCTTTGAACTTGAAAAAGCTTATGACGATTGGAAAGTCGGGCGCTGGTCTGAAAAGCCCTACATAGACATGCTCATCCCTAGCCAGATTGACCCGACTATGGCGCCGACAGGTGCCCACATGATGACGGTTTTCGTCCAATATGCGCCTTATGATCTAGAAGTCGACGGCAATAGATCGGCCGAGAATTGGGACGAAAAGCAGCGCAGTGCGATGGCGGAAACTGTACTCGACCAGATGTCTGTGGCGTGCCCTGACATTCGCGAGCGCATTGTTCATATTGAGGTGCGTTCACCATTGGAAATCGAACGCGAGGTCGGTCTGACAGAGGGCAACATTTTCCAAGGCGAACTGACTTTTGATCAGCTTTTCTTCAATCGGCCAGTCCCGGGTTGGTCTCAGTACAGTTTACCTATCAAGGGACTTTATTTATGCGGTTCGTCCGCTCATCCGGGCGGAGGGGTTATGGGAGCACCTGGTGCAAACGCTGCCCGCGCAATCCTGAGGCACGAAACACGGCATGGTCGAATGAAGGGGTTTGCCGCATGAGCCAATTTGATGCGATTGTCATTGGCGGCGGTGTTAACGGTCTGGTTGCCGGAACACTCCTTAGTCGGCGCGGCAAGAATGTTTGTATCATTGAGAAATCCAACAGGTTCGGCGGCATGGCGTCTTATTCCGTGGACGGCGGCCCGACTCTGGCCAATTCGCTATATAACCTGAGCCCGCGGGCCTTGAGTGACATCGGCATAGATCCTCAACACCCCGTCCTGTCCGGCAAACCTGTCTCCACGGTTTCTTTGTCTGAGGATGGGCGGCATATCGTCTTCAAGAACGAAGGCGTCTTTTGGAGCGAGGGGGCAAAACACCCGGAATCCGAAGCTTGGTCCGATCTGACAAAGCAGTTGATTACGTATGGGGGCCTCTTGCGCCAACTCGCCGAGGCCCCACCGCCCGGCGGTCAAAAAGCCATCCTTTCGCGAGGTGGGCTGAATGAGCTTTTCCGTCTGGCAAAACTGGGCATCGGCCTGAAAAAGCTGGGTAGATCTGAAATGCGGCGTTTCCTGCAGGTCGTCTTATCTAATGTCTATGACATAATACTAGATGACTTGCTGGAAGGACCGGTGGCTGGAATGCTTGCTGCTGATGCGATCTGGGGGGCAGCCACCGGTCCAAGATCTCCGGGCACAGTATTCAATCTGATCTATCGACTGGGTCACGGAGGTACCATCACTCAACCAGCAGGCGGAATGTCTGCGCTGACCGATTTGATGGTTCAAGCTGCACAAAAGGCGGGTTGCGTACTGATGCCGGAAACTGAGGCATCCCGCATTCTGTTGGACAACGATGCAGTCTCCGGAGTGGAGACTCACGATGGACGAACTTTGACCGCACCCATTGTGCTCAGCAACCTTGCTCCAAGACCAACAAGCCGAATGACCGGACCCTCTGCTTTTGACATCGAAACAATGCGGCGAGTTCGAAATATTCGAGCTCGTGGAACAGCGGCTAAGGTCAACCTACGGTTAAAAGACGACGCCGCCCTGCCCGGCATGCCTGACGAACTAGCCCACGAACGACTGATCTATGCCCCTTCTGTGGAGTACGTCGAAGCTGCGTTTAATCCAGCTAAGTATCGTCAAATGTCCAAAGCACCCGTGATTGAAGCCTTCCAAATGCAGACAGCCGATGGGGCAAACTGGCTGTCAACCATAGTACAATATGCGCCATCTGACATTGAAGGCGGTTGGACTGAGACTGCCAAGGAACAGCTTGCGGAAATAACAGTTGAAACTCTTAGCCGTGCCCTGCCCGGCTTTGGCGATCAAATCGCAAGCAAACAAGTCATAACACCGGATCAAATCGAAAACGCAACCGGAGCGCCAGGGGGCCATTGGCACCATGCGGAAATGTCTCTGGACCAACTTCTAACACTTCGGCCCGCTAATGGGATGGCCAGATATTCCATGGGGCCGAAGGGGCTGTTCCAATGTGGTGCGGCAACGCACCCCGGCGGTGATGTCATGGGGCTCGCTGGTCGCAATGCGGCGCTGGCAGCGCTGGAGGCACAGGCATGAGCATCTTCACCGATCCGAAACTAGGTTTGATCCCCGGGCCGTTTCACAAAAGACTCGAAGAGCAAAATCGCGCGCAAAATTGGTACGATTGGGCGGGTTATGCCGCCCCGGGCGTGCTGGACAGTGTCGAGTTCGAGTACTTCGCGCTACGCAATCAGGCATCCTTGTTCGACATCTCACCAATGCACAAGTACCGATTGACTGGGCCGGATACGACAACGATGCTCAATCGCCTAGTGACACGGGACATCCGAAAAATCGGAGTTGGTCGCGTGGGGTACGCAATCTGGTGTGATGAAGAGGGTATGGTCATCGATGACGGGACCCTTTTCCACCTTGGCGACAACGATTGGCGCCTTTGCTGTCAGGAACAAATGCTGACATGGCTTCTCGACGCGGTTTGGGGTTTTGACGTTTCAGTAGTCGACGAAACTCACAGTATTGCTGGACTTTCGTTGCAGGGCCCGACCTCCTATGCAGTTTTGGAGGCCGCCGGGTTAGATGTCAGCAAGCTGAAGCCATTCGATCTTGCTCAAGTTGACCATGATCTCATGATCTCGCGGACTGGTTTTACTGGTGACTTAGGCTATGAACTCTGGTGCGACTGGGGCAAGGCAGAAGCGCTTTGGGTCAGGGTTTGGAAAGGTGGCGCACATCAAGGACTACGCGCCATTGGATACGAAGCTGTAAATTTGGCCCGCATCGAAGCGGGGTTTCTGACCGCAGGTGTGGATTTTCAACCAGTTCACGCGACCGAGCGGTTGCACCGAGGCCAAACACCCTTCGAACTCGGTCTTGGCCGGCTAGTCGACTTCAACAAAGGTCATTTCAATGGTCGACGAGAGCTGCTGTCCAAGCGAGAAAATCCAAGAAGCCTGCTCATGCGTTTCGACGTCGAAGGATTCAAACCCTCGGAAGGGTCATTGATCTACAACCGACGCAAAAAAGAAGTTGGGCACATAACGTCCGGAGTATGGTCGCCGACCGCCAAACGCAACATCGCGTTGGCACATGTCCGCATGCCGGATGCAGGCCGGTCATCCGGCTTAAAGGCGGAAATTTACACTCTGCAAGAAGGCAAATGGGACACCAGGATGGCGCGCCTTACACCTGTCACCAAAGCCTTTTTTGCACCGCCCCGCGCACGTGCCACCCCACCGGCCCACACCTAAAGGAGAAGCAGACGTGAACACCCTTGGCAATACACCAACTGACGGCGATCTGGTCGCTTGGGATCGCGACCATCACCTACATCCTTGGGCCGGAACCGAGGGCTTTGGATCCGACGAATACATGCGAGTAAATACAGCGGATGGTATCTACCTTTGGGATGCTGCCGGGAAGCGATATATTGATGGCCCCGGCGGTATGTGGTGCACACAGATCGGATACGGGCGTCAAGAGATGGCTGATACCATTTCCCAACAGGTTATGAAGATGCCTTACGCTTCGCCGTGGTCGTTTACGACTGAACCCGCGGCTATTTTGGCGCGCATGATCGCAGAACGCACACCGGGCGATCTGAACACCGTGCACTTTACTACCGGTGGGTCTACGGCCGTTGATACCGCGCTGCGGACCGCGCTTTTCATGAACAAACGGCTCGGTCGACCGGAGAAGAGGATCGTGATCGGCCGGGAAAAAGGCTACCACGGATCAACCTTTCTCGCCGCGACTGTCACTGGAAAAGAGCGTTTCGAAACGAGCTTTGAGAAAGCTCAGGATCTGGTGCGCTTCCTTCCAGACGTGAATCCCTACCACCGGCCAAAAGGCATGACTGTAGATGCTTGGTGTGACGCTAAAGTCGGCGACCTCGAGAAGCTGATTGCTGACGTAGGCGCCGACCGTGTTGCCGCCTTTATCGCGGAGCCGATCCTGTGTTCCGGTGGTGTGATCGTACCGCCTCCGGGCTATCACAAGCGCACGCTCGAAATTTGTCGGGCAAACGACATTCTGTACATTTCCGATGAAGTCGTAACTGGCTTTGGAAGGCTGGGATATTGGTTCGCCTCAGAAGAGGTCTTTGGAATCGTCCCTGACATAATTACATGCGCAAAAGGTTTAACCTCAGGCTATCTGCCGCTAGGCGCCTGCATAATCTCGGACGCAGTAATGAAACGAATTGCCGAAGCACCGGGCGAAGATGTTTTCTACAACGGCTATACATACTCTGGACACCCGGTGAGTTGTGCGGCTGCAATCAAAAACATCGAAATCATGGAGCGCGAGGACATTCTGGGACACGTTCAACGCGTCACACCGCATTTCCAGAAACGCCTGCATCAAATAAAAGAGAAATTTCCGATAGTTGGGGATGTGCGCGGTGACGGGCTTCTTGGATGCATAGAATGTCGCCCAGGACTGGATGTCGAGAGCTACCAAGCGCATGTGAAGTTTGGTCAGAAACTGGACGATGCATGCGAAGAGATGGGACTGCTCTTGCGCCCATTTGGAAACATGGCTGTGTTCTCGCCCCCTCTGATCATAACTTCGTCGCAGATAGACGATATGTTCGACATCATGGAAGCTGGTATGGCACAGGTCAGCAAGGACTACGACGCACAACAGCTGTCATGCTAAGACAAAGTACCAGTCAAATCAGGCTGGTTTCCGACCACGGATGTGATGTGGGCAATGCTCTCCGGTTTTCAGCACGGGCTGCATAGCGTCCCAGATCTCGATCTGGTGTTCGATAAACTCCGCACCATGCCGGGCTTCCCATTCAGCTCGGTTTGGGCCGGTCAATTCCTCAAGCTCTGCAGCAGATACCTGGGCATACCAAGGGTTGCGGTTGACTAACTCCACGCCCTCAAAGCCAGCCAACTCCATAGCAGCGCGGTACTTAGAGGGCGACGCCATCTGAAACTCCAAGGCTTCCACCTTTACGTAGTGTGCCATCTCCGGTGACATCTCACCATCATGATTGGTCAACCAGTCAGAAGCAGCGAAATGACCGCGTGGTTTTAGTACACGATAGGCTTCCGTAGCCATAGCTACTTTATCGGGGATATGAATGATCGAGTCTTTCGAAAACACGACATCAAAAGTACAGTCTTTGAAAGGCATTGGGCCTGGGGAGACCTCAAGGATTTCAACCTTCCCCTCCAGCCCGGCTTGCTTCACTCGCTTTATCGCAGTCGCGCAGACCGGAGCCTCCACATCAATGCCTGTCACTTTTCCCGCATCGAATTCCTGTGCTAGCAAAACCGCAATAGCTCCTGATCCACAACCAATATCAAGGACATGCTTGCCTTTCAGATCAATTCCGTCAACGATACGTGAGACTTCTTCAGAACCACCTGGTGACAGAAACCCATCCCCCCAGAGATCCTCTAAGAAGTTTATTTCCTGTTGGCCATATAGGATTTCGTCTGACATAGGATTTCCCCTGATCTGATTGTCAATCCACCAGCACAGTGAAGCCCTTTCACCGAGTTCAGACAAGCATTTTTGCAAAAAGCAAACTAATGGCGCAACGCAAATTGAATGATCATTCAATCAGTGGACAGAAAACGTAATGACTGATATGCGGAGAGAAGGAGCGCCAAGAAAGGATCGTCTTGCCATGGCTGATAACATGCCAACGCACGCCCAGACCGTCATCATTGGGGGAGGTTCAATCGGCGCGAACACGGCTTACCACCTGACCAAGCTCGGCCATACCGATGTTGTGGTTTTGGAACAAGGACAACTGACGTCAGGAACTACCTGGCATGCCGCGGGCCTGATTGTTGCTGGACTTCTAAAGTCAGAAGCTGAGTGCGCCATATACACGCACGGTCGAGACCTTTATGCGAACCTAGAAAAGGAAACCGGGATCTCCACAGGTTTCCGCGACGTTGGGTATCTGCAAATTGCAACCAATGAAGAACGCTTGCACGAGATGCGCCGTGTCGCAGCCTTCATGCGGCGTTTTGGGATAAACAATCATGAAGTCTCGGTGAAAGAAGCGCAGGATTTGTTCCCTATTGGGGACCTATCAGATGTCGTTGGAGCATTCCTTATTCCAGAGGACGGTCGGGCTAACCCTGTGGACGTGACAATGTCTCTGACCAAGGGAGCCAAAAACAGAGGCGCACGTTTCTACGAAGGCGTGCGGGTTGAAGAGATTTTGGCCAGTAACGGCACCGCGACAGGGGTCCGCACCGCAAGTGGTCACACCATAACAGCGGAAAACGTTGTGATCTGTGGTGGCATGTGGTCTCGCCAACTGGGTGCAAAACACGGTGTAAATCTACCCCTCCAGGCAGCTGAACATTACTATCTGATAACGGAGAGTATCCCGGACCTTCCCCGCGATCTGCCCGTTCTCGAAGACCCCTCCACCTATACGTATTACCGTGAAGAAGTCGGTGGGATGATGTTGGGGCTTTTTGAACCCGGCGCCGCGGCTTGGAAGCTCGATGGTATCCCGGATGAATGGCAATTCGGAGAGATTGAACCAGACTGGGAACGTGTTGGGCCCGACCTGGAGAAGGCCTATTCGCGCGTGCCTAACACCATGAACTACGGCGTCAAAAAACTATTCTGCGGACCGGAAAGTTTTACACCCGATCTTGCTCCGCTTGTTGGCCCGACGCCTGAACTGCGCAATCTCTGGGTTGCATGTGGGATGAACTCACTTGGCATCCTGAACGGCGCGGGCACAGGCATGGTTTTGGCTCATTGGATGGTGGACGGCATACCGCCAATCGATGTCACCGGCATCAACGTCAATCGTTTTTCTCGTGAAATGGCGACACCGGCCTTCCGACGCGACAGGACACCTGAGTTGCTCGGAAAACTCTTTGGCCAGCACTACCACAATGAGAACTACAAAACGGCGAGGAACGTGAAGCGTTCAGTGCTCTATGACCGCCTCAAAGAGGCCGGAGCCTTCTTTGGCGAAGGAAATGGATGGGAACAACCTGATTGGTTCGCTCCGACTCCCGAAGAGGCTAAGGTCGACAAATACAGTTGGTATCGCCAAAATTGGTTTGATTGGCACGCTGAGGAACACCGAGCAGCACGTGAGGATGTCATCGTAATGGACATGACATCAATGGCGTGTTTCAGCGTCGAAGGCCCGGACGCATGCTCCCTTCTCTCTCGCCTTTCTTGCAATGAAGTCGATGTTGAATCCGGTCGCGTCGTCTACACAGCCTGGGTAAACGAACGAGGTGGGTTTGAGGCTGATCTCACAGTTACCCGACTATCCGATCAGAAATTCTGGGTCATCGTGGGTGAAAACTCGGCGGGCCATACAGAAATGCGCATGCGACGGCACATTCTGGACGATGAGAACGTAGTTATCACTGACATCACCGCAGGGCGCTGCCAAATCAACGTTCACGGCCCAAAGTCGCGTGAACTATTGAGCAGAATATCCGGTGCTGATTTGTCGGGCGAAGGTTTTCCCTTCATGACGGCGCGTGAAATCGACATCGGGTATGCCGTAGTTGTGGCCTATCGCGTAACTTTTGTTGGCGAACTCGGCTGGGAACTTCACGTACCGGCCACCCAGGCCGTACAGACCTATGATCTGATTATGGATGCAGGTCGTGATTTGGGCGTTCGCAATGCTGGAATGCAGACCCTTAACTCCCTGCGGCTGGAGAAAGCCTATCGTGATTTCGGAATTGATGTGGACAACACAGACAACCCGATTGAAGCCGGTCTTGGGTTTGCCGTTAAATTGGACAAACCAGGTGGCTTCATCGGCAGGGAAGCGCTAGCCGCGATCAAAGCAAAAGGCGCGCCCAAAAACCGAATGTTGCAGTTCCTGCTCAAAGACCCAGAGCCTCTCATGTACGGCAACGAGTTGATTTATCTAAACGGCAAGGAAGTCGGATATATTCAGGTTGGCGGATATGGGCATGCTCTCGGAGCTGCTGTCGGTATTGGTTTTGCAGAGATCTGCGAACCGTTGACTGCAGACGTAGTCGCAACGGGGCAGTGGCAGATCGAAATTGCCGACGAGAAATACGATGCTACCGCCTCGTTAAAGCCGCTTTATGACCCCGACATGCGCAAGACAAAGTGCTGATGCATTATTGTTCGGTGCTGTATTTCAAACCGGAAAGTGTTTTGGAAAAAACCGCGACAGCGAAAGCATGCAAACATCCCTGAATTCCCGACGATCGGCCACTTTGGGATACAACATCAAGCTGAGCCAGGCCCCATCAGACATCGCCTCTACAGCCCGGGCTGTTTTTTCCGGATCGAGATCGTCGTAACCACCATCGGCGATCAATTCACCACACAGTTGCAAAATTCGATCGTATCTTTCGTTGTCATATTTATTATGTATTTTCAGATAATTGGGACGATACTTCGCTTGACCCCAGAAAGCAAACCAGACAGCCAAGCGCTTGTGGGTGCAGATGCTTTTGTCAAAATCCGCTCGAATGATGGCAGCCAGCCTATGTGCGGCTGTAGGTTTCGCGGCGTCGTAAGATTTTAGCCAATTCTCATAGTGTTCTTGTGCAAGGAAACCCAGCGCAGCGTCATACAGTGCTTCCTTGCTGTCGAAGTGATAGTTCACAACGCCATGGGACAGATTGGCAGTTTCGGTCACATGTTTAAGCGTCGTGTCAGAAAATCCACGCTTTGAGATCGAGTCGATGGCCGCCATTATCAACTGCAAGCGACGAACTTCAGGAGGTTCGGTGCGTCGTTTTTTCTGAAGCTCATGCGTCTCCAATTTAACTCTCCTCTCGTTCAGCCATTTGCCTGTCCAGCAAATCCGCCCTTTGTTGCCGGAACATAACAATAGCTGCGATAGCGACACAAATGGCGATCACGAGGATCATGATGGTCGCCAGCGCGTTAATATCCGGCCTGAGGCCTAGTCGAATGCGCGAAAAGATCAAAATTGGCAAGGTATTTGCGCCTGGTCCAGTAACAAAACTTGCTATGACCAGGTCATCGAGAGACAGAGTAAACGCCAATAGCCAGCCGGAAATAAGGGCTGGTGTCAGCTGTGGAATCGTGATTGCAGTCAGAACTTTAAACGGTTTTGCTCCAAGATCGGCAGCCGCTTCTTCCAAAGTTTGCCCAACGCCGGTCAAACGCGCCTGAATTGTCACCGCCACGTAAGCCATTGAAAAGGTAATATGCGCGATCGTAATCGTCGCAAAACCACGTTCCGCCGGCCATCCGATCAACTGGTTTAGGGAAATAAAGAAAACCAACAAGGACAATCCGGTTATCACCTCGGGCATCACCAAAGGAGCGACCAACATACCACCAAACAACGTCCGCCCCTTGAACCGCCCAAAGCGCACCATAGCCAGTCCAGCCAACGTGCCGAGCGCTGTCGCAAAAGTAGCATTCACTACGGCGATCTGAAGACTGAGTGAAACAGCACTCCAGACTTCGGCAGATTGAAAAAGCTCCTTGTACCAACGCAAGGACCATCCGCCCCAAACAGGTACGAGTTTGGAGTAGTTGAATGAGTAAATGACCAATAGGATCATAGGGATGTAAAAGAATGCCAGCCCCAAGGTCAGCATGATGGTCAAAAAGCGGGAGCGTTTACCGTACATTTATTGCTCCTCCGATGCTTTGCCCTGGTAGTGCTGGAACACCATGATGGGCAGCACCAAAATGAACAGCAGAACAATCGCCACCGCGGCAGCAACAGGCCAGTCACTGTTTCTAGAAAATTCGTTGTAGAGAACGCGACCAATCATCTGCACGTTCCCGCCCCCCAAAAGGTCGGGGATAACGTACTCCCCGGTCGCAGGGATGAAGACCAACAACGAACCAGCGACAATACCGGGCATCGTCAGCGGCAAAGTAATTTTGAAGAACGTGTTCGTTGGCCGGGACCCAAGATCGGCAGCCGCTTCGTTCAGACTGTTGTCCAACTTCTCCATATTCGCGTAGAGCGGCAGGATCATGAATGGCATATAGGTATAAACGATCCCGATATAGACGGCGAATTCCGTGTACAGCATGCGGATTGGCTCGTCGATTATACCTATCGCTATCAGAAGATTGTTGATCGTGCCTTGATCCGCAAGCAGGCCCATCCATGAGTAGACACGCAATAGGAAGGACGTCCAAAACGGTAGAATTATAGCAAACAACAATAGCGGCTTCGCGACTGGCCCCGATCGTACAATTGCGTAGGCGATGGGGTAACCAAACAAGAGGCACAAGAACGTGGAGGTCACTGAAATCTTGAGAGAATTGACGTAAGTGTCAAAATATAGGCTGTCTTCCCAGATGTAGATAAAATTGTCGAACACCAGACGGATCGTCATGATCCCATCGCCTGTCCACTCAATCAAACTGGTGAAAGGAGGGCTTGCAATCGCGAGTTCAGCCAAGCTTATTTTGGCGACAATAAAGAACGGCGCTAGAAAGAAAACGAGCAGCCAGAGGAACGGCACAACGGTAACGATCTGACGCCACCTATTTTGTATGCGCCGCATCACCAAACGGAGCATGGGCTGTCGTTCAACCGCAAGTGGTTCGGAGATATCCTCCGTGAAATCGGTCATGAGTGGAGCAACATGGCGCTAGACGGATCCCAGCTAATATTCACCTTGTCTTCCCAAGTTATTCGCTGTGTGGCATGCGTCGGACGAGATTGATTGGGCATGGTGACGTCGAAGACTTCGTCATTGGGAAGCCTTACCTTGTAGATAGATGTCTCTCCCAAATAGCCAACGTCGTCGATGACCGCCGATGTCTGATTAGAGCCTTCAGCGGCCACATCCGACTTCTCAAGTCGAATTTTCTCGGGCCTCAACGCGACCCAGATTTTGCTGCCAACCTTCACTGAATGACCATGATCGATAAAAACCTCACAGAACTCAGTCTCGACCCGAACATGATCCGCCCCGTCCTCGGTTACCCTGCCCTCAAAAATATTTGCTGATCCGATAAAATCGGCGACAAAGCGGGATTCAGGGAACTCATAGATCTCTGTTGGCGTGCCAATCTGCTTGAAACGACCCGCGTCCATGACAGCCATTCTCGAGGACAAGGTCATTGCTTCTTCCTGATCGTGGGTCACAACGATGAACGTGACACCGACTTTGTCCTGAATGTTTGCGAGCTCAAACTGCGTTTGCTTACGCAGTTTTTTGTCAAGCGCAGCCAAAGGTTCATCCAAGAGCAGCAGCTTGGGGCGTTTGACTAAGGCCCGCGCCAACGCGACCCGCTGACGTTGTCCTCCAGACAATTGCTTGGGTTTTCTCTTTTTGAAATCTTCAAGCTCAACGAGCTTAAGGATGTCGTGAACCCTATCCGCTAAGTCGAACTTGGGGACATGGTCCTGCTCCAACCCGAAGGCCACATTTTTTTCGACGGTCATATGCGGGAACAACGCATAGCTTTGGAACATCATGTTAGTAGGACGTTCGTAGGCTGGCACATCGGCCATATCAACACCGTCGATCGTGATCGTGCCCGCATTCAAATCCTCAAACCCCGCAAGCATTCTAAGCAGTGTCGACTTTCCGCATCCAGATCCACCCAGAAGGCAGAATAACTCTCCCTTGTAGATGTCCAGATCGACGTTATCGACGGCGGTCACTTCACCGTATTTCTTGGTTACACCTCTGATTTGAACTAAGGGTTGCTGCTCTTTTTGCTCGAGCCAAGGTGCTGCACTGACAGTTGTGGAAACAGTCAATTTGGGCCTCGCAGTCTGCCAGTATGGATTGGAGGGTGCAGTAGCGATCCGGTGGGAACCGCTACTGCACTTGCCAGTGTGAGTGGATCAATTTCCAGCCTTGAAGTCAGTCCAGGTGCGCGTCTGCAAACGCTCGACCTTGGGAGGAAGAACCGCAGTCGTATACATCTTGGCAACCTGATCTGATGTTGGGAACGCGGCTGGGCTGGAGGTGACAGCCTCATCAACCATTGGCTTTGCAGCCAGGTTCGCGGTCGCATACCAGGTGAAGTTACTATCATTGGCCGCAACTTCGGGCCGCATCATGTAGTTCAGGAAAAGATGTGCGTCTTCTTTGTTCGCGGCGTCTTCCGGGATCAGCCACCCATCTATCCAAAGCTGCGCTGTACGATCACCTTCGGGCAGGAAGAAGTCTAGCACGACACCAGTGTCGGCTTCAGCTGCGCCAGACATGGCAAGGAGACCATCAGGGCCCCATGTGGTTGAGACACAGAACTCTTTCTGAGGCATCCGCTGATACGCATAGTTATCAAAGGTTTTGATGTATGGCCTGATTTCCGCCAGCATCTCCCCAACCTTCTCATAGTCTTCCTTGTTTGTGGAGTTCGCATCCAGGCCCATATGCGCCAAAGCCATCGGAATGATGTCGCCCGGAGAATCCAGGAATGAAACGCCACACTTGGACAACTCTTTCATGTGAACAGGATCGAAAACCATATCCATCGAGCCGATGGGGGCATCTGGATACGTCTCTTTCACTAATTCTTCGTTGTACGTGACGCCGTGCGTTCCCCACATGTATGGAATGAAGTGTTGGTTGCCCGGATCCCATTCACTTGACAACTGCTCCATGATCGCCGGGTCGATGTGCTTAATGTTGTCCAGCTTCGACATATCCAGCGGCGCAACAATACCCGCCTTAATAAGCCGAGCGGTATCACTGCCGGCATGACTAACCACATCATATCCGCTGTTTCCCGCCAGTAGCTTGGCATCAATTGCTTCGGCAGAGTCATACGGGTCATAAATCACCTTTATACCGTATTCTTTTTCGAAGTTCTCGATTGTGTCTTCAGCGATGTATTCTCCCCAATTCGTAACCTTCAACACACGCTCTTGCGCGTAAGCCGATCCCGAAATTGCAGTAGCAGTTGCTGCTAAAACTGTAATTCCGGCGATTTTTTTGATTGAGTTCATAACTTCGCTTCCTCTCACTGAGTGGTGGCTGAATTTGTCTTGCTTTGTTTACTAGTCTGTCTTCTCGAATGATCGCGCCTTCGTTGCGGGCGTTATCACTTTGCACCCCATACCCCAGCCACCATATATTTATCTGACTGGTCATTCAGAACGGTAGTCTGCGGAAATCTACGCTGTCAAGCTTGGCGGAGTGAGCTTTGATCATATCGCTACAAATCATTATACATTCAGCTAATTTATGCGTGTATTTCGAAAATCATCGGGCAGAGAAGCCTCGCAGGAGTGGTTGAGAACGAAATTCTGAATGATCATTCAGTCAGAAAAAGTTGACGAGAAAGTCAATTTGGGCGACACCTACACTCAGTCGAAAGGTGGCTGATCCAGTAAGGTTAAATTCATCATTCTTGGATTCTGCCCCAGCTGAGACCTTAATTGACCAAACTAAACCAATGCGGATTGTTCCAATGCGTGACGAAGCCAGAAAAACAGAAATTCCCGCAAATTGGGACCGACGCGGGTTGCCCGGGTGGTGCTATCACAGCACTGCCCTCCTTGAACTCGAGAAGAGCGAACTCTTCAAAACTCATTGGCAAATAGCATGCCATGTTTCGGATATTCCGGAACCCGGTAGCTTTCTGTGTTTCGACATGTGCGGCGAACGTGCCCTGATCTTGAAAGACAGCAATTCGGACATCCGCGCTTTTTTAAACGTTTGTCGTCATCGCGGCTCTCGGCTTGTGTCCAAAGAACAAGGAAAATGTTCAAACGCTCTGGTCTGCCCATTTCACGGCTGGGTTTACAATCTTGATGGAACGCTTCGCGGCGCCGCTCAACCGGAGTCCTTTCCCGATCTAGACAAGCACAAGTTTGGTCTGAAGGAAATCGAAATGGAAATCTGGCAGGGTTTTGTCTTTGTCCGTTTCAAACCTGGGCCCCAGCCATCGGTAGCAGAACTGCTAGCCCCAATTGAACAGGAAGTCTCTGCCTACAAAATGGCCGAACATGTTCCCACGGACGGAATCTGGACGGAGGAGACGCCCGTAAACTGGAAATCAATCAGAGATGTCGACAACGAAGGGTATCATGTCCCTCTCGCGCACCCTGCCCTTCAGGATTTATATGGCTCGACCTATTCAGACGAACCTTATGTCGACGGCGTCTCACGCTCTGATGGAAAATTCACTCCGACGAAGGGCCGTAGGTGGGCCGTTCGCAACTACAAGAAATTCACAAAGCCACAGCCTCACCTCCCTGAACACTTGCACAAAACTTGGCTATACTACGGCATTTTTCCAAATGCGGTAATAGCTGTCACACCTGAGACAACCCTGTTTTATCAAGAGTTTCCCGTCACGACAGAAAAGTCCATTCTTCGAAGCGCGACATACCGAAACGCGAACGAAGACCGCCAACAAAAGGCGGCACGGTACCTTGCCGCTCGGATTGATCGGGAAACTGTAGAAGAAGATATTCAGCTGACGATATGGTCCAACGAAGCCATGGCTTCAGAGGCTTTCGAGGGCTTCTATCTTTCTGATCTGGAGTACGGCGTCCGCTCCCATCATGACCATCTCAGGAAAATTCTGCCAATCTACAACTCTGAATCAGCGCCTGGAGAAGATGAAGTTGCCTCGCTGAATGATGCGATGTCCGCTGAGCCGAAATCGTGACCAAACGTAAATCCAAAGCGGCGGAAGCAGAAGTTCAAAGGCAGTTCCTGACGGCGACAGTCGGAACGCCTGGCTCTGGCGCCACAAGATATGCTGCAGCGATGTATTTTTTTAAGTGCGGCAAGCTTTCTACTGAGATGTTGGAGATTTACCGAAGATGCAGCAAGTTTGACACGGAAGATCCGCTTGATCTGGCTAGATACGAAGGCGTTTCAATTCCAGAACTCGTTTGCAATCTAAGCTCAAGAAACAACCAATGACTGCTTCCGCGCAAACGACAAAATCCTTGGACAATTCAGAACTTTGTAAATTTTCACGATGCTGAGAAAGCAAAAAGCCTACACCGAACATTGTCTCACAGGTCACTCTAATTGTTGGAGCGAAAACATTGAAAGTTCATGACTTTGACGTCGTTGTCGTTGGCGCCGGAGCAGCAGGAATTGCAGCTACTCGTGCTCTCAAGGCGGCAGGACTATCAGTTGTCTGCCTCGAGGCATCTAACCGTGTCGGGGGGCGCACACACACGGATACGGAAATCTTCGGTGTCCCGTTCGACATTGGTGCGCACTGGATGCACACCGAACATGTAAATGCTCTGAAAGCCCCTGGTCTCGCACTTGGTCTTGATCTCTATGCCGCCCCCGACAACGCGAAGACATTTGGTTTGGAGGATGATGCCGTTCTTTGGGACGAAGTCGATGAAATTCATACCGCGATAACCGAGGCGGCGCGCATCGACGCAGAAATTGAAGCGAGCACTGGAATTCCAACAGACCGGTCCTTAGAAGACATTTGGCAGAACAAAGGGCATTGGTCGTTTACGGCAGCGATGACATTCGCGTTGTCAATTGCCAGAGATTTGCCGGATACATCGCTGCGAGACATCAGTGCATGGGAAGGTGGCGACGATTGGTTTTGCCGCGAAGGCTTCGGACTCCTCGTTGCGTGCACTGCACAGGGGCTGCCAATTAAACTTGCAACTCCGGTCACAGAAATAAAATCTCTCACTGAAGGCGTGCAGATAACTACGGCTACTGGCAAGATCAAAGCTCGAACCGTAGTTGTAACAGTCTCCGTCGGTGTCCTAGCCGAAGACATCATCCACTTTGATCCCCCGCTAGAATCCGACCGACGCTCAGCGCTCGAGCTCATCACTATGGGAGACTACAATCACGCTGGCCTCCTTTTCCGCCCCGGAGCTTTGCCAGTGCAACCCGATACTTGGCTGACATACCACTTAGAACCCGACGCCAATGGGGTAGCCCGAGGAGGCGGTTTTCTTTGCAACATCTCAAACACCAGCCTAACCAGCTTTGAAAGCTCTGGAAGCTTTTCCAGACATTTGCAAGACGCGGGACCTGAAAGCGCCATAGAACACGCGCTCGAAACATTGGTTGGCTTCTTTGGCACGACAGTCAGAAAAGCCTTCATCAAAGGCCATGCCACCGCCTGGCGAAATGAACCTTATGTGCTTGGTTCTTACGCTGGAGCCAAGCCAGGAGGCCACAACCAGCGCGCTGTCCTACGCCAGCCTCATGCCGAGTGGGTGCATTTCGCCGGTGAAGCGACGCATCCCAACCAACAATGCTCGGTCAGTGGAGCCCACTTGGAAGGATTAAGGGCCGCGGAAGATGTATTGGCGCAGTTGCGCTGAACAACTAGCAATCAACTTTTTCCAGAAAGTGGAACAATCTTAGAATATCGAACAGGTGCTGTCAGACAAATTCGAAACAGTCTCAGCTAGGCCAGTATAGCTGCCCTTTATGCCGCACCGAGTTCGAGCCACTCGGCGAGAGCGGCGGTGCGTTTTAGCTTGAAGGTAACTCTGCTGATGAGAGATCTTTCCTGGTTGAAGTGGTTGTAGACGGAGGAATGGACGGCGGCGAATTTCTGCAAACTTCGCATGCGCCTGAAACGTTGCATGACGCGTTCGCGTCGTCGGAAAGGAAGGTGTGAATTCTCAACCCGATTGTTGAGCCACCTGCCCGTCTGCTGTTTATTCGTAGCACCAAGCTCTCTGAGAGCGGCCCGATACGATGCAAAACGGTCGGTCACGATCTCATCGGTGCAACCATGTCGTTTCATCAATTTCTTGAGGAATTTCAGTGCTGCAGCTTTGTTTCGGCGTTTGGTGACAACGGCTTCCAGCACCTCACCTTCGTGATCAACGGCCCGCCAAAGACAATGCCGCTTGCCATTCACCTTCACAAAGACCTCGTCGAGGTGCCACTTCCATTTTGAGTATGCTCGCAATTGCTGAACACGCTTTCTTCGGATCTCTGACGCGAACATCGGGCCGAACCTGTTCCACCAAAATCGGACGGTTTCGTGGTTCACCTCAATCCCACGTTCGTACAATAGATCTTCCACGTTTCGAAGCGAAAGCGGAAAACGGATATACAGCATCACCGAAAGGCGGATGATCTCGGGGCTGGTTTTGAAGTACTTGAAAGAGGCAGGTCTGGTCATGGACAAAAGCTACGCAACCGCCCTCCCCGCTCAAGCAAAGTTAATCTGACAAGACACCCTCAAGATCTCGCATCGCTAGCTTTGGCTCAGCGAATTACGTGAACAGAACACCTGGCGTGATGCACAACTCTGTTCGCAGTGGAACCTAAAAATACATCCTCGAAACAAGGCTTGTGCGAAGCTAAAACGATGCAATCCGCGTCGCTCTCATTTGCGAAGTCGACAATCGCCCTGCCCGCGTGCCCAGAGATGAGTCGAGCCTTCGCGCCTGGAATTTCAGAGGCAGTATGATGCAGGTTTTCCAGGATCTCATGCCGCGTATTTTCTAGCACTTCGCTTGGAATTTGAGACCCTACATACGCCGGAATAGGCTCTTGGACGTGAATAACGGTGAATACAGCGTCCGCATCAGCCAAATGGCGTGCGGCCTCGAAGGACGCTTGTGTGTCGTGGTCTTGGTCCGGAGCAACCGGGATCAGAATATTCTTGTACATTTGACCTCCTGTCTACTGTTCCGATGATTTCAGGTTGGTTTTTCGGCAGCAGGAAACCTACACGAGCTCAGACTTTGAAGATCTCCCCGCATTCTTTGTAGCGGCTGCAAAATCATCGACCGTTTTCTCAACAGTTTCAGCTTCGGTTTCAGCGACGTAAGATGCGCAACGGGACACGGTTTCGAACCATTCCTGCGCGTCAGCAACCAACCGCTCAGCCGAATGGCGCTGCCATTCCGCTATACTCTGAAGGGCTTTCGATGGATCGGACGGGTTGGCGGAAGACACATTGCGTGCAGCTTGCAGAGCCGTCCGGACCGCCTCATGACGCCTTTCGAACCAATGCTGCGCAAAGGCCTCTGTTTCTTCGAGCATTTTTTCTTGTGCGTCCCAAAATTGTTCGATCTGGGCACCGAAGGCCGGATTGCCAGAAATGGGCGGCTGCATTTGCTTGAAAACATCCAAAAGTGAGGTCGGGCTATTTGTGTTAGATTTCTTTGTCGGCATCGAAAATTCCTCCTCATTTCCTAAATGAGCAATTGTGCCACCTGCTGCGCGCTTTCGCCTTAATACAGATCAATATCCCTATTTTCAGGATCTTCAGCTTAGGCTGCGACGGGACATTCGCATTCTCTCCGACACCGGTTCCTAGCAGGCAGTGTTGGAGTTAGAGTAGTCTAGACAAGAATTTAACGCTTGGTTTTCTATGCACATTGCCGGCTTTCTGATTACCCTTGGCATCCTCTTCCTTGCCGGATTGGCGGCTGACCAACTTGGCCGGGCCACACATCTTCCTCGTGCTACAACCTTACTTTTCCTCGGTCTGATCGCAGGGAACGCCGGAATGGGTTTGATCCCACTCGACGTTGCAATGTGGTTCGACGAGATTTCCATTGTGGCCTTGACGATGGTCGCGTTTCTTCTTGGAGGTTCTTTGACCCGCGAGAACCTGGTTCGGCATGGTCGAGCCATCTTTACGATTTCTATTTCAATCGTGGTTGCAACCCTTGTTATTGTGTCTGCTGGACTGACCGCAATTGGCGTACTCTTCGGGTTGGCGTTGGTGCTGGCGGCAATTGCTACGGCTACAGCTCCGACCGCCATGACAGACGTGATCAATCAATCTGGGGTGTCCAACAGCTTCACCGAGACATTAAAGGGCGTCGTCGCAATTGATGACGCTTGGGGTCTGATCGTTTTCAGTATCGCCTTGGTTCTGGCCGGTCACTCGGGCGGTTGGGCCACAGTCACGACCACAGCGATTTGGGATTTCGGAGGGGCTATTGTGTTGGGTTTCGCACTAGGCGTGCCATCCGCTTACCTGACCGGCCGCTTGAAACCGGGAGAGCCGATGCAGGCAGAAGCAGTGGGTATAGTCTTTCTGACAGCGGGCCTCGCGCTTTGGCTGGAGGTTTCATTCTTGGTAGCAGGCATGGTTGCGGGCGCAGCTATCGGGAATCTTGCCCGCCATCATGACCGTGCTTTTCATGAGATCGAGCACATTCAGTGGCCATTCATGATCCTGTTCTTCCTGTTGGCGGGTGCCACGTTAGATATTGAAGCCTTCGGTTTGATGGGTTGGGCTGGTGCACTTTTCCTGATCTTGCGCGCCGTGGCCCGCCTTGTCGGAGGTTACTACGGAGCGAGACTTGGCGGCCTGCCTCGCCGTCAGACCGGTTGGTTCGGCCCCGCTTTGTTACCACAGGCCGGTGTTGCGGTCGGAATGGCTCTTGTCGCCGGAGAGCAATTTCCGGATTGGGTCGCGTCGATCATGGCCTTTACCCTAGCCAGTACAGTTGCCTTCGAGGTGTTGGGGCCGCCGCTGACTCTCATGTCAATCAGACGAACGGCTGACACGGATGAACCGATTGGTCCATGACTATTCAGATTGGATCGATTCAAGAAAGGCGAGCAAATTCGCCAACGGCAGGCCTACCATCATTGGTTGCCCACTAGGCAAAGCCACCGCAATTTGTTGGTCTGTCTCAAACACCGCACCAAAGATTGGCATTTCGCCCCCATGGGCGAGCAATTGCGAACGGCCGTCAATCTGTTCAGCTATACGATCTATCGGAAACACACTGTCGTTTTCGCCTGCCAATTTGGTGAGGTCAGGTGTTCGAATAGCCAGCATTTCCGCCATTGGCCCGTCTCCGGTTGCTTCGAAACCGTGACATTGCCAGCAATACGTCCGGTACAAGTCAAGTCCCTCATCGACGCTGACCTCCTGCGCTAGTAAGGGCCCCGTGACGAACAGTGCCAGTAAAATCCCGCGAACAATCTGCATACGCTCCTCCAATTAGCTGCCCCGGATGCAGATCTTTTTAATGCGCATCCTTAAGAAACTTCTTTAACCTTGCTCATGTTGCACCCTTCAGCACGAAGATTGGCGTTTAGGTCGAATAGCGCTTGAGCACGTGTCAAATCTAATCAAGGCCAGCCTCCAACTACGCCACGTCGTCATTGACCTCACCACCCTTGCGCCCAGACGGCACTCCTTCCAATGCGTTCAAATGCCAACGAATTCGCCAGAGGTGATAAGACACACGATGCAGCCATCTGAGCGCATCCAGCCGAGCCCAAACGACGTCGTCCGGCAGACTGTCAGTTGCAGCGTCTGAGATGAGCAAGTCTCTGCGAAGTTTCCTCTGTCGCCGCATAAAACGGCGAACGCGGTTCAGCGAACTTTCACACTTCACTGGATTGTCGACTTCCAAGTAACCATCAGTTGCTGCAATCATCACCGAAGCAAGCCGTTTCAAACGCCGGTCTTTTGGTAACTCGCTTATCCGATCATCTTGGCTACACCGGTAAAGCAGCCGGTCAAGATGATCGAGGACATGGTACATACCCTTGATGCTGGATATCTCTGCGCCGGACCTGCTGGACAATTCTATCTTGTCTAGGTACGAGCGCGCCTCAGATACAGCAGTCTCAATGTTATCCCGCCCATAATCGGCTCCGCTTGACTGCGATACCCCCATACATGACCGAAGGTGAGCCACTTCGGCCCTTACAATTTGTTTGACTGCAGCTTTTGCTGCATCCACAGCTATTTCCGGCATCGAGAGGACGAGAGGGTCCAAAGATCTCGTTAACTCAGCACCTCGGTCGGGTACGAGCGCCTCGACAAATCTGGCGAAGGGCTTCGCGAACGGCAAGATCAGTGCCACGCCTATGGCGTTGAAGAAGCTATGGAACGCGACAAGCGCAGCCAGAGAGTTTCCAGCCCCCGTCCCGCTCACAAAGAACGCAGTAAACGGCCCCAGCAGAAAAAATGCCATTACCCCTGTCATCACGTTGTAGATCACATGAGCAAAACCGGTGCGACGCGCCATCGTGCCTCCGCCCAAAGTGGCTAGAACAGCGGTGAAAGTTGTCCCCACGTCCATTCCAATGACGAGCGCCGCCGCTTGAGGGAAGTTCACAGCACCAGCGCTCAACGCAGCCAATGCTGTCGCGACTCCAGCGCTCGAAGACTGCGTCACAATCGTTATCAGGACGCCTATCAATACAAGCTTCAACCTGCCTAGCAGTGTATCTGGCGGAAAATCGGCAGGAGTAACTACGCCGCGAAACGCGTCAAGCCCGGACTTGAGCTGCTCGATCCCAATGAAAATCAAGCTGAATCCAGCCAACGCCAGCCCAAGGCCGGAAACCGCTTTTGTTCCCGAAAGCGCCAGCAAAGCCCCAACAAAAACAACGGGTAACATCACTTGCCCCAGGTCCAGCTTGAACCCCAAGAGCGCGACGAGCCAACCTGTCATAGTCGTTCCGATGTTAGCCCCAAAGATGATCCCAAGCGCTTGGGGAAAAGTGAGCAGGCCAGACGCGACAAATCCAACAGCCGCAACGGTCGTCGCGCTAGAAGACTGGATCGCAGCTGTCGTGACCGCACCTGTTACCGCCCCGGTAAAAGGTGTCGACGTGAACCGACCCAAAATATCTCGCAGTCGCGCCCCTGCCAAAGCCTTCAAACCGTCCGTCATCAACAGCATGCCGATAAGGAACAGGCCGATGCCGCCCAGGGCTGGTAACAGGTTCCAGAGCATCACGAATTGCCTTCCACCCAAAATCTCAAACCGCCTGACATGTTTGCTTTGTCTTTAAGTCCGGCGACAAAATGACAGTTAGTTGGGATTCAGCCTCGCAGACCGGCGACCGCGTGTTGATTGACATAGATCAAAGCACCAACAGGAATCACATAGTGAAATACGAATGTTTCAGCGTGTTCTACGTTCACCGGTCTGTCCCCATGCAAACACAAAAGGTGAACGGAATTCTGAAGGAGTGGAAGTTCCACCCACTGGGGGCTCGACAGAAATGGTGGCGAGCCCCCAGTTAGTTGATTGGCGCCCAATGCGCCCAGACGTTGAGAGCAAGGCATTCGGTCCAGCTTTGACCATCGGATCGTGCCGCTCCGCCAATCGCGGACAAAACTGGAAAGGACGCCACTGACGACGTTCTGAATGGGCAGTTGCTGGAAATCGCTTATGAACTCTGTTGATCCAAACGAACAGAAACTCAGACGGGCGCTTACTACCCCGTTGCTCACGCTTTATGGCCTTGGGGTAACGGTCGGAGCGGGCATTTACGTTTTAGTCGGTGCAACAGCAGACATTGCCGGACCGTTTGCGGCGTTGTCGTTCGTTGTAGCTGCGCTCGTCGTATCTCTCACCGCGCTTTCGTATGCAGAACTCGCAACTCGATTTCCTGTCAGCGCAGGTGAAGCAGCCTATGTTGAGGCGGGATTTCAGAAAAGATGGATGGCGGTTTTCGTTGGGCTTGCAGTGGCAGCCTCGGGCGTTATCTCCGCTTCTGCAGTTGCAATTGGCGCAGCGTCTTACCTGCACGCTTTAACTGGTTTTGCGATCCCTGTTTTGACCATCAGCGTCGTTTTGATCATGGGTCTAATCGCGCTTTGGGGGATCACTGAGTCGGTCTTTGTTGCGGCTGTCATTACGATCATCGAGATCGCAGGCCTTCTTTTTGTGATGGGCTGGGGTATGTCGATTCAGGATCCACAGGGATACGAGATCAGTTCGATGCTTCCCCCGCTTGAAATCGACGAGTGGAGAGGCATTTTCGCGGCATCACTCCTCGCATTCTTTGCATTTGTTGGCTTCGAGGACATGGCCAATGTCGCAGAAGAGGTCAAAGACCCCGTCCGCACGATCCCAAAAGCGATTTTACTAACGCTCGTTCTGGCGACCGTGTTGTATCTGGGAACTTCAATGACGGTTCTACTTGTTGTTCCGATCGATGTTCTGTCGACATCTGCAGCGCCCCTCGCGCTTGTGTTTTCAAACGCACCCGAAGTGATCAAACAGGGCTTTTCCGCAGTCGCGATTGTGGCGACAGTCAATGGAGTACTGATCCAGATGATCATGGCCTCGCGGGTAATCTACGGCCTGGCGGACCGTGACCATTTGCCAAAGGTTCTGGCGATTGTCCCGAAAGCAACTCAGACACCAGTTGTCGCTACTTTACTGGTCGTGGCGATCATCGTTTTGCTGACCCAAACTATACCGATTGGTACGCTGGCAGAGCGTACGTCTCAGATCGTTCTCGGCGTCTTTGTGCTCGTCAACATTTCGCTGATCCTGCTGAAGATGAAGCCGGACGAGGCCGCCAAGCACTTCCGTGTTCCTCTTGTGGTACCGATCCTTGGGGTGATCACCAGCGCATTGCTTTTTGGATCTGGATTTCTCTAACTAGATACAACGAACCATAGGCCTCAGCGAACTGCCACAGCATATGACGACTGACCAAGCTTCCATAGGATCAAAACTTTCGGCCTGGTGGCATAGAACGTTTGTGGATCTGGTTCAGCAGCTGCAATGGTCCTATTTGCCGCCATTGATGGTCTATTTTGCGGCCGGCGTGTCTGGCCTGACCTCGGTCGTTGGCGCTTTTTTTCTGAAAGACTATCTGGATTTATCCGCCTCTTTTGTTGCAGGACTTGCATTTTGGGCCGGTATCCCTTGGATCCTCAAAATGCCGCTTGGCCATGTCGTGGACCTGTTCTGGCGCTGGAAGTCACTGCTGATCCTGTTCGGCGCATCCCTTATCACGTTGTCTCTGCTCACAATGTATGGGCTTGTGACCGCGCCTGCGCAAATGGCATCCATCATGCCACTGGAAGACTGGTATATCGTCGCGCTGCTATTGGCGCCTTCGGGCTATGCCATTCAGGACGTGGTTGCTGACGCCATGACGGTTGAGGCGGTCCCAAAGGTTGACCAGCACGGCCTACCGTTTACGCCTGAAGAAACCCGTGCACAGCACACAACAATGCAAACCTTGGGAAGAGTCTCGATCATTTCCGGGTTTGCGGCGGTTGCGGCTGTAAACATCTGGATATTCTCTGGAACCGAAGAACTGCTAAAATCCGAACGCCTTGCGCTTTATGGCCAAGTATACCTGATAGCTCTGGCAATTCCGGTGTTGTCGATCAGCGGGGTCGTTCTTCACAGCTTGATCCAGCGTCAACTTGCCAGGCGAGGTCACCCGCCCCACACACCGGATGAAGTCACCGAAGTCAAATGGTCCATATTGCTCGGCGGTCTCGCTTTCGTTGTGTTTAGCATCGCGCTGGGGACCGCTGATTTCGAATTTGCGCAAGAGACTGTTTTTGCAATCTCTTTGACGGTAATTCTGTACCTGATGTCGCGTCTACTGAAGGAGCTGGAACCAGCCCAAGCCAAAGCCTTGATCGGGACAGCGACAATCATTTTTGTATTCCGTGCCGTGCCTCTGCCGGGGCCAGGCCTGACTTGGTTTGAAATCGATGAACTGGGGTTCGATGAACAGTTCCTGGCAATCCTGGCACTATTAACTTCGCTGCTGGCTTTGTTGGGGTTAATCGTTCTCCGGCCATTTATGGCCAACCGCTCCATTGCGCATGTGGTGGTATTGTTGACGATCGCCGCGGGCGTTCTCGCCCTGCCCAACCTCGCCCTATATTACGGCGTGCATGAATGGACGGCGGCGCGTACCGGCGGAGTTGTCGACGCAAGGTTCATTGCCATTCTCGACACCGCTGTTGAGTCCCCGCTTGGGCAGATTGCCATGGTCCCGATGTTGGCCTGGATCGCACGCAATGCCCCTGTTCAGTTGAAAGCGACCTTCTTCGCGGTGATGGCATCGTTCACAAACATGGCTTTGTCGGCCAGCAGCCTCAGCACCAAGTACCTCAACCAAGCATACGTCGTCACACGCGCTGTCACAAATCCAGAGACCGGTGAGGTCACGTCTACAGCGGAATACAGTCAACTTGGATACTTGCTGATCTCCGTGGCCGTGATCTCGGTGATCGTTCCACTGGTCACAGTGTTCTTTGTTCAAAACTCGCGTTTCCGAACGAGCGAATGATCACTGGCTTTCGACCTCTGCCAGCAGAGCTCTGAGATGTGAGACCGGGACGCCGATGTTTGAGCCACCAAACTCGGGCAGGATCGCAGCATTGATGGCAACAACTTCGCCCCGCCGATTCAATGCTGGCCCCCCGCTCCCACCGGTCGTGGTCTCGGCGTCATAAACGATGGCGCTCCCACTTGTCCGCGCAACAATCCCTCGGCTTGCTAGCGGGTGTATCTTGCTTTGTGTAGAAAGCCGGGACGCGATCGACCAAAAGTTCAACGTTCCTTCTGCATCCAATTCCTCTAAAAAGCCCGGACCGGCCTGCGCGATCAAAGCTTTCAAACCCGTAGGATACCCCAACAGATACAGCTCTTCACCTACGCGAGACGGGGCATCTGCCAAAGGAATTCCGAGGTCCTGAACGCGGCTTGGCTCAACTGCTAAAATCGCCAAGTCTGCCGCTTCGCTGAATCGAACCAAACGCGCCTCTATTGGTTCCGTTTGATCAGGCAAATAGGCCAGCATCCTTAACATCTCAGGCTCAAGACCAGCGTCACTCAGTGCTTTCTCTCGGTTCCCCGAAGTCCAAGGCAAAGCAACATGGCGATTGGTGGTCATCAAAGGTACACCAGCAATCAAAAACCCGGTTCCGGTGAACTGAAATTCTGCAGGTTCGCCGGTCCCATCCGGTTCGATCCAAGGCTGGCCGAATGGAGTTTTCAGGTTTTCTCCGTTCGGTCCCAATACATGCCGCAATATCTTCCCGCTTTCCACGTGGCGCAACCCATAAGCCCCCTGGAGAAAAGCGACGGATCGAGTGGAGGCAGCGATCACCCGCGTGGGTGCCCCCGCCCGTTGCTCCAAGGTTCCAAGACGCTGCTCGGTCGACAAGACCTGGTTCTCAAAAGCGTTCCGCAACGAAGCCAAGTCATCAGGCGTAAGCGCGTCTTCTCGCGTCTGAGCGAGCATAACTGCGACCGCTTCAATCTTGCGGGCCTCCTGTTCAATACTATCCGCCAAGCGCCGGTCGTTTTGGTAAAGTAGATACCCAAACCCAGCGATCACAAGAAGCGTTGCAAGAACTGTGATCCTGAACAGTATCGTAGTCTGAGACGCCAGCCGCCGCCCACTATCGCGCAGAGCACCAGACATCTTTTTGGCGAAAGGTCGACGGCTCGTTCGGGTGTAAGCATATGCGTCACTGAGGATATCTTCGACTGTGTGGTGTGCGGGAAAAGAGTGATCGCACAACCTGTATCGAGACATAGGGCCCTTTTCGCCGAACTCGATCATGTCGCCATGCCTAAGAGACGCAGATGAGGCATTTTGCCCGTTTACCCATACATTGCGCCCTGCTGCCGCGGTTATCGTGTAACCGTCGTCAGCCCACTGTAGGGTGGCAATATCGTTATCATGAGGAGGCAGGTCATCCCTAGGTCGAAGGCTTAGCACCCTTCCATCGTCAACTGAAACAGTTAGGGTTTTATCGACAAGCCAGTTCACGTTTCCGCGCGATGGACCTGTCAGGCTCTCCAGAAAGGCCCGCACCTCACCTTCACCACTGTTCCCAGAGAACGTAATGCTACTCGCTTCTGGTTTTTGCATTATGGCCCCCTATCCAAACGCGCTAGGGCATTCTACCACGCTGCAACACCAAACCCACGGCCCGGTGCGAATGTACAAAAAACGCATTTATACAAACGCTTGCGATGTCCGCCCGGACTCAATCAAAAAAACATCTATCAGGCCGCAACTCAAAAAAGGCCGATCCATGATCGGCCCTCTGCTTTCGCATTTTCAAGCCCCGTATCGAGCCAACAGACCGTCTATTTCGACGATACCTTGATCTTACGACTTGGATCGTGAGGCTCAGTCTTCGGCATGTCGATATGCAGAACGCCTTTGTCGAATGTTGCGGAAATCTTTTCGATTTCCACAGTGTCTGGCAGCGTCATGGCTCTGGAAAAGCTGCCATAGCTTCTTTCGCTGACACGCAGATCGCTCGTCTCATCATACGCAATCTTCTTCTGACCGCGCAGGACTAGCCTGCGATCCTTGATTTCAATTTCCACATCATCCTCTTCGAGCCCAGGTAATTCAGCCGTAAGGACAATCGCAGAATCCGTTTCTTGGACATCGATTGCCGGTGAAATCGCACCTGTCATGTCAAGAGACGGAAATCCCGTGCGTTGCGCAGCCGTTTCCATTGGTAGGAAAAGTGATCCTCCCCCCAAAAAACGCGACATCAGGGTTTCCATTTCACGCCGAAAGTTGTCGGAGAGCGGATGCGTTCCAGTGAAAAGTTGCGGGGACTTTTTGTCTTCTAGCATTTTTTGAGCCTCCTTCTTTGGTCTGATTTCGCGCGCGCAACATTATGACAGAAAAGGCGGTCAAGGACCTTGATCTTGCGCAAGCATGCAGCCTCATCCGTCGCCAGATCGCTCGCACCGGTTGAACGAACAGAAACGGGAACCGTCGACCAACAAACTTGCCAGGTCGTGCTGGAGTTAACACCAATCTTAGTAGTCTTGATCGGAACCCCAGGTCAGCTTAGCGTTTATTCTAAATCTGCCCGAGTTGCCTACCTTTAGCTCAGTGGGGCAAAACCATATGAAATGGCCTTATCTGGCGCTGATTTACGTTTTGCTGATCTTGGCTCCCTTTGGTTTTTCTTGGTCTCTGGGACGGCCACCGCGATCATTTCATCAAGAGCTCGCGTCCGGGCTTGGAATGCTTGCCTTTTCAATAATCTCAGTCGAGTTCACTGAGGCTATTGACCTGCATCAATGCGCCTTCCTCTGATACCCGTCAATCTTGGCCTTTCAAAACGGAGGGGAAGCCATGATTTCGAATATCTTGGTCGCAACTGACGGCTCTGAAACAGCCGATCGTGCCGTTGAATTCGCCACAGACCTAGCGCTCAGACTGGATGTGCCAATGACTATCGGCCATGTCCTTCAACATGGCGCTCGCATTGAAGAATTGGGCCGCATGACTGAGGTTGAGCACTTGGTTCAGCAAGTCAAAAGCGATGTGAAGCTTCATTTGGGCGACATTCCATCCAATATTGACGCGGTATTTTCAGGGCCCCTGTCACGCGCAGACAGAGAGCGTATCATCACAGTGATTGGCGAGAAAATCGTTGATGGAGCGGCGCGGCGCGCGAAGGATGCAGGCGCGAAGAGCGTTTCGACACGGGTGAACAATGGGGATTACGATGAAGGCATCCTAAAAATGGCCAGTGAAATCGGTGCAGACACAATAGTTATCGGCCACCGCGGCTTGGGCCGGGTTCAACGGATCTTTCAAGGCAGCGTTTCGCAAAAAGTTAATCAGCGTGCATGCTGCACGGTAATTACTGTACGCTAAAATACAGCAAACGGACCGGATACTATTCTGTGGTACCGACGCATTCAGAATTTCTGCAATGCGCTGCTGCAATGTCGGCAACAACGGAGATCCGGAGGAAAAAAACTATGCGAGCAATGGTTTTTGGCAATGCAGCCTCAAAACTGGAACTCAGAAATGTTTCGACCCCGAAACCCGCCGCCAACCAGGTGCTTATCAAAGTCCTGGCATGTGGCGTGTGTCGAACCGACTTGCACGTTATTGACGGCGATCTTTCTGAACCAAAGCTACCGCTTATCCCTGGGCACGAGATCGTTGGCTGCATCGAAAGATTGGGGACCAATGTCGAAGGGTACCAAGAAGGGCAGCGCGTTGGTGTGCCCTGGCTCGGGCGTACATGTGGGAATTGCTCTTATTGCCTCGAAGGACGGGAAAATCTGTGCTATCACCTTGGGTTTACTGGCTATACGATCAATGGAGGATACGCCGAGTACTGTGTCGCTGATGCCAAGTTTGTTTTCCCATTGTCCGAAAAAGCTGACCCCGTTTCCCTGGCACCTCTCCTATGTGCGGGCTTAATCGGCTACCGAAGTTTAAAACTCGCAGGTAAGGTCCAGACACTTGGCATCTATGGTTTCGGCGCCGCTGCACACATTCTTTGCCAGATAGCGAAACATCAGGGTATTGAAGTTTTCGCCTTCACTCGAGATAGCGACATAGCCGCGCAAGACTTTGCGCGAAACCTTGGCGCATGTTGGGCAGGAGGCTCTTCGGAGACGCCGCCATCACCATTGGATGCCGCAATAGTTTTCGCCCCAGTCGGAGCTTTGGTACCTGCTTCGTTAAAGTCTGTGCGCAAGGGAGGCCGTGTCATTTGTGGGGGAATCCACATGAGCGATATTCCTAGTTTCCCGTACGCCGATCTTTGGGAAGAGCGATCAATAGCCTCCGTCGCAAACCTTACGCGTCAGGATGGCAGAGAATTTTTTCCTCTTGCTGAAGCTGCAAGTGTTCGGACGGAAGTAATTCCTTATCCTCTTGAGAAAGCCAACGACGCGCTTGATCACCTTCGGGAAGGCAAGCTGCAAGGAGCAGCGGTGCTTGTACCTTAGACCTTCTGCCTGCATTTGTGCGACGTGAACAGCCTGAGTTCCGGAACAGGCAAAGCAGTCAGCGAAAACTGCCGTGCAATGCTCATTTCCTGAACCCGTTTTCTCCGGATTTCTAACGCAAACATCGTTCCAACACGGTTCTACCGGAAGCGGACAGTTTCACAGCAAAGTTCGATGCCAAGCACTTGCATAAAGACCTCGACGTTTAGAAGCGATATCGGGAACCAAACGTACGGCATCACGGTGAGACAAGTGATCTGGGGGATAATATTGAAGCCGTTGAAAGGAAATCGCTTACTCATGCGCTAAACCAGCGAAAGCCCCCTGTCCGCACTTAAACGCATTTTTCAAAATGTCCTTCAACCTTTGGCAGCCCCACCTAAGCGGTCTATCTCCCAGTAGTGAAACTTTAGAACGAAGTAGATATAGGCAGACAAACCAGCCGCAACGAAGCACCAGATTGACGTGAAGGCATGAGAAGCAAAGAAGAACCCCAAAGTAACGGAAACGACAATTAGATACCCGAAACCCCGTAAGCCTTTATCGCTCGATCCCACAAGCGGAACGCAGATCACCAAAGCGTATAAAACACGTGCAAAGTTCCTCGTAGTTTCGGACGGGAACGTTTCTATGTTTTCGTATTGAATGGAGTGTTGAACGAGGCAAATATCTAGGTTTTCTGGTGACAACAACACTGGCAAGTAAAGCAACAAGCCAAGGCAAAAACCAATTCCGCAAATCCCTTGGAATATGAGCCTGCGACGTCGGTCACTTTCGATCGAAGCCGCGGACAGCGGAACCCAAAACGGCCAAAAGAAATAGGCAAAGAAGAGAAACGTCAACGCAGCTGCCGAAGAAGGGTTCGCCGACGGGTTGTCAATGGACACCCACAAGAAGCCTTCGGACAATTGCTGAATCCCAAAGAAAAGTGGAAAGCTGGCTAACGGAAGAAATCGTTCGCCCATTTGCAACGCCAAACGTATCGTAAGACCACTGCAGGCAATGATCGCTGCACCGGCTACAAAACTGGCTTGTGATGAGAAACACATGGTCAGACCACCTCTACCATTTTACATAGCTGAAGTCGTTGAAGCAAAGAACACTTATCATTCCGAAGTACTGCGTTGTGCCGCCTAAAGGGCGCATTGTGAGTTGTCTCGCCAACCATTTAGGAACCGTTGCTGTCAGGTAAATTTGGACCAATCAAATCGGACCAGCCAGCTGAATGTTGGTTGTTCAGCATCGACGATCTCAGTGACCGGGTCCGCGAAGAAGTTGGTTAAAAAGTTAAGTGTCTTTTTGTTTTCTTTCGACGTATCAAGGAATGCCGATACTCGTATTTCAAGCTGATTGAGTAGCGTTAGTGCATTCGACTACGTATGCGGTTGGCTAGGTGTCACTTTTCTCTTGATACTTTTGCAAAGCTCATAAACCCATTCAGCGGTTCCATCAATCGCTCGGCTTGAACTCTTTAGGTCGTGGCAGGAAACGATCCGCTGTTCGCGGCAGAAAGGACAAGTTGCAGTCGCATGAGAATCGAGAACATGGACGGCTTTTTGCGGGGCGGGATTGCAATCCAAAGAGTTCTCCAATTAGGAGGATACCACGCGTGCTGAACATAGGTTAGCGGCTTATTTTGACACTTTGTCGGGCTATAACATCACAAATTCTAACATAAGTCGCTGTGCTGCGCGATTTTCGTTTCGGAAGGCACGCTTTGAGCGCGGTTTAGTAATTTCACAGATTTAGTTAAACGTCTGCCCTGCAGAGGATGCGGTCATTGGGCTTCGCACGTTTGCGCTATTTCGGGCCGTCTAGTGTGCTACAGCGCCAGCATCAGTTCGTGAATAGCTCCATTACTCCGATATTTTTCGCCCGTGCCGTCAACTTTTTTGAGAACTTCTTGCGGCTGACTGTGTCGAGTTCGTTCCAGAACTCTCGGCTGACACGGATGCTTCCAAGCTCACTATGGCCGTCCAGTATGTCTTCGGAATGGATCTGTTCAAGCCGCGCTGCTTTGTTAACCTCTGTCCCAATCATCGTGAACTGATGTCGTGTTGCAGAACCGAAATCTCCACTCACGACAAGCCCGATATGTAGCCCAATTCTGAGGGCCAAAGGCTCGTTCCCTATTCTAATCTCCTTGACGTTCTTTACCGATTGTTCAGCGGCACGAACAGCATCCGAACAGATTGACGAGGCGTCTTCGACTTTGCCCTTCATCACCCAAAACGCCATCAACCCGTCACCGATGAACTTATCGATGTGTCCGCCTCGATCTAGGACGGGGGACGTTTGTGCGTTGAAAAATCGCTGAACGATGTCGGCGACGCGCTCCGGAGGCGTATTCAGTGTGAACTTGCTGAATCCGACCACGTCGGAAAACCAAATTATAGCCCGCTCGATGAGGTATTCGGTTTGTTGTTCGCTCCCGGACTGCATTCGTCGACTTAAGGCGTACTGGTTTGTGTAGGCGTGTAGAATGCGTGTGTCGTCAGCCAAGTGGCGGCTAAGAGACGCAGTCTTCCTAGTCGCGCTTCGAAGTTTGATCGATATAATTTTTGCGATGTTTCTCCAAATGATACCCGCTTCTGGGTGTGTCTCTATTTTGGTCCGATCAATAACTATAACATCGACAATACTCTCGTTTGCGACAAGGTCGTAGACACGTTGATACCCATTGCCAGCCAAGTGTTGTTCTCCGATCACTTCGTTTCGCCGCCGAACGAAAAGAGTTTGTCCATTTAGTTTAATGGCGACAGATCCACTAACGATAATCCAGAGACACTCTGCCGGATCGCCGGCACTGCAGATAGATTCGCCTTCGGTGTACCTGTATCTACGTGGTTCAAGCGACGTGGTGTCTTCGACATCGTCAATGAGTCCGGATAGCGCAAGTGCTTCCTCGTACTCTGGACCCAGCTTCCCAATTGGGGTGATCGAAGCATTTTCCGCCATTCGAGCCTCCACATCCACGTCTCCTGCCCGCAGGGTTACCATAGCACGAAACGCCAAATCGGACGTGTTTAATGGGAAGATTGAAGGAATGCGAACTGCACTTGGGTGGCTTGCCCGCAGTGTTCTCAAATTCCGCTCTGGGTTCGGAGCGGTCGCTCTTTACGCAGTGCTTCAATGACCGCTTTGCGGACTTTGCTGCCCTTGGCTATTTTAGTTCAGAAGCCGCTTTCGCCATCTACGCGGAACATTGACAAATCTACTGGGCCCAAGAAGACGACCTAGTGCGGGCCAATGAGTGTTTGAGTCGGAGGCCTCTCGGTGCCAAGCGTCACCGTTCACGCCCGATAGTTGGCGAGCTCATTCCAGAACGATTCAACCGTGGCAGACATGTTTTGCGACTTACGCGCCGCGCAAATGTTCCACGTGAGGTTCTGTTTCATCGACACTGGCTTGATCATATTTGCACGGATCAGTTCTGCGAATGTTTCGGGCATCCCTCCCACGATGAAGTCGGGCTCCGCCAACAACCCGGTTAGGAAGTTGTAGTCGTCACATTCGATATGCGGCTGTGCTCTAACCTTTTCCACGGCCTCCGCACCGCCACCAAGTGCTTTGGTCAAGGCAGCTTTCCAGTGTTTGTGGAGATGCGGCGACGCAAAAGGAAAATCGAAAATACCGGCCATCGTTTGCGGGCCGTGCTGGTGAATTTCATGATCTCGGTGAGCGACAAACTGGATGGCTTGTTTCTCCATCATCATGATCTCAACGTCATCGGCTTCGGGTGTGTAGGTCAGATCGCCGAGGAACACGTCAAACTCCCCTGCCTGCAAAAGGTCGAGCGGACGAGCGTAGGCACTCACCAGAATACGAAAGCGCAGGTCCGGCATCGTCCTTCGCACAGCGCGCAAGACGGGTAGGATCAAAGTTCTTGTGGTGAGCGGCCCGCACCCAATCAGCAATGTTCCCGGCCCGGTTTCGCGCAATCCGGCAACACGGGTCGCGTAGCGGTCCAAGTCTTCGCGGAGCGCCTGAGCAATTGGCAGGAACTCCTGCCCCGCGCGTGTCAACGTGCTGCTATTTCGGCTGCGATGAAACAAAACAAGTCCCGTGTGACTTTCAGCCTGTCCGACATAGCGGGACAAAGACGCGTTGGAGACACCCAACACGCGCGCAGCGTTTTGGAAACTGCCGGTTTCAGCCAATGCAAGAAAGGCAGTCAAAGCGTTTTCGTTCATTATCCGGCCAGTTTAATTTCAAATTTAGTGGTTTAGATTTCACAATATGAAAACATGGTAAAGCTCTGTTGCGACAAGAAACTTTCAATCGCTATCCCTGATGGACCCTTCGATATTCCCACCATCGAAATCGTTTTCTACGTCCACAGAGGTACCTATGTTCATCCTTCGATCTATTGCGGTTTCCGCAACGCTGGTCACGGCGACGGTCTGTGCCATGCCGGTTTTGGCAGAAACAGACCGACCCAATATCCTTGTCATCATGGCCGATGATGTCGGCTGGGCCAGTCTTGAAAGCTACCACCAGGGCGTGAAAAGCATCAAGACCCCCAATCTTGATCAATTGGCCGCCGATGGTATGCGTTTGACGGACTACTATGCTCAGCCAAGCTGCACCGCCGGGCGATCCGCCTTTATCACCGGACAATTGCCAGTTCGTACCGGAATGCACACGGTTGGCCTGCCCGGAGACCCTGAAAAGGGTCTAAATGACAATGATCCCACTTTGGCCAACATGTTGAAATCTCTGGGTTATATGACCGGTCAATTCGGCAAGAACCATCTTGGCGATATGAATAAATTCCTGCCGACGGTGAAGGGTTTTGATGAATATTGGGGCTGGCTCTATCATCTGAACGCGATGGAATACACATCCGATCCGGACTGGCCGAAAGATCAGAAATTCAACGATACATTTGGACCTCGCAACATCATTCATGCGTATGCCACAGATACGGTCGATGAAACCGTAGATCCGCGTTGGGGTCTGGTTGGCAAACAACGCATCATCGATGATGGTCCGGCTCCGCCTGAACGGCAAAAGACTCTGGATGACGAGGTAACGGCCCATACGCTGGACTTCATCAACCGCGCAGTTGACAGCGATACACCGTTCTTTGTCTGGATGGCCCCGGCGCGCGCGCATGTCTGGACCCATCTTAGCCCCGAATACGAGGCCATGCTGGGCGACGGGCGAGGTTTGCAGGATGTCGTAATGAAAGAGCTTGACGACAATGTGGGAAAAGTCATGGCGCGGTTGGACGAGCTGGGTGTCTCGGACAACACGATTGTTGTCTTTACGTCTGACAATGGCCCGGAAACAATGACTTGGCCCGACGGTGGAACAACGCCGTTCCATGGCGAAAAAGGCACAACCTGGGAAGGCGGCTTCCGCGTCCCGGCCATCATTCGATGGCCCGGTAAGGTCCCTGCAGGAACCGTCAGCAACGGTATTTTTGCCGGTCTTGACTGGATGCCTACCCTCGTCGCCGCCGCCGGTGGACCCGAGGACCTAACAGGCTCACTGCTGGAAGGCTACGAGGGCTATCAGGTACATCTGGATGGGTACAACCAACTGTCTTTCCTGACGGGTGAGGGTGAGAGTAACCGGGAAGAGATCATCTACTACGAGGGTCCAGACCTGCAGGCTGTGCGCCATGGTGACTGGAAAGCACATTTCACTATCCAAACCGAAGGTTGGGCGGGGCCAAAAGAGGAACTGAACGCACCCTTGCTGTTCAACCTGCGTCGCGATCCCTACGAAAAAGCGGCCGAGGAGTCGGGAATGTATACGCGCTGGATGGGCAACAAGATGTGGGCATTTGGGCCTGCGGCAAAGATCGTCCAAAACCACCTGTCCACTTTCAAGGATTTTCCTCCACGGGGATCGAACATAACCAATCAGAACCATGTAGAAGAGCAAATTTCGACCGAAGGCGGGATGTCGCAGTAGGAAGCAATTCTCGGGAGGCATCAATCCTTGCCTCCCGATCCATACAAGAATTTACGCCAAATCACCTACAGAAAAAGGTCCGTTTTCCGCCCAAAGCAGACATTTAAGATCAGGCTTTGCAACTCAAACTTTGCGAACTGAAGCTTCCTCTCTAGACGACAATATTGATGGTCGCTGTAAGTCCAGTCGCACCCTGCACAAATTCCATAGACACTGCATTTGCCTCGGCCTTGGACATACGGTTGAACAACCCATCGCGGGGATTTTTCGGATGGCCTTTAATGTAAAACTGCGTCGTCAACAGTTCGCGATTTCCATCAAGCACCTTTACATGAATATGTGGCGCACGCCCTGGGTAGATCGTAGGTTTAATTGTGCGAAACACATAGTTCCCGCCGTTGTCAGTTACGTCATGGCCAAAGCCCTGAAAAGCCTGATCAAAGTGAGCACTGCGGCGGTCGCGAGGGTGCATATAGTTGCCGTCCATGTCGCATTGCCAGATTTCGATGCGATGAGTGGCAAGGGGTTGTCCATTGGCGGCTACAATCGTCCCACGCAGTGTAAAGACTTCGCCGCCAGCTTCTTCAGCACGTCCTTTGACCTTAACGAGGTCATTATCTGTATCAGGCCTTCGCATGGCTGGCGTTGGATAATACGGCCCTTCTGCTGCGTCTGGTGTGAGTACAGCCGCAGCGGCTCTCGCCCCCAGCGAACCGACGCCCATTAATCCTGCAATGCCGCCTAGAAGGTTACGGCGAGACTTACTATTCAGTTTCATAGTGTGTCCTTTCCCGCGCGGGCTAGCCCCCTTTTACCCATCAAAATTACACATCGAGCAGCGCACGTCACGTCGAGGTCTGCCATCGCAACCAAAGCCGCCGCTATGCATATGGATCAAGAAACGCGACTTTTGGGTGGGCATTCAATTGTCTCTTGATTGAAACAATGTCACCCAAAACCCAGAGACTCCCTTTTTTTGTTCCCGCAATGTAAAGAATGCCGCGCCGGACCATTCGATCCGTTGCTGCGTTCCGTCTACACCGAAGAACTTACCATGGTGCGTGCCGACGAAGGACATTCGCGCAGCTGCTTTTTCTTCGGCATCGACGATTTCAACGATATTTCATTGAAAATCCGGAAGAGCCGCTCGAACTTTTTCCATGTAACGAATGAACTCATCCGGCCCTGAGCGTTTCGGCCCAAGGCTTCCACGAAAATCGAACTCTGGGTGAAGGATTTCTCGGGCGCAGTCGATGTCCACCGCGTTCCATACTTCGTGATAAAATCGCTTAATGAGATCAGGCAGCGTCATGAAGTTTTCCCAGCATTGATGATAGGCTCAACATATCACGGCGCAAATTCGGGTGTTAAAGGCTCAGATTGATCACTCGTTGCCACTGAAGCTTGCAGTAGAGGTGTACCCAGACATTTGGGCCGGCACATTCGGAGATGCGCAACGCTGTGCTATGATTTTCTATAACCAAACAACAGAGGTGAACTTTTGATGCGACCCGAAACACGAAATTGCATTCTAAAGCTCATTATTGCCATTGCTGTTGTTGCTGCAAGTCCGAAAGCGGCCTTTGCTTCGGACGGAGAGTGTGGCGCGCCAAATGCACCTTGCAAACTGGAAGGCGGTGAGTACTACGTGGCCCTGCCAGGGGCTCCAGTTGAACCACCTGCCGTCATTTGGTTGCACGGTTATGGACGGTCTGGCAAGGCGATGATCCAGAATTCCGCCTATGTCGACCCTTTCGTCCGGCGTGGCTACGCTGTGATTATGCCGAGCGGGCAGCCCAGTATTAATAACAAAGACCTCGATTGGGGTGTGGCTGACGGGTATGATCTGGCGCGCAATGATGTCGCCTTTATCGACGCCGTGCGCGCCGACGCGATGGAGCGCTTCGGTATAGACTCGTCGAGAATACTGATCGCCGGCTTCTCCCGCGGCGGCTCAATGGTCTGGGACCTCGCGTGCTATGCGCCGGAGTTGGCGAGCGGTTTTGCCGCTGCGGCTGGAGCATTTTGGGAGCCCATGACCACTGAGTGCGATGCGCCAGTTCACCTGTTTCACGTACATGGCTTTAAAGACCGAATGGTGCCATTCGAGGGCCGACAGCTGACATGGGAGGGTGTTGATTTTCACCAGGGTAACGTCATGAAGGGCGTGGATGTCTGGCGCCGCGAGAACGCCTGTTTGGGAAGCGCGGAAAACAGCTTTGGCGACGATGAATCGATGCAGAAGGATTGGGAGACTGTGAGGCAGGCTCTATCCGGTTGAAAGTCACCAAAGGTGGACACGGCGTTCCAGAGGGCTGGCGGGACGAAGTACTCGACTGGTTCGAAGCTCTTCCTTGAGCAATCAATTGTCCCGTATACCATTCGGCTGCTTTGGTCGGAAATGTATTCAGTAGCACCCGACTTAATTGATGAAAGGGCTCGGAGTTGCTGAACCCGTTTTCTTCGGATCTCTGATGCAAACATGGGGCCAAACCTGTTCCACCAATATCGGACAGTTTCGGGGCTCACGTCGATGCCTCGCTCGTGCAACAGATCTTCGACACTCCGAAGCGAGAGCGGGAAACGGATGTACAGCATCACCGCAAGGCGGATGATCTCGGGACTGGTTTTATAGTATTTGAATGAGGCAGGTCTGGGTATGGGCAAAAGCTACGCAACCGCCCTGCCCCGCTCAAGCAAAGTTCTTCTGACAAGACCCCCGCGACACCCCATGCGCGAATCGCGCCCTCGGGCCGACTCACCACCGCTGATTTCAGCCGCCGGACCACGAAAGTCCGTCGGCCAAGTCCCGCCGATTCGCCTCAAGATTGTCCGGAAAGCCCTCCGATTCCACCGCCTCTCTCCAAAATTCTTTTGCCAATATTTCACGGACCTTACACCCGAATCTCCGCTCCTAAAAAAGGGATCAGCGCGCGAAAACCTGTCAAAAATCGCGTTTTCGTGATATGGTTCACACGCTCTTATTCGAGATTTCACAAATGTCTATTCAGCTACATGACACGGCGTCTTATGCCGTGCCTGAACCACGTATTGCGCATATTGGCGCGCTCCTGAAAACTCTTCTTCAGGTTGTCGAGCTCGAGGTGAAAGGCCAGGTCGTCAAGGTTGACGGCTTCCGCGTCCGCAACCTCGAAAGCTGGCGCACACACCAGACGAACTCGGCGATGAATGCCCTCACGCCGATCTCCAGCGTGTGCAACAGCCGCTGCCATTTCTGCTTCGAGGAAAACGTCCCATATGCGCGGGAACGCTCGCTCATGTCACTGGAAGAGGCGGCGACGCGGCTGGCGCATTTCGACCCCGAAAACGGCACGTCGCTTTTTCCCTCCAACCGCAATCACATGGAAAGCTTCGTTCACCCCCAGGCGATTGAGATCATTCGCATGGCCCGCGACCGTCAACCGGACAAGGTGTTCTGGATCACCACCAACGGTTCGCATTTCACCGAAGACCTCGTCGCCCAACTGGCCAAGCTGAAACCGCTGATCTTCAAGCTCTCGATAAACTCCGCCGACGCCGATATGAACCAGGAATTGATGATGACGGGGCCCGGCACCGACACGGCCATCGCCGCGCCTAGGATGCTTCAGAAATACGAACTGCCCTACGTGGGTGGCATCGTCGCCTGGCCCACGCTGTCGGAGGCGGACATCGAAAACACCTGCCGCTATCTTGACGAAAGTGGAGCCTACTCCATCCGAATTCGACTGCCGCTCACCCATCAATGGCTCGACCATCAGTTGGACGTGGATTTCGACGCGCACTGGCGCCGCATCGGAGAATTTGCCCACGACCTGCGCGCACGCATCAAGACGCCCATCATCGTCGAACCGCCGCTCTTCTGGCTCGACGCCATCGTGCCGCTGATCGACGGGGTGATCCGCAATTCACCGGCTGAAAACGCCGGGCTGCGGGCCGGGGACATTGTCCGCCGCATCAACGGCGCCCCGGTCCGCACCCGCGTCGAGTCCGAGGCTCTGCTCGACCGTTTGCACCTCGATGGCCACACTCAGGTCGCCATCGAAGTCGAACGCGCGGGTCTGCCCGTGCACGCCACCCTCTGCGACACCGAAGGCACCACCGGCTACCCCTTCAGTTCCAATGGCTTCTTCCGCGGCGAGAATTACGGCGTCTTGCATATCGAAGATTTCCGCCTCAATCACATCGACAAGATGATCACCCAGATCGAACGTCAGAACGCACGCGACGTGTTGCTCTTTTCCAGCGATCTGATGGGCGGCATCTTTGTCGATCTAATCGACGGTATCCCCGAATTCAAACGCCGGCTTGACGGCATCAACCTGCACCTTGCGACAAATGTCACCAATGGCTTTGGCGGCAATTACCACGTCATGGACAGCCGCATTGTCGAAGACTACGAGCGCGTCGTCGCCCGCCACCTCGGCGCGGGCAAGCCGCTTGACTTGGTGCTGATCCCCAACGCGTTCGGCAGCGAATGGGGCCTTGATGTCTATGGCCGATCCCTGTCCGAGATCACCATGCGCTACGGCGTGCCGGTCGAACAGATCGACTGGCTGATGGTCTATGGGCGGGACGTTTAACGCACTTTGGAAAGTCATTTGAACCACCGTAGGAGGGGGACATGTCCGGATCGAAATGGGTGGATTTCCACCGCGTCGAGGGGATTCTGCTGCTTCGCCTGATGAGCCGCTGCAACGAACGTTGCGTGTTCTGCATGGTCGAGGACGAGATCGAACAATCCGACGATGTCTCGTTCGAGGCCGCGATCAAGGCGATCCACGAACAACCCCCAGGCACGATCATCGAGTTTTTCGGCGGTGAACCCACGATCTACCCCAAGTTTCTCGAATTGGTGCAAGAGGCGCGCAGTCTGGGCTTCGACTGCGCCATCGCCACCAACGCGCGCGTCTTTCACAGCAAAAGCTTCACGGCGAAATTCGCAGCCAACGGCACCGAACATCTCTACGTCCGCACCAGCCTTTATGGCGATACGGTCGAGCTGCATGACGCCCTGACGCGCACCCCCAATTCCTACGCACAGACGGTCAATGGCATTGGTAACCTGCTGCGTGAAAACATCCTCACGCAGGTCAACATCGTCATCATGAAAGAGAACTACAAGCAACTCTCGAACATGGTGAAGCTGGTCCACGACTGGGGCGTTCCCAAGATCAAATTCGGCAACTTGATTAGCCTTGCCACCTGCATGCCCCACGCGGTGCGCCTCTCCGAGGTGAAACCGTATCTCGAGGCCGCAATCGACGAATCTGAAAGCTATGGCCTATCGGTCACCGTCGAGAAAACCCCGTTGTGTTGCGCGGGGGGCCGCATCGACCTTCTCTCGACCGAACGCGAGGCCTTTGGCGGCCGCCGAACCTTCGACGAAGACGGCGCCTGCGCCAACTGTCTTGTCGGCCGCTGGTGCGATGGGCTCGATCCCGACTACGCCCATGCCTTCGGTTTCGACGATCTGCAAACCATCACCCAGGTCCCGCGCAAGGGCCTCTACGATGCCCGCCGCGACCTGCCAGCCCCCGAACTTCTGAAGTCTTACTGCGTCGTCATCGAAAACGAAGACGTCTCACCCGACGTGGCCGACAAACTGGCCGCGGTCCTGCCCAAGGTGCAGGCCCAACATGGAAGGTTCGCGATATTCCCGGAAAGCCTGACAACCGGGGATGCCCACCTGCAGAGGGCTTGATCTGCACATTGACGAAAGGACTGCTTATGCCGGTTATTCGCATGTCGACAGAAGACGACGATTCCGAAAGCCTCACTGGCGGACGCTCATCCTTCGGATCACGCGATGTGACGCGGGTCACGAACAATCTCAAGCTCTCCGAGCATCTGGGACAATTCGTGGCCGGTCAGGTCGCCGGTCAGTTCCAGAACGAGGATCTGGCCGAGATGATCAAAGGCAAGAACATGATCATGGTTTCGGCCTCTTGGGGCTGACGCACCCAAGGATCCGGTCTTGCCTTACCAGGATCGGGGGGGCGGTCACGCCCTCCCGGCATCAAGACCCAGACCCAGCTCCGGGATGGAAAAACCATGGAATTTTTTGACAAAAGCAAGAACCGCAAAGTCGCCTTGGATGAAAACCTTAACGAACGGCTCGTCATCCTGAACACGGACGACGCGGAAAACGTGTCGGTCCCCGGTTCGCTTCTCACCAGCGGCGGCACCGTCACCCCGGTCTCGTCCCGCGCCCTGCGCATCAGCCTACCCACCGACGCCGAAAGCCTTGCTGTCGCCGACAAGGGCCTCGCCACGCTCAGCGAGAATGAAGGCGTTGAATTAGTGGCCACCTTGGCGCAAGACGAAACCGGCGCCGAGGTGTTCGTCGTCCCCAACCACATTAGCGTTCTTATTCGCGGCCTGTCCAAGGCCAAGGCCAACGACGCCATCAAGGCGCTTGGCTACAAACTCGAAAAAAGCGGGCGCAGCCGCGGGCTCTATCTTGTCACCACCCCCGACGGCACCGACCTCGGCGAGGCCATCGACAAGATCAACACCATCCACGAGGTCCTGTTGGCCGAACCCGTCTTTGTCGGCATCGAAGACCAGGAATTGACCTTTCGCGTTACAATCAACCGGCCCGGCGGCTCGGACGCTGAAAACCTCGACAGCGCCCACAGCAGCCCCACCTGCGCGCTCGACTGGAACCACGACCGTATCCGCATTTCCACCGCCTGGACCAAGACCCAAGGTTCGGCCAAGGTCATCATCGCCGTGGTCGATGGCGCGCCAGAGACGGATCACGACGCGCTCAAAAACCGTCTCTTCACCAATCTCGAGGCCGAAATGCGCTTTGCTGACGGCAGCGGCACCTCTGCCCATGCCACCAACGTCGCCTCAATCGCCTTGGGTGGCAGCGACTGCTTCAGCGGCATAGCCCCCGGCTGCCGCCTTCTGCCCCTCGTGGTAGACCTCACCGTGCAGGAATACTGGCGCCGCGCCGATGCAATATTCTACGCCGCCGAGCGCGCCCGAGCAGGCACAATTAAGGGCAAGGCCTTTGACCGCATGGTCATGGTCTGCTCGTGGAAAATGGCCGGTGACATTTCCATCGTCCGCCTGGCCTTGGCCGAGTTGGTCGAGGCCGGCGTTCTGGTTGTCACCTCCGCTGGCAACCGCGACACCAGCGCGGCGCACTGGCCCTCAGATTACGCCGCTATGGCGGGCCCGCTGGGCGACGGCATTCTCTCGGTCGCGGCCACCGATGCCCAGGACGCCCGCGCCTATTACTCCAACTGGTCCGACAAGGTCGATCTCGCCGCCCCCGGTGGTGACGGCCCCCCATATGACGGCGGCGACCTCCGCTGCGCGGGGCTGTTCAACAGTTACGACCGTCAGGCCGGAACCTCCCTGGCCGTGCCGCATGTCGCCGCCGTCGCCGCTCTGGCCCTCAGCCGTGATCCCAAACTGGACGTCGGCGCATTGAAGGCACTGCTGAAGGATACAACCGATCCCATCACCTCCGATCGTCCTATTGGTACCGGGCGCCTCAACGCCGCCAACGTGCTGGCCGTGTTGGAGACAGACACCGCACCGGCCCCTCTTCCGGAACCAGTCGAGGATGACACCCCGCCCATCACCGGAACGGACACCGTTCCCGACACCGATACGGATGATGACGCGGGCACAGACATCGTCGTCGAAGACAATCCGCCCGACACAGACGACACCACGGACGACGTTATCCCCGACGACACCTCACCAGACGGTCCGACCCTCACCATCACCGTCGTCAACTCCGCCGCCAACGGCGAAACCACCGAGGAGGAGGACGACCTCGCCGCCCTCGTCACCGCCTTCCGCAACCGCACAGAATCCGAAACCAACGCCGAACTGGCCAGCATCGAATTTCACACCGCTTCAGGTACCGAACGCTTCGATTTCGACACCTGACACCGCGCAAAGGGACACACATGAAAAACGTCACCCTCGACCATAATCAAGATTTCGTCTTCCGCTTCCGCATCCCTCAAGGGCATCAGCGTCTGGAACGCTCGCTGGACGAGTTCTACCGCACCCAAGTCCTCGAAATGGCCCGCATCCTGCAATTCCATTTCAAAGGCCAGCGCGTCGATATCGACAGCTTTTCGTTCCGCAACGATCCCAACCGCATCATCAACATTCTGCCACCACTCGAAAGTCCCGAAGAAACGACCCACACCAAACAGCCACAGGCGGGAACCACATGAACATCGCCGCCACCGATCCCATTACACAAACCGCCAAGCGCAGCCTGAACGTCGCATTGATCTTCATGCCCTTCGCCATCCCTGAACGGCCTTCGATTCAGCTTGGCCTACTCTCGGAAATCGCCAAGCGGGAAAGCCACCGGGTGGCCTGCCACCATCTCAATCTCGAACTGGCGGCACAATTTCCCGAAACCTATGGCGGCATGTGCACCTTCCGGGGCCACATGACCGGCGAATGGCTCTTCTCGCACGCGGCCTTTGGTGAAACTGCTCACCAGGGCGACGACGAATACCTCGATACCTTCCCGTCCGAAATCGCCCAGGCCGCGCGCGGCGGACTTGATCGCGCCGGTCTCATCGAGATGCGCCGCTCGATCCTGCCCACCTTCATCGACGCCCGGATAAAGGCCGAGGATTGGGGCACCTATGATGTCATCGGCTTCTCCACCACCTTCCAGCAACACTGCGCGTCACTCGCCATGGCCCGCCGCCTTAAGGACCGCTGGCCGCACCTACACATCGTCTTCGGCGGCGCCAATGTAGAAGGCGAGATGGGACAGGAAACCGCCCGCGCCTTCCCATATGTCGATCATGTGGTGACGGGCGAGGGCGATCTGGCCTTTCCCGCCCTCCTGCGCGCCATTGCCGACGGCGATCCCAAACGCCCCATCGCGGGCGTCAACCGCGCCGGGCAAACCGCCCGCGCGGCCCCGCCCTTTGACGATCTCGACAGTTCGCCCATCCCAAATTACGACGAATACTTCACCCGGCTTCATGACCTTGGCCTTGCCCAGCATCAAAACTATCTACCCGCCCTGCCGCTGGAAACCGCACGCGGCTGCTGGTGGGGGCGCAAGCATCACTGCACCTTCTGCGGCCTCAACGGGGCCGGCATGGAGTTCCGCCGCAAATCCGGCGACCGCGCGCTTGATGAGTTGCACCAACTTTCAGACCGCTACGGCCTTATGATGTTCCAGTCCACCGACAACATCCTCGACATGAAGTACCTCAACGACGTCTTCCCCAAGATCGAAGAGGCACACGACGATTACACCTTCTTCTTCGAGGTGAAATCCAACGTCACCCGCAGCCAATTGGCCCAGATGCGCCGCGGTGGCGTGATGTGGATCCAGCCCGGAATCGAAAGCATGAGCACAAACGTGCTGTCGCTCATGGAAAAGGGCTGCACAATGCTGCACAACGTGCGGCTTCTCAAATGGTCGCTCTATTACAAGATCCGCGTCGGCTGGAACCTGCTCTGGGGCTTCCCCGGCGAAACACCAGACGACTACGCCGCCGAATATGACGTGCTCACCAAGATCCCACATCTGGAGCCGCCCAATGCCGTCACCCGCCTTTGGCTCGAACGCTTCTCGCCGCTCTATTTCGACCGCGAGCGTTTCCCGGCCAAGTTCATGGCACCCGAGAAATCCTACGAATATGTCTACCCGCCCTCCGTCGATCTCGAAAAGCTCGCCTATTTCTTCGACTACGCGCTCGAAGACACCGCCGCCCCCGACATCCACGATGCCACCACAGCGCTGGTGAATGACTGGAGCGCGCGCTGGCATTCTGACAACCGCCCCGGCCTGTGGTTCCGCCACGCGGGCAATTCCATCTGGATCGCCGACAGCCGCGACGCCTGCAACAAAACCACCCACCGTTTCGACGGCCCTCTGGGACAAGCATATCTCGCTTGCACCGACACGATGCAAAGCCCTGCCAACGTGGCCGAGGCCGTGAACCGCAAGATGGGTGCTGGCACCATCACCAAGAACGACGCCACCCAGATCCTCGACATGTATTGCGACCAATCCCTGATGCTGGGCGAGGACGGGCTTTACCTTGGCCTTGCCCTGCCATCCAACCCCAACTGGTAAGAGGCCCCACATGCTGCGCGTCACCGTCTGTTCGGAATTTTTCTGCGACCCGGCAATGTGGGTCACACTGGAACAGGACATCCTGCCGGGGCTTCTCTCCCCCTCCCGCCCACTCAAAGCGCTCTGCATCGGCTGCGGTCCGGGGCTCGAACCCTACGGGCTGGCCACCATTCTGGACGACATGAACCCACCGGGCGGCTGGCACGTGACCGCCTTTGACTTTGACGAAACAGCCATCGCCACCGCCCGCGCCGGTGGCCCCTTCCCACCGCGCGACCTGCGATACGTAGACCCCGCCGAACGCCCTCGCTTTTTCACCGAAACCAACGACGGCTACACCGTTCGGCCCGAACTGCGTCAGAAGATCGACTTCTCTGTCGCCGACCTGCGCACCGCAGACCTCGGTTCAAACAACGACCTCATCCTATACCGCAATGTCGAACCATTCTTCTCACCGCAAGAAAACCTGACCCATCTGCGCCGCATCTTCGACGCCCTGCTCCACGGCGGCACCGTCTTCCTGTCCTCGGTTGACCGCTGCACAGACGCCGAAACCATCGGCTTCACCCACGATAAACGCGGCTTCCTGCGCCGCCCCGCCACAGCCATGGAGCCTGCCCAATGACCAGCTATGACACCGACGTTCTGGTCATCGGCGGCGGCCCGTCTGGGGCCTCGCTCGCCACCCGCCTCGCCAAGGATGGCCAGCTGTCCGTGCTGGTGATCGAGGCCGAGCATTTCCCTCGCGAACGCATCGGCGAAAGCTTTGCCAGCCCCGCGGTCCCCTGCCTTGCCGAAACCGGTGTCATCAACAAGGTCCTGCACAGCGGCTGCGCCATCCGCAAATATGGCGGCTTCTATAACTGGGACACAGACGGCCCCGCTGTCTCGTTCTTCCGCCATGTCCTGTGGCAACGCGACGGCGTACACCGCTGGTCTCTGCACGTGGCCCGGCCCGAGTTTGACCAAGTCCTTCTGGACCACGCCGCCAGCTGCGGTGCCACCGTGCGTCAGGGCCTCTCGGTCGACACCATCACGCCCCACGATAAGGCCGGTCACACTGTCACGCTCAGCACCGGCGACACCCTCACCTGCCGCTACCTCGCCGACTGCTCGGGCCGTCTGAACAAACTCGGCTCAGACAATCCCCGCGCCTGGCTGTCCTCTTGGCGCAACATCGCGATCTGGACCCATGTGCGCTGCGGCCAGATGGCCCAAACCCTACCCGGCGACTGGAACATCTTCCGCGCCCCCAACCTGTCACCCGTGGGCTGCTTCGCGTTCGAAGACGGTTGGGTCTGGTACATCCCCATCCCCCACAAAACCCCAAACGGTATGGAAGTTGTGCATTCCCTCGGCCTCGTCACCGATGGCGACGGCCTGCAAAAGCATGGCAAAGAGATACTCACGTCCAAAGGACTCATGGCCCTCCTCTCTGAAGTACCGAAACTCAAGACGCTCATCGCCGACGCCAAACCGATCCACAAAGGCGTCAAACGCGTCTCCAACTATTCAATGATGCGCGACCGCCTCTGCGACGCCGAGGAACAATGGATCGCCGTCGGCGACGCAGGCTTCTTCGTCGACCCGCTCTTTTCGTCGGGCGTCTCATTCGCCATGCAACAGGCAGGCGCGGCGGCGGACCTGCTCATCCGCGCCGCCCGCGACGGCCACCCCGATCCTGTCCTCTGGGATGATTATTCCGCCAACTGGCGCCGCGTCGCGCAATCCTTCGCCTGGGGCATCGACCAATGGTACGCCGCCATCGCCGACGCGCATCCAAACAGCGTCTACTGGAACAAACGGGCCGAGGCCGGACCACCCGGCGCGCATCTGGAAAACCTCAATTGGCTGCTGGACACGGATTTCGAAACCGACCTTCTGCATGTCGTAACCAAGGGCAACGCCTCGCTTCAGGGACTAAGCCCCCGCGGCGCCATCGGCAGCGCCGCTGCGCATCTCCCGTGCTGTGGCCTGCCGATGAACGCCCATGTCCGCCTCAAACCCGGAACACGCTATGGCGACAGCCGCACCTTCAGCACCCGTCAAACACCTGGGTCCGATCGCAGTTCCGTCTGGCATCACGCCCAATTCTGGTCCGACCCACAGCGCCACGCTAATGCCGTCAACCCGCTCTCCGGCAAACCCACCGATTGCCTGCGCATCCGCCCTGCCGGGGTGACCCGCGAAGCGTCCGAGGATGACATCCTTCTCTTCGATGCCACGCCGCTACAACTGCAATTGCTCAACCGCCTGTCCGACACCGGCCTGAATTCCGAAGAAATCGAAACCGGCCTCGACACCGAAACAGCATCCCTCGCCCTGCGCCTGATCGCCGGTCAGTATCTCCACGTGAAACCGGCCACCGCGCCAGCCTAGCCGGTCAAAATCGCGCTCCGAGTTTACTGTCTGCTCCGTCTCTGATTGACAACGCACGCGTCAACGCGCGGGAATTGCGGCACAATTCCAGGTAGGAAAACACAAATGAAGTGAGACGGGTATGGGTGGCGGGGAGACAGGGATTCGAACCCTGGGGACGCTCTCACGCCCAACGGTTTTCAAGACCGCCGCATTCGACCACTCTGCCACCTCCCCGCGTGAAGGAGGGTCTAAGGCGAACTGCGAACGGTGGCAAGAGGAAATAGGGAAATCTTGCCGAAGCTTGTGCACCGGTCTTTCCATGATCCCTTGCCCACGTTATGCTCCGCAGGAAAAGCCGCTATAGCCAAGCATAAAAAAGCAGGCGATGGGCGGCGGGGTTCGGCAAACGAAACCCCTTCAGGCAAGGGATGATGAAATGAAACGAGCGATTGAGAACCGCGTAAAACCGCGATCACTGGCGGTTCTGGCTGTATCTTTAACAGCGCTGGCTGGTTGTGAAGAGGCATTGACCACAGAGGGCGAGCCTAAAAAAATTGAAAGCGGTGCCGCGCAAAATGAAGAAACGGTAGAGCTATTTCCAAACTTCGCCGAAAACTCGCGCAAAGCCGTTGAAGCGCCCGAAGTTTTCCAAGTCTCTGAAGCTGGTCTTTGGGACGGTCGCCCATCTTTGGGTGGAGTTTGGGTTGCACACCCTGATGTCTCGCAGCCTGAACAGGTCGTTATTAAGAACCCAAAGAACAATAAAACCGTGACGGGTGCCCTGTTCCGTCGCGAAAGAGATTTGCCCGGACCCGCCTTGCAATTGTCATCTGCGGCGGCAGAGAAGCTCGGGATCCTAGCAGGCTCACCAACTAAACTGGAAGTTGTCGCCTTGCGTCGCAAACCGGTCGAGAAGAAAGAACCGGAAGAGGTAACAGAAGTTCAAACTGCTGCAGCAGATGACGCTCCTGAGATTGAAGCGGTTGCCACGCAATCCGACACTGTGGAAGCTGCTGCCGACGACACCCAGAAGCCCGCCAAGCGGAAATGGTGGCAAAAGAAGGAAACCGCTGTTGCAGCAGGTGCGGCCGGTGCCGCTGCTGCCGTGGCCGCTTCGGATGCGACCTCTGACGCTGCAGAGGAAGTCGTCGAGGCCGCCGCTCAGACCACTCCTACCCCATCACTGGAAGACCCAACCGTAAGCGCGCCAGCAGAAAAGCCGGCAAAACGGAAATGGTGGCAAAAGAAGGAAACCGCAGCCGCCGGCACAGCAGGAGCTGCGGCCGCAGATGCGACCGCCGAGGCAACGACCGAAGAGGTAGTGGAAGCCGCAGCGGCGACCACTCCTACGCCCACACTGACAGACCCCACAGTCACTGGACCGGAAGACAAACCCGCAAAGCGGAAATGGTGGCAAAAGAAGCCGTCCAACGAAATTACGGAAACACCCCTAGACCCGATCGAAGGTGCGGCCGCAGCCATTGAGGCATCAGAAGTTGCCGCTGTCGAAACCGCTGCTGCGACTCAGGCGACGACGCCCCGGTCGGTCAAGAAGCCGTTTGTGCAGGTTGGAACATTCACAGTCGAAGCCAACGCCAAAAGTGCCGCCGAGAAAATCAAGCGGAACGGGTTACCTGCAGATGTTCAAAAACTGACGAACGACGGCAAAACTGTCTGGCGTGTTTTGGTAGGGCCCGCAACGACCCGCGCTCAAAGAAATGCGATGCAGAGCGACGTTAAAGACCTCGGCTTTACCGACGCATATTCTGTCAAAAACTGAAACCAAAGGAGGCCCCCGTGCTATCCTCACTGCGATCATCTGTTTTGACCTTGGGCCTGGCAATGTTTGCCATGCCCGCCCAAGCCTTCGACACCCAGGCCCGAGCGGCTTATGTGATGGATCAGGCGACAGGCACTGTTCTATTGTCCAAAGAAGCAGACCAACCGCTTCCACCAGCATCGATGTCAAAGCTTATGACACTCTATGTTGCGTTCGAAGCATTGCGTGACGGTCGTTTGACACTGGATGAGACGTTGCCCGTTTCAGAACACGCGATGAGCTATGGTGGCTCGACAATGTTCCTGAACACACAGGATCGCGTTAGAGTCGAAGACTTGCTGCGCGGCATAATCGTCCTGTCAGGAAATGACGCATGCGTGGTGATTGCGGAAGCACTGAGCCCTGATGGCACCGAGGCCGGATTTGCCCGTTATATGACCCAACGCGCCGAGCAAATGGGAATGGAAAACTCGAACTTTGCCAACTCCAATGGCTGGCCTGCGGCGGGGCACATGATGTCCGTACACGATCTTGCTGTTCTGGCAGACCGCTTGATTACGGATTTTCCGGAATACTACCCTTTGTTCGCAGAAGAAGTCTTTGAATTCGATGGTCGTGCGCCTTCGAATTCGCGCAACCGTAACCCCCTGCTGAAACTTGGTATTGGTGCCGACGGCCTCAAAACCGGACACACGCAGGAGGCTGGGTATGGGCTTGTCGGTTCAGCCAAGCAGGGAGACCGCCGGGTGATCTTTGTGCTCACCGGATTGGACAGTACAGCCCGTCGCGCAGAGGAGGCCGAGGCCGTGGTTAACTGGTCGTTTCGAAATTTTGTCGAGAGGAAGCTTGCCGACACAGACTCGCCGATAGCCGAAGCACCAGTTTGGATGGGGGCACAGAAGACGGTCGGCTTGATCCCCGAAGAAGACCTGACGTTATTGCTACCTGTTCTAGGCGACAAGGATGTCGAAGCTGAGGTTGTCTACGACGGTCCTGTGAACGCTCCGATCACCAAAGGCCAACAACTGGCAGAACTGGTGATTAAACCGGAAGGTCTGCCTGAAATCCGGTATCCTTTGGTCGCGGCTGAAGCCGTGCCAGAAGGTGGCGTTATGGTAAGAATTATGACTGTTGGCGGCATTGTGCTGAAGGATGTCATTGGCAATCCTTTGGAGGCAATGTGACGGCGACCGGGTTATTTCTAACCTTTGAAGGCATAGACGGTTCAGGAAAATCCTCACAGGCCCGCTTGTTGGCCGAGAGGCTGCGTGATCTTGGCCATGATGTAGTTTTGACCCGTGAACCTGGCGGATCTGCCGGTGCGGAAGAAATCCGCAGTCTGGTTCTGGAAGGTGATCCCGATCGTTGGTCAGCCGAGACAGAAATCCTGTTGTTCACCGCCGCCCGCCGCGACCATTTGGAACGAACCATTGAGCCCGCGCTGGCGGAAGGCAAAGTGGTGATCTGCGATCGTTTCGCTGACAGCACACGCATGTATCAAGGCCTATCGCGAGGTGACCTGCGTGGGTTGGTCGATCAACTGCACAGTCTGATGATCGGGCGTGAGCCAGATTTAACTATATTGATAGATATGGACCCAGAAATTGGTCTGTCGCGCGCTAAGGGTCGCCAAGGTACTGAAGAACGGTTCGAGGACTTTGGCGTGGATTTGCAACAAAAGATGCGCACAGGTTTTCTGGATCTGGCCCAAGAGTTCTCAGACAGGTTTCGTATCGTCGACGGCAACAGGGACATGGACAGTGTCGCCCATGATGTGACAGATATCGTCCAGCAAGCTTTGCGATAGACGATAGATGAGCGACGACACCCCTACCCCGGATCAGGCCCCCGGCGCACCTCACCCGCGGGAAACCCAACACTTGTTCGGACAAGCCGAGGCCGAACAGGCATTTCTGAGCGCGTTCAACTCAGACCGGCTACACCACGGGTGGTTGCTTACCGGTCCACGCGGCGTTGGAAAGGCAACGCTGGCGTGGCGGATTGCTCGTTTCCTACTGGCAACACCTCCGGTCGAGGAGGATGGCCTTTTTTGCGCCCCGCCTCCCCCCGAAACCCTGGAGATCGCATCTGATCACCCGGTTTCCCATCGCATTTTGGCCGGGGCCGAACCGGGCTTGGCCTCTATTACCCGCTCTCTGAATGACCAGGGAAGACTGCGCAGCGAAATTGTTGTTGATGACGTCCGCAAATTGGGCAAATTTTTTGGACTGTCCTCAGCCGATGGCGGGCGCCGCGTCGTCATTGTGGACTCCGCTGATGAGATGAACGTGAGTGCGGCCAACGCCTTGCTTAAAATGCTCGAAGAACCTCCGGCTCGTACAACGCTGCTGCTGGTTTCTCACCAACCTTCTCGCCTGCTGCCGACAATCCGGTCGCGGTGTCGCACGCTGCGGCTAGCGCCTCTGGGGGCTGAGGATATGCAGTCGGCGTTGGCTCAAACCGGTGCCGAACTACCAAGCCACGCAGATCATCTGGCTGCACTGGCCGCAGGGTCGGTGGGCGACGCGGTGCGCCTGATCAATTTGGGCGGACTTGAAATCTACGCCGAACTTATCGCTATTCTCGGCACCCTGCCCCGAATGGATCGTCAACGGGCATTGGCCTTGGCCGAGGCTGCCGCCCAGCGCGGCGCGGCAGATCGGTTCGAACTGCTCCTAACCTTGATTGACGTCGCTCTGTCCCGCCTTGCCCTTACCGGTGCAACCGGTGCGCCACCTGCACCTGAGGCAGCCCCCAACGAAGCCGAGACATTAAGCCGCCTATCCGCATCGCCGTATCAAGCCCGGCGTTGGGCTGAGGTCGCGGCGACAATAACAGCGCGCGCGCGCCATGGTCAGGCGGTGAACCTTGACCCTGCCGCTCTGGTCCTAGATACGGTGTTCAAGATACAGGAAACCGCCGGTCAGAGCAGATGAGCGACACCCCTCAAATCACCGACAGCCATTGTCATTTGGACTTCCCTGATTTCGAGGGGCAGCTGGACCAGATCGTAGCAAACGCCGCCGCGGCGGGCGTGACCCGCATGGTCACAATCTGCACGAGGCTGCGGAACGAACCCAGCGTGCGGGCCATCGCCGAGGCCCATGCTCCTGTCTTCTACGCAGCCGGCACACACCCCATGAGTGCCGCTGATGAGCCATTGGCAACTGTTGACGAACTGGTCGCGTTGTCTCAGCACCCCAAATTCGTGGGCATCGGTGAAACCGGGCTGGATTATCACTACACGGCCGATAGTGCAGAGGTTCAAAAGAAGTCCCTGCGCATTCATATCGAGGCTGCCCAACGCACAGGCCTGCCGCTTATCATCCATGCCCGGGCTGCAGACGAAGATATGGCGCGCATCCTGGCCGAAGAGCATCGCAATTCTTCGTACTCTTGCGTGATGCACTGCTTTTCCTCATCAGCGGAGCTTGCCAAAGCCGCACTGGATCTGGGGTTTTACCTCTCCATGTCGGGCATTGCAGCATTCCCCAAAAGCCAAGAACTGCGGGATATTTTCGCCAGCGCACCGGTTGATCGTGTTCTGGTAGAAACAGACGCACCCTATCTTGCACCGCCGCCATACCGCGGAAAGCGAAATGAGCCAGCTTACACGGCACATACAGCGCGCAAGGGTGCCGAGGTATTCGGCATGGAATATGCTGATTTCGCGATCCAGACGCAGGCAAATTTTGATCGGCTCTTCATCAAAGCCGCGACCTACAAGGCGGCTGCATGACACAGTTGCGCTGCACCATCCTGGGCTGCGGCTCATCCGGAGGCGTGCCAAGACTGGGCGGGCACTGGGGAGACTGCGATCCGAACAATCCCCGCAACATCCGTCGCCGCTGTTCAATGTTGGTGGAACGCGACGGTCCGGACGGCACCACATCTGTCCTGATCGATACCACGCCCGACATGCGAAGCCAGTTGCTTGGCAGCGGAACCGGCCGGTTGGACGGCGTAGTATATACCCATGCGCACGCAGACCACGTCCACGGCATCGACGACCTTCGCATGATCGTTTTCAATATGCGGGAACGAGTGCCAGTCTGGGCCGATGGCGACACGCAGAACGACCTGCTGGGCAGGTTCGGGTACGCTTTCGTTCAACCCGAAGGCTCTCCGTACCCACCTATCCTTGAGCTCAAGTCCATTAATGGCCCTTTCGAGGTCGATGGACCAGGAGGTCCGATCCCCTTTCATCCATTCAAAGTCAATCACGGTACAATCGACTCGCTGGGTTTCAAGATCGGAAAGCTTGTGTACTTGCCTGACGTCGCCGAGATTTACGACGACGCTTGGCCTTTGCTGGAAGGGCTCGACTACTTGGTGATTGACGCTTTGCGGCGATCCCCTCACCCGACGCACGCCCATCTGGAAAAAACACTTGGGTGGATTGATCAACTCAAGCCCAAGCGTGCGGTTCTGACCAACATGCACATCGACCTCGACTATGCCACAGTCGAGGCGGAAACCGCAGAACACATCACCCCTGCCTACGATGGCATGGTGATTCATCAGGACCTCTAGAGCACTGGCTGTATGCCTTATAACACAGCTGCCCACCTTGATCGGGCAGACAGGGGCATAACATGCTACAAAGCCTGATCGACGTCATTCTGCCTGTCTTCCTGGTTATCGGAGCAGGATACGCCTCGACCCGGCTGGGGTACTTTAAGGAAATCCACATCGACGGGCTTATGAAGTTCACTCAGGGCTTCGCAATCCCGTGCCTTTTGTTCCTTGCGATCTCCAACCTCGATCTCAGCGCCAGTTTTGATCCAAGACTGTTGGCAAGTTTCTATACCGCCGCTGGCCTTTGTTTCTGTGCAGGGCTTTTTGGCGCGCGCCTGATCTTTCGCCGAGATTGGGAGGACTGCGTAGCCATCGGTTTTTGTTGCCTTTTTTCCAATTCTGTTCTGTTAGGGCTACCCATCACTGAACGCGCCTATGGCCCCGAAAACCTAACGGGAAATTATGCCATCATCGCGTTTCATTCTCCGTTCTGCTACGGCGTCGGCATCACCGTGATGGAGATCATCCGAAATCGTGGCAATGGCGGAACGCGGATGGTTCGCTCGGTTTTGTCCGCCATGTTCCGCAATGCGCTTATCGTTGGGATCGCGCTTGGCTTTGTCGTCAACCTATCGGGAATACCCCTGCCCGCCGTCGCGGAGGAAGCGTTGGGCTTGGTGACACGAGCAGCTTTGCCCGGTGCCCTGTTCGCGTTAGGCGGTGTCTTGGTCAAATACAAACCCGAAGGTGATCTAAGGGCTATAGCCTTTGTCTGCGCGGTTTCTTTGATGCTGCACCCAAGCCTTGTGTGGTTATTTGGTTCTACGCTTGGACTGCCCCAAGATTTGTTCCAGTCAGGTGTTTTGAACGCCGCAATGGCACCCGGCTTCAATGCCTATATTTTCGCAAATATGTATGGCAGAGCTAAACGCGTTGCCGCGTCGTCTGTGCTGATCGGAACCGGAGCATCAATCCTCACGGTTTTGTTCTGGCTGACACTACTGGGGTGACATTGAGGAAACATGGATTGACTTTGGCCCAACGGGATACACCTATCGGGAAACAAGACAGGACACCCTAGATGCCGCATGCTCTCATCGTCGCTCATGGCCAACCTTCGGCGCCAGGCCCAGCCGAAGAAACGCTGGCCGCATATGCCTCCGAGGTGGATCAGTTGTGCGACGGCGTTACCGTTCGGTCGTCCACTTTGGCTGCAGAAGGGATGCTTGAAGAGCGCTTGGCCAATCTGTCCGATGACACGGTGATTTACCCATTGTTCATGGCAAAAGGTTGGTTCGTCACCAAAGCACTACCAAAACGTCTCGGAGACCGGCAGATCCGCATTCTCGATCCCTTAGGCGTTGACCCCAAACTGCCGTCATTGGTGGCCGAAGCATTGCGGGAAAAATTCAAGGCAAATCGTTGGGAAACAACGGGTACAGATCTTGTAATTGCGGCTCACGGATCCGGCCGAAGCAGAAATCCGTCAGCCGTAACCAGAGCATTCGCGGAAAAGTTAGAGCAGCAGATAGCCTTTCGATCTCTCAGTGTTGGTTTTGTCGAAGAGCCACCCTCTATTGCCGAAGCAGCTGCCGGTTTGAGTAGACAGTCCTTGTGCTTGCCATTTTTTGCCTGCTCTGGAGGACATGTTATCGATGACGTGCCAGAAGCCTTAGACGCCGCTGGATTCAAAGGTCAGGTCACACCTGTCGTCGGTGAATTACCTCAAATCAAACACCATATTGCCGAAACGTTAGCCATAGCGTTCTCCAACGCGTAGCGACAGCTAAACGAGCGGATACTTTCAGCTATTCCCGGTGTGTTTCATTCGCGGAGCTTTCCTGTAATTCGCCTAAGCGTCTAGAGTAAAAAGAATGACGAGAGCGCCCCATACGCTTCGCCTCGTACAGAGCAAGATCAGCGGCATTTAGGATTTCGGCCGCCTTAGGTGGCGAGAATTGAGTGGATAGAGCGGTGCCGATACTCGCCGAAATCTGGCAAGTATTGTCCTCAAACTCCATCGGTGCCTGCAACTTGTCGATCAACCGCGTTGCGATCGCCAATAAAACGTTTTCATCAGTTAATCCCTTAAAAATAATGACAAACTCGTCGCCTCCTACGCGCGACACCGTGTCGTCGGCACGGGTTTCATCAGTCATAATTCGCGCGGCCTGTTGCAACACGTGGTCCCCTGCCGCATGCCCAAAACGATCGTTCACGGCCTTGAAGAAGTCTAGGTCTAGGTGCATCAGGGCAAATGGCGAACTTCCCGATATTAGGTGACACAGAACAACATCCATTGCTCGCCTGTTCTTCAAACCGGTCAGCATGTCCGTAAACGCTTTTTCTTCAGCCGCAAGCTTCGCTCCCTGCAACCTCAGGTTTAATGATCGAGAAGCTTCCATGGCCGCGGATTTAGCCTCGACCAGATACAACAGTTCGATCGCAAGATCCGTCCCCGAAAAGTCCGCACTGGTCAGCGCGTAATCCCTAACTGCATCCAGAATTGAAATGCCGAAGGACAAATTGACTACCATGCCCTTGGCGTCTGGAAGTGGAGCTACCAACCCTTTCAAAGCGGTACGAGGTTCGTCATGTAGCTTCAGATGAAGCTTAGCCCCAGCCAGAGTCATGAGTGCTTTGGTCGTCGTAACAGTGCGCGGGCGGACCAACTCAAAAACCTCTAGGAAATTCCTGCCTTCCATGGGTTGGTTTGGGCGCAGTTTCTGCAAGGTTGGACCTACACGCATGATCCGCCCACTCTCGTCCAACAGCACGAACATCGGACATAGGGTTCTCAAAAGGACGGCCAAATTGTTCATATCAATCATGGTTTACGCGCCCCAGATCAAACTGCCGACCTTCGGAAAACGCGCTTTCGACCAAGATAACCGAAATGACCTCCACTGCACCTTCCAAACCGTCATGCGACAGTATTGCCAGCGTTCCGTAGTCGTCAGCCATCGCGCGCAACACGCCGACCATCACGCTTGAGTAACCGGGCAATCCAGGATGACAAAATAGCTGATACTCGGTTGGCGTCACTTCTCTTAACTCAAGTTCTGGAAGGCTGAGATCGGAAACGGCCAGTCGAACCCGATCTGACAAATCATCCAAAGAGTGGAGAAACTCGACATAAGTCACGCCGCCGAAACGAAGCAACCTTCGCAAGTCCTCCATCCTTGGATGAGAAACCAGGTACGTTCCCAAATCTTCCAGAACTTCTAGGCGCGGTCTGTTCTGGTCAGCACACAACGCATCCATGACCCGTACAGTCATTTCGTCGTCATAGACGAGCATTGCCTCAAACTCGACAAAGCCCAATTCAGCCGCTTCGGTCACGCGCGACCAGCACGATTGCCCGTAAGTCGCGCATACAAAAGACTGTACCGCCCGATTGATCAGACCATGCATGGTTTGCCCCAGATTGACTTACGCCAATCTGGCCTGACAATCCTTAACAAAACCTCAAAAAGTCGAGGTGGATGCGGACAATCTGATCGAGTCTCAGAACCGAAGTCATTCAAGACAAACTAAAAATCCGTTGGCGCCCCACCCTCGGCTTTGCGGCGCTTTACAAAGTCCGACAACTCCTCTCGGATCCCTTCGTCCAACTCCGGAGGTTCAAAACTGGTAATGATCTCTTTGAACATGTGGTGAGCACGCTCAGCGGTCCATATGCCCCCAGCCACGTCCCAGCCCTCGTAGTTTTTCCAATCGCTTAGGAAAGGCTGGTAGAACGCTGTGGTGTAGCGATCCTGAGTATGCTGAACACCAAAGAAGTGACCAGTATTGCCAACGGATCGGATCGCATCCAGTGCGATTTCATCCGGCCCGGTCGCAGTGATTTCTGGCTGCATATAGCGCTGGATCTGTTGCAGTACTTCGCAATCCATAATGAATTTCTCGGGGCTTGCAATTAGCCCCCCCTCGAGCCAGCCGGCCGCGTGATAGACCATATTTGTCCCAGATTGGACTGCCGCCCACAAAGAATTCGATGTTTCCCAAACTGATTGGCCATCGGGCACATTGGCAGCACAAACGCCGGAAGAACGCATTGGCAAACCATAGAAACGCGCCATTTGCCCCGTCATTTGAGTCGAACGCATATACTCAGGCGTTCCGAAAGCCGGCGCACCGGATTTCATGTCTACATTCGAAGTGAATGTCCCAATCACACAGGGGATGCCTGGTCGTACATACTGGAACAAAGCAATCGCGCACAGCGCTTCTGCCAAAGACTGAGCCACGGCACCAGCCATCGTCACAGGAGCCATCGCCCCAGCCAAGGTAAATGGCGTTACAACGATCGCCTGCCCACGTCTCGCCAAGCGTAGACAACCATCAATCATCGGGTGGTCATGCTTCAGCGGCGAGGTCGAGTTAATATTGGTATACATCCGCGGGGCTGCTTCGAACTCTTCATGGCTCAGACCACCCGCGATGCGCACCATCTCCATCACGTCTTCGACACGCTCCTTTCCCAGCGAGTACGCGTGCATCGCCTTATCGGTCAGGGTTAGCTTGTCATAGAGAACATCCAGATGGCGAACGCTGGCATGTATGTCCACCGGCTCGACTGGATATCCACCGGCAAAATGGATGCAGTTGAAATACTGAGTAAGTTTCAGCAGGTTACGGCACATCTCTCGATTGCCGGGAACCTTAGTGCCGATCTCCATATCCCAGTAGTTCGGCGGCGAGGAAACATTGCCGAACAGCATGTTCTTTCCGCCAATTTCGATTTTGCGATCAGGGTTTCGTGGAGTGATTGAGAACTGCGACGGCGCCTTGGCAACCATCTCCATGACAAAGTCGCGGCCCATGCGCACGTTGTCGCCATCTACGGTGCAACCCGCCTCGCGAAGGATAACTTTGGCTTCTTCGTTGTAGAACTCTACACCAATCTCTTCGAGGATCCGCATGGCGCCTTCATGGATCGCCTCAATTCCCGCTGCATCCAACGGCTCGGTCGGATTGTCGATGTTGATTGGCGGGTTCCAAGGCATCTGATCGATAACCGAGCTCCCCCTGCGCTCGGCGGCACCTGCCCGTCCCCCACTGCGACGTTTGCGCGTTTTTGTGCTTGGCATAGAACCCTCCGGAGCTTGCGTTTCCTCAAGCAAGCCCCGAACTCGGCCGTCTGGCCGCTCTGTCTGCGACAAGAATTGTCGGTTTCTTATCTCAAACGGGCGATTTCGGTATCTGAACGATTAGTTTTCAGCCAACCAACCCGGAATGTGGCCAATGTCCGGCAGAACAACATCCGCCATCGGTTCCAGCGCTTCGGCCTGAGCCATCCCAGTCAAAACCCCGATCGTGGTCATTCCGGCAGCACGCCCAGCTTGCAGATCGTGCAGGCTGTCCCCAACCATTGCGATTTGGTTCGGTGTCACACCAACATGGGCAGCAAAAGCCAGCAACTGACCCGGCCCCGGCTTGAACCCATGACCGCTGTCATAGCCAGCCACAAAGTCGAAATGACTGCGAATCCCGACTGATTCCAAGTGTTGCAACGCAGGTGCCTCACCGTCGTTTGTCGCGACACCCAGCTTGAGACCAGCCTGCCGCAGCCCCTCCAGAAACGGCACCAACGGCACAGCTTGCGCCTGAGGCGCCGACGCGGATTCGGCATTTAGGATATCGATCAAATCGTCGCGTGGCATATCAGGCAACTCCGATGCCAAAGCCTCGGCAACTTCTTCGACTGTTCCGGCGATTACGATGCTGTCGGCGGAATAAGTCACACGCTCCAGATCAAACCCAATAGCGCGCCCAAGCTCGGCCGCACGAGTATGATCACCGTCTGCCAAACGCAGGACCATGTTGCGCCCAAAGGCACCCCAAGTGTTGGCAAAATCAAACAGAGTACCGTCCTTGTCGAACAGGATCGCGTCGATGGGCATTACATGCTCCTGAAAGGTTATTGGATCACGTCCAGTGAACGTCAGCGCCACCAGACAAAACCGCGCGCGCCTGACCCGGTAGGTCATAGGGCACGGAATGCGCGTCACAAAAGGCGATCACCCACGAATCGTCAAGCATAAGAAACTCAAGAACCGAACCCAAAAACTCTGGTTCGGCCGCCCTATCCCGCAGATCCTGAGCCGAAGCACCGGTTGATCCAAGGAATACGGGCAACAGTTCATCGTTTCCGACCAGCCAACTCAGCGCATTTATGGCCAGTGTTTCAGAGGATTGAGCGGAGATTGGCATAAACAGGCCCCGGATCTGAGAATGGAAAGGGTTTGTTAACCAGACTCATAAACACTTTAGCAACGCATGCAATCAACGGTGACTGATATGTCCGTGCAGGGAACCATCCTTGTCCTCGACGGGGCTTCGACCAACCGCATAATGCTGAAGGTTCAACTTACAGCAGCGTGGTATCACGTTGTGCAAGGGGAAAGAATCCAAGGGCTTGCAGGGCTATTGCGACGCTCAAAGCCTGATCTCGTCCTGACTTCTCAGACTTTGCCAGATGGCTCGGCTGCGGATGTTAAGAAGCTGACCTTGGCCGAGCCCGAACTTAGGGACGTGCCTGTCGTCGCGATCGCACAACAAAACGACAAGGCCGCCAAATTGAAAGCGCTGGCTGATGGGCTGGATGATGTTTTGGTCCACCCGTTCAAGGATACGTTTCTATTGGCCAGAGTACGGAGTTTGCTGCGGGCTCGTGCGGATACACAAGAACTTAGCGCAGGCAGCGGGTCTCAGCCCGCCGGTTTTGCCGAACCAACGGCGAGTTTGATCTCCCCGCCCAAACCTGCGCAAATCGCTATTCTCAGCCAAGGCGCCAGAACCGGCGCCTTGTGGCAAAAAGCACTCTCCAAACGGTTGCGCCACAGCTTGGTCACGCATTCTTCATCGAACCTGCAAAAGCTACTCTCCGGCCCAATTCCCGAGGCCATTCTAGTCGAGATCGGCGAGAACCCCACGGACCTGAACCTGCTGACGGATCTGAAGTCCAGAGGCACGACCCGAAACACCGCTCTGATTGGTGTCCTAAACGGTCGAAACCCGGATCTGGCTGCTGACGCCTTAGACAGAGGGGTCGACGCGATATGCATCGGCGGATTCTGCCCTGACGAGGTCAAACTACGCATCGAAAATCAGGTCGCACGAAAAGTGCGAATGGACCAGATGCGTGCATCACTGCACCGGGGTCTGGCTGACTCTTGGGTCGACCCGCTAACTGGACTGCACAACCGTCGATACGCGATGCATGCAATGGACCAAATTATGCGACTCGCAGCTCGGAGCGGACGAGGGTTCGCAGTGATGCTGGCAGATCTGGACCATTTCAAAGCCATCAATGACACGTTCGGTCACGCCGGGGGCGACCAAGTTCTGACCGAAGCGGCAAGAAGAATGAAATGCACTGTGGGTTCAGCTGGGTTCGTGGCACGTATCGGGGGTGAAGAGTTCATGATTGGCCTGTCGGACACCACCCAATCGCAGGCCCTGGCCCTGGCACAAAAACTCTGCGAGAGCATCCGCCAAACGCCATTTCAATTGTCCGAAGTCCCGTCTCCCTGGCCGGTAACGATCAGCATTGGGGTGATCGCAACTAAACCGGATCTGCCATCCCAACCACCTCGTGGCATCCCTCTAGACCGATTGCTAAAATCGGCGGACACGGCGTTGTATGCTGCTAAATCTGCAGGCCGGGATCAGGTTAGAACACGGCAGTTTGCCGCGTAACTCATTCTTTTCTTTTGTGCTTGTGGGATTTGCGGTGAACGACCTCTTTCAAGCGATCTGCATAGGCCTGCCGTTCGGCATCATTCATCGAAGTGACACGAGCCAACCATTTTTCTTGCAATGCCATCTGCGTTTCCGCCATGGACTGCGCCTGCTGTTGCAAGAGGACCTGAACTGCAACGGGATCAAACGGTTCGGCCCGCAATGCCGCTTCAAGTGTTGCGAAATCGGCAGACCTAAGCTTGGCCCCTTTGACGTGCCGTTCGGACAATTCTCCGCGCAACTCTTTGCGGTCTTCTTTCGGCAAAGCCCTGTACAATGCAGAGCCAAACCCCGGGGGTGCTTTTCCGTGATCTCCACCTTTGACACGGAAAACCGTCCCCAAGGCCACGCCAACGATCAGCAAGTTCAGAGCCAGGGATACGGCCAGTAGAACCGTAACCCAGCGTTTCTTTGGTTTTGGACTAGTGCTCATTCCACGTCCTCCAGAAATGTAGTGTCCAGTCCAAGGTCTGCGACCACAAAGCTAGTGTCCTGGGCGTAGATATAGGTCGCCGGGTCAGGCATAAAGTCAGGCGCAGAAAATCCGATCCAAACACCTGCGACGCTTGCAGCGATTAAGCCACCCATGCTCGGCCATCCGCCGATCCCATCAATCACCCGCGCCAAAAGGGGCCGACGCTGCTGCTTCACGGGCGTCAATCGGTCAAGCCGCACAGTCTCGGCATCCGTTAGAATGCGAACTGCAAGATCATCGGACAGTTCAGGTTGGCGTTGCCGCGCTTGGGCAAACAACTGATCCAGTTCCATATCGTCTTCAGCCATCATCATACCCCAGTTCATTCCGCCGCCCGGCCAGTATCGCGGTTAGTGCTTTTTTTCCGCGCGCGGTCAGGCTTTCAACCGCTTCCGTTGAAACGCCCATGATCCCGGCTATTTCGGGGTTGGGCAACTCTTCGATGTGTCGCAAAATTACCGCTTGGCGCTGACGATCAGGCAACTGCGACAGCGCATCCTGCAGCGCATCCCTGCGGGCCGTCTCTTGCAATCGATCCGCCGCACTTGGTTCACCGTCCTCCGGCTCAGGCACATCAGCCAGCCTGTCCGGCTTTTTCTTACGCTGCACATCTACGCACAGGTTCAAAGTCACACGATACAACCAGGTTGAGACCTTGGCCTGCCCCGGAACCCATTTCGGAGCCATCTGCCACAATCTCATCATCGCATCTTGCGTTACGTCCTCTGCTTCCGCCGGATTGCCGAGCATACGCAAGGCCACCGAAAGGCAACGCGGCCCCAGTCGATCGGTCAGCAAACGCGCTGCTGCCGCGTCGCCATCAGCGAACTGCCGCAGCAAGGCATCGTCAGACGCGTCCGCGGCGCTTAAAGCACCACGGACATCGTTCAAGGGGGAGGTCAGGTCCTCCATCCTTTATCAGCTGTCGTCAGAGTCCGTTTTGCCATGCTTTCTATGCTTCCGGCCCATCCGCTCTTTTGCATCGGCATATTCCTGTTCCGAAATCGATCCGTCGTTATCCGCGTCGATACGGTCAAACATCTTGCCAGCGCGGCGCGGTTTGGGCAACTCGTCTGCACTCAGAAACCCGTCCTCGTTGGCATCGTGTTTTTCGAACATCTTGGTAACACGTTCATTGGCTTTTTTCTGCGCTGCTGCCTGCATTTCGTCGATACTCAGCTGCCCATCGCCGTTTGCGTCAGCCTGAGTAAAGCGCTGTTGTCGGTGGGCCTGCATTTCTTCTTTTGTCACCTGCCCATCGCCATTGGCGTCCAGCACCTGAAAACTCGCTGGTTCCCGATCTTTTGGCCCTGCTGCCAAAACAGAAGTACCGGTTACCGCAACCGCCGAAATCAAGATGGCCGGGATGAATTTGGCGCTTTTCATATCGTTTTTCCTTTGGTTCTGGCGGCCTCATCGCCGCTGTTCACATTGGTTAAAACGAACCGAGAAACGATTTCCGTCGCAAAAAATCCGTTTTTTTGAACATCACAGTTTACCTCTCGCCTGGACTTGAACAGAGCAAAGCGACGCACCCCCCTTTTCTGCCGGATAAAACAAGAGCAATATTACGTCCAAACGAACGTGCGAGTTTCATTATGACTGATCAGACGATCGACACCACATCTCAGGATGACCGTGAAACCTGGCCTGCAATGGTCAAAGGGTTTCGCTGCCGTTGCCCCAATTGTGGCGAGGGCAAATTGTTGCACAGCTATTTGAAGGTCAATGACAGCTGCAGCAATTGTGGTCAGGAGCTGTTTCACCATCGGGCAGATGACGGGCCAGCCTACCTGACCATCCTGCTGGTCGGCCACCTGTTGGCGCCTGCTTTGCACGTATCTTACGTACACTGGCGTCCTGAGCCGATGACTATGTTCTTGATCTTTGCAATCGGCTGCACGGCGCTGTCCCTGTTCTTGTTGCCCCGCATGAAGGGCGCGGTTGTTGCCTATCAGTGGGCGCGACGTATGCACGGCTTTGAAAAGGCCAAGTGACCTTGAAGAGCAGCCAGCGCAGCAAGTGATGGAAGATAAATCCGCGATACGAAATGCGGCAACGGTGATTGTCCTGCGGGATCGATTGACTAACCCATCGATCCTGATGGGGCAACGCGGTGCCAAAGCCGCCTTTATGCCCAACAAGTTCGTCTTCCCCGGCGGGGCTGTTGATCCAGCGGACGCGGATATTCCATTGGCGTCCGACTTGCCTGCAATTTGCAGCCAAAGACTCGGCGAACAGGCAGCCCCGGGCATGCAAACCGCATTGGCCGCCGCCGCGATCCGAGAGCTGTGGGAAGAAACCGGACTGGTTCTAGGTGAACCCGGCGATTGGCAAGGCGGGATTCCAGAAGATTGGATCAGTTTTGCTGCAATGGGTTTTCGCCCGTCAGCCCAAGCACTTCAGTTTGTTTTTCGGGCCGTGACACCGCCAGGGCGCCCTCGTCGTTTCGACGCGCGTTTCTTTCTGGTGGACGCGGGTAAAATCCAGGGCGATCTGGATGATTTCAGCCGCGCATCTGACGAGCTATCTCATCTGCAATGGGTGCCCCTCAACCAGGCACGCGATCTTGACTTGCCCTTCATCACCGAGGTCGTGCTTGCCGAAATATCCGAACGGGTGAAAGACCCCGAACCTCCGGCTTCGGTGCCATTCTACCTCAACAAAGAAGAGCAAAGCCTGTTTCTGCGCCTGAAGGGTTACCCCATGCCCGAAACAGACTAAGCCCGTCGCTTATTTCATTCGGCTGATTACAGTCGTTACTTCTGGCTTTTTACCGATCTCTGCCTTTGCGGTCTGGCGTACGATACGGCGCATCGCTTCTTCTAGCTTGTCATCGTCGCGCAGGGTTTTTGCGTCTGCACGCATAAGGAACTGGTTCAGATCTTCCTCTAACACTTCGACAAGCGCCGCGCGGGACGTTCCGATCTCAGGCAATCCCATGGTGTCACACCACGGTTCACCCAGAGGTTCGTCCTCTTCGTCCAGAATGACTGTTACGGTGACATGGCCGTTGAGCGCCATTCGGATACGATCTCGCACGACACCATCCAAAGCGCCGACCTTAACAGTACCGTCAAGATAGGTGCGGCCGGTTTCGATATAGTCGACGACCTGCGGCGCGTTTCCCGTCAGATCCAACATCGTCCCATTGACCGCGAGAACGCCTTTACGCCCATTGGCTTCTGCCAGCTTGGTATGCTCTCGCAAATGCCGGTGTTCACCATGCATTGGAATAACGATCTGCGGATCAATCAGAGCGTGCACTCTCTCAAGATCTGGGCGGTTGGCGTGGCCAGACACGTGATACAGGCCCGAGCTGTCGTCTACGACATCCACGCCTTTTTCACTGAGCTGGTTGATGATGAAGATCACACCACGCTCGTTTCCTGGGATTGTCTTTGAAGAGAAGAGAAATAAGTCGCCTTCCTTCAACTCCAACCCGCGATACTTCCCCCGGGCAAGCTGCGCACTGGCGGCGCGACGTTCTCCTTGGCTACCGGTAACGATCAGCATCAAATTCTGGCGCGGAAGGTCCACGGCCTCTTCGGCGCTAACGACTTTGGGGAAATCTGACAGGATACCCGTTTCGGTCGCGGCCTCGATCATGCGCCGCATAGCACGACCCAACAAAACCACTGACCGCCCGGCTCTTTCACCTGCTTCGGCCAGCGTTTTTACCCGGGCAACGTTGGATGCAAACGTCGTCGCAACCACCATTCCCTCAGCATTTTCGACCAGTTTGGTGATTTCGGGGCCGACCTCAGATTCTGATCGACCAGCGTTGGGCGAGAACACGTTCGTGCTGTCGCAGACCAACGCTTTTACACCGGGCTTGGCAACTTCCGCCCATAGGTCAGGGTCAAAAGGCTCGCCCACCACCGGGTTTGTATCCAGCTTGAAATCTCCTGAGTGAACGATCCGGCCATCGGGCGTGTCGATGACCAAAGCCGCGCTTTCAGGTATGGAATGCGACACTGGCAGGAACCCAACCTTGAACGGGCCTGTCGATATCTGCTCGGGCCAAGCTGAAACCGTACGAACAGCATCCTCAGGATGACCGTGCTCTTCCATCTTGCGGCGCGCAATGTTCGCAGTGAACGCGCGCGCATAGATCGGTGCACCCAGAGCTTCATAACAGTGCGCAACGGCTCCGACGTGGTCCTCGTGCGCGTGCGTTACGAAAACGGCCTCCAATTGATCGGCACGTTCTCGCAGCCAAGAAATGTCAGCATGGATCAAGTCGACGCCGGGTGTTGTATCCATATCCGGGAAAGTCACCCCCAGATCCACAAGGATCAGCCGCTCGTGCCCCGGCTTGCCGTAGCCATAGACATAAGCATTCATCCCGATTTCGCCGGCACCGCCGAGCGGCAGATAGATCAGTCGTTCACTGCTCATGTCGAGCCATTTTCCTTGTTATAGCGATGGATCACGGTCAGTCCGTGCATCGTCAGATCATCTTCGATCGCGTCAAACCCGACATCAGCCTGATCGAACAAAGGTGCAAGCCCACCTGTGCCGACCACCTTCATTGGCATGCCGTATTCTTCTTTGATCCGGGCAATCAGCCCCTCAATCAACCCGGAATAGCCCCAATACACGCCGGATTGAATGCAGCCAACCGTATTTGTGCCAATCACTTTCTCAGGCCGTGTGATATCGATATGCGGTAACGCTGCTGCCCCCTGGTGTAGCGCTTCCAGGCTAAGGTTCACGCCAGGCGCAATGATACCGCCGACGTAAGCCCCGTCTGAAGCCACAACATCAAAGTTAGTTGCAGTTCCGAAATCGACAACCACGACGTCACCGCCATGACGATCAAACGCGCCCACTGCGTTTGCCAGACGGTCAGGCCCGGGAATTGTGCCTTCGTCGATACGTGGGGATACTGGCAACAAACATTCCGGTTTACCCACGACCAAAGGCCGACACCCAAAGAAACGGTCGGCGAAAATACGAAGGTTAAACACGACGCGTGGAACAGTAGAAGCGATTACAACGTCGGTAATATCAGCTTCTATCCCATAGTGTTTCACCAATGTGGAATACCAGGTGAAATAAGCGTCCGCTGTACGAGAGTGGTGGGTTGAAGTGCGCAGTGTGCACAGGAACGTTTCGCCGTCCCAAATCGAGAAAACGGTGTTGGTATTGCCGCAGTCAATTGCAAGAAGCATCTGCGCCTCCTTCAGAAAAACACATCCGCCGCAGGAATACCGATACGGCCCTTGGCGGTCTTTAGGACAAGGTTGCCGTTTGAGTCCACGGTTTCAAAGGTTCCCACCGTCTCGGTCGTTGAGGTGCGGGCAGTTATGACCTCTCCCAAACGTGCGGCACGAGAAAGCCAAGCCGTCCTGATAGGCTCAAAGCCATAAGTTGCGAATTGGGTTTCGTAACCCGCAAACGCCGCCGCGAGCTCGGTCAGAAAATCCTCAGGGGTTACCGACGCACCCGTTTCCGACAGCAATGAAACAGGCCGGACAGCGTTCTGTTCAAGGGTATGCGGCGGCGGCGCCTCAGACAGGTTAACACCTATCCCGATCGCCAAATGCGAAAGATCACGCCCCTTCCCTGTGCTCTCCAACAGAATACCTGCCAGCTTGCCACCGTTTAGCAAAACGTCATTTGGCCATTTTAAGGAAAGCCCCGCTGCGCGACCGGTAACTGCGACACAGGCATCGAACAAAGCTAATGCCGCGACAAAGCTGCGCAAAGCCGCTTGCTCAGGATGCCCCTGTGGCCGCATCAATAACGTCGCGGCCAGATTTCCCTTTGGATTGGCCCACGCTCTTCCGCGCCGACCTCTGGCGGCAGTTTGATGATGCGCCATGATCCAGACCGGACCAGAAGCTGTAGGAGCAAGGCGGGCCGCTTCGTTCAAGGTACTATCGACTTCCTGCACGATGTGCAGACCATATCCTTGCGGCCACTCAGTCATGGTAAAAAGGCCCGGTCGTCTGACCGAGCCCCCAATTTGTCGATGATTTCGGCGTTAGTTAACAAGCGTCGCCGCAGCAGCTGTTGCCGCGCCCTCGATACCGAATTGATAGAACACGCCGACCAGCATCAATGCTGCCGACCCCATCAGAGCGACCCAAAGTACCGGAGTTGAATGTGTTTCGATCGGATCTTCGTTTTCGGCCCCGAAATACATGTAGAACACGATCCGCAGGTAATAGAACGCGCCAATCACAGACGCGATTGCCGAGACGATAACCAGTCCAGTGAGGCCTGCGCTGACACCTGCTTGCCATACGCCGAACTTGGCGAAGAAGCCCAACATTGGCGGAACGCCGGCAAGACTGAACATCAGGATCAGAACGGCCAGCGCCTTTCCGGGATCACGTCTTGAGTACTGACGCAGGGCGTCGATGTCCGTAACGGGTTTGCCATCGCGCTCCATCATCAGGATAAAGGCAAAAGTGCCGATATTCATGGTCACGTAGATCGCCAGGTACATCAGCATAGCCTTGACGCCCATCTCTGTACCTGCGGCCAGACCGATCAGCGCATATCCCATATGGGCAATCGACGAGAAGGCCATCAGGCGTTTGATGTCACGTTGCCCAATCGCGGCAACCGCACCCAACAACATCGAGAGGACCGAAAGCAACACGATCACCTGCTGCCAGTCCTTGATCACTCCACCGAACGCATCATGAAGTACGCGCGCGAACAGCGCCATTGCCGCCACCTTAGGGGCTGTAGCAAAGAATGCGGTGACCGGGGTGGGTGAACCCTCATAAACGTCAGGTGTCCACATGTGGAAGGGAACAGCCGACACTTTGAACGCCAGACCCGAGATCAGGAAGATCAGACCGAACAGCAGACCAACCGAAACGTCGCCGTGGTGAACCGTCTGAATAATACCCGAGAACAGGGTGGTACCTGTGAAGCCGTAAACCAATGACGCACCATAGAGCAGCAGGCCCGAGCTCAGCGCTCCAAGCACAAAGTACTTGAGACCAGCTTCGGTAGATTTCGCACTATCACGGCGCAGGGCAGCAACGACGTAAAGGGACAGCGACTGCAGCTCCAACCCCATATAGAGGGACATCAGGTCGCCTGCACTGACCATCATCATCATGCCCACAGCGGCCAAAGCCACCAGCAACGGGTATTCAAACCGCAGCAAGCCGCGACGGGTCATGTAGTCCTGACTCATTACAAGCACTGCGGCCGCTGACAGAAGAACCGCAACCTTGGCAAAGCGCGAGAATCCATCGTCAACGAACATGCCGTTGAAGGCCACGTTGGTGCCATCGCCGTTGGTTGCAATCCAGAAAGACAACAGAGCCATCAAGCCAGCTGTCGTCCAAACCAGAACTGGGGCAAGCGCGTCTTTTGTCGTGTAGACGGCCCCAAGCAAAGCGGCCATCGCATATACAGCCAGAACGATTTCCGGCAGGATTATTGTCAGATCAGCCTGGATCATGTCTCCAAAGCTCCCTTAATGCGAGGCGGCCGTCTGGGTCACGGCCTCAGCCGCGGCCAGAGCCGTGTCATAGTTCGAAATCAGTGCAGCGGTTGAGTTTCCGATCACATCGGTCACCAACGATGGGTAAACACCCAACAGGATCGTCATCACGATCAGCGGAGCAAAAATCAGCCGCTCGCGAGAGCTCATGTCAGTCATTGCCTTCAGGCTTTCCTTAATCAGGTCACCAAAGACGACCCGACGGTACAGCCACAGAGCGTAGGCCGCCGAGAAGATCACACCGGTCGCGGCCACGGCCGTCACCCAGGTATTCACTTGGAATGTACCCATCAGGGTTAGGAATTCGCCAATAAAGCCAGACGTACCCGGCAAGCCGACGTTGGCCATTGTGAACAGCATGAAGACCAGTGCGTAAGCCGGCATCCGGATCACCAGGCCGCCATAAGCATCAATGTCCCGCGTGTGCATCCGGTCGTAGATCACGCCAACACACAGGAAGAGCGCGGCCGAGATGAACCCGTGGCTCAGCATCTGGAAGATCGCGCCATCGATGCCCTGCTGGTTTGCCGCAAAGATACCCATGGTCACAAAGCCCATGTGCGCGACCGAGGAATAAGCGATCAGCTTTTTCATATCCTCCTGCACCAGCGCCACAAGCGAAGTGTAGACCACGGCAATGGCCGACATCCACAGCACCAGATCGGTCATCACAGCCGAGCCCACAGGGAACATCGGAAGGCTGAACCGTAAGAAACCATAGCCACCCATCTTCAGCAGGATCGCAGCCAGAACGACCGAACCCGCGGTCGGGGCTTGAACGTGCGCGTCCGGCAACCAGGTGTGGACCGGCCACATCGGCATCTTCACCGCAAACGAGGCGAAGAAGGCCAGGAACATCAGCGTCTGCATTCCGCCGACGATGTAGATGCCCAGGACGCTGAACCCTTCGGACGAGAAGTGATGGCTCATCAGAGCCTCAATGTCCGTGGTACCAGCATCTGCATACATCGCGACCATCGCCACCAGCATCAGCACCGAGCCGAGGAAGGTGTAGAGGAAGAACTTGAAGCTGGCGTAAATACGGTTCGCGCCGCCCCAAATACCGATGATCAGGAACATTGGGATCAGACCTGCCTCGAAGAACAGGTAGAACAGCACCAGATCCAGCGCCATGAACACGCCCAGCATAAGCGTTTCCAGCAGCAGGAAGGCGATCATGTATTCCTTAACGCGGTCGGTCACGTTCCAGCTAGCCAGAATGGTTAGAGGCATGATGAAGGTGGTCAGCAGCACGAACAGAACGCTAATGCCATCTACACCCATCTTATATTTCAGGCCCAGCAACCACTCACCCTCTTCCACCATCTGGAAGCCGGTGTTGGACGGATCAAAGCCCGTATAGATGCCAATCGAGACAAGGAAGGTCACTGTGGTTGCAACCAGCGCGACCCATTTCGCGTTGCGCTGCGCAGCCACGTCATCACCATGCAGGAACAGGGCCAGAATGCCTGCCGCCACTGCGGGAATAAAGGTGACGATGGAGAGGATATTATCCATTAGTGTGCGCCTCCGCCGATCGACATCCAGGTGACTAGGGCTGCGATGCCCAGAACCATCCAGAAGGCGTAAGTAAAGATGTAGCCCGTCTGCGCCTTGCCTGCGAGGCGGGTGAAGAAGGGAACAACGCCCATGGCGACACCGTTCAGGAAGCCGTCGATGGTGTTGCCATCACCGCGTTTCCACAGGAACCGACCAATCGCCAAAGTTGGTTTGACAAAAATAACATTGTAGATTTCGTCAAAGTACCACTTGTTCAGCAGGAAAAGGTACAGCGGTCGCTGGTTCTGCGCCAAACGTCCCGGCAGCGATGGGTTCACGATGTAGAACCAATAAGCGACGACGAAGCCCAGCAGCATCGCGACGAAGGGCGAAACTTTGACCCACTTCGGAGCGGCATGTGCGTCATCCAAAATATGGTTGTCCGGTGCAATGTACAAAGCACCCTCGCCCGGCTTACCCACGAACGCATAGTGGTGATCGCCACCATGCGCGTCCTTGTCTCCGTGATCCGCGTCGCCATGTGCGGCATCGCTACCGTGGCCTTCGTCGGCGTGCGCCTCATCCGCATGGCCATCGTCAGCGTGCGCTGCATCTGCCGTGCCATGATCTCCAGCCTCAGTATGCTCAGAAGCTTCAGCTACCGGAATGCCGTAGAACTTACCAACCTTGTCGGCGTGGCCGAAGAAGTTGCCGTACCAGATCATCCCGGCAAAAATCGCACCCAAAGAAAGAACTCCAAGAGGCACCAGCATGACCATCGGACTTTCATGCGCGTGATCATGCGTGTGCTGATCGCCACGTGGAGCGCCGTAGAAGGTAAGGAAAATCAGACGCCAGCTGTAGAAAGACGTAAACGCAGCCGCGACCACAAGCAGCCAGAAGCCGTAAGCCGAACCACCTGCGTAAGCGCTTTCGATGATTGCATCCTTGGATAGGAAACCAGCGAAACCGAATGTGGTCAGCGGAATACCGACACCGGTGATAGCCAGCGTACCGATCATCATTGCCCAGAAGGTATAGGGGATCTTTTTACGAAGGCCGCCGTACTCTGTCATTTCCTGTTCATGATGCATGGCGTGGATCACCGAACCGGCACCAAGGAACAAGAGCGCTTTGAAGAAAGCGTGCGTGAACAGGTGGAACATCGCAGCCGAGTACATGCCCACACCGGCAGCCACGAACATGTAGCCCAGCTGCGAGCAGGTCGAATACGCGATGACGCGCTTGATGTCTGTCTGAACCAGACCCACGGTTGCGGCAAAGAACGCGGTCGAAGCACCTAGCACGGTGATGAACCCAGTCGCACCCGGCGCGAACTCCATCAGCGGCGACATGCGGCAGACCAGGAAGACACCCGCTGTCACCATGGTCGCGGCGTGGATCAGCGCCGAAACAGGCGTCGGGCCTTCCATCGCGTCTGGCAACCACGTGTGCAGGATCAACTGAGCCGACTTACCCATCGCACCGATGAACAGCAGAACACAGATCACCTCGATGGCGTTCCACTCACCCCACAGGAAGTGCAGGTTTGTTTCAGCCAGCTCTGGCGCCGAGGCAAAAATGTCTGAAAAGTTGATGCTGTCTGTCAGCAGGAACAGGGCAAAGATACCCAGCGCAAAACCAAAGTCCCCAACGCGGTTGACGATGAAAGCCTTCATCGCGGCAGCGTTTGCCGAAGGCTTGCGATAATAGAATCCGATCAGCAGGTACGATGCGACGCCAACGCCTTCCCAGCCAAAGAACATCTGAACCAAGTTGTCCGCTGTCACCAGCATAAGCATGGCGAAGGTGAAGAAGGACAGATAAGCAAAGAAACGTGGCTTATAGCTTTCGCCTTCACGCCACTGTGGGTCGTGATCCATGTAGCCAAAGGAATACAGGTGCACGAGCGCTGAGACGGTCGTTACCACGATCAGCATGATCGCTGTCAGACGATCCAGGCGAACTGCCCAGCTTGTCGACAGCGAACCACTCTCGATCCAGCGCAGGATTTCAACGGTGTGGGTTTGGCCGTCAAAGGTGAAGAATACAAGCCAGCTCAGCAAGCAGGCCAAAAACAGCAGGCCAGTGGCCGTCCACATGGCGGCCTTCTCGCCAATGAAACGCCAGCCAAAGCCGCAGATCAAAGCGCCCACAAGCGGGGCAAAGAGGATGGTGGTTTCCATGTTCTCTTACCCCTTCATCATGTTGACGTCTTCAACCGCGATAGTGCCACGGTTGCGGAAGAAGCAGACCAGAATGGCCAGACCAATCGCCGCTTCGGCCGCTGCAACGGTCAGAACGAACAGCGTAAACACCTGTCCGACCAGATCGCCGAGGAAGCTGGAAAACGCCACGAGGTTGATATTCACTGCCAACAGCATCAGTTCGATGCTCATCAGTAGGATGATGACGTTCTTGCGGTTCAGGAAGAGACCGAAGATGCCGATGACGAACAGCGTCGCCGCGACCGTAAGATAGTGTTCAAGTCCGATCATCGTCTCAAAGTCCCTGCCCCGGTTTCACGTCCTTCAGTTCCATTGCCTCGGCCGGGTCGCGCATCATCTGACCGACAATGTCCTGACGTTTGATGTCCTTGCGATGCCGCAGGGTCAGCACGATGGCGCCGATCATGGCTACCAACAGGATCAGGCCCGCCAGTTGGAACAGGAGGAAGTATTGATCATAAAGAATGACGCCGAGCGCCTCTGTGTTGTGGCGGTCTGCCGGAACCGGCTGCGCCAGGTTGGCCGCTGCTCCCTGCGCACTGTCCCATGCACCAAAGGCCATGACGAACTGCATCAGGATGACCAGGCCGATCAGCAAGGCCAGCGGCATATACCGGGCCATCTCAGCCTTGAGCTCAGCGAAGTCCACGTCCAGCATCATCACAACAAATAGGAACAGCACCGCGACCGCGCCCACGTAGACGATGATCAAAAGCATCGCCACGAATTCAGCCCCTAGCAGAACGAACAGCCCCGCCGACGACAGAAAGGATAGGATGAGCCACAGCACCGAGTGCACCGGCTGGCGGCTGATCACCGTGAACAGCCCGCCGGTGATGGCGCTGATGGCAAACAGATAGAAGGCAAAGACGGTCATTGATCCTCATCCTCGTTATCGCCCATGACTTCTTGCGCCAAGTCCAGCGCTCGGGTCATGGCCGGGATGCCGGCGAAGACCGACATCTGACCGATCGTTTCCACGATCTCTTGTTTCTTGGCGCCAGCTTCCATCGCATGGCGAACGGTCTGGCGCACCGCAGTATCGGCCTGAGCGCCCTGACAGGTCAGCCCAGCCAGCGTCAATAGCAGGCGAGTTTTGGCATCAAGACCGTCCGTGTTGACAGTGTTGCCAAACATCATCTCCATGACCTCTTTGGGCATGGTCGGCCAAAGCGCCTCAAACCCCTTGGGCGAGAAGCTTTCCATCGCCGGGTTCATCGCCTTGGCCATGTCCTGAGCCTGCTTCATCATCAGGTCGAACGGATTTGTCGGCGTGTCATTCATCTGTACGGCGCGTCCATTTCCAGATTGCGAGCGATCTCAGCTTCCCAGCGTTCGCCGTTATCCAGCAGTTTTTCCTTGTCGTAGAACAGCTCTTCACGAGTCTCTGTCGCAAACTCGAAGTTCGGGCCTTCGACAATGGCATCAACCGGGCAAGCCTCTTGGCAGAAGCCGCAGTAAATGCATTTGGTCATGTCGATGTCGTAGCGCGTGGTCCGGCGGCTACCGTCTTCGCGCGGTTCGGCGTCGATTGTAATGGCTTGCGCCGGGCAAACCGCCTCACACAATTTACAAGCGATGCAGCGTTCTTCACCGTTTGGGTAACGACGCAGAGCGTGTTCACCCCGAAAGCGTGGCGACAGCGGACCCTTTTCGTGCGGGTAATTCACGGTAGCCTTGGGCGCAAAAAAGTACTTCAGCCCCAGCTTCATGCCGACCCAGAAGTCCTGCAGAAGGAAGTATTTCGCGGCGCGGGTGTAATCGATCTGAGTCATTTCACTCTCCCCCTGCGCAAGATGCCGTTAGTTGCGGAGCCGCATCAGCAGAGGCAGCGCCCCAAACGGAGCTTGGTTCGTTTAAAGTTGTAGACGACAGCGCCGCTGCGGCAGCGAGTTTTTTGGGGCATGACACTTCGGCCATTGCCTCATTCAATTCGGCTGTAAGGCGATCAGCGGCTTCGGCCGTTTCGGCCTCAGTCGGCATCAGGCAGTTCGCCAGGGCAGTCTTCGCGGCGACAACACCGCCTTGATACCGTGTCGCAGCGACGTCAGCTTCATCAGCGCTGTCGGCATAGTATTCGGCGAAGCTAACCAACATGCTCGCCTCAAGCGATTGGTTTTTCGACACCTCGATAAAACCAGAAGCTTTGAGCGATGCTTCGGACATTGGCCATTCGTCGGTCCATGCGCCAAGATCCTTGGCCATGACTACGCTACTGTCCAATGACGAAACGCGATCGGTTTCACCCATGATTGCATTCACAGCGTCCAATTCGGCAGAGCAATTTTGCGCTGCGTAATCGCGAACGGCAGTGCGAGCGTCCTGAACGCTCACCTCATCGGCAGCAGCCATTGACGCTAGCGCCATACAGGCAACAGAAGCAGAGGTGTAAACAGCAAATTTCAGCATATCAGCCCCCTACGCTCCAACGAGCGAACGCGCCCCAGAACCAATCGAATTTCGCTGCGAAGGCCACAAATACTACCCAAACCAATGAGAACGGCAGGAACACCTTCCAACCCAATCGCATCAGCTGGTCATAGCGATAGCGGGGGGTGATTGCCTTAACCATCGCGAAGATGAAGAAGAAGAACGCCATCTTGGCAACCATCCACAGAACACCATCCGGAAGGCCCGGGATCGGCGACAGCCAACCGCCAAAGAAGAGCAGCGTTGTCAGGGCACACATCAGGAAGATCGCGATGTATTCACCTGCCATGAACAGCAGGAAGGGCGTCGCCGAGTATTCAACCTGATAACCGGCAACCAGTTCCGATTCCGCCTCTGGCAGATCAAACGGCGGACGGTTGGTTTCAGCCAGCGCCGAGATGAAGAACAGGAATACCATCGGGAAGTGCGGCAGCCAGTACCAGCTGAAGAACCCGAACGAGCCGTCCTGTGCCCGTACGATGTCGCCAAAGTTCATCGAACCGGTCGAAATAATGATGCCGATGATGATCAGGCCGATGGAAACCTCATAGGAAATCATCTGGGCGGCAGACCGCAGTGACCCAAGGAACGGGTACTTTGAGTTCGACGCCCAACCTCCCATGATCACACCATAAACCTCCAACGAGGACACAGCGAAAACATAGAGAATGGCCACGTTGATATCCGACAGAACCCAGCCATCGTTGAACGGGATCACCGCCCAGGCGATCATTGCCAGAACGAAGGACGTCAGAGGGGCCAGAATAAAGACGGTGCGATCAGCACCCGCAGGGATCACAACCTCTTTGACCACATATTTCAGCGCGTCAGCTACAGATTGCAGCAGCCCATAGACGCCGACCACGTTGGGGCCTCGACGCATCTGGACCGCAGCCCAGATCTTGCGGTCGCCATAAACAAGGAACAACAGCGAGATCATCACAAAGGCAACGACAGCAAGCACTTGCGCCAGAATGATGATGGCTATTCCGCCTGGGGTGTTAAAGAAATCAGCCATTGGTCCTCACACCGTGGGTATTCCGTTTTCCGCGAGCGATGCAAAGGCCATGTGCCTGCGCAAACTGCGGCTGGGTCGGCGCGTTGGTGTAAACAGCATCTGCTGCCATTGCGCCACCCTTAATCTTGGGTTTCACACACAAATCGGGCGCGGCGTACTGCCACCCGGTAGTCGCCTTAGTCTGTGATATGAAACAGCTCTGGTTCATTCCGCCGCGATCTTCTCGGATTTGCGAGCCTGCGCCTGCGCCGAAAGCTCGGCCATCAGCTGCGAAGCCCGCGCAATCGGGTTGGTCAGGTAGAAATCCTTGACTGCGTTGCGGAAGGTTGCCTTGCCCAGCGATCCTGCATTCAGCGTCTGAACCTCGTTCTCGACGACCTCGTCGATACGGGCCAAATGCGGAACCGCTTCGATTAATGCAGTGCGCAGTTGCGCCAACGAGTCAAAGGGCAGTGTCGCGCCCAGTTCGGCCGAAAGGGCACGCAGAATGGCCCAGTTTTCTTTGGCTTCACCCGGTGCGAAACCGGCGCGCATCGCCAGCTGCGGACGTCCCTCTGTGTTTACGAACAGGCCATTTTCTTCTGTATAGGCAGCGCCCGGCAGGATCACGTCTGCGCGATGGGCGCCGCGATCACCGTGGCTGCCTTGGTAGATCACAAAGGCACCGTCACCAATTTCGACCTCATCCGCGCCGAGGTTGTAAATCACGTCCGCCGCGCTGACCGCATCCATACCGCCTTCGTTGGTGGCATCCACATCCATCGCGCCAACGCGCGAGGCCGCGGTATGCAGAACGATCAAACCGCTTTCTGTATTGGTCGCAATGGCTTGTGCGGCCGCAAGTACAGCAGCGCCATCAGCCTCTTGCAGAGCTCCCTGCCCTACAATGACCAAGGACGCCTTGCCCTTGATCTCGTCATCACCACCCATGTCGACGACTTTTTGCAGCGCCGCTCGATCATCACCCATGTGATGATAGTCAAAGGTCAGGTCTACGGCAGCCCCAACCAGAGCGACCTCTGCCCCATGCGCCCAAGCCTTACGGACACGAGCGTTCAGCACCGGGGCTTCATCACGCGGGTTAGTGCCGATCAGCAAAATCCGCTCGGCTGTATCGATATCCTCAATCGCTGCAGTACCGGCATAAGCAGATCGATTGCCGGCTGGAAGCTTGGCCCCGTCGGTGCGGCACTCCACAATACCGCCTTGCCCTTCAATCATCTGCTTAAGGGCAAAAATCGCCTCGACCGGTGCCAAATCCCCCACGATACCAGCGGGTTTCTCAGCACCTTTCAGGGCTTCGGCAGCCTTGTTCAAAGCCTCTGGCCACGAAGCCGGGCGCAGTTTGCCATTTTCACGCACGTAGGGCTTGTCTAGACGTTGACGACGCAGGCCGTCCCAGACAAATCGGGTTTTATCGCTGATCCACTCTTCGTTTACGCCGTCATGGTTCCGCGGCAGGAATCGCATGACTTCGCGGCCCTTCGTATCAACGCGGATGTTCGAACCCAGAGCGTCCATCACATCAATGCTCTCGGTCTTCGTCAACTCCCACGGGCGCGCAGTGAATGCGTAAGGCTTCGAAGTCAGAGCCCCAACAGGGCACAGATCGATGATGTTGCCCTGCATGTTCGAGTCGAGCGTCTGGTTCAGATAGGAGGTGATCTCAGCATCTTCCCCGCGACCGGTTTGGCCCATCTGAGCAATCCCAGCGACCTCGGTGGTGAAACGCACGCAACGGGTGCAGCTGATGCACCGTGTCATAGCAGTACCAACCAGCGGCCCCAGATCCAGGTCGTCCACCGCCCGCTTGGCTTCCTTGAAGCGCGATCCGGACACCCCATAGGCCATCGCCTGATCCTGAAGATCGCACTCTCCGCCTTGATCGCAGATCGGACAGTCCAGCGGGTGGTTGATGAGCAGGAACTCCATCACCCCTTCGCGGGCCTTCTTAACCATGGGCGAATTCGTCTTGACCACAGGCGGCTGGCCTTCCGGCCCCGGACGCAGGTCACGCACCTGCATCGCGCAAGAGGCGGCGGGTTTCGGCGGGCCGCCTACGACTTCAACCAGACACATCCGGCAGTTCCCGGCGATCGACAGACGCTCGTGATAGCAGAAACGCGGCACTTCGACTCCGGCCTCTTCACAGGCCTGGATCAGGGTCATCGCACCATCGACTTCGATTTCCTGTCCGTCGATATTGATCTTGCGGAGGTCAGACATGGTCTAGTTCGCCCTCAAATACACGCCAATGGCGCTGTTTCTTTCGATTTCCTTCCGCCCCAACGTGCAGAAAGAGTTCGGATTTTCATACGTGACGCCGTTATCGGCCAGATACGCTTCGCCCTTGGCGCGCATCCGGTCCTTTTCAGCGTCCGAGTCCACATAGGCCCGGATTTCCTTGTCCGAGTACCCCAGTTTGTTCGCCTTTGACCGCAGTCCCCACATAACGCCAATCGCCTTCATACGACGCCCACTGATTGACGAGCAGTACTCGGAAATTTCATTTGCGATGGCGATGTAATAGAGTTCGTTGTCAATCTCTTTGACTTCGCGCAAGGGCGGCTTGGCTTCAGCCATTACCGGCAGAGCCACAAGTGACAACAATGCGAGCGTTTTCATACCAGACATGACAATTCCTTTCGTCTTGGGAAACCCAAGACGACCGACGGCGGGGTTGCTATGCAATAACACCCGCCGTGTCATGGCGTAATATGCAGAAAAACGCTTCATGGTCGTTGGCACGTTCCCGAGAAAGTTAACTCGTCGTCTGTGATCAGAAGCTTCTGAGGATCGGTGTCAGGCCCAACTTTCCATTTAATACGTGATGAGCCGAAGCCAGCTATACAGAATTTTATTCCCTCGTACCGCCCAGCTTCGCGCGCTCCGTCCAGAGAAGCAGAAACGCCCTTTACGACAACGTTAAAGTCTGCAGGTGACACTTTCTTGTTAACGGGCTTGGCCTTGGCTTTAAAAGCGATGCCGTCGAATACAATCCGGTCCTCGGAAGGAGTAACCAAGCCGCACGCGGTCACGACAGAAAGCGCAGCCAAGAGGCTTAGGCTTTTTAGACGCCCTTGCCGTTTGATGTTTTTTTGAACCGACATCAGAACGCAGCCCCAATCGCCATCAGCCCCATGATGAACATGCAAGCCCACCCCACGACATAGAGAATTGAACGCAAACCGCTGTTAGGCTTGCCGATTCCACGGATATGGACAAATAGCATCGCCAGACGCGCCACCAGCGCCACCGACGCCAGCAGATTTACCCAAAATGGGCTGGCCCCCATCAATACTGCCGCAACCGTGACCGCCACATAAGCCGGCAGCGTCTCGGTCCCATTCAGGTAGGCGCGGTTCAGACGGTAAGCCTTGTCGGAATAATCCTGGTCGGGCGTCGCGCCCGGAGCCAACCCCTTGCCCGCCTTAGCCAGTGCCGTGAACGGGGCCATAAAAAGCACGACGAGGGTGAAAATCACAACCGAGGCAACGGCATGGCCATATTCTGCAAAAGCTTCCATCTGGTTTACTCCGCCGCCATCGCACCCATGCGGCCCGTTTTCTGAGCCTTGATACGGTCTTCGATTTCTTCGCGGAAATTGCGGATCAGGCCTTGGATTGGCCAGGCAGCCGCGTCGCCGAGCGCACAGATTGTGTGGCCTTCGACTTGCTTGGTCACATCGAACAGCATGTCGATCTCTTCCGGTTCGGCCTCTCCGCGCACCAACCGGTCCATAACGCGCATCATCCAGCCTGTGCCTTCACGGCAAGGCGTGCACTGGCCACAGCTTTCGTGCTTGTAGAACTTCGACAAACGCCAGATCGCCTTAATGATATCAGTGGATTTATCCATCACGATGACCGCAGCTGTCCCCAGGCCAGAGCCCAGATCGTTGCGCAGATAGTCAAAGTCCATGATTGCGTCACGCATGTTCTCGCCGCGTACACAAGGCACCGAAGAACCGCCCGGGATGACGGCCAGCAGGTTGTCCCAACCACCACGGATGCCACCACAGTGTGTTTCAATCAGCTCTTCGAAGGAGATCGACATCGCTTCTTCGACGACGCAGGGGTTGTTCACATGGCCAGAAATCGCAAACAGCTTGGTGCCCGCGTTGTTCTGACGTCCAAAGCCTGCGAACCAATCAGCGCCACGGCGCAGAATGGTCGGCACAACCGCGATGGATTCCACGTTGTTCACCGTGGTCGGGCAGCCATACAGCCCAGCGCCCGCCGGGAACGGAGGCTTCATTCGCGGCATACCCTTTTTGCCCTCAAGGCTTTCGATCAGAGCAGTTTCCTCACCGCAGATATAGGCGCCTGCCCCGTGATGTAGGAAGATATCGAAATCCCATCCCGATCCGGCAGCGTTCTTACCCAGCAGCCCCGCATCATAAGCCTCATCAATCGCGGCCTGTAGCGCCTCACGCTCGCGAATGTATTCTCCGCGCAGGTAGATGTAGCAAGTGTGTGCATTCATCGCGAAAGACGCGATCAAGCAGCCTTCGATCAGCGTGTGAGGATCATGGCGCATGATCTCGCGGTCTTTACAGGTGCCTGGCTCGGATTCATCCGCGTTCACAACCAGATAGGCCGGACGACCGTCGCTTTCCTTAGGCATGAAAGACCATTTTAAACCTGTTGGAAAGCCCGCACCGCCGCGACCGCGAAGCCCCGAGTCCTTCATAGTCTGGATGATCCAGTCACGGCCCTTTTCAATCAGGCCAGCAGTGCCGTCCCAATGCCCGCGGGCCTGCGCGCCTTTTAGCGTCCGCTCATGCATCCCGTAGATGTTGGTAAAGATCCGGTCCTGATCCTTCAGCATCGTGTGTTACCTTCAGCTGTCCTGACGCATGCGCCAGAGTTGAAAAATGTTGACGCCCGCATAGATAAAACCTGCCAGAGCGGCGAGGTCGAACAGCAGCGCGTGTCGCGCGGTCAGTCCCAATGCGGGGCCGATGAACATGTTCATGGACAGCCAAATCACCATAGTCACCGCGATGACTATGGCAATGTGTCGGCCCTTTCGGGCTATGGCCTGTTCCTTGTCCTTGTCCATCTCACCTAGGATGCCCCGGATGGGCACCGTCGTTTAGTCTTCGTAAGTGCCGTCATCCTTGGCACGTTTGGCGAATTCGGTTTCCTCACCCGCCGCAAGCTTGGCCGCTTGTTCGATCCAACCGTCGCGTTCGATCCGACCCTTGAACTTCAGCCGTGCATCCACCCATGCGACTTGTTCGGGCGTCCACGCAGCGATTTGGTCATAATGAAAGAAGCCCAATTCGTTCAGCGTTTCTTCCAGTTTAGGACCGACGCCTTTCAGCATCTTAAGATCATCAGCTTTGCCATCGCGCGGCTCGGTCAGTGTGTCCGGTTGGGCTTCCTGAACTTCCTCAGTTTTCGGCTCGGCTTTCGCCTCTTCCGCCTGTTTTACAGCCGGCTTTGGAGGTTCAGGCGCCTTCGGAGGTTGAGCTGCAGCCGATGCACCGGCCTGCTTACCATCTTTACCCAGCCATGGTGTAAGGATCGGTACCTCAGTTCCATCAATGCGCTTAACCGTGTCACCCAAGTCAGTCGCCAGTTCGACACTTGCGTTATACTGAGGTTTGCCCGCCTCGTACTCTGCCAGACTGCTTAGTCCTTTGAGCGGTTCGGCCGCATAACGCCCGTTTTGCGGGCCCGGTGTGGGCACTTTGCCAGCGGCCAGATCGTCGATGATCTTACCAAAGCTTTCAGTGGTCAGATCTTCGTAATAGTCCTTACCAATTTGAGCCATCGGCGCGTTGGTGCAGGAACCAAGGCATTCCACCTCTTCCCAGCTCAGCTTGCCATCAGCGGACAGCTCATGCGGTTTGGCCGCGATCTTTTCCTTGCAGACTGCGATCAGGTCTTCTGCCCCGCAGATCATGCAGGATGTCGTGCCGCAAACCTGAATATGCGCCACCGAGCCAACCGGCTGCAGCTGGAACATGAAGTAGAAGGACGCAACCTCAAGCACACGGATATAGGCCATGCCCAGCATGTCAGCGACAGATTCAATTGCCGGGCGGCTCAGCCAGCCCTCTTGTTCCTGCGCACGCCACAACAGCGGAATAACCGCGCTGGCCTGACGACCCTCGGGGTACTTGGTGATCTGCGCTTCGGCCCACTGCTGGTTAGCAGCGGAAAAGGCAAAGCTTTCGGGTTGTTCGGGATGCAGACGGCGGAGCATTAGCGGTCAATCTCTCCAAATACGACGTCCATGGTGCCGATGATGGCGGCGACGTCGGCCAGTTGGTGACCCTTGGCGACGTGATCCATGGCTTGAAGGTGCAGGAAGCCCGGCGCGCGCAGCTTGGCGCGGTAGGGTTTGTTGGTGCCGTCGGCGACCAGATACACGCCGAATTCACCCTTTGGGGCTTCTACGGCGGCATAGACCTCACCGGCAGGAACATGGAAGCCTTCGGTGTACAGCTTGAAGTGATGGATCAGGCTTTCCATCGAGGTCTTCATGTCCGAGCGTTTCGGCGGGGTAATCTTGCCACGGGCCAGAACATCACCAGGGCATTCGCGGATTTTGGCGATGGCCTGACGGATGATCAGCAGCGACTGGCGCATCTCTTCCATGCGGACGAGGTAACGGTCATAGCAGTCCCCGTTCTTGCCGACGGGGATCTGGAACTCGAACTCATCATAGCATTCGTAGGGCTGCGCGCGTCGCAAATCCCAAGCCAGACCCGAGCCGCGAACCATCACGCCCGAGAAACCGTATTTCTGGATATCGTCCTCGGTCACAACGCCAATATCGGCGTTACGCTGTTTGAAGATGCGGTTTTCAGTCAGAAGGCCATCGATATCGTCCAGTACAGCTGGGAACTCATGGCTCCATGCCTCGATATCGTCCAGCAGTTCCGGCGGCAGGTCCTGGTGCACGCCACCGGGACGGAAATAGGCGGCGTGCAAGCGAGCGCCGCAGGCACGCTCGTAGAACACCATCAGTTTTTCGCGCTCCTCAAAGCCCCAGAGCGGCGGGGTCAGAGCGCCAACGTCCATCGCCTGCGTGGTCACGTTCAGCAGGTGGTTCAGGATGCGTCCGATCTCGGAATACAGAACCCGGATCAGCGAGCCACGACGCGGAACTTCAACTCCGGTCAGCTTTTCGATGGCCAGGCACCAGGCATGTTCCTGGTTCATCGGCGCCACATAATCCAGACGGTCGAAATACGGCAGGTTCTGCAGATACGTCCGGCTTTCCATCAGCTTTTCAGTGCCACGGTGCAGCAGGCCGATATGCGGGTCACAACGTTCTACGATCTCACCGTCGAGCTCTAGGACAAGACGCAAAACTCCGTGTGCCGCAGGGTGTTGCGGGCCGAAATTAATGTTGAAGTTGCGGATCTTCTGTTCTCCGCTCAGCGCGTCCGTGCTGCCGTCATCATATCTTGAGCCGTCCATCAACGCCCTCGTTTGTTCTTTTTCGCCTCGGCCCGGACCCGGACCTTTTCGGCTTCGGCCGCTTTCGCTGCAGCCCCTGCAAGCAAGACGCCCAATGCGCCCAAAATGATCAGTTCGCCCATCATGTCAGCGTCGCTCCATCTCTTGCAGCTTCATTGCCATCATCCACAGAAGGACAATCACTGCCGGAGAAATGATGCATGCAAACGCCCAGTTCTTGTTGATCCCGAAATGCGGCAGCAGCTTAAGCATCGGTACGACCGTCGCTACCACCAGTACAATCCAGATCAGGAACTCAAACATGATGACTACTCCTGTTTTTCATCCCCCGGCAGAATGTAATTCGCGCCTTCCCAAGGGGACATGAAATCGAATTGACGGTATTCCTGCACCAGCGACACAGGCTCATAAACCACACGCTTTTGAGCCTCGTCATACCGAACTTCGGTGTAACCGGTGGTCGGAAAATCCTTACGCAGCGGATAGCCGCGGAAGCCATAGTCCGTCAGGATGCGCCGCAGGTCTGGGTGGCCCGAGAACAGGATGCCGAACATGTCGAACACCTCACGCTCGAACCAGTTGGCCGAGGGGTGAACATCGACCAGCGACGGAACCATATCTTCTTCACGGATAGAAACCCGCAGGCGGATACGCTGGTTCTGGTACATCGACAGGAAGTGGTAGACCACGTCGAACCGTTTAGCGCGCTCGGGGTAATCGACGCCGGTAATATCAACCAAGGTCGAGAATTTGCAGTTCTGGTCGGAACGCAGGAATTCCACGAACTCCACCAAATTCGATGGTGCCACATCCACGTTCAGCTCACCAAAGGTGACATCCCAAGACAGAACGCAGTCAGAACGCTTCAGCTCCAACTGTGCGCCGAGTTCTTTGAGTGCTTCGCTCATCAACCCTCTCCTCAGCGTACGATAGTGCCGGTGCGGCGGATTTTGCGTTGCAACTGCATCAAGCCGTACAGCAACGCCTCAGCCGTCGGGGGGCACCCCGGCACATAGATGTCGACCGGAACGACCCGATCACAGCCACGTACGACGGAATAAGAGTAGTGGTAATAGCCACCGCCATTCGCACAGGACCCCATCGAGATCACATAGCGCGGCTCAGGCATCTGATCATAGACCTTGCGCAACGCAGGAGCCATCTTGTTGGTCAGTGTACCGGCTACGATCATAACGTCCGACTGACGCGGAGAGGCGCGTGGAGCGATGCCAAACCGTTCCGCGTCGTAACGCGGCATTGAGGTGTGCATCATCTCAACCGCACAGCAAGCCAAGCCAAACGTCATCCAGTGCAACGAACCAGTACGAGCCCAGTTGATGATGTCTTCAGTCGAGGTCAGCAAAAAGCCCTTGTCCTGCAGCTCTGCATTCAGGGCCTGGGTGGCGACCTCTTTGTCGACGCCGGCGGTGTTAGCACCCGTCATCACTCCCATTCCAGCGCCCCCTTCTTCCATTCGTAGGCAAAGCCGATGGTCAGCACCGCCAAGAACACCATCATGGACCAGAAACCTACATCACTGATGTCCTTGAACCCGACGGCCCAAGGGAACAGGAACGCAATTTCCAGATCAAAGATGATGAAAAGAATCGCGACCAGGTAGAATCGGACATCGAATTTCATCCGCGCATCGTCGAAGGCGTTGAAGCCACACTCATATGCGCTGACCTTTTCAGGGTCGGGATTGCGGACGGCCAGTACCACGGCGGCCAGAATCAGGACGATTCCTAGGCCTACAGCAACGGCCAGAAACACCAGAATCGGGAGGTACTCCCGCAGCAGGTCTTCCACGAATAGCTCCTTTCCTGCGCATGCCTCACAGGGCTGCGCCGTCAATTGGCGTGTTGACTGGACATTCTCTATCCGCGCGGGGTCAGAGGGTCAACCGAACACAATCGCGCAGGGGGCTAATATTCCACTTGCCCCTGTTTGCACTTAGCTCAAACTTTTCAACGAATCCGAAAATGGACAGAAGAGCGTTAAACCTGAGTTATCCAAGCAGGTTTTCGTTTGTCGAAAAACGCGCCGATTCCTTCCTTGGCTTCTTCTGTTTCCCATCGCGCTACCAACGCACGGATTGTCTGGTCGATCACTGCGTCGTCGATCCGTGGACCCAGCGCCTGAACCAGTTCTTTGGCCGAAGCTACTGCACCCGGCGCACAGGATAGATACGGCAAAACTTCGGCCTCGACCGCTTCGTCTAAGTCATCAGAAGGAACCGCCTTGGCCAGCAGTCCAAGGGTCACGGCTTCGGCACCGTCGAACAATCTTGCCGACATAAACACACGTCGCGCCCTGGCCTCACCCATTCGCGCGATCACGTAGGGTCCGATTGTTGCCGGAATCAGGCCCAATCGGGTTTCGGTCAAACCCATTTTGATCGACTCGACACCGATCGCTATGTCGCAGACTGAGGCTAGCCCAACTCCACCGCCAAAGGCATTCCCGTGCACCGCCCCAATCAAGGGCTTAGGCATCGTATTCAAAGCCTGTAACATCTCGGCAAGCTTTCTGGCCTCTGAGAACCGCGTCTGCGGATCAGCGGCCATCTGGGCCTGCATCCACCCGAGATCTCCACCCGCGCAAAAACTCTTGCCTGCGGCCTTCAACACCACGGCCCGGACCGAGTCGTCAGCCCCCAACTGACCAGCCGCCTGTGTAAGCTCTGAAATCATCTGCGCCGACATAGCGTTGTGTTTTTCCGCGCGATCCAATGTCAGCGTTGCAACACCACGGTCATCAGCGGATACCGAAATTGTTTCGAACATGTTCCTGCCTCTCAGTCGGACCGCATCGCACGCGCCATCTGGGCGGCCTCGTCCACCACAGCCAAATCTAATCCAGTCTCATAACCCAACCGCTCGAGATGGGCCGCGACTTCTTCGGTTGCCACGTTACCTGCAGCGCCCGGAGCAAATGGGCACCCGCCCAAGCCACCGACGGCGGCGTCAAAGGTCCGTACTCCCAGCGCCAGTGCGGCATCTATGTTGTCGATGGCTCGGCCATTGGTGTTATGAAAGTGGCCTGCCAGTCGCGTGACAGGCACGCGATCGCGGACAGCCAAAAGCATATGCGCGATCGTGTCAGGCGTCCCCTGCCCGATCGTGTCTCCCAAAGAGATTTCGTAACAACCAAGCGAAAACAGGCTATCGGCGACCTCGGCGACCTTCTCGGGCGGCGTTGGGCCGTCATAAGGGCAATCAGTGACACACGAGACATAGCCGCGAACCGGAAGGTCGATATGGCGCGCCGCCTCAAGGATCGGAACAAATCGCTCAATAGATTCCGAAATCGTGGCGTTGATATTGGCCTTTGAGAACCCCTCGGAAGCGGACGCAAACACGGCAATTTCATCTGCCCCGGCCGCAAGAGCATCTTCGTAACCACGCATATTCGGCGTCAGCGCAGCATAGCGGACACCTTTGGCACGCTTGATCCCCGCCAACACATCCGCGCTTCCGGCCATCTGCGGTACCCACTTTGGCGAAACAAAGCTGGCCACTTCAATTCGATTGAACCCGGCACGGCTGAGGCAATCAACTAGAGCCACTTTTTCATCTACCGGAATTTGACGCTGTTCGTTTTGCAACCCGTCGCGAGGACCTGCTTCGAAAATCTCGACCCGTTCACCCATTGCAGTGATCCTCCCGACTGCGTTTCGATTCAATTGCGCATGGCTCAACTGTGCCACGCAAATGTCCGCCCGAACAGATCAGTCCTATTCCAAACGGACCAGGGCCGCTCCGGCTTCGACTTGTGCACCCGCCTCCGCAAGCACCTCTGCGACAACGCCGTCGCGCGCAGCCAGCAGCGAGTGTTCCATCTTCATAGCCTCAAGAACGGCCAGACGGTCTCCCTCCTGGACGGTTTGTCCAACTTCGGCGAAGACGGCTTTGACCAACCCAGGCATTGGCGCTTCGATGACGTTGGTATCGCCCGTCGCGCTTGCATCACGGTCCAATGGGTCAACAACTTCAAATTCTTGACCGTATGCTTCGAAAACTGTGACACGAGATCCCGAGATCACAACGCGCGGCATCGCCTCCCCATCAAGTGTCCAGGTTCTACCACTACGTTCGGCATGGACCGTTTCTTCGCCGACTTGCCACGTCTGATGGCTCGGGCCTTGAACCTGGACATCCAGATCGACGATGTCCTCAGTTCGCAATTGGACGGCGTGATGAAGCGGCGCCCAAAGTGAAAAGCCGGTTTGCTCATTGGTATCGACCAAACCAAGGGCCGTCATAGCACCAGCAACGCAGGCAGCGGCCGAAACCGGAGGCTCTTGAACCAGTGCATCTAAATCACGCCCAATCAGGCCGGTATCCACATCGCCCGCCGCAAACCCTTGATGGCGGGTCAGAGCACCCAAGAAGGCCAAATTGGTAACGGTCCCGGCAACCTCGGTTCTTTGCAAGGCCCGGTGCAATTTCTCCAAGGCCACTGCCCTCGTTGGTCCATGGACGATAACCTTCGCAATCATCGGATCGTACCACGGACTGATCGTATCCCCGGCACGCACGCCGCTGTCGGAACGACAGATCGCAGGAAACTCCAAATGCGTAAGAGTTCCTGTTGCGGGCAAAAAGCCTTTTGGTACGTCTTCGGCGTACAAACGCGCCTCGAATGCGTGCCCTGTTATCGCCAAGTCCTGCTGGGTCTTCGGCAGGCTCTCACCCGCAGCTACGCGCAATTGCCATTCTACGAGATCAACACCAGTGATCGCTTCGGTCACGGGGTGCTCAACCTGCAGGCGCGTGTTCATTTCCATGAACCAGAACCGATCAGCACGCAGACCTTCCGACGCATCAACGATGAATTCGACCGTTCCAGCACCTTTGTACCCAATCGCTTCTGCGGCGCGGACACCCGCCTGCCCCATCGCTTCGCGCATCTCAGGCGTCATCCCCGGGGCCGGAGCCTCTTCTATCACCTTCTGGTGGCGCCGTTGCAAGGAGCAGTCACGTTCGAAAAAATGCACGGCGTGGATTCCGTCGCCGAACACTTGCACTTCGATATGTCTGGGTTTCGTGACAAACTTCTCGACAAGAACTGCATCGTTGCCAAAGGCAGTGCGCGCCTCGCCCCGCGCGCTGTCCAAAGCCGACGCAAAATCCTCGGGGCGTTCGACTAGTCGCATCCCCTTGCCACCGCCGCCTGCGACGGCCTTGATCAGAACCGGATAGCCGATCGTTTCCGCCGCTCCAGCCAGGTGCTCGGGGTCTTGATTTTCACCGTGATAGCCGGGCACAACGGGCACACCCGCCTTCTCCATCACCACTTTGGCAGCGTCCTTGAGGCCCATTTGGCGGATCGCATCCGCCGAGGGTCCGATAAAGGTTAGACCCGCGGCCTGAACTGCGTCCACGAACTCGGGGTTTTCGGACAGAAAGCCGTAGCCTGGGTGGATCGCCTGTGCACCGGTATCCAACGCTGCCTGAATGATCACATCGCCCTTAAGGTAACTCTCGGCCGGAGCAGCGGTGCCAATCCGAACGGCCTCATCGGCCATCTGCACATGTTTGGCCGCCGCGTCCGCGTCGGAATAAACAGCCACGCAGGCCACGCCCATCTTTTGAGCAGTTTCCATAACGCGGCATGCTATTTCACCGCGATTGGCGATCAGGATTTTGTTAAACATGCCTTACCCCTCAACTGCCAGATCTTCGACAAGATGGAACCGCTCACAAAGCAGCTCCATCTCTGGATCGAACCCGCCATTGCGTTCGAAAAAGCGGCGATGATCATCGCGCCATCCTTCCAGTGTCTCGTTCTCACCCTCGGCCAACGCAAATTCCTCAGTCATATCGCAGAAACGACAGATCGAGACGTTCACCGTTTCGATCACCACGGCCGGACGGTCGTTCCACTCCAAAGCGATGTCGCGCCGTCCTACGACCGGAGTTTCTGGGCTGCCATCGGGATAGTCCCTCAGCGCACCGCAAGTTGCTGTCTTTCGACCCGCACGCACCAGGGCCAGCAATTCTGAACTCATCATCGCGCTGTCGCCGAATTTAAAGGTTTGCGCACCGGGGTAACGGGCCAACACATCTCTCAAAGTCATGCTCATTACATTCTGAACACGCCGAAACGTGTCTCCTCAATCGGGGCATTCAGCGCGGCGCTCAGTGACAGTGCCAGTACATCGCGGCTTTTGCGCGGGTCGATGATGCCATCGTCCCACAACCGTGCCGAGGCATAGAGCGGGTGCGATTGCTCCTCGAACATATCCAAGGTCGGACGTTTGAACTCGGCTTCTTCTTCGGCGGACCACGTGCCGCCCTGCCGCTCGATCCCGTCGCGCTTGACAGTCGCCAGGACGCCCGCCGCCTGCTCTCCGCCCATCACGGAAATGCGTGAGTTCGGCCAGGTCCACAGGAACCGCGGTTGATAGGCACGACCGGCCATACCATAGTTTCCGGCCCCAAATGAGCCCCCAACAAGCATAGTAACCTTCGGCACCGAGGTCGTCGCCACCGCAGTCACCATCTTGGCCCCATGCCGTGCGATGCCTTCGTTTTCGTACTTTCGACCTACCATAAAACCGGTGATGTTCTGCAGGAAAACCAGCGGGATTCTGCGCTGCGAGCAAAGCTCAACGAAATGCGCGCCCTTTTGCGCTGCCTCCGAGAACAGCACACCATTGTTGGCGATTATCCCGACGGGGCAGCCTTTGACATGGGCAAAACCGGTCACCAGCGTCTCACCAAAACGAGGTTTGAATTCATCGAACCGAGAGCCATCGACCAGACGCGTAATCACCTCGCGGATGTCATAGGGCGTGCGCAGATCAGCGGGGACAACTCCTAGGATTTCCTCGGGGTCATAAGCAGGGTCTTCCGGGCTGGCCCAATCCACCGTCAGAGGTTTGCGCAGGTTCAATGAGCCAACAGCCCGTCGCGCCAAGGCCAGCGCGTGGGCATCATCCTCGGCGAGGTAATCGGCCACACCGGACAGGCGTGTATGGACATCACCCCCGCCCAGATCTTCGGAACTGACGACTTCGCCGGTCGCGGCCTTGACCAGAGGCGGTCCGGCTAGAAAGATCGTGCCTTGCTCTTTCACGATGATCGTCACATCCGACATGGCAGGCACGTAGGCTCCGCCCGCCGTACAGGATCCCATCACCACAGCGATCTGAGCAATGCCCTTCGCACTCATCCGCGCCTGATTGTAGAAGATGCGGCCAAAGTGGTCGCGGTCGGGAAAAACCTCATCCTGATTGGGCAGGTTCGCGCCGCCGCTATCGACCAGATAGATGCAGGGCAGATGGTTTTCCTCGGCAATTTCCTGCGCGCGGAGGTGTTTTTTGACGGTCATCGGATAGTAAGTACCGCCCTTCACGGTGGCGTCGTTGCACACCACCATGACCTCGCGCCCCTGCACCCGGCCAATCCCCGCGATAACCCCGGCGCAAGGTGCAACATCACCATACATCCCATGCGCCGCCGTCGCGCCGATCTCCAAGAACGGAGACCCTGGGTCCAAAAGGTTCGCCACGCGACGGCGCGGGAGCATTTTGCCCCGCGATTCATGCCGCGCGCGGGATTTCTCGCCGCCTCCCATGCGGGCCGCTTCGGCAGCGGCTGAGATTTGCGCCAGCGCGTCGAGATGGGCCGCGCGGTTTGTTTTGAAGCCCTCGGAGGCGGGCATAGCTTTGGATGTAAGTTTCATAGATCCTCCTGAAACTCTGCCGTCGTATCGGACTTAGACCTCAGTTTGCGGCTGAGTATTTCGGCGAAAGGCGTAAGGCAGTTTAAAGGCCGAGAGTTGAGATTTTTCATTCGACAACCTCAATCTTGAGTAATTTGAAGGTCATCGACGCCGCTGGATAAACGAACAGGACAATAGTCAGGAGGAAACCGAGAAAGTTTGGCTCAACTCCTCCTCTCGCCTCGTGAAAATAGCTGGTCGCGTCAAACTGTGAAAACACGGCTGAACCGATGACTGCGCTGAATAGAAACATGAAGATACTCAGAGCGAATACAAAATTGTAACGACGACCTTTCTCAAAGTGCAATGCAGTTTTGCACGATGGACAAACGGCCGTTTCCTTTTTCCCTGAGCGTTTGCTTCGTCGAAGAGCCTTGAACAACTTGTTCAGAGAAATAGTCGCCGCGCATACAGGACACTTTGTTGTGTAAGGGAACCGAACCGCTCGCCAGATCCTCTGATTGAAACGGTTCGGGAAAGTATCAACGGTCACTTTGGCTCTCCTCCGCGGCCCGCGCCTTCAATTCCTTGCGGATTACTTTCCCCGTCACCGTCATCGGCAATTCTTCAAGAAACGCCACCTCACGTGGATAAGAATACTGCGCCAAGCGGTCCTTGACCCAATCTTGCAGTTCACTCCCTGAGGCGTCAGCCCCCGGCTTCAACACCACGTAAGCCTTCACAATCTCGGTCCGCAGCGTATCAGGCTTTCCGACCACCCCCACCGTAGCCACCGCCGGGTGGGTTAGCAGGCAATCCTCGATCTCTGCAGGTCCGATGCGATATCCCGCCGAGGTGATTACGTCGTCATCCCGCCCCACGAAACGCAAGTAGTCACCTTCCCACACGCCGCGATCCCCGGTGATGAGCCAATCGCCACGGAATTTCTCGGCGGTGGCGTCGGGCCGGTTCCAGTATTCAAGCAGCATCGAGGCCGAACCACGCTGGATGGCCACGTCGCCCTCTTCGTCGGTCGGGTTGCCAGCCTCGTCGATCACAACAACCTCGTGGCCCGGCACTGGCTTGCCGATGCAACCGGGGCGCACAGGGAAATCCTCGGCACATGATGAGACGACCATATTGCATTCGGTCTGGCCGTAGAATTCATTGATCGTCAGTCCAAACGCCTCCTGCCCCCACGCCAACATCTCAGCGCCCAGAGGCTCTCCGCCCGAGGCGACTGAGCGCAAACCGGGAATGCCTTGATCCGCAGCTTTCAACATGCGCAGCGCGGTCGGCGGGAAGAAGACGTTGCGCACTTCGCCGCGCGCGACCACCTCTGCGCAGGCTTCCGGAGTGAACTTTTCAAGCCGAGCCGCAACCACCGGGATGCCCAGCGCAAGACCTGGCATTAGAACGTCGAACAGCCCGCCGATCCACGCCCAGTCTGCTGGCGTCCAAAGGCAGTCACCGTCGCGCAAGTGATTATGACTGATAGAAACTCCCGGCAAATGGCCGGTCAAAACCCGATGACCATGCAGAGCACCCTTGGGGCTACCCGTCGTTCCAGAGGTGTAGATTAATACTGCGGGATCGTTTGGGCCTGTGTTAGCAAAAGAAACCGGTTCGTCCGACGGCTCGATCAGATCGACCAGTATTGGCCGGGCCAAGTTCCCAAGCAAAGCGGCCCCATCAGTATCTGTAAGGACAATTCGCGCACCCGAATCTCCTATACGCGAAGCGAGTGCATCATGTTTGAACAGCTTGAACAGAGGCACCGAGATCGCACCGATTTTCCAGATCGCTAAATGTGCCGCTGCGCACCAGGGCGATTGGCTCAAGAGAACTCCAACACGATCCCCCGGCTGAACGCGTTGCAAAAGCTCATGCGCAATACCGTCGGCCATGCGCGCGAGTTCGGCGAAAGTTATCGCCCTCCTGTCACCCTCGGTCAGGTCAATTATGGCGATATCACTGCCCCGTTGCGACAAGCATTGCTGCGCCATGTTGAGCTGATCTGGAATCAACCAGCCCCCACTCTCGCGCAAACCGGGTATGCAGCTAGCGGGACGCATGACGCAAACCCCTTGTTTTCTTGGAGCTTTCAATGCGCACAGTGCTTAGCGCACTCACAGAAACTTGATGCAGATCAGAGTTGGTAACGCGCGCGTCATGCAAAACGCCATCATCAACAAAATCAAAGGCCGAAAAATGACCAAGAAACTCGCCGCTCTGACTCTTTCGACCGCGCTTGTTGCGCTGGCCGCACCCGCCTTCGCCCAAAACCAAGGTGACTGGACCCTTGGTGTCGGTGTTGGCTATCTGGACCCGAAATCCGACAACGGAACTTTGGCCGGTCTCGACGCCGAAGTGGACGCGGACACCCGTCCGATCTTTACTGCAGAATACTTTGTCCGCGACAACTTGGGTATCGAACTGCTGGCAGCCACCCCGTTCAGCCACACCGTAACCCTTGGTGGCAGCATTGATGCGGGCAGCGTCAAGCACCTGCCGCCCACCTTGTCGCTGAACTACCACTTCCCGACCAACAGCGCGTGGAAGCCCTACGTTGGTGCCGGTATCAACTACACTATCTTCTTTGACGAGAAATCCGCCCTGGGCGATCTTGAACTGGACAACTCGGTCGGCGTCGCCCTGCAAGCCGGTTTGGACTACATGGTCACCGACAACGGTGCTGTACGTCTGAACGTGCGTTGGTTCGACATCGACTCGGATGTCAAACTGAACGGTGCCGACATTGGCACTGCCGAAATCGATCCTTGGCTGGTCGGCGTATCGTACGTCCATCGCTTCTGATCCTTTGATCTAACGCCCTGCAGTTCCCTCGGCTGCAGGGCGTAATTTTATAGATTAGACCACACCAAGAATTCTCAGACCTTCATTTCGCTCATTAGTTCCCGTCCAATCAGCATCCGGCGAATTTCACTGGTGCCCGCGCCGATCTCCATCAACTTGGCATCACGGAAAATCCGGCTGACTGCCGAGTCAGACAAAAACCCAGCCCCGCCCATTGCCTGAACCGCCTGATGGGCCTGCGTCATTGCAGCTTCGGAGGCGTAGAGACAGCATGCAGCCGCATCTTGTCGCGTCACATCCCCTCGATCGCATGCCTTTGCGACTTCGTAGACGTAAGCGCGCGCTGAATTCATCGCGGTGTACATGTCGGCGATCTTGCCTTGCATCAATTGAAAGCTTCCGATCGGCTTTCCAAACTGCCTACGCTCGGCAAGATACGGCATAATCTCATCCAGACAGGCCGCCATAATGCCAATACCAATCCCGGCAAGAACCACACGTTCATAGTCCAGACCGGACATCAGAACGGCAACGCCCTTGCCCTCTTCACCCAGTACGTTTTCGAATGGGACTTCGACGTCTTCAAAGATCAGTTCGGCCGTGTTCGACCCGCGCATTCCCAGCTTGTCGAAATGGGGAGAAGTTGAGAATCCGGTCATCTCTTTTTCTATGAGAAACGCCGTGATTCCCTTCGAACCTGCGTCCGGGTCCGTTTTGGCATATACAACCAGAGTATCTGCGTCTGGACCGTTAGTGATCCAATACTTGCTACCATTCAGGCGGTAGTGGTCGTTGCGCTTTTCCGCGCGCAGCTTCATCGACACCACGTCCGAACCAGCGGATGCCTCGGACATGGCCAGAGCACCAACATGTTCGCCCGAGACCAGCCTGGGCAGATACTTGGCCTTCTGCTCGTCATTACCATTCAACTTGATCTGATTAACGCACAGGTTGGAATGAGCACCGTAAGATAGTGAAACCGAGGCCGAAGCGCGTGCGACCTCTTCGACAGCAACGGTGTGCGCAAGGTAGGACATACCTGCCCCGCCATATTCTTCGGGCACTGTGATCCCAAGCATCCCGAGATCGCCCATCTCTTTCCATAGCTCATTTGGAAAGGCGTTCGACGCGTCTACATCAGCCGCCATTGGCTTGACCCGCTCTTGCGACCAGCGATGCACCATCTCGCGCAGCGCATTCACATCCTCACCCAGATCAAATTGCATGCTTGCCGTGAACATACCGCGACCTCCCCATCGAATTAATGAACACTTGTTCAATAAATACGTATCAGCGAATTCGCCTCTGGTCAATGTAGATACCAACCATGAAAAAAGCCGCCCAGAAAGGGCGGCCTCCTCAATCAGAACAAGCGTGCACTGTAGGTGCACTCATTTGAATTAAGATTGATAAATTGCTCCGACCTCGGCGCGGATAATACGTGCGATCATCTGGCAGTCTTCCAAAGAGAAGGTCAGCGGCACGCGCATATCAATGATCCCGGCCAAAATCCGATCACTTTCGGGCATCGGAGTACTTTCCGCATAGCGCCAGCTGTCATATCGCGATGTAAAGCCTGTCGGCTCCGCCCCACCAAACCACTTTAGCTCGACCCCTCGGTCTGCGCACCGCTGAATGACTTCACCAACACGCTCCGGAGACCAACCCAACAAAAGGAACTGGATGGACGACCCCACATAGGTCTCATCCTCTGGGCGATCCACGATCTTAAGGCCAGGCGTGCCCCTCAACCCGTTTTCTATTTCGCGGTAACGCTCGTTCCATCGTTCAACCTGGCGATCCAGATCACGCAGTTGTGGGCGTAAAATGGCAGCTCGTAAGTTGTCCATTCGGCCAGAAACATTTGGTGTAGTGTACTTGATCCGCTCAAACACCTCAGGCCCCGGCGCGGCTAGGTGGCGCTCGTAAAGCATGTATGACCCTGACAGCATCGTGGCCTTTGCAGCAAGCTCTTCGTCATCGGTAACCAATAGGCCACCTTCACCAGAATTTACGTGTTTATAAGTCTGGCAGGAATAACATCCTATGGCCCCTTGCCGACCAGACAACTGCCCACGCCAGGCAGCCCCCATCGTATGAGCACAGTCCTCGATCACAATTACTCCAGCGGCGTCACACAGCTCCATCAGCCGATCCATGTCGCACAGATGCCCACGCATATGGCTCAACATCAAAACGCGCGCCTGATCCAGCTTGGCGGCAAGATCATCCAGATCAATCGTGAGGTTTTCCGTCACCCCAACGAAAACAGGCTTGGCCCCAACCGAAGCGATCGCCCCGGGGACCGGAGCAAGTGTGAAAGCGTTGGTCAGAACCGGCTCTCCGGGCTGAACGCCCACTGCACGAAGCGCCGTTGCCAGAGCGTACCCGCCAGATGACACAGCCAAACAGTATTTGGCTCCCATCTGGGCCGCGAACTCCTGCTCAAGCAGAGCGGTTTCGCCCAACTCTCCATTTGCTACGTTGTAACGGTGCAGACGCCCGTGGCGCAAAACGGCCAGAGCGGCCTCTATCGCGTCTTCAGGGATCGGTTCCTGCTGCGTGAAACTGCCAGTAAATGTCTCAGTCATATGATCGTTGTGTTCCTGCATGCTTTTCAGGTCAAGAGATCACGCCGCCGCACCGATCAAACCGGTCACAAGTTCGGGCAGATCATCGAAATGGTGCAACAACGCTTCGGGTTCCAGCGCCGCCATGTCATCACCGGATGGACCAAATGTCACCAGAACCGATGGCACCCCGGCTGCGCGCGCAGTGTTCCGGTCTGTATCCGAGTCACCGATCAGAACGCAGTGGTCCGGATGTCCACCTGCACGTCGTGCTGCTTCGCGCAGAGGCTCCGGGTCGGGCTTGCGAACTGGCAGGGTATCCGCACCGACAAGCGACGCGAATTGATCACGTACACCTAATTTGGACAACAACAGATGAGCCAAGCCCTCTGGTTTATTTGTACAGATACCAATGCCGTACCCGGCAGATCTCAACGTTTCAACCGCGGCCAAGGCACCGGGGTAGAACTGCGTATGCACGTCAATGGCTTGCTCATAAACATCCAGAAAAATGGGATAATAAGTCTCCACCTGTTCCGGGTCATAAGCGCCGACCTTTTTCAAGCCTTCTGTCAGCATCATCCGCGCGCCCCGGACAGCAACAGCCGCATCCTGAGCCTGAGTCAGCACGTCCCCATGACCCATTTGTCGAAAACAATGGTTGGCCGCCGCCAAAAGATCGCCCGACGTATCAGCCAGTGTTCCGTCCAGATCAAAGATAACCGTGCGCATTTTGCCTCCTGCCTCGGCGGGTTTTCGCCATGCCTTGTTGCAAACGGCAATCTAGTTTGATTGCTGAACCGCTTGCGCCTTTGCCCTCAGCGGATAAAACGGACCGCAACAAAACACAAAGAGAAATCGTTTTCATGAGCACTGCCCTTGTCATCCTTGCCGCCGGAAAAGGCACCAGGATGAATTCGGATATTCCCAAAGTCCTGCACCCGATCGCCCAGACCCCAATGCTGGTCCACGCCATGCGCGCTGGTGCCGTGCTTTCACCCGAGCGGACGGTCATTGTCACCGGACACGGATCCGAGGCGGTTGCCAAGGTCGCCACGGCCGAGGACGATACAGCGCAAATCGCCGTTCAAGAAGAGCAGTTGGGCACAGCCCATGCAGTGGCACAAGCGCGCGATGCATTGGATGGGTTCCAAGGCGATGTAGTCGTTCTTTACGGCGACACACCGTTTTTGCAGCCGGACACGTTGGAACGGATGATCGCAGCACGCGCCGACAATGATCTGGTCATTCTGGGTTTCGAGGCGGCAGACCCGGGGCGATACGGCCGTTTGGTGATGACCGGCGACACGCTTGAGCGAATTGTTGAGTTCAAGGACGCATCGGATGAAGAACGCGCTATAACCTTCTGCAACTCGGGCTTGCTTGCCTGTGATGCTGAGACATTGTTTTCGCTGATTGATGCCGTCGGTAACGACAACGCATCTGAAGAATACTACCTGACAGATGTTGTTGAGATTGCCCGCAGCCGTGGTCTAAACGTTACAGCGGTCGCTTGCGACGAAGCTCAGACACTGGGCGTGAACTCCAGATCGGATCTGGCAGCTGCGGATGCGGTGTTTCAATCTCGCGCTCGGGCTGAGCTTCTGGACCTCGGCGTTACGCTGATGGCGCCTGAAACAGTTTACCTGTCCGCTGATACCATTATCGGCCGTGACACAGTTATTGAACCCAACGTGGTATTCGGCCCCGGTGTCACTGTCGAAAGCGGTGCTACGATCCGGGCGTTTTCTCATCTCGAGGGCTGCCATGTCAGTCGCGGGGCCGTCGTCGGACCCTATGCCCGCCTGCGTCCTGGCGCGGAACTGGCGGAAAACACGCGCATCGGCAATTTTGTTGAAATCAAGAATGCCGAGATTGCCGAAGGCGCCAAAGTCAACCATCTCAGCTATATCGGTGATGCTACAATCGGCGCTGCGTCGAATATCGGTGCGGGAACGATCACGTGCAACTATGACGGGGTGATGAAGCACCACACCAAGATTGGTGCGAATGTCTTTGTTGGATCTAACACCATGTTGGTAGCGCCGGTCACGCTGGGCGATGGGGCAATGACAGCCACCGGAACGGTTGTGACGCGCGATGTTGAACCGGACGCGCTGGCCGTGGCGCGGGCAAAGCAGGACAACAAACCCGGTTACGCAAGAAAATTGTTTGACATGTTGAAGGCGAAGAAAGCTCGCCGCGACAAAGGAATCTGAAACCATGTGTGGAATTGTAGGTGTATTGGGCGAACACGAGGTCGCTCCTATTCTGGTCGAGGCGCTGAAACGTCTGGAATACCGTGGTTACGATAGCGCCGGCATCGCAACGGTTAACGACGGTGCGCTCGGTCGCAGACGCGCTGTTGGAAAGTTGATCAACCTCAGCGACCTCTTGGTTCACGACCCGCTGCCCGGCAAGTCCGGTATTGGTCATACACGCTGGGCGACACATGGCACCCCGTCTGTCACCAATGCGCACCCGCATCAGGCCGGGCCGGTTGCCGTTGTTCATAATGGCATTGTCGAGAATTTCCGCGAGCTACGCGCCGAATTGGCCGAACGCGGCATCGGCTTTGTGACAGAGACCGATACAGAAACCGTTGCACTGATGACAGAACGCTTTTTGAACGAAGGGCTTTCTCCGGTCGAGGCGGCATTCAAAACGATTGATAAATTGGAAGGCGCTTTTGCACTGGCGTTCCTTTTCGACGGCGAAGACGACCTTATGGTTGCCGCACGCAAAGGTTCGCCGTTGGCTGTAGGGCACGGAGACGGAGAGATGTTCGTTGGTTCGGACGCCATCGCCCTTGCCCCCCTGACCGACCGCATCACCTATTTGGAAGAAGGCGACCGTGCCGTCTTGTCGCGTACTTCTCTGGAGATCCGAAACGAGGCCGGCGACCTTGTGAACCGTGAAGTGCGCCAGATCAAACTGGACCAAGCCCGCACCGACAAAGGCGGCCACAAACACTTTATGGCGAAGGAAATCGCTGAACAGCCTGTCGTAGTGGCCGAAGCGATCCGGTCGTACCTACCCGCGGCCGGCGACGAGGTTGTTCTGCCGGGTGAGCTGGACTTTACCAAGCTGGACCGCCTTACGATGGTGGCCTGCGGAACGGCTTTCTACGCTTGCCTTACCGCCAAATACTGGTTCGAGCGGCTGGCCAAAATGCCGGTTGAAGTCGATATTGCAAGTGAATTCCGGTACCGCGAGCCGCCGATTGGCGATCGCACTGCAGCCTTGTTCGTCAGCCAGTCCGGCGAAACAGCCGACACCTTGGCCGCCCTGCGGTATTGCGAGGGTAAAGCCGATAAAATCGTGTCGGTAGTAAATGTCTCTGAAAGCTCGATTGCGCGAGAAAGCGATATCATATTGCCCATCCATGCCGGGGTAGAAATCGGCGTAGCCTCGACCAAGGCGTTCACTTGCCAGCTCAGTGTTCTTCTAATGCTGGCACTGAAAGCTGCATCTGATCGGGGCACATTGACAGATGAGGAATTGGCAGATCACGCCGCAGCACTGCGCGGACTGCCATCTGTCCTGAATACGGCGCTGGAACAGAATGATGCCGTCAAAGCCTCGGCTCAACGGCTGGCCGAGGCACAAGACGTCCTATTCCTGGGACGTGGGTTGATGTATCCGCTGGCGATGGAAGGTGCGCTGAAGCTCAAGGAAATCAGCTATATTCACGCCGAAGGCTATGCGTCGGGTGAGCTGAAACACGGACCCATCGCCTTGATCGACAAGCATATGCCGGTGGTCGTCATGGCTCCACGTGATGCTGTGTTCGACAAGACGGTTTCGAACATGCAAGAAGTTATGGCGCGCAAGGGCAAGGTCATACTTGTTTCAGATGACAACGGCATTATTGAGGCTGAGGACGGCGTCTGGAGCACCATTCGTATGCCCCACATTCACCCCAGCCTTGCTCCGATCTTGTATTCGGTTCCGGCGCAGCTTTTGGCCTATCATACTGCGGTGGCCAAAGGTACAGATGTGGACCAGCCCCGCAATCTGGCGAAGTCCGTGACGGTGGAGTAAGACATGGCGAAACAATTCCCAGAACTGGACGACGCGCAGCGCAAGTTCATCGAAGAGCAACACATGTTCTTCGTAGGCACAGCGGCCCCTGAAGGCCGTGTAAACGTATCTCCAAAGGGAATGGATTCGCTTCGAATCTTGGGGCCAAACCGCATTGCTTGGATGAACCTGACCGGCAGCGGCAATGAAACAGCAGGGCATCTGCTGGAGGCCAATCGAATGACCCTGATGTGGTGTTCGTTCACCACCCGACCACTGATCCTCAGAACCTATGGAACGGCGCGCACGGTTCATGTTGGGGATGCTGGTTGGAGCGAGTTGGCAGAGTTTTTCCCAGATCACCGCAGTGCAAGGCAGATTTACGACCTTGATATAGACTTGGTGCAGACATCGTGCGGATACACGGTGCCGTTCATGGACTACCAGTCTGAGCGGGACACGATGCAAAAGTGGGTCGATGGCAAATCGGACGATGATATCCGCGCCTATTGGGTCGAAAAGAACCAGAAAACCATCGATGGCAAGCCAACTGGTACCTCCAGCTAACACAATGATACCGGACGCTTACCTAGATCAGATCAAGGCGAACGCTGACCCAGAGCGCGCCGAACAGATGGCGGCGTATCATAAGGTCGAACGCCCCTATCTGGGGGTCGGCAACCCGATCCTGAACGACCTGACCAAGTCGTGGCGACAGGAGCTGGACGTGTCTGCTCGCGTAGAATTGGCGAATGCATTGTGGCAAACCAACATTCACGAGGGACGGTTGGCCGCGGCCAAACTCTTGACGCAGGCCCGCATTCGACCTGACGATACCGTTTGGGAACTGTTGCAAGGCTGGCTGCCCGATTTCGACGCATGGGCGGTTGCCGACCACGCTTGCATGGCCATGCAGAAACGCCTTTCCGCGGATCCATCCCGGTTGGACGATGTAGAAGCCTGGACGCAGTCTCAGCATATGTGGACCCGCCGTGCCGCATTAGTGGCCACTCTGCCATGGACGAAGCAGAACCACCCCAAGCCAGATGATCTGGAACGACGTGACCGTATACTTGGGTGGGCGGCAGGTTATGTGCCTGACCGCGACTGGTTCATTCAGAAAGCCATCGCATGGTGGTTGCGCGAGTTGTCAAAGCATGACGCGCCCCGCGTTGTCACCTTTTTGCAAACGCATGGGGACGCAATGAAGCCCTTTGCCCGTCGCGAAGCTAAAAAATACCTGACAGATCAGTTTGAGTAGATTTCCAGCTCGACCAACTCATCGAACGGCAACAATAGCGCGCGCATTGCATCCAATGACAATCGGCTGCCCCCACCCTCGGGCCCTGCGGCAGGAACTAAAGTAATATAAGCCTGAGCACCTGTTCGTGGCACGACAACACGGCCCGTGAATTCGGTTTCAACCAGCGGAGTTTCCAACCAACGACCGGGGGTTGTGGGGTCTCCCAATCCGGCAATCGTCTTCTTGGCCCCGACCCACCCTGCAGCAGAGGTTGCAACCGGTTCAGGTTCAACAACCTCTTCAACGACAACCTGCTCCGGCTCGGGTGCAGCCTCGTCACCGCCAAAGACGCGTTCGGTCGTAGACCGCACAGTGTCACATCCCGCGATCAGCGCGCACAAAATGAATAACGAATACCTCATGCGATCAACCTATAGCCCTGCGCCCATCTGTACCAGCGCAAAGGAAAGTTCACCCTTGTCGAGGGCTGGTCACAGCTTTACCTATAACGCATGACAGCTCCACTCATCGACCCGTTCGCACGTGCCATCACATATCTTCGCGTATCCGTCACGGATCGCTGTGATTTCCGCTGTGTATACTGCATGTCAGAGGACATGAAATTCCTACCGAAGAAGGATCTTCTGACGCTGGAAGAACTGGACCGGATGTGCTCGACCTTCGTCAAAATGGGCGTAGAGAAATTGCGCATCACTGGAGGAGAACCGCTCGTCCGGCGCAATATCATGACGTTCTTCAACTCGATGACGCGGCATCTGGACAGTGGCGCGCTGAAAGAACTGACACTAACTACAAACGGTTCGCAACTACATCGGTTCGCAGACGATCTATACGCCGCAGGTGTGCGCCGCGTTAATATTTCGCTGGACACCTTAAATGAGGACAAGTTTGCTAAGATCACCCGCTGGGGCCGCCTAAAGCAGGTTCTCAATGGAATCGATGCGGCCCAAAAGGCCGGACTGAGGATTAAGATCAACGCCGTTGCACTCAAAGGGTTCAACGAAGAGGAATTGCCCACCATCACAAAATGGTGTGCAGAGCGCGATATGGATCTGACCTGGATTGAGGTCATGCCCATGGGCGATATCGGTAATGAGGATCGGCTTGATCAGTACTGGTCCCTCAAAGACGTGCGTAAAGAATACGAAAATCACTATAGCGTCAGCGATCTGGCCGAGCGTACCGGTGGGCCTGCACGCTATGTCCGGCTGGAGGAAACTGGTCAAAAGATCGGGTTCATCACTCCTCTGTCCCACAATTTTTGCGAAAGCTGTAACCGCGTGCGCCTGACCTGCACCGGAGAGCTTTTCATGTGCCTTGGTCAGGAAGACATGGCCGACTTGCGTGGTGCCTTGCGTGACCACCCTGACACTGAGCAACCGCTTGAGGACGCCATCCGCTCGGCTATCAACCTCAAGCCCAAGGGACATGACTTTGACTATTCCCGCCAAAGCGTAGACGGCAAAATGAGCCGTCACATGAGCCACACAGGCGGCTGACATGCCGGAATTTCCAAGCCGACCGACGCTGCTGTACCAACTGTATTGCGGCTTCACCGCTCTTGCTGCGCCGTTGGTATGGCGAACGGTTCGAAACAAACTCGCGGTGGCCGAAGTTCCCCAAGCACGACAGCAGGAGCGTCTTGGCCACGCCAGCCAGACCCGCCCCAAAGGCCAACTGATCTGGTTCCACGCAGCCAGCGTTGGTGAAACTCTTTCGGTCATCAGTCTGATTAAGCGCCTGGGGCAGCGCCTGCCTGCTGCTGAGTTTCTGATTACTTCAGGCACCCCTACATCAGCAGCATTAATTGAAAGACGCATGCCGCCCCGTGCACGTCACCAGTACCCGCCGCTGGACACAGCAGGCCCGGTTCGACGTTTTTTGAACCACTGGCGACCGGATGCAGCCATTTTTGTCGAAAGCGAAATTTGGCCCCGACTTATCGTCGAAAGCGGCGCAGATAACATCCCGTTGGCCCTGCTCAATGCTCGCCTGTCGCAGAGATCGGTGGAAGGCTGGAAGAAACGCCCTCAAACCGCACGTTTCGTTCTGGACCGGTTTCGCCTTTTTCTAACCCAGAACGATAAGACCGCGAAAAACCTGATCGACATGGGAGCACAACCGGAACGCGTACTGCCCGGCACTAACCTTAAGGCTATGTCCGATCCCTTGCCGGTGGACCAGAAAACCCTGTCGGATATCCAAGCCCAAATCGGAAATCGCCCGATCTGGATTGCCAGCTCTACCCACGCTGGCGAAGAGGAAACCGTACTGGCCGCTCACGCAGAGTTACTGAAACGCTGGCCGGATCTTCTGCTCCTGCTGATCCCCCGCCATCCTGAACGCCGCTCTGACGTTGCCAAGTTGATAGAACAGGCAGACCAAACCGCAACGTTCAGAAGCGCCGAAGGTGAAATCACCGGGGAAACGCAAGTTTACGTGGCGGATTCACTCGGGGAAACAGGCACGTGGTACGCGCTTTGTCCAATCGTATTTCTAGGCGGCTCGCTTAAGGAAATAGGCGGACACAACCCTTTCGAGCCCGCACAGGCAGGTGCTGCTGTCATCACCGGACCGGGCTATTTCAACTTTGCGGAAACATTCGCCCCATTGATTGAAAGCGGTGGCGCCGTTCAAGTGCAATCGGCCTCGGAACTGGAAAAGGCCGTTGCAATCTGGCTGTCGGATCAAGCCGCTTTGGAAACTGCACGAGAAGCAGCCAAGTCCTGCGTAAACACACAACAATCCGCGCTAGACTCTGTCGTCGAAACGCTCTGTGCGCGGCTTGAGCTGTCTGAATCTGAACCAGCATCCTTAGACTGATAGCCTGCGCAAATGAAATGGCGGGGGCAGCCCCCCGCCCCATAGATCAAGCCGCCGGCATTCTTTGCTCAACAATCTCAGCCCACCAACTGCACCCAGCTGGAATAGCCTCATCGTTGAAATTGTACTCGGGGTGGTGCACGGCGGCTGTATCGCCATTTCCGACGAGGATGTAAGCGCCTGGCCGTTCTTCAAGCATAAACGCAAAGTCCTCTCCCCCCATAATCAGAGGGGCTTCATCGCACTGACCTGCCACTGAACGTGCAACGTCGGCTGCAAAATCTGTTTGCTCGTCACTGTTCACCATCACTGGGTACCCACGGTAATAGGTCACCTCGACAGCCCCGCCAAATGTCGCGGCTACGCCGTTGCAGATTTCCCCGACGCGTTGCTCAGCCATGTCGCGCATCTCTTTGCTCATGGTGCGCACTGTACCCCTCAGCTTGACCGTCTGCGGGATCACATTGAAGGCCGTCGACGAAGTTTCAAACGAGGTCACTGAAACCACAACCTGATCCACCGGGTCCGCGTTGCGAGCGGCGATCGTTTGCAACGCCAGAACAGCCTGAGCCGCCATAACAGTGGTATCAATTGTTTCATGCGGTTTAGCCGCGTGACCACCCTTACCTTCGAAGGTAATATCGAATTGGTCTGTGGCGGCAAAAAACGACCCCGGACGGATGGCAAAACTACCTACCGGTCGGCCTGGCCAATTGTGCATTCCGTAAACTTCCTGAATGCCCCACCGATCCATCATTCCATCTTCGCACATTTCGCGACCACCGCCGCCACCTTCTTCGGCAGGCTGGAAGATGACCACGACCGTGCCATCAAAATTCCGGGTCTCGGACAAGTACTTTGCAGCACCCAACAGCATTGCAGTATGCCCATCATGACCGCAGGCGTGCATTGCTCCATCGGTCTTTGAAGCATACTCAAGGCCTGTTGCCTCAAGAATGGGCAGAGCGTCCATGTCCGCGCGCAGACCGATCACTTTGCCACCCGTATCGGCCTTACCCTTGATGACACCAACGACTCCGGTGCGCCCAATACCCGTCACGACTTCGTCACATCCAAACTCCCGGAGTTTATCCGCGACCAAAGCACTGGTGCGATGCGTCTCAAACAGGATTTCAGGGTTTTCGTGAATGTCGCGCCGCCATTCGGTGATCTCGCCCTGCAATTCGGCGAAACGGTTCTTGATCGGCATGTTTTTCTCCCATCTAATTCTTGTACCCTGCACTGGAGCCAATGCGGATTCAATCCGGACTTAAAGGCTGGAGTACCCGTCCGTGCCAGCGGCAGCAGGACCATGAACTGAGATACTATGTAAGCGTCGCGACACGAAACCCAATATCCCGCAGGCCAATTGGTTTCTCACCCCTTGTTTCGGTCAGAGGCACTAATCGGAAAAGGCGCAGGTCGTGCAAGTTTGGCCTACTCTAACCGTTTGCGTATTTGCCGAATTGAGAACCAAACCGCCAGAACAACCGGAACAGTCACTGCAGCTGTCAGCATCCCCTTGCTGATCCCGGCTTTGGTTAGCGGGTACAACAGGTAGCTTACCAATGAGACGGCATAGTAGCTGATCGCAACGACCGAGAGACCCTCGACCGTGTGCTGCAAACGCAATGCAAGATCGGCACGACGATCCATGCTTTCCAGCAGAGCCTGGTTTTGCGCGCTGCGCTCAACATCGACACGGGTTCGTAGCAGTTCTCCGGCACGAATTGCCCTGTCAGACAGCGCCTGAAGGCGGCGTTCAGTTGCTTTTACGGTGCGAATTGCCGGATCGTACCGCCGCATCATGAAGTCAGCAAAGCTTTGACGCCCCTCAAACCGCTCTTCCCGTAGCACTTCGATCCGCTGGTTCACGATCGCTTCATACGCACCCGTAGCTCCAAACCGGAAAGAGCACTGGGCTGAAAGCGTCTCAAGTTCCGTCGAGGTGGATAAAAGATCGAGCAGCAGTGTGTCGGGATGTGCAGAGTTATCCGTCATCTGCCCCATCAATTCAGTCAATCTGCTGTCCAACCCACCAATACGGGGCATCAGTTGTTTGACACGGGCAAATCCCAGCATCGACATCGCTTTGTAAGTCTCAATCTCACACAGACGCTGGATAATCCGACCGGTCCTGCGCCGTCCTGTGCCTTTGGACACGAACAAAGCGAAACGCATGTGTCCAGCCGGATCAATGCGGAAATCGCTGGCGCAAATGGCAGCGTCATCCAACACTCTGGCCACGGCCAGGCTTTCAGGATCGAACCAATCTGCCAGTGCTTCTTGAACAGCATCATCGCCTTCACGCTCAACCACGCGAACCATCGCAGAGGTGACACGCTGGCCCGGGCTTGCCATCAACCAATCCGGAGGAAAAACCTCGAAATCAGCGGGATTGAATGGGCGGTCACTGACGTTTTGTGAAATCGCAGTGTAAGTGACGAACTCTGTATGCTGTTCCCATTTCAGCCAGTGACGTCCGATCTGACCCGCGTAATGCGTTGCCTGAGGTTGCGGGTGCTGGGCGCCATGTCGGTCTAAAAGATTGATCAGATGGGCCAGATCTTCATCGCGATCCCGTGCCGCGGCGGCTTCCGGTTTCTTGATCGCAAGAAAAGCAACAGTACACGGCGTCCCCGCCACCGGAAAAGGGCGCGCGTGCAGCTCGTTGGCCAAAGCATAGCGCAGCGGATGGTCATCAATGGGCGTCATGCCAGGCTCCGTTTCATCCGGGCACTATACGGAACATCAGAAATACATCAATTCTCTTTTTATTTCATATACTTACAGGAATACCACAGTATACAAATCCGCTATCTCATTGATTTGGCTGCCACAACTCGATGGGATTACCCTCGGGGTCGTGAATGCGGGCGAACTTGCCGACCTCACTGTCCCATTCTTCGCGGGTTTCGACTGTGATCCCAGCCGCCTGCAATTGCGCAATCATCGCTGCAAGGTCTTCCACTCGGAAATTGATCATCCATTGCTGATCCGCTCTTCCGAAGTAGTCGGTATCCTGTTCGAAAGGCGCAAAGACTGTGTACCCTTCACTCTGCTTCCAAGGCACGGGATCGTAGTGATTTACGCCAAGGTGTTTTTCATACCATGCGCTTAGGGCTTTGGGGTCACGGGCGCGAAAAAACACGCCTCCTATACCGTTCACTTTCTCCATCGCTCACCTCCTGCACTGGTAGAATACAGCAAAACAAAAAAAGGCGCCCGGTTGGGGCGCCTTTTATCGTTTAGATCCGTGGTGATCAGTCGATCATCGGAAGCAGCTTGTCCAGCGACTCTTTGGCGTCGCCGTAGAACATGCGCGTGTTCTCTTTGAAGAACAGCGGGTTTTCGATGCCCGAGTAGCCAGTACCCTGACCACGCTTCGAAACAAAAACCTGCTTGGCCTTCCAGCACTCCAGAACTGGCATACCAGCGATGGGGCTGTTGGGATCCTCCTGCGCAGCCGGGTTTACGATGTCGTTCGAGCCGATAACGATAGCGACATCCGTTTCCGGGAAGTCCTCGTTGATCTCGTCCATTTCCAGAACGATATCGTAAGGCACTTTCGCCTCAGCCAGCAGAACGTTCATGTGGCCCGGCAAACGACCGGCAACGGGGTGGATCGCAAAACGCACCTCTTTGCCCTTCGCACGCAGCTTGCGGACCAATTCGGAAACCGACTGCTGTGCCTGCGCTACCGCCATGCCGTAACCCGGGATGATGATGACACTGTCAGCGTCATTCAGAGCAGCCGCAACACCGTCGGCGTCGATGGCAATCTGCTCACCTTCGACCTCCATCTGCGGACCCGAGGTGCCGCCAAAGCCGCCCAAGATCACGCTGACAAAGTGACGGTTCATCGCCTTACACATGATGTAGGACAGGATCGCACCAGACGAGCCCACCAGGGCACCAACCACAATCAGCAGGTCGTTGCCCAGAGAGAAACCAATGGCAGCAGCTGCCCAGCCTGAATACGAGTTCAGCATCGAAACAACCACCGGCATGTCGGCGCCGCCGATACCCATGATCAGGTGATAGCCAATGAACAGCGCCGCCAGCGTCATAAGGAACAGCGGGAAGAAGCCGCCCGAGGCGGTGTACCAGATCAGACAGATCAGCGACAAACCTGCCGCCGCAGCGTTTAGCGCATGACCGCCTGGCAGCTTGGTCGCCGCCGAGGTCACCTTGCCCGCGAGCTTGCCATAGGCCACGACCGAGCCAGTGAAAGTGATCGCGCCGATAAAGATGCCCAAAAACAGTTCGACATGTAGGATCGCGAGTTCAGCCGAGGTTTTCTTGGCGATCAGCTTGGCGAAAGCGCCCAGATCGGACAGATCCGCCTGACCTGCGCTATCCTTGATCGCCATGACCTGCGCCACGTTGCCGATCTCAAAATGCGCGTTGAAACCCACAAACACCGCCGCAAGACCAACCAGCGAGTGCATGGCGGCCACCAGTTGGGGCATCTCGGTCATCTGGACGCGCTGCGCCACATATTGACCGATCAGACCGCCACCGATGATAAGCAGCAGCGAAAGCAGCCACAGGCCAGAACCCGGGCCAACCAGCGTGGCAAAGACCGCCAGCGCCATACCGACGATGCCGTACCAGACCGCGCGCTTAGCGCTTTCCTGGTTCGACAGACCGCCGAGCGAAAGGATGAAAAGGACAGCCGCAACGACATAGGCGGCAGTAGTGAAGCCAAATTCCATGTGCCCGGCCTCCTTAAGATTTCTGGAACATGGCGAGCATGCGCCGGGTTACGAGGAAGCCACCGAAGATGTTGATCCCGGCCATGAAGACAGACAGCGCCGCCAGCAGTATGACGAGGAAGGATCCCGAGCCGATCTGCATCAGCGCCCCAACGATGATGATCGATGAGATCGCGTTGGTGATCGCCATCAAAGGCGTGTGCAAGCTGTGCGAGACGTTCCAGATCACCTGGAAGCCAACAAAGATCGCCAGCACAAACACGATGAAGTGCTGCATGAAGCTGGCCGGAGCAATTAGGCCGATCAACAGCATCAGCGCGCCACCAACACCCAGCAGCGTGAACTGCTGTTTGGTTTGCGCCTTGAACGCCGCGATCTCTTGCGCCTTTTTCTCTTCCGGGGTCAGTTCTTTGACTTCCGGTTTCTTCTGCGCCGCGATCGCTTGAACTTTCGGCGGCGGCGGTGGGAAGGTGATCTCACCCTCATGGGTCACGGTCGCGCCGCGGATCACGTCATCTTCCATGTCATGGTTGATCTGACCGTCCTTCTCGGGCGTCAGGTCGGTCATCATGTGACGGATGTTGGTCGCGTACAGAGACGAAGACTGAGCCGCCATCCGGCTTGGGAAGTCGGTATAGCCGATGATGGTGACGCCATTGTCGGTCACGATCTTTTCATCCGGCACGGTCAGTTTGCAGTTACCGCCCTTTTCCGCAGCAAGGTCCACGATGACCGAACCAGGCTTCATGCTTTCGACCATATCCTTGGTCCAAAGCTCAGGCGCTTCGCGGTTCGGGATCAATGCGGTGGTGATAACGATGTCCATTTCCGGAGCGAGCTCACGGAATTTGGCCAACTGAGCATTGCGGAACTCTTCGGACTGAACCGAAGCATAGCCGCCGGTTGCCGCACCATCCTGCTGATCCTCTTCGAAGTCCAGATAGACAAACTCAGCACCCATAGATTCGACCTGCTCAGCCACTTCGGGGCGCACGTCGAAGGCGTATGTGATCGCACCCAGCGAAGTCGAGGTCCCGATTGCCGCCAGACCAGCCACACCGGCACCAACGATCAGAACCTTTGCAGGTGGGACCTTGCCCGCGGCAGTCACCTGTCCAGTGAAGAACCGGCCAAAGTTATTACCAGCTTCGATCACAGCACGATAACCGGCAATGTTGGCCATCGACGACAGCGCGTCCATCTTTTGAGCACGGGAAATACGCGGCACCATTTCCATGGCGATCACGTTGGCACCCTTGGACTTTGCCATTTCCATGCCTTCTTCGTTGCCCGCAGGATTGAAGAAGGAAATCAGCGTCTTACCTTTGGTCAGGCGCTTTAGCTCAGTCTCATTGGGCTGGCGTACTTTAGCGACGATATCAGCCGCTTTCCAAAGCGAAGCCGCGGTCTTGACGATCTCAACTCCAGCCTCTTCGTATGAGGCATCAGAAAAACCCGCAGCAGCACCGGCGCCTTTCTCGATCAGGCATTCATAGCCAAGTTTTTGCAGCTGACGCGCCGAATCCGGCGTCATCGCGACACGGTTTTCACCGTCCATTACCTCTTTTGGTGTGCCTATCTTCACCGGCAGTGTCCCCCTAACATTCGCTCAGGCCGAGCGGGTTATCGGTATTGTTCTTCAATCTTTCATCTACCTTGCGCAATATTATTTCGCAAGTGCAGCATTTTTTACGTGGTGTCATTCCGTACGAACCTTCAGAGCCATCGTCGCGTTTTCTGCTCATACCGAGCGAAATCAGCGCGGAACGTTCGGCGCAGTCGATCTTCTTCAGGCAGGATAAAGCGACGTTCTAAAACCCAAACGAAAATCGGAACCAAAACCAAAGACAGAATGGCATCAAAACGCAGGATCAGCCCTAAGAGGATCAGAATGTCGCCAACGTAAATCGGGTTGCGGCTGCGCTTGAAAATCCCACTCTGAACCAAGGACGAAGGTGTTTCGTGCGGAATAATCGTCGTTTTGTGACGGCGAAACTCAACGGCGGCCAACACAGCAAGAAGCACCCCGCCTCCGATCAACAAGCCGCTAAGCAGATCCGTGAAACCACTGTCCAGCGACAACCCCAACGAAAAATAGCGCGCCTGCAACCATGCCAGAACAGCAAAGCCCAGCAACCAGACAGGAGGAAGGTCGATTTTACGCATGACAGCTTTCCCTTGAGTCACAATCGGCAGCACGATGTCGCATTTGATCGATCAACTATCGCTTTCCACCGAAAATGGCAAAACAACAGATAGTCGCAGTTACGAATTCTGCGCCCTCAGCCACCGCGCGGTTTTCAAAGGTCAAACATGGACACAAAGACGGGCATCCGTTAGCCCTTGCACCTGACTGTCACGAAACAACTTCTTCAGGCCCCCAATGACTGACTTTAGTGCAACCAAAGCAATGTTCGATCTGCCAGAAGGCGTCATTTACCTTGATGGCAACTCGTTGGGGCCCCTGCCCAGCGCCGCTGGCACCCGCGTGAATGACATGCTGGTCGAAGAATGGGGACAGATGCTGATTACCGGATGGAACAAAGCCGGTTGGATGGCGTTGCCTGTCGGATTGGGGGATCGCATAGGCCGATTGATCGGCGCCGAGCCGGGAAGTGTGGTGACAGGAGACACCCTTTCCATCAAGGTTTATCAGGCGGTGGCTTCAGCGCTTGAGCTGTGCCCCGACCGCAAGGTCGTATTGTCAGACAACGGCAACTTCCCCTCAGATCTCTACATGGTCGACGGGCTGCTTCGTTCGCTTGGGCCTGATTACGAACTGCGAATTGTTGCCCCCGAAGAAGTCGAGAACAACATCACCGAAGACGTGGCCGTACTCATGCTGACCGAAGTGGATTATCGCAGCGGCCGGCTACATGACATGAAGGCATTGACCGAACTCGCGCATGCCAACGGGACTGTGACCGTTTGGGATCTGGCGCACTCTGCGGGCGCGATCCCGGTGGATCTGTCCGGCTGCAATGTAGATTTCGCTGTGGGCTGTACATACAAATATCTTAACGGCGGTCCCGGCGCGCCTGCCTTTATCTATGTCGCTCCGCATTTGGCAGATCGTGTACGCCCAGCGCTGTCCGGTTGGTTGGGGCACGAAGCACCGTTCGCTTTTGATCTGGATTATCGTCCGGGTACAGGCATAGAGCGGATGCGCGTGGGCACGCCTCCGATAATTCAGATGACCGCGCTATCAGCGGCGATGGATGTATGGGATATGGCTGAGATGGCAGACGTCCGCGCAAAGTCCATCGAACTGACCGAATTGTTTATCCAACAAGTCGAAGCTTCTTGCCCCGAACTAGAACTGGCCAGTCCCCGTGACCCAAAGCAGCGGGGTAGTCAGGTATCGTTCAAGTTTAATGAGGGATATGCCGCGATGCAGGCCTTGATCGCGCACGGTGTGATCGGAGATTTCAGGTCGCCGGACATTATGCGTTTTGGCTTTACGCCCTTGTATATCGACGCTCAGGACGTTGAGCGTGCAGTAGATATCATAACTGACATTATGACCAACAAACTGTGGGACGCGCCAGAATACATGGTTCGTCAGCGCGTCACTTAGACTCGAGCCCCGCACCGATCAGGTTTGCCAATTGCGCAGTACGCGTTTCAAAATCTTCGGCGTTGGATGCGGTAAGTTTGATGCCCTTGAGCGCAGCAGTGATCGTTTTTGCAATCTCGTCTGGCTCTCCTGCCAGACGAACACGTCCTGCGGCCTTTTCTTGGGTTAGCCAAGCGGCATAAACGCTGGCCAGCTTACCTTCGCCCTCTTCGACAATATCGATGGACATCGATTTGGTGGTGTCGAGCATCTCTAGTCCGTGCGGGGACGCAAGGATATCCGCCATACCCTCGGACTGAGCGTGAATGGCCCGCTTGACGGCGTCGGAAACCGCGCCCCCTTCTTGCAAGGCCTTTGTAACAGCACCTACCTTTTCATGGTAATGCAATTGGGTCAGCTGACGGACGATCGCTTCTTTGTTCTTGTAATGAAGGTACACCGCAGGACGCGACATACCCGCGCCACGTGCAATATCGTCCATCGAGGTTTTTCTAAAGCCATACGCGGAAAACGCCTGAAAGGCCGAAGCTAATATCGCCTTTTGCCGCGGATCATCAATTACATCATTCATGCCGCACCTCTGACATTAATTGTATATTTTGTCAATTGACAGACTGACACTTTGCGCTATTTATGTCAGAAACCAGCCACAGCCAAGAGAGGTGCGCCATGGCGACCAACTTAAAAGTCAACGGAACATCCCACCAGATCGATCTGCCCGATGATGTACCATTGCTGTGGGTTCTGAGGGACGAAGTTGGCCTGACCGGAACCAAGTTTGGCTGCGGCGTTGCTGCCTGCGGCGCATGCACGGTCCACATCGATGGCGAGGCAGTGCGCTCTTGCCAGGTTGCTCTGTCAGACGTTTGGGGCGATGTGACAACAATCGAAGGCATCGGCGCCCCTGACTCTCTGGCCACGATTCAAAAGGCTTGGGTCGATCACCAGGTCGCACAATGCGGATACTGCCAGTCTGGTCAGATCATGCAAGCGGCTGCGCTGCTCGCGGAAAACCCCGACCCCTCGGACGAAGACATTGACGACGCGATGCAGGGAAATCTGTGCCGGTGCGGTACGTACCCTCGAATCCGAGCTGCAATTCAGGACGCAGCTTCCAAGTTGAAGGAGGCCTAACCGATGGCATCTGTTGGTAAAATCCTCCGCCGTACATTCTTGATCGGATCGGCAGCCATTGTTGGCGGCGTGGCCTTTGGCGCTTATTACGTGAGCCGACCTGCCGCCAATCCGCTAAAACCGCGTGAAGGCGAGACTGCCCTCAGCCCGTTTGTTCTCATCGACCAGAATGGCGTGACTTTGTTCGCTCCACGCGCCGAGATGGGTCAAGGCGTCAAAACAACATGGGCTGCCCTGATCGCCGAAGAACTGGACGTTGACCTAGACCAGATCAACGTTCTGCACGGGCCTGCTGCAGCGGCTTACTACAACTCGGCCCTGATGGGAGAAAGCCTGCCAAACAAGGGCTATGACATCTCGGACTTCCAGCACAATCTGGGCGAAGCCCTTGGCGTACTCGGACGAACACTTAGCCTTCAGGTCACAGGCGGCTCGACCTCGATGAAGGACGGTTTTGAGCGGATGCGTAAGGCCGGAGCCTCAGCCCGTGAAACCCTGAAACGGGCGGCCGCTACCCGCCTTGGCGTCGACCCGCGAGAACTGAGCACGGCGTCGGGCCATGTCGTTGCTCCGAACGGAGACAAAATCCCTTACACCGACCTTGCCGTGGAAGCCGCCAAGCTTGACCCGGTCGAGGTTCCTCTGCGTGACCCATCAAAATGGCGCTATTTGGGTCAGACACAACCGCGTTTAGATATGGCCGGCAAAGTTACCGGCACCGCCGAGTTCGGTGTTGATGTGCGTCTGCCGGGAATGAAGTTTGCCAGCGTAAGAATGAACCCTAAACTGGGTGGCGCCATGAACGGCTTTGACGACAGCGCCGCCAAAGAAATGCCAGGCGTGGAAAAAGTTGTGGATTTGGGCACTGGTGTTGCGGTGATCGCCAACAACACTTGGCTCGCCAACCAAGCTGTTGAAGCCATTGACGTCGATTGGGGTGACGCGCCCTACCCGCCTGAGACAGACGCAATTTTTGCAGAGATTGCGAAAGCTTTCGATGACGCGCCGAACTCAACAATGCGCGACGACGGCGATGTCAGTGTCTTGCCGGATGGCGCCAGTGAAATAACCGCTGAATACAAAGTTCCGTATCTGGCCCACGCCACAATGGAACCCATGAACGCGACTGCCTTGTTTACCGGCAACGCGCTTGAGCTGTGGTGCGGAAACCAGGCACCTACCCTCATCCAGATGCGTGTGGCCAACGTCGCCAACCTCGAAACCGAGGCGGTTCAGATCCACACGACTTACCTCGGCGGTGGGTTTGGCAGGAGAGGAGAACTGGATTTCGGCGAAATCGCAACCAAGGTTGCCATGACCATGCCGGGAGTTCCGGTTCAAACGACGTGGAGCCGCGAAGAGGATATGCGCCACGATTACTATCGCCCCGGTGCGATGGCTCGGATGCGCGGTGCGATCAAAGACGGCAAGGCTGTGCTGATCGACGGAAAAGTTGCGTCACAATCGCCGACGCAACAGGCAGTTGGACGCTATACGGGCTTCCAAGGCGCGGGTCCTGACAAAGTGTTGGTCGAAGGCTTCTTTAACCAACCTTATGCCGTTCAGAACTATCGCATGAGTGGCCATGTGGCGAACCTAGACGTTCCCGTGGGCTTCTGGCGCTCGGTTGGCAACAGTCACAACGGCTTTTTCCACGAGACCTTTATGGATGAGATGGCCCATGCCGCCGGGCGTGATCCGCTGGAATTCCGGTTAGAACTGGCCAAGACCGAACACGCCCCTTCGGCAGGTTGTCTCGAAGCGGTTCGCGAGATGTCAGGCTGGACAGGCCAAACACCTGCGGGAGTAGGACGCGGTGTCGCCCTGACCTACAGCTTTGGAACGCCAGTGGCGCAAGTCATCGAAGTTGTGGATGAAGACGGCACGATCCGCATCAACAAAGCCTGGATCGCGTGCGACATGGGTCTTGCACTGGACCCCGACAACGTCAAAGCGCAGATGTTCGGTGGGATGATGTATGGCTTATCTGCTGCATGTTTTGGCGAGATCACATTCTCCGAAGGAGAAGTCGAGCAGTTCAATTTCCCTGACTATGACGCCATGCGTATGCACACGGCCCCACAAGTCGAAGTGCGCGTACTGGAAACCAACCGCCATCTTGGCGGCGCGGGTGAGCCAGGTACTCCCCCCTCGATGCCTGCTCTTGGAAACGCGTTGTTCGACCTGACGGGTGAACGCGCGCGAAGCCTGCCGCTGATCAACCAGTTTAACCTGCTGGTCTGATCGCGCTGCGCCGGTCCGGTCCCTCTCTCTCGGGCCGGCGCGAAAATTACGCCGTCTGTGAAACGAGACGAGTGTTTGTCCCTGCTGCCCAATCGTGAACTGCCGTACCAAACGCCTCGAAAATGGGACGAGATACTGGATCGTTCACCGCGTCCCATTCCGGGTGCCATTGCACTGACAGCGTGAAACCGGGGGCATCTTTCACGTAAATAGCCTCTGGCGTTCCATCCGGCGCATGACCGTCGATCACGACACCTTGGCCGACGGTCTTGATGCCTTGCCCATGCAACGTGTTGGTCATCACTTCGGATGCGCCGATAAGGCGGTGGAACACTCCGCCGTCGGTCAGCGTTACCACATGGCGCAGAGCAAACTTTTCCTCCAATGTGCCATCCGGGGGCATCCGGTGGTTCATCCGCCCTGGCAGGTCGCGGATCTCCGGGTACAGTGTGCCGCCCATAGCCACGTTGACTTCTTGAAAACCCCGGCAGATACCTAAAAAGGGCTGACCGCGTTCAACGCAAGATCGTACGAGGGGCAAGGTAATGGCATCGCGCGCACGGTCGAACTCGCCGTGAGCTTCTGTCGGTGGCTCACCATATTCTTCGGGATGGACGTTTGGGCGCCCACCAGTCAGCAGAAATCCGTCACAGACTTCCAGCAGCTCATCAACTGATACATAGCGCGGGTCCGCTGGTATCAGCAGCGGCAGACATCCCGACACATTTGCAATGGCGTCCGAGTTCATCGTGCCACCAGCATGGGTCGGATAATCATCATTCATCAAATACGAGTTGCCGATGATACCGACGACGGGTCGAGACATTCTGTTTTCCTAAATCGTTGCTAGAACTTTCGGAAAAACTATCGACAGCGTCTGCGGCGCGCAATAGCACAAGCCCTGTGTGTCAGCGCAAGTACTTGTTCAATGCTGCACATGCCGGCCGATGCACTCGCATTGATGCGTCATGCCACTCACTGCCCTTTTGCGCAGCGCTCGGTCAACACTGTTTGGTATCGAAGAGCCATAGTGGCTCTTCGATATGTTAACGGATCAGATTTCACCGATCAGGCCTGCGGCCTCAATTCCGGCCATTGCCGCAATAGCATCATTGTCCGATGTGTCACCGGTTACGCCGACGGCGCCAATCACGGCGCCTTTCTTGTCGCGCAGAAGAACACCACCCGGCACTGGCACGACCTGACCACCGTAAACACCGTTAACTGCAGCCATGAAGTAGGCCTGCGCTTCAGCCCGTTGCATCTGCGCGGTACCTGCCATTCCAAGCATAACGGCACCGTAGGCCTTACCCTGAGCAATCGCAAAGCGTCCAGGCGCAGCACCATCTTCGCGTTCAAACGCAATGACGTGACCACCAGCGTCCAGCACAACGACGGAGAGAGGTTTCAGATCCATCTCGCGCCCCTTCTCAAGGGCTTTGCGGATGATGGTGCGGGCTTTACGCAGAGCGATTGCCATGTCGTGTCCTAACATTCTGAGGTAGTTAAAGGCTGGCTTTCAATTCCAGACGTCGGGCATGCAAAACCGGCTCGGTATAGCCAGATGGCTGCACGCGACCTTTGAATACCAGATCACACGCCGCTTGAAAGGCGATACCGTCAAAGCCGGGCGCCATAGGACGATACGCGGGATCACCTTCGTTCTGGCGGTCCACCACCGCGGCCATCTTTTGCATCCCGGCCATCACCTGTTCTTCGGTGACAACATCATGATGCAACCAGTTGGCCAACGCTTGGCTGGAAATCCGACACGTTGCGCGGTCTTCCATCAGACCGATATCGTTCAGGTCCGGTACTTTCGAGCATCCAACACCCTGGTCGACCCAGCGCACAACATATCCAAGGATACCCTGCGCGTTGTTTTCAATCTCGCGGGTAATTTCATCATCACTCAGGTTGCGGCCGCCCAGTAGCGGAACTGTCAGCAGATCCTCAAGTGTGCCTCGCGCTCCGCCAGCGGCCAGTTCATCCTGACGGGCCAGAACGTCGATCTTGTGGTAGTGCGTTGCGTGCAAGGTCGCGGCGGTTGGCGACGGCACCCAAGCACAGGTGGCACCGGATTGCGGGTGGCCGATCTTGGCGTCCAGCATATCGCCCATCCGGTCGGGCATCGCCCACATGCCTTTACCGATCTGAGCCTTGCCCTTCAGGCCACAAGCCAGACCGATATCGACGTTGCGGTCTTCGTAAGACGCAATCCACGGGGTATTCTTGATGTCACCCTTCGGCAACATCGGGCCTGCCTCCATCGAGGTATGGATTTCGTCGCCCGTGCGATCAAGAAAGCCAGTATTGATGAAGGCCACACGCGATTTCGCGGCACGGATGCACTCCTTTAGGTTCGCCGAGGTGCGGCGTTCCTCATCCATGATGCCCAGTTTCACTGTGTTGCGCGGCAGGCCGAGGATATCTTCGACCATGTCGAATATCTCGACCGAGAACGCGACCTCTGCCGGGCCATGCATCTTGGGCTTCACCACATAAACCGATCCGGTGACCGAGTTCCCGCCTGCTCGCGCAAGATCATGCATGGCGATCAAAGTGGTGCAGAGCGCATCCATCAGGCCCTCACCGATCTCATTGCCTTCTGCGTCGAGAACGGCCGGGTTTGTCATCAGGTGACCCACGTTGCGCACCAACATCAGCGAGCGGCCTTTCAGGGTCGCGTCCACGCCATCTGCACCGGTGTAGGCCAGATCGCCAGACAGCCTGCGGGTGAAGGTTTTGCCGGATTTGTGAACCTCTTCGGTCAGGTCACCTTTCATCAGGCCCAGCCAGTTACCATAGGCCACAACCTTGTCGGCGGCATCCACGCAGGCAACCGAGTCTTCACAATCCATGATCGTGGACAGAGCCGATTCCATACGCAGGTCCGAGATGTTGGCCGGGTCTGTCGCGCCGATCGCACTGATTGGGTCGATCATGATCTGGATGTGTAGGCCGTTGTTCTTCAGCAGGACGAACTCGGGCTTTTCAGCCGGGCCGCCGTAGCCCACGAAACTGGACGCCTCCGCCAGCGCGGGCACCAATGCGCCCGCTTCTACACGCAGGTTTGTAACGTCTGCCCACGACCCGCTCGCCAATGGAACGGCGTCGTCGAGGAACGCCTTGGCCCACGCAATCACCCGCGCCCCGCGTTCTGCATCATAGCCTCCACCGGCAGGCAGATCGCCCATCGCGTCGGTGCCATAGAGGGCGTCATACAAGCTGCCCCAGCGAGCATTCGCCGCGTTAAGTGCGAAGCGTGCGTTAGTGATCGGAACAACCAACTGCGGACCTGGGGTCAAAGCGATCTCGGGGTCGACATTTGCGGTTTCGATTTCGAAGTCCGAGCCTTCTTCGACCAGATAGCCGATCTCGCGCAGGAACGCCTCGTACTCGGCGGCATCCGCGGGCTGCCCTGCCCGCTCCAGGTGCCAGCCATCAATGCGGCTTTGAATATCAGCACGTTTGGCCAGAAAATCGCGGTTCTTCGGCCCAAGCTCTTCTACCATTTTTGCAAGACCTGCCCAGAAGGCGTTGGCCTCAACACCGGTGCCCGGCAGTGCCCGGTTTTCGATGAAGTCCGCCAGCTCGCTGGCCACCTGCAACCCGCTCCGAGTTTCTCTGCCGCTCATTATCCGATTCTCCGCATTTGTGTGCCGTTGTATGCGATCATCAGTTAGGGCGAAAGTTTCCGATAGGCAACTTCTACAGCAACGTCACTTGCTTCCGGATTTGCCAAAGGCAGTTTCAAAAACCCCAAGAAGATCGCATGGCCTTCTGTACGCTGCTTGCAGCCCTGCCCCGTTGCTCATAACGTCGCGCCAGAAACAAATCGATGCGAGGCCCCCGATGCGCGACGCTGCCCCCACCACGATCTATCTGAATGACTACACACCCTTTGGGTATCTGGTGGACAGCGTACACCTGACCTTTGATTTGGCCGCGCACGCTACCCGTGTAACCTCTCGTATCGCCTTTCGGCCGAACCCCGATGCCACCGACCGCACCTTCTTTCTGCACGGTGAAGATCTGACTTTGCTCAGGGCGGCCATTGATGGAACCGAAATCACACCCGAAGTGACTGACAAAGGCTTGACTGCCGATGCTCCGGACGGGCCATTTGTGTGGGAGGCCGAGGTCGAGATCGATCCGGGCAACAACACCGCGCTTGAAGGGCTTTATATGTCGAACGGCATGTACTGCACCCAATGTGAGGCGGAGGGTTTTCGCAAGATCACCTTCTACCCCGACCGCCCCGACGTGATGTCCACCTTCACCGTGCGCATCAACGGCGACCTGCCCGTGCTGCTGTCAAACGGCAACCCCTCGGGCAAAGGCGAAGGCTGGGCGGAATGGACCGATCCGTGGCCGAAGCCGGCCTACCTGTTCGCGTTGGTCGCAGGCGACCTGATCGCCCATTCCGGTCAGTTCACCACCATGTCGGGCCGCGATGTCGAGCTAAACCTCTGGGTACGTCCCGGCGATGAGGGTAAATGCGCATTTGGCATGGAAGCCCTGAAAAAGTCGATGAAATGGGACGAGGACGTCTATGGTCGTGAATACGATCTGGATGTTTTCAACATCGTCGCCGTAGATGATTTCAACATGGGTGCGATGGAGAATAAGGGATTGAACATCTTCAATTCCTCGGCTGTTTTGGCCAGCCCGGAAACCTCGACCGATGCGAACTTCGAACGGATCGAAGCGATCATCGCGCATGAGTATTTCCACAACTGGACCGGCAACCGCATCACCTGTCGCGACTGGTTCCAACTGTGTCTAAAAGAGGGTTTGACTGTGTTCCGCGATGCGCAGTTTACCTCCGACATGCGCTCGGCCCCCGTTAAACGCATCCACGATGCAATCGACCTGCGTGCACGGCAATTCCCCGAAGACAACGGCCCGCTTTCGCACCCGGTCCGGCCCGAGAGCTTTCAGGAAATCAATAACTTCTACACTGCAACGGTCTATGAGAAAGGTGCCGAGGTGATCGGCATGTTGAAACGACTGGTTGGGGATGAAGCGTATTCCAAAGCACTGGATTTGTACTTCGACCGTCATGATGGTCAGGCATGCACCATCGAAGATTGGATCGCAGTGTTCGAGGACACTACCGGCCGCGATCTTACTCAGTTCAAACGCTGGTACAGCCAATCGGGGACACCCCGCGTCACGGTAGCCGAAGATTGGACAGACGGAACCTACACGTTGACGTTATCCCAGCGTACGGAGCCAACCCCCGGCCAATCTCAGAAGCAGCCGCAAGTGATACCGGTGGCCGTTGGACTGTTGGGCCAAAACGGGGATGAAGTGCGCGCGACCGAGGTTCTTGAACTGACAGAGGCTGAGCAGAGCTTTGAGTTCACTGGACTCGCAGCCAAACCCGTTGCCTCGATCCTGCGCGATTTCTCTGCACCAGTTATTCTAGAGCACGATCCCTCGAACTCTGAGCGAGCGTTTTTACTGGCCCACGACACCGACCCCTTCAATCGTTGGCAGGCGGGGCGATCATTGGCGCAGGACACTTTGCTGCGCATGATCCGCGAAGATGCGTCGCCAGACGCCGATTATCTCGACGGCATTTTGGCCGTATTACGCGATGGTAACCTCGATCCGGCATATCGTTCGCTGATGCTGGGCTTACCGACCCAATCCGAACTGGCTGCAGAGCTTTCAGAAACCGGCGAAACACCGGACCCAATGGCAATCTGGACTGCAGTAGAAACCCTTCGGCAGGCTACTGCGCAACACGTTCAGGACCTATTGCCTCGGCTGCACAGTGAAACTCTGATTGATGCGCCCTTCAGCCCTGATGCTGATCAAGCGGGAAAACGTTCGCTTGGCGGAGCAGCCCTGTCTCTGACGTCTCGTCTGGATGGCGGCGCTGAAGCTGCCAAGGAATATGCTGCAGCCGACAACATGACGCGCCAGCTCACCGCCCTGTCTTGTCTGCTGCGCGCAGGCAAGGGACAAGAGGAACTGGCGGCGTTCTACGACCAATGGCAGCATGATCGGTTGGTTATGGATAAGTGGTTTGGCCTGCAGGTTGCAATGGCCGCACCCGGGGCCACAGCTGACGTCGCACGCGCGCTCACAGAGCATGCTGATTTCAATTGGAAAAACCCAAACCGTTTCCGTTCGGTCATGGGCGCGCTTGCCATGAATCATGCAGGGTTCCACCGCGCTGACGGGGCTGGATATGAACTTTTGGCCGACTGGTTGATCCGATTGGATCCGGTCAACCCGCAGACCACCGCGAGGATGTGTTCAGCTTTCCAAACGTGGAAACGCTATGACGCCAATCGCCAGAACTTGGTACGTGATCAATTGACCCGCATCTTGGAGACACCGAACCTGTCACGGGATACAACGGAAATGGTGTCTCGTATCCTCGGCGCATGACATCCTATAGCTTTGCCCGTCAGAACCGAACGCCTCGGACTGCCTTGATACTGATCAGCGTCTACGCGGCGCTGGTCGCTTTGGTCGCCTTGTTTGACGCAGTGTGGTGGATCATTGCACCGTTGGCATTGGCCACCCTACCGGCCCTGTGGGACTTTTTGCAGGGGACAAAAGCGGGGATATCAATTGATACTGATAAGCTGAGCTGGTTCTCAGGTGGGAGAGAGGGTGAAGTTGATAAGACGGACATAGACTTCGTCCGTTTCGATACACGTTGGGACTTTTCAGTTCGAGTTTCGCTGGTTTTGGCTTCGGGTAAACGGATTCGCCTGCCTGATGAATCAACTCCGCCGCACGAAACGTTCGAGAAGGCGTTGCAGAATTCAGGACTGAGGGTTGAGCGGCATCATTTCACCGTTTTCTGAAACAATTCCGCATCACACTCATTACTACACTTCAATCAGGCAACCCGTATCGGCAAAAAGCTTGAATTTGGCGCGATTTTCGTCCAGTCTTTTAGGCCAGTTGCCAGTTGTTTACAGTTCCGAGTTTTACCATGTTTTGGTTCCTAAAGGCGCGAAGAGCCTCTTCGCCCGCCAACCTCAGTAACCCCGATCCCGACCTAAGCGCGGCTGACCGCGCAATGGCGAGCGCTTTGCCCGAACAAGGGCAGCTCAACATTCCTTTGGCCTCTATCAATGCCGAGGATCTGGTTGGCCGCGATACAATTGAACACGGCCGCAGTTTGGCCCGTCAGGATCGCTGGGCTGAATTGTCACGTGTCATGCAGGACGCAGACGCCGCACGCGAAACGGCTCCGGACGGAACGCCGATCGCGGATTTGTTGGCCTTCGGTGCGCGCTCTGATGTGGTATTGGCAGTCGAACATGCGTTGTCCGACGGACACGCCCTGTCCGAGTATGATCTGCTGGGTGGAATTTCGGAACTCGAGGACGAAATGCGGGCCCACCCAGATGATCCTATGATCGCGCTGGTTGTTGCCCTGACTCATATCGATTTGGCCTGGGCATGGCGCGGCAACGCCACGGACGCAACTCTTCCGCCACTGCATCGGTCGCGGTGTGCGGCTCATTTTGACAGAGCCGCAGCCCTTTTGCCCACGTGCCGTGACGCAATGCCTGACAGCCCCTTGATAGCGGCCGCGCATTGCGCACTTATCGCCGGGCAACGCAAATCCAATCATCGTGTTGCAGATGAATACGAGCGGCTCATCACGCTGGACCCTCATAACCAACGCCATATGCGCGCCATGGGAACGCATTTACTTCCGCGTTGGTTCGGCAGCTATGATGAGCTGGAGCTTCATGCGTTGCGTAACGCATCGCGAACCCATGATATTTGGGGCGCTGGCGGTTATACTTGGGTGCAGTTCGATGCTATCGCTTTAGATGAAGAAGCCTGCGCACGACTGGACGTTGAGTACTTTTTGGAAGGTTTGCACGACATTCTGAAGCGACGCCCAGACCAGCAAACCGTCAACACCTTGTCAGCTTATTGTGCGACCACGATCCAAAACGGCTTTGGGGTGAACGAAAAAGCAGATCTGGTGCGAACACAGATTCAGGACGCAGCGAATTGGCTGATCCGAGACCACTTGACCGAATTGCACCCATTGATCTGGGCGCATGCCGCAAATGGTTTCAACAACTCGGTCCGCATCAACTCACCCGAGCGGTTTGCCGCACGCGGGCAACGCTGCGCATTACGCGCAATCCGTGATCTGTTTCGTGATGAATTGCGCAATGGCACTGACGTAACCTTTACCCCATCGGGTCTGCGCCTGTCCGAGAACTGATTCCCCCTTGCCCCTAGCCCCTGCCGGGCCTAATACGCAGGCTTAGACTTCTGCGGAAATGAGGCGCGCCATGCTCGACCTGACATACGAAATGCCGAAAATCAAAACCATTGCCGGGGCCAAGCACGATTGGGAACTGGTGATCGGGATGGAGGTTCACGCTCAGGTCTCATCCAATGCCAAGCTGTTCTCGGGCGCATCGACCCAATTTGGGGCCGAGCCGAACTCGAACGTGGCGTTTGTGGACGCGGCGATGCCGGGAATGTTGCCAGTGATCAACGAGTACTGCGTTGAACAGGCCGTGCGTACCGGTCTGGGCCTAAAGGCGGATATCAACCTGAAATCAGCCTTTGACCGCAAAAACTATTTCTACCCTGACCTGCCGCAGGGCTATCAGATTTCCCAGCTGTACCACCCCATCGTGGGCGAAGGTGAAGTGCTGGTCGAGATGGGTGACGGCACTGCGCGCATGGTCCGCATCGAGCGCATCCACATGGAACAGGACGCGGGCAAATCGATCCACGACATGGACCCCCATATGTCTTTCGTCGACCTTAACCGGACCGGCGTCTGCCTGATGGAGATCGTATCCCGCCCCGACATCCGTGGGCCGGAAGAAGCGGCCGCTTATATCGCCAAGCTGCGCCAGATCATGCGTTACTTGGGCACCTGCGATGGCAACATGCAGAACGGCAACCTGCGCGCAGACGTGAACGTTTCGATCTGCTTGCCCGGTGCGTACGAGAAGTACCAAGAAACGCAGGATTTCTCGCATCTGGGCACACGCTGCGAAATCAAGAACATGAACTCGATGCGCTTTATTCAGCAAGCGATCGAAGTTGAAGCCCGCCGTCAGATCGCCATCGTCGAAGGTGGCGGCAAGGTCGATCAGGAAACCCGCCTGTACGATCCGGACAAGGGCGAGACCCGTTCGATGCGTTCCAAAGAAGAAGCGCACGACTATCGCTATTTCCCCGACCCCGACCTCCTGCCGCTGGAGATCGAGCAGGCATGGGTGGACGATATCGCCGCCAAACTGCCCGAACTGCCGGACGGTAAGAAAGCGCGCTTTATCAGCGAATTCGGCCTGACCGACTATGACGCGTCGGTGCTGACAGCCGAGGTGGAATCGGCAGCGTATTTCGAAGAGGTCGCTGGGGGTCGCAACGGTAAGCTGGCTGCGAACTGGGTCATCAACGAACTGTTTGGCCGCTTGAAGAAAGAAGACCATGACATCACGGAGTCGCCAGTTTCGCCTGCACAACTGGGTGGGATCATCGACCTGATTTCTTCTGACGCTATCTCGGGCAAGATCGCCAAAGACCTGTTCGAGATCGTTTACACCGAAGGCGGTGACCCGGCTCAGATCGTCGAAGATCGCGGCATGAAACAAGTAACGGATACCGGTGCTATCGAATCCGCGCTGGACGAGATCATCGCCGCCAACCCGGCGCAGGTCGAAAAGGCCAAGGTGAACCCGAAACTGGCGGGATGGTTTGTCGGTCAGGTGATGAAGGCCACCGGTGGCAAGGCCAACCCGAAGGCCGTGAATGAACTGGTCAGCAAAAAGCTGGGCTCGTAAGAAAACATTACCATTGAACAAAAAAAGGCAGAGGTTTTTGAAACCTCTGCCTTTTTTTGTGGCGCACGAGGGGTCTTCGCAACAGAAATGGCGAATTTCAGCGGGCGCACGATGATGACTTTCCCAAAATCCCCAACATGTTAGATTGCCTCAATCGGCAACCAGGAAGATCTGATGCAGCGCTACGAATACAAAGTCGTCCCCGCCCCGCAAAAAGGCACCAAGGCCAAGCGTGCTAAAACTGCCGAAGACCGGTTTGCCGTGTCGTTCGAACAGGTTCTTAACCAAATGGGTCAGGATGGCTGGGAATACCAGCGCGCGGAGTTATTACCCAGTGAGGAGCGATCGGGGTTGACCGGATCGACCGTGAACTGGCGCAATGTCCTGGTTTTCCGCCGCGAGGTTGAAACGGAATCCGCTTTAGCGACGGCCGTTGAGCAACAAGTCGAAGAAACGGTAACAGCTCAACCAATCCCCGGGCCTGACAAAGTTGTTGCTCCCGCCCCAATCGCAGCGGAACCAGAAGATCCGCCTTTGTCTTTGAAAGGCACTGAGATCGACACCCCGCCAAGCCGTTCAGACTAGTCACCTCATCATTGCGCCAGATCGCAAAAGGTATTCATTCCCGTTCGATGCCGCACTGCCGGAGCCAATCCCCCGGCACTACATTGATCGCAACGTTCGGTGGGATCTCGTAATACCCCATGCGGCGGTAGCTCCATCCATACGGCACACAATCCTTGAGTGCGGCCCCGTGCAGAAAAAACTGCCAGTCGTTAGGCGCTTCGTGCAGTGACGCGTGAAATGAATTGTTGAACTCTTGTTGCGCGCCAAAGCTTTCAACAACTTGCTCCCGCTTCCATTCAGCGTAAGTAGCGCCAATGGCTTCAGGGCGTTCCCAAACCAAAAGCTGGCCGTCGCGACGTAGACAAGCACGCAGAAGACGGTGAATATCTGGGCCTTCATGACAGCAGGCTATGCGAAGGTTACACTCCGATATCCAAGGCCAGCGCATGAATGCGTGGAACGATATCTCCCAACGCTTCGTGAACCGCACGGTGGCGGGCGACACGGGATTGACCCTCGAACGCGCTGGCACGAATACGTACGTTGAAATGGCTTTCGCCGCCATCCTGATAGCCCGCGTGACCTCGGTGGCTTTCGCTGTCATCAACAACTTCAAGTTCGCGCGGCTCAAAGGCGGCTTGCAGTCGGGTTCGGATCTCGTCGGTAACGGTCATTTTTTCGCTCAGCAGCAAAATTTTTGCTGCCCCCCTCTTCTACTTTCGGCTGCTTAGATTAAACTGCTGCCTCCGAGTCGAGAAGATGCGTTCTTAAGGATCACAGCATGACGAAATCAGACCCCTTTGGATTCGATATGTCCGTCTCCAGCGCCAAGAAAAAGAACCCGCGTGGTCGCCGGGGAATGTCCGGTGCGTCTGAGACCTCTGTACGCATTTGCGACCACGAAGGTTGCGATGAGCCCGGAAAGTTCCGTGCCCCCAAAGCGCCGGATGTGTTGGATGATTTCTTCTGGTTCTGCCAACAGCACGTGCGTGAGTATAACCAGAAATGGAACTTCTTCGACGGCACGACTGAGGCCGAGCTGAACGCGCAGCGGTCAAAGGACAAAGTGTGGGAGCGTGAAACAAAACCCATGGGCGACCCCGAGGCCCGCGCATGGGCGCGTCTGGGCATTGAAGACCCGCATCAGGTACTGGGTGCAAACAGCACACAGAACAAGGGTCGTACTTCGGGTGGTGGAGGCCGTCGCCTGCCCCCTACTGAACGCCGCGCGATCGAAATTCTCGAGGCCAACGACAGCTGGTCAAAGGCCGAGGTGCGTAAGGCTTACAAAAAGCTGATCAAGGTATTGCATCCCGATATGAACGGCGGCGACCGCTCACAAGAAGAGCAGCTGCAAGAAGTCGTTTGGGCATGGGATCAGATCAAAGACAGCCGGAACTTCAAATAGTCGGTTTAACGACCGTACATCTCCCATAGCGCCTCGGTTTCGGGGCGTTTAAGGCATCGAACGCGCGTCTGCTCCAAAGTTGGTTCAGAGCTGAAACGTTCCGGGAATAGCGTGCGAAGCTCATCGACATCTTCACGAGAGAAAGACAAGAGCGCCATATCTCCGAGAAACAAGCTTTCGGTCGGCAAACCATGCGACATAAGTATCGCGTGGCGGTTACAAGCAACGTGGAAATACGTCACCGCCTCATTGGACCGCACTTGTCTAATTGTTGTGTCATTCACCAAATGAATTGCCGCTACAAAAACCCTCGACTCACCGAACAGCAATTCAGCGCGCCAACCCTCGAGAACAATTCTGTGTTGCGGGGACACCCATAAATCTCGGTCAGGCAAACCGTCCCCAATTGCCCCTTTCTTAATGCAAACAGGGCGCAATCGCGGGTTTCGCTTCAAGGCTTCCGCACTCAGGGTCTTTTCACCGATCCACTGAATAGGCAGAAGCTCACCACTGGAAACACGAACCTTGTCGCCAACCGACAGTTCCTCGACAGGGCAAGGGCCATTTTCGGTTTCTATCAGCGTCCCCTTCACAAAACACGGTACCGTTCCTGCAGGCAGGTCGACTGTCACATTTAGAGTGGCATTATTACCGGCACCCGGCTGCCCTGTCGTTGCGTTTATTCGGACCGATAGTTGCGTATTAGGGGGGATATCAGCGCCCGGCGTAAGTTCAACGGTCAATACCCCACTAGGTGAAATTGAAACCGTATAGTCAGAAGAAGGCAATCCATCCGCATCTGTAACGGTGACGCTCCAAGTCACGGCTTTTGTTGTCGTATACAACTGCATGACAGAGGACGACCCATTTGGGATCGTGATCGAAGACGGACCTGAAATAACAAGAGACATCGTAAAACTTACTGCTTAACACCCAACGGAAACGATGCACGGAGGTTATCACGCATCGATTAACTCAACATTAATATTTTAATATCATAATTCAGCAGTTTGTTTTTGTTTGGGTCTTGATCATCAACTTACTTTGTTGATTTCTCTTAACTCGGCCCCGCTGCCTGACGCCCACCCCAAGCTGAAACTGCATCTACCCGCGTAACCGGGTCACGCAACGTCAACGGTTGCAGGCAGCACGTGGCCATTGGCCTGTTTCGATAGTTTTGCAGGGCGATTTTTCCCTTGCTCAAGGTTCGGATGAACGAGCAAGATAGCTTGTCGCGCACTTCTTTTGGGCCAGTTTCAAAGAGACATTCGCTCAGCTACTGGCTTGAGCCTCTTTCCCTTGCCCTTGCTCGCAATTTGCTGCACCACACAAGAGTTCAGACCCGGCAAACCGGGTCAAAGGATACGGACAACGCAAATGGCTGACAAACTAAGTGATAGTCAGCGCAAATTGCGTTATTTTCTTTGAGGTTTTGCGTTGCGCACCCCCGCTATTCTTACGCTGATTTCCTTATGCGGCCTATGTGCTGCTTTGATCTTCTCAGAATTATCAGAGTGGCTATTGCTTGCCGTGCCATGCTTGGTGGCGAGCCTGATCCTTTTGTTGTTGTCGTGGCGAAAGAGGGCCGCAACATCGGATAACTGGGTCATCGTAGATGGGTCCAATGTCATGCATTGGAGAGACGGCAAGCCTGATATCGAAACACTGCGCGAAGTCCTCACGGCGCTAACTGCAGCAGACTTGCAACCCGCTGTCGTCTTCGACGCTAATGCCGGATACAAGATTGCTGGCCTGTATTTGGGCGATCGCACATTTGGGGAACTCATCGGCCTGCCCGTCAATCGCGTGATGGTTGCCCCCAAAGGAACCCCCGCCGACCCCCTGATTCTGACCGCAGCACGCGATTACAACGCCCGCATCGTAACAAACGATCGGTTTCGTGACTGGTCCGAGGAATATGGGGACGTGATAGAGAGCGGACTTGTCCGGGGCGGATTTAGAAAAGGTAACCTATGGTTATCTCTGTAAGCTCAGCCTAAGAAGCAGCTCACAGGCCATATTCAGACAAATACCGCACCATCTAAGGCCAGTTTCAAAGAAACATCCGTTCAGCTTCTGGCTTGCGCCTCTTTCCCTTGCCCTTGCTCGCAATATGTTGCACCACACACGGGTTCAAACCCGGCAATGCGGGCCAAAGGATAAGGACAAGGCAAATGGCTGACGGATCGATTGATATCAACGCAAAACCGACCGAAGAGATTTCGGTTCGTGAGGTGTTCGGCATTGATACCGACATGGCGATCAAGGGCTTTGCTGAAACCAGCGACCGGGTTCCGGCTATCGACCCGACCTATAAGTTCGACCCGGAAACCACTTTGGCGATTCTAGCGGGCTTTTCCCACAATCGACGCGTGATGATCCAAGGCTATCACGGCACAGGTAAGTCTACCCACATTGAACAGGTTGCCGCCCGTCTCAACTGGCCTGCCGTGCGTGTGAACCTCGATAGCCACATCAGCCGGATCGACCTGATTGGTAAAGACGCGATCAAGCTGCGTGACGGTAAGCAGGTCACTGAGTTCCACGAAGGCATACTGCCGTGGGCGCTGCGCAACCCCGTCGCCATCGTGTTCGACGAATACGATGCAGGCCGTGCCGACGTGATGTTCGTGATCCAGCGCGTGCTGGAACATGACGGTAAGCTGACCCTTTTGGATCAGAACGAAATCATCACTCCGAACCCGAATTTCCGCCTGTTCGCCACCGCGAACACCGTGGGTCTGGGTGACACCACCGGCCTTTACCACGGCACCCAACAGATAAACCAAGCGCAGATGGACCGCTGGTCGCTGGTATCGACGCTGAACTACCTCAGCCACGATGCTGAAACGATGATCGTTCTGTCGAAGGCACCTCTGTACAACACAGCCGAAGGCCGCAAAACCGTAAGCCAGATGGTCACCGTTGCCGACCTGACTCGGACCGCCTTCATGAACGGCGACTTGTCGACTGTCATGAGCCCTCGGACCGTAATCAACTGGGCGCAAAATGCCGAGATTTTCCGCGACGTGGGTTACGCCTTCCGCCTGTCCTTCCTGAACAAATGCGATGAGCTGGAGCGTCAGACCGTCGCCGAGTTTTATCAGCGCTGCTTTGACGAGGAACTGCCGGAAAGCGCAGCAAGCGTGAGCTTGGGGTGACCATCGCCTTTGTCATAGCAACGGTCTGGGTCGTTTTCGATTCAGTTTGGTTGTTTGACAAAGTAGGCTGGAAAAGGGTGGAGCCGTCAGAAATGACAGAGCCACAATATGCCCACCTGACGCGGCTGCGCTGGGAGTGCTTGGCACTCTTTCTGACGGTAATGATCTGGAGCACGTTCATTGTCTAAACCAAACGACAACCCCGCTGATCCGTTCAAGAAGGCTCTGGCCGAGGCCACCAAGGTCATGGCCGACGACCCCGAGCTGTCAGTAAGCTATACCGTCGACCCATCCGGTCTTTCGGGTGAGTCGATGCGTCTGCCTCAGGTCAGCCGCCGCATGACCCGCGAAGAGGTGCTGTTGGCGCGCGGGACGGCGGATGCCTTGGCATTGCAGCGCAAATACCATGACGACGCGACCCACGCGCGTTATGCACCTCCGGGCGATATGGCTCGGGACCTTTATGAAGCGATGGAAGTCGCCCGGTGCGAGGCAATGGGCGCCAGGGATATGCCTGGCACCGCATCCAACATTGACGTCAAGATCGGCCACGAAGCTCTGCGGCGCGGATACGATCAGTGCAAGCAACCGGCGGACGCTCCATTGGCGGTGGCTGCGGGATACCTAATCAGACACCTTGCGACCGGGCGCGATTTGCCGCCAGCGGCAGAGAACATCATGAACCTCTGGCGCGGGTTCATTGAGGAGCAAGCCGGCGGTACGCTGGAAAACCTCGATGACATCCTCTCGGACCAAGCCGAATTTGCAAAGTTTGCACGCCAGATGATCAAGGATCTGGGATACGGCGACCAGCTGGGCGACGACCCGGATGAGTTGGACGACGAACAGGAAGATCAGGCCGAGGACGACGCTGAAGAACAGCCCGACCCCGACAGCACTGGTCAGGATGATCAAGACGAACAAGACGCAGACGCGACCCCTGAACAGACCCAGGAAGAGCAGCAAGATCAGTCGCAGGCCCAGGTCTCAATGGATGAGATGGCCGATGAAGAGATGGGTGATGAGGCTGAGATGCCCGAGGGTGAGGCTCCGCTGGAACCCCCTGCCCCTCCGCCAGCGTCCGAGGCTGATCCTGAGTACAAAGTCTATCTTAATACCCACGACGAAGAGATTGCCGCCGAAGATCTGGCTGAGCCGGCTGAACTGGAGCGCCTGCGCGCGTATCTGGACCAGCAGCTTGAACCATTGAAAGGCGCTGTAAGCCGTCTGGCAAACAAGCTGCAGCGCCGCCTGCAGGCACAGCAGAACCGCAGCTGGGAGTTCGACCGAGAAGAAGGTATTCTGGATGCGGGCCGACTGGCGCGCGTGGTGGCGAACCCGACCACGCCGCTCAGCTTTAAGGTCGAGAAGGACACCGAGTTCCGCGATACGGTGGTAACACTGCTTTTGGACAATTCGGGGTCCATGCGTGGCCGTCCGATTTCCATTGCTGCCATCTGCGCAGACGTTCTGGCCAGAACGTTGGAGCGGTGCAACGTGAAGGTCGAGATTCTCGGCTTTACCACACGTGCGTGGAAAGGCGGTCAGGCGCGCGAGGCTTGGTTGAACGATGGCCGCCCACAGCAGCCAGGACGACTGAACGACCTGCGTCACATCATCTATAAAGGCGCAGATGCACCTTGGCGTCGCGCCCGACCCAATCTGGGCCTGATGATGAAGGAAGGCTTGCTGAAAGAGAATATTGACGGTGAGGCCTTGGAATGGGCGCACCGCCGAATGTTGGCCCGGCGCGAACAACGTAAGATTTTGATGGTAATCTCGGATGGCGCCCCGGTCGATGACTCAACACTCAGCGTCAATCCGGCGAATTATCTGGAAAAGCACCTGCGCGACGTGATTGCGATGGTCGAAAAACGCAAGATGGTTGAACTGTTGGCCATCGGGATCGGCCACGACGTTACACGCTACTATGACCGAGCTGTGACGATCACGGACGTAGAACAGCTGGCTGGCGCAATGACCGAGCAGTTGGCGGCCTTGTTCGACAGCGACCCGCGTGCGCGCGCACGGGTGATGGGAATGAAAAAGGCCGGTTAAGACCGGCCTTGCCTCCTGTCTCAGGATTTTCCAAAAAAGACGAACAGGGTTAGAGCTCTGAATAAGAGAGGTATGTGATGTTTCAGTCCTTTGAAGTGACCGCGCGTCCGGAACAAGGTCCGCCGCGACTGGCTGCATTGCGTGAAGAAATCGCGCGCGAAGGGCTGGACGGATTTCTTGTTCCAAGAGCCGATGCTCACCAAGGTGAATACGTCGCGCCTCGGGATGAACGTTTGTCATGGCTGACCGGTTTTACAGGGTCGGCCGGTTTTTGCGCCGTTTTATCCCAAATAGCCGGTGTATTCATTGACGGGCGATATCGTACGCAGGTCAAGGCACAGGTCGCTTCGGAATACACGCCTGTCCCATGGCCCGAGGTAGGGCTGAGTTCTTGGCTGAAAGAGCAGCTGCCAGATGGTGGCAAGGTCGGGTTCGATCCTTGGCTTCACGCCGCTGGGCAGATCTCAGCCGCCCAAAAAGACCTTGCCGACAGCGGAATTGAACTGGTGCGTTGTGACAATCTCGTAGACCGGATTTGGCCGGATCAACCAGCCCCTCCTGCAAATCCTGTGAAAGCGCATCCTATTGAGTTTGCCGGTGAAACAGCAGACAGCAAGATCTCGCGCCTGGCGGAAGCTCTGAGCGAAGCAGACTGCACAGCAGCAGTGATCACCTTGCCGGATTCAATCATGTGGCTGTTGAACATCCGTGGCTCGGATATCGGGTACAATCCGGTGGCGCACGGGTTTGCCATTTTGCACGCCGATGGTCACGTAGAACTTTTTATGGACGAGAAAAAACTGAAGGGACTGGAATCGAACCTGCTAGATCAGGTAAAGTTGCTTGGCCCCGACGATTTTCTGGACGCCGCCTCCAAGCTAAATGGCAAGGTGCAAGTTGATCTGGGATCTCTGCCTCAGGCCGTTGCAGATGTTCTGAAAGACAAGATGGTAGATGGTGGCGATCCATGCGCGCTGCCCAAAGCCTGCAAGAACCCGGCAGAAATCGCAGGCAGCGCCGAAGCTCACTTGCGCGATGCCGTCGCCGTGATCGAAACCCTGTGTTGGTTGGACGCACAAGCCCCCGGCACCTTGACTGAAACGCAAGTTGTAACTCGGCTGGAAGAAAACAGACGTAAGGACAACGCGCTCCAGGATATCTCGTTCGATACGATCGCGGGTACAGGCGCGAACGGCGCCATCATGCATTACCGCGTGACAGAAGAGACCGACAGTCGTCTTGAAGATGGCCATATCCTTGTCTTGGACAGTGGCGGTCAATATCTGGATGGCACTACCGACATTACGCGCACAGTGGCCATTGGTGATGTCGGCGGCGAAGAAAAAGCCTGCTTTACCCGTGTGTTGAAGGGAATGATCAACATGTCGATGCTGCGCTGGCCCGTAGGGTTGGCAGGGCGTGACATCGAAGGCATTGCCCGAGCCCCTCTTTGGGTCGCAGGACAGGATTTCAATCATGGCGTCGGTCATGGCGTTGGTGCGTATCTGAGCGTGCATGAAGGCCCTCAGCGCTTGTCCAAGGTCAGTCACGTTCCACTGCAACCTGGTATGATTTTGTCTAACGAGCCCGGGTACTACCGCGAAGGTGCTTTTGGTATCCGCATTGAAAACCTTTTGGTGGTGCAAGAAGCCCCCCCTCTGCCCGGCGGCGACGATGAGCGCGCAATGCTGAACTGGCGCACACTAACCTATGTCCCTATCGATAAACGTCTGATCGTGGTCGATATGCTCACCGCCGATGAGCGTACGTGGCTAAACGCTTACCACCGCGACGTTGCGGAAAAGATCAGACCGAGACTGGGCGATGACGCTCAATTGTGGTTGGATGCCGCAACGGCGTCGATTTGACATCGCTTTGTTACATATACTGGGCACAGGAGAGGCCCAGACGAGACATGGGGAAGGAGCAGACATGACTGAAACAACGATCCGCAAAGCGCAAGGCAAATGGACAGTGCGTTCAGGCGGCGCAATTCTGGGCGAAAGCACAGGCGCGCTAGAGCTGCTGGAAGGTGATCTGGAACCGGTTATCTACTTTCCCCGTGCAGATATTGCGATGGCGTTTCTGGACGTCACTGACAAGATTACGCACTGCCCTCACAAAGGCGATGCAACGCATTTTTCGATCGTCAATAAGTCGTCAGTCACCGAAAATGCGGCCTGGAGTTACGAAGAACCGGTTTCAGCAATGGCCGAGATTAGAGGCTATGTTGCGTTCTACCCGGCCGAGTCGGTGAAAGTAGAACAGATTTAACCCTCCTCTCCTCAACGCCCCTTAGCCTCACAGGAAAAAACTCCCCAAGCGGATGAGCGCTGCGGAGCGGCCAAACGAACCGGAGCATAAAACCCTGTGCCAATTGGCTTCGTCTGAGTTCAATTGCGAATGGAAGCGAGGCCACTTTGCCTACTCTGTCACTGGGTCAACAGAGTTGTCCCCCAAAAACCTTTCTAAGCTAACGCAACCAATTACAGAGCTTTTAGACAGCTTCGGGACGATCGGCCCAACCGCAACCGCAACCGCAAATTGAGATATGCACTCCGCTCTCTGCGTCTTCACGAGGCTGTGGAGTGCATGTGAATTGATGGGCGTGCAGACTGTGCATGGATACCACCGGAGGATGCCATGTCGATCACACGCCGTAGTTTCGCAGGAATGTTGGCAGGGGCAGCGCTGCCGGGAATGCTCTGGGCCCAAGAGGACGCGGTACTGAACGCCGTACGAACGACACTGTACGGCAGCAATACCGAGTTTGAACAAGGAATGGCGTTTCTTGTGCAACGGGGCAATCCTGATGTCGTTCCAGCCTTGATCACCGGCATGCGATATGGCCGTCGGCGCAGCGATGAGATAGCCGACGTTATGCGCTCTCTTACCGGAGAGAGCATAGGCAACGACTGGTTCGATTGGATGCTGTGGCAGGAAAAGAACTCTCAGCTGGTTCCCCACCCCTCTCTGATCCCCTTCAAACGCGAAGTATTGCTAGGCATCGATGAGAACTTCGATGATTTCCTGCGCGTGGAATACCTGCAGCGCGATAAAATGAAGATCCGGCTAGAGGAGATTACATGGGGTGGTGTGTACAAGGATGGCATCCCCTCTTTGGACAACCCATCGCTGATACCTGCCTCGCGCGCTGACTATCTGAAAGATGACGATCTGGTCTTTGGTGTTTCGATCAACGGGGATGAACGCGCCTACCCGCTTCGAATTATGGGGTGGCATGAAATGTTCAACGAAGTGATCGGAGGCGTCCCCGTAGCATTGGCATATTGCACACTTTGCGGTTCAGGCATTCTGTTTGAAACGCAGGTGACGGGACGCAGGCGCCCCTTTGTTTTTGGCTCTTCTGGGTTTCTGTATCGCTCAAACAAACTGATGTTCGACCGCGAGACGCATTCGCTTTGGAACCAATACACTGGAAAGCCGGTTGTCGGCCCGTTGGTCGGCAGTGGGGTCGAACTGAAACAACGTCCTGTGGTCATTACAACATGGCAAAGTTGGAGGGCCTCGCACCCGAAAACCAAAGTTCTTTCGCTGCAAACAGGGCATCGACGAAACTATGGATCGGGTGTTGTTTACCGTGAGTACTTTGCTTCATCCGAACTGATGTTCCCTGCACTGGTGGATCAAACCGCACATCAGCAAAAGGATTATGTCTTTGCCATCCGTCAGTTTGGAGCGGCACGTGCGTGGCCGCTGGATGCCTTTAGTCGGACCCGAGTAATCAACGATGCCATCGCCAATCGCCCCCTGGTTCTAATCGGGAATCCAGATAAGCGAGCCGTTCGAGCTTACGAAAGGTCTTCGCACAAATTCACCGCATCTGATGGTGGGCTGGTCGACCAGGCCGGTCTGAAATGGACGGTAACCGAGGAAGCACTGGTGGGCCCAAGCGGGACACGCCTACCACGGGTCGCAGGACACATCTCTTATTGGTTCGCGTGGGACAATTACATGGGAGATGCCGCCACCGTTTACCCGGGTTAAGAGTGTTCTTCGGCAGCCGTAGCCGCCAACGCGCGGTTATATGCCTTGAGTGCATCGATATGATACAGCGCACCGACTGGCTTTTCTGTTCCATCTTCATCCACGACCACCACCGGAATGCAGGGGATATCGACCCGGTCAAAGAATGGCATTGCCGCTTCAAGCGTGGCGCTGGCCTGAACGCAGAGGCCTTGTTCAATAAGTTCCTGGGCCTCATTTTTGCTGATTGATCGCTCATCGCCGATCGGCCGCATCACAGCCCCAGCTCGCAGCATCGCAAGCAAGTAGGCCTGCGGCCCTGCTGCCAGATGCACGTCGCGCCGCTCTAACTGCGTCAAGAAGAAGGATCGATCCACAAGGCGCGATGCCAGAGCTGTGGACATCGAAACGGACACCATAACCGCCAGACCGATCTGCCAATCCCCGGTCAGTTCAAAGACGATCATCGTTGTTGAAATCGGAGCCCCTAGCACTGCTGCGGCCACAGCCCCCATCCCTGCGAAGGCGTACAATGTGTGCGTTCCCGATACATCCGGCAGCAGTCCAGTTGCGATGTAGCCAAAGGCGAGCCCGGTCAGTGCGCCGATCATAAGCGACGGAGAAAAAACGCCACCGCCCATACGCCCGCCCATAGTGATCGCAAGCGCAACGGTTTTAATCACCGCAAACAGAATGGCCACGGTCAATGTCAGGTCACCGGCCAACGCACGGATCGTCGTTTCATAACCAACGCCGATAATGTGCGGAAACCAGATTGCCAAAAGGCCAAGCATTGCCCCAGAGACCGCCGGACGCAGCCACCGCGGTAACGAAAGACGGCTTTGGATATGGCTACCGATATCCTCAGCAAAGAAGATCGAGCGCATCAGTAGCAACGAGACCAAACCGCAGATCAGCCCCAAGATAAGGAAGGCAGGTAGTTCCACATAGAATTGAAGCGAACCCGGGGTTTCCAAAACGAATTCGGTCACATCCCCGTATTCCAGCCGGTTGATCACTGTTCCAGCGACCGAGGCGATAACAATGGGTGCAAACGCGTGCACCGCAAAGTGGCGCAAAACAACCTCAAGCGCGAACAAGGCACCAGCAATCGGAGAGTTAAAGCTGGCGGAAACGGCCGCGGCGACCGCACATCCCAATAGATCCCGCCCCGTGATGCCGTCAGCATGAATTCTGTTGCTAACCCAGGTCGAGATTACCCCTGCCATATGCACGACCGGACCTTCCCGGCCCGTCGAACCGCCTGTGCTGAGGGTGATCAGAGAGGCAAAGAACGATGCAATACCTGCTTTGGTTTCTACTCTGCCGTCTGTTACAGCTGCGCCTTCGATCACATCGGCGACAGAACGCACCCGTCCGTCATCGGTGAAATTGTGCAGGATGATCCCAACGACCAACCCTCCGACAATCGGGGTAATAAGGATCAGGAACCAAGGCAGCTTCTCAGCGTGGCTGTGCAACAGCAGGATATCTTCGGTGTCGTAGACATAGGCTTGTAGGGCGCGGATGCCTTTTCGAAAGCCCAACGCCATGAAGCCTGCCGCAACCCCGATAGCCAGCGCGATGAACCAGAACTGAATCTGGCTGGGCCCGCGCCGTCGCATCACGCCCCACGCGTCTTTCGTGGCGGCCAGAGCTTGATTGAATTGCTTGCGCAAGACGGTGCGGGTTGATTGGGTCATTGGCCCTCGGGGATCAATACATAACCCTTAGTAAGCCACGGAGCGTCCTGATAAAAGTGGGATCACGACGGTTTGGGAAACGGAAAACGGCAGAATTAACTCAGGCGTCCAAAAGGGCGCGCGCGGCGGCGCGGGCCTCTTCGGTGATGGTGTCACCTGCAACCATTCGGGCAATTTCGTCTACTCGGTCAGGGTCGGCCAGAGGTATGACTGTCGACAGGGTCTGTCCGTCAGTTACTTGTTTCTGAACTCTCCAATGATGAGCTGCACGAGCAGCCACCTGCGGAGAGTGCGTCACGACCAGCACCTGACCGCCGTGGGCCAGTGACGCCAAACGCCGCCCGACCGCATCTGCCGTCGCTCCGCCGACACCCCGATCAATTTCATCAAAGATCATGGTGCGCGCACTGTCATCACCAGTCAGGCAAACTTTTAGTGCCAGCAGGAAACGGCTGAGTTCTCCGCCCGAAGCGATTTTATTCAACGGGCCAGAGGGCGCACCAGGGTTAGTGGCAACAGTGAAGGCAACGGCGTCGACACCCTCGGGGCCAGGATCGGCGGCAGTGATTTCGGTTTGAAACACAGCGCGCTCCATCTTTAGGGGCGCGAGTTCAGTCATTACCGCGGCATCCAACTGTCCTGCAGCTTGCCGGCGCGCTGCACTAAGATCAGCGGCAGCCTTATCGTAAGCAACTTGAGCAGCCTCAACCGCGGCGCGTTGATCAGCCAGATCGGCGTCCCCCGCATCCAATCGATTCAACCGATCACGCAAAGTGTCCGCAAAAGACCCAAGATCGTCCGGAGCCACGTCGTGCTTACGTGCCAGTGCGCGAATTGCGAACAAGCGCTCTTCGGCGGCTTCAAGTTCCGCCGGATTGAAATCCAGCGCCTGAAGACACGCATTTACACCGTCTTGAGCCTCGCCCAACTCAATCAGAGCACGGCCTAGCGCCGCGATAGGTTCTTCTAGCTGTCCGCCAGCGTTATCCGAAACACCTTCCAGCCAGCGAACTGAATCGGACATAGCGCCCTCGGCCCCGTCTCCTCCAAGAAGGTCAAAAGCTCTTGCGACATCGTCGCGAATGCGTTCGGCGCCCTGCATCATACGCCGCCGAGCGTCTAATTCGGCGTCCTCACCGGGCTGCGGGTCCAGCTTATCCAGCTCGGCGACCGCATGGCGGAGGAATTCTTCTTCGGCACGCATCGCGGCGAGCGACGCTTCGGTCTCGGCCAAAGCCTTGCGCACGCGGGACATGTCCGTCCATGCAGCGCGCACGGTTGCAAGATGGTTCCCTGCCCCGGCATAGTCATCCAGCATCGTCCGGTGCCCACGTGGGTTCAGCAACCCCCGGTCATCATGCTGGCCATGTAATTCAATCAGTGTTTCGGACAGTGCACGTAACACCTCACCCGAACAGCGACGATCATTGACCCAAGCGGTTTTGCGCCCCTCAGAGGTGTTGACGCGGCGCAGGATCAGTTCTTCACCACCAGGCAAACCAGCTTCGGCCAAAATTGCATGTGCTGGATGGTCTGGCCCAAGCTCGAACTCGGCCACAACCTCACCCTGTGCGGCGCCCTGACGAACCAATTCGGCCCGGCCACGCCATCCCAGAACGAACCCCAGAGAATCCAAAAGGATCGATTTCCCCGCACCGGTTTCTCCGGTCAAAGCGTTAAGGCCCGGCTGAAACGTCAGTTCCAACCGGTCAATGATCAGCATGTCGCGGATATCGAGGGCGCGCAGCATCGGGTCTTAGCGTCCCACCCCATTAGTCATGGCGATTACAACCACTCACCTTTGATCGTCTGGCGGTAGATCTGGCTGAGCCAGTTGTTGCCGCGGCTCTTCAGCTCCAACCCGCGCGAAGTCAGCAGTTTGTAACCTGCGTCATACCACTCGGACGACTGATAGTTATAACCCAGAATAGCACCGGCTGACTGAGCTTCATCCACCAAACCCAGCGATAGATAGGCCTCGATCAAACGATAGAGAGCTTCGGCAGTGTGGGTGGTTGTCTGGAAATCCTCGACCACGACGCGGAACCGGTTTATGGCCGCTGTGTAATGATCCTGGCGCAAGTAATAGCGCCCAATTTCCATCTCTTTCCCAGCCAGATGGTCGAAGGCCAGGTCGAACTTCAATACAGCAGATGTGGCGTATTCGCTGTCGGGGTACACTTCGATCACGGTACGCAGAGATTGCAGAGCTTGGAAGGTCAGCCCCTGATCGCGTCCAACTTCGTCAATCTGGTCATAGTAGCTGAGAGCCAGTAGATACTGCGCATACGCCGCGTCTTCGTCAGTGGGGTAAAAGTCGATATACCGCTGTGCTGATGCCCGGCTTTCTTCGTAGTTCTTATCCGCATGGAAAGAGAACGCTTGCATGATCAGTGCGCGCTTGGCCCAGTCGGAATATGGATACAGGCGCTCTACTTCGCCAAAATACCACGCAGCATCATCCGAGCGGTTCTGAGACAGCTCATACTCTCCACGCGTGAAGATCTGTTCTGGAGTGAACCCTTCGAGGTTCTGATCGCGGTCTGCGCCTTTGCTGTCGCATGCCGTCAAAACTGCTGCCAGAAGAATCGCGCTCGCGAATCTGACTGCCGCTTTGGTGCCAACCATTCCGCCTATCCTTGTCGTATTGCTTATCGAGGCAAGCCCCGGATTGGGCTTTGGTTTAGCACATATAATTCCGGTGCAAAACGCCTTAGTAGGTCCGTTGGCGGAATTGTCTACAGAGTTGATCTAATCACGCCACTTCTGGGATTTCGTCCCAGACCAAGCCCTGACCCGGCAAACGCGCAGCCTGTTCAGGCGTGCAAAGGATCGGACGAACCGCGCCAGGTGTCTCGAACAGCTTACGCAGCAGTGTATTGGTCATCGCGTGACCCGACTTGTCGCCAGTAAAGCGGCCCAGAATCGGACCTCCGGCCAAGTACAAGTCGCCAAGAGCATCTAGCATCTTGTGACGTACAGCCTCATCCGCGTGGCGGAAACCACCCGGAGTCAATACTTCGTCGCCTTGAACCACTACCGCGTTTTCAAGTGTGCCACCCAGAGCCAAGCCGTTTTCGCGCATGGCTTCTACATCAGTGCGCCGGCAGAAAGTACGGCAATCGCTGAGTTCACGTGCAAACGAACCATTACGCATATCGAGCGTCTTGGTCTGGCTGCCGATGGCGCCGTCCTCGAAATCAATATGGAAGTCGATAATCAGCCCATCCGCAGGAGCGATCGACGCCGTTGCGCCCTCACGTGCAGCAGTCACAGGCTTCAACACCTCGAACGCCAGAACCGGGCTAGCCTGACGGCGCACACCTTTTGCAACGATGCCACGCACGAAATCGATCGAAGACCCATCCATAATCGGGACCTCGGGTCCATCAATTTCAATCAGGGCGTTGTGAACACCGCACCCTGCAAGGGCGGCCATGATATGCTCGACGGTTGAAACAGACACACCAGCGTCATTCACCAACCGCGTGCACAGCGGAGTCCGCTCCACCACGTCATAGATGGCAGGGATGAGCGCGTTGCCCAGCTCAATATCCGTCCGTTTGAACCAGATGCCATGTCCGGCCGCGGCCGGTTTCAGAACCATCGTAGCTGGCTTTCCGCCGTGCAGTCCGACGCCGGTAAACGTGATCGAAGATTTGAGCGTATGTTGCAAGGTGAACCTCGGTGAGTGGTGTCCGGCCTTATCGGTCCGTGTTGGACATTCAGTTAAGGAAGCAAGGATCAAGGCTCAACTCACTCTTTGTAACTGAATGAAACATCTATGTAACAGATCGGCAAAACCCTGCTTACACCCCGTTAAAACCCTAATTTTAAAAAGAAAAGGGCCGCCAGACGGCGACCCCTTAAAGCTAATTTGTTACCGCGATCAGTTGGCTTGACGGCGCAGGAAGGCGGGAATTTCGATCCGATCCTGCTCGGGGTCAGCCTCTTCATGTGCAGGTGCCGTAGCGTCAGCTTGGCGCACTGGAGGCTGCTGACGCACTGGCTGAGCCGGTGTATCTGCCGCGTGTCCAGTCATCCGGTCAATCAGCCGATTAAAGCCAAACCGGGGCCGATCTTGAGCGTCGGCTTGGTGTGACGGAGCTTGCTGCACCGGTGTTGGCTGCGGTGCTGCGCTGCGAGCCATGGATGGGTTACGCTCCGATGCCGGTACGTTTTGCACAGCGGCTTGCAAACGTTGCAGGGCTTCAGGCGACGGCGTGCCCGCAGCAGGCTGCGGATGCGGTGCGACGAAGCTCTCAGGTGCTGGCTCAACCGGTTCGGGGGTCGGCTCAAACTCAGCAACGCGAGGCTGGTACGCTGGGGGCGGCAAGCCATCGTCATCTTGCTCAACGCGGGGCTGGAACTGCGGCTGCGCTGGCTCTTCTGTCGTTTCGAACAGGGAAGGTTCACGGTTCACTTCGGCCTGCGGCGCCGGCTCTGCGACTTCTGCTGCTACAGCGGGGGTCTCTTCCTGCAGCGGCTCTTCTGCCGAAACGGTGCGTGTCAGCGGTGCAGACATCGAGCGGCGAGCAACCGGTACTTCTTCGCTCTTTTCGCTGGCGTCGATACCTGTGGCCACAACCGATACGCGCATACCGCCTTCCATCGCGGTGTCCAGAGTCGAACCAACGATGATGTTCGCCTCGGGGTCCACTTCTTCACGAATACGGTTCGCAGCCTCGTCCAGCTCGAACAAGGTCAGGTCGTGCGAACCGGTGATGTTGATCAGCACACCCTTGGCGCCCTTGAGGCTGATTTCGTCCAGCAGCGGGTTGGCAATCGCCTTCTCAGCCGCCTGAACCGCGCGATCCTCACCAGTAGCTTCACCGGTACCCATCATTGCTTTGCCCATCTCGTCCATCACGGCGCGAACGTCGGCAAAGTCCAGGTTGATCAGGCCCGGACGGACCATCAGGTCAGTCACACCCTTAACGCCCTGATACAGAACGTCGTCCGCCATCGAGAACGCCTCGGTGAAGGTGGTCTTTTCGTTGGCCAGACGGAACAGGTTTTGGTTCGGAATGATGATCAGCGTGTCGACGACCTTTTGCAGCATCTCAACGCCGTCTTCGGCCTGACGCATACGCTTAGCGCCTTCGAACTGAAACGGCTTGGTCACGACACCTACGGTCAGAACACCCAGTTCACGTGCAGCTTGCGCGATGATCGGAGCCGCACCAGTTCCGGTGCCACCACCCATGCCTGCTGTAATAAAGCACATGTGCGCGCCCGCGAGGTGATCAACAATCTGCTCGATGCTTTCTTCGGCTGCAGCGGCACCTACGGTGGGGCGGGCCCCTGCACCCAGGCCTTCTGTAACCTTAACGCCCAGCTGCACACGCGCCGAAGACTGGCTCTGTTGCAATGCTTGCGCATCAGTGTTGGCGACTACGAAATCAACGCCGTCCAACTGTTTTTCGATCATGTTGTTGACAGCGTTGCCGCCTGCACCACCAACGCCAAATACTGTAATCCGAGGCTTCAGTTCGTCGTGCCCGGGCATCGAAAGATTCAATGTCATGCTCTGTCCGCCTGTTTTATTTACCCGCCAAAGCGGTGTTTTTCTTACCTATCCTCTTACAATCCTACCGTTCGAAACGACAAACGTCACGCCAAAAATCGCGCGAAACTACAAAATATGGAGGAAATAAGGCGATCGCCGGCGGCATTTCGTATTGTTTGCCAGATGTTGCGGAAAAAACTCAACGCACCACAAAACAAGCGACAAGCGCACCGCGGAGGGACACAGTTATCACGTACAGATTCGTCATTTGTCAGAATGCGGAAAACTGCTCAGGTCCTGCCGCAGGCCTCTAGTGGGCCTTGTGGATATCTTGATGGATAACCACCCCGGCTGCAAGCCATTTCTTTAGCCAATCGGGGTACTTGGACAATTCAAAGCTTCATCGCTGAAGTTGCGTGCTTCCTGGATTGCGCTCGTTGAAAACGTTGCTAGACGCACCATTAGGCGACCTTCGTGCTGAAAAGGCCACCAGCACACCGGTATTCCATCAGCATCATCGTCATACAGAAAACAGATTTGGCCATCCGGAGTAGTGATCTGGCCGTAAACGCAACCACGCCCTTCCATCCTCCAAACCGAGAGCGAAGGGCTGAGGAACTCCTCGGTGCCTACGAGAATACCGCTGGGGTAATCGTAGAACATGACTGTTTTACCCTGGACCGCGGTCAGGAAGGCCTCAGGCGAAATACGCGTCTGAGAATGAACAGCAAACGGGGCCAGAGCGATCAACGCCGCGGCCGCGATTGTCTTACCAATTATCACGGAACCACCGAACGGCACGCTTGAAAGGACGCGCGGCGTAGGTGTCGACCGGGATTTCAAAATCCCACCATTCATCTTGCGGATGTGCCGCGAAAAGACTGAGCCCGACGGCGGACGAGAATCCCGGCCCTGTCGCCGACTGCGGCAGACCGTGAACACGGAGCGGTCGCCCAAGGCGAACGCGTTGGCCAAGAATACGCGTCGCCAGGCCATCTAGCCCCATGATCTGACTTCCGCCACCAGTCAGTACGATCTGCTGACTCGGCATATGCTCGAACCCGGCGGCATCAAGACGAACGCGGACTTCTTCGAGGATTTCCTCAACGCGTGGCCGCATGATGCCGATGAGTTCGGCCCGGCTGACGGTACGGCGATCATGTTCCCAATCGCCAGTGTCCCCACCAATATCGATTAGATCCCGATCATCCGCGCCGGTTGCGTGAACGCCGCCGTTGAAGGTCTTAATCCGCTCGGCAACCGCCGCGGGAACACCCAATCCCATTGAGATATCGGCAGTCACGTGATCCCCACCCATGCGAACACAATCGGCATAAATCATGTGTTTCTTCATGAAGATCGACACGCTGGTCGTACCACCACCCATATCGATGCAAGCAGCACCTAGCTCCTGCTCGTCCTCGACCAGAGCTGAGATACCGGACACGTAAGCCGAGTTCGCAATACCCGCTAGCTCCAGATCACAACGCTTAATGCAGCGGACGATATTCTGAATCGCAATCGCATCGACGGTCAGCATATGCATATCGACAGCCAGCGACTGCCCCATCTGCCCACGCGGGTCGATCAGGCCTGAGCGGTTGTCCAGTGCGAAATTCACCGGCTGCGCGTGCAATACCTCACGCCCTGCCCCGTAATCCGGCACATCACATGCGTTCAGGACACGGCCAACCTCAGCCTCGGACACAACCTGCCCTTCCAGATCCACCTGCGCATCCAAACCATAAGAACGCGGGTTTGCGCCGGAGAAACAGGCGATCACGTGATCAACACGGATGTCGGCCATTTTCTGAGCCGCCTGCAAGGCAGTGCGGATTGCGCGCTCGGTCTCCTGCATGGCGGTGACTTCGCCAAATTGCACTCCACGCGACCGCGTGGTCGCGGCGCCTATGACACGAAAACCGGTCTGACCGGCCAGTGAACCGATGCTGTTATCCTCACTCAGCCGACCCGTCCCGTCGAAACGCAGGACAAGGCAGGCAATCTTGGAACTGCCCACATCCAGAATGGCAACAACACCACGTTGCATCGCCTGTCTGCGCATTTGCCGCATGGCTCGTTGGGACTGATAAAGATCGGTCATCATTGTCGTTACTGCCCGTTACCCACTGTCACTTTTGTATTCCACCAGTCTTCGCTGGCGGCTTTGGTCATTCTTATTGTCGGACGTTGCCCAAGGCGCATATCTACGACCGCAACATCGCGATCTAGAAGGTCCTGCACCTCGTTCACGGCCAGCACACGCTCCAACGCACGCACAGGGCGCTCGGTTGGCAACATGATGCGCTGACCACGATCCAGAACCAGATCCCAGCGCCGCTCTCCAATACGCACCAAACCGCGAACACGGGTTCCCAGGCTGCGTGCGGTTGCCATAAGCTGCAGCGCTTCGCCCACATGAGCGTCTGCGCCCTTCCCTGCAATGAGTGGCAAGTCAGAGTGATCCTTACGCGAAAGGATGCGCGCAACATGTGCACCCGTTTCATCCAGCAGCTCAATCCCGCCTCGTGTCCGCCAGACAATAACCGGCTGACGCTCGACCACATCGACTTGCAACACTCCGCCCGGTCGAACACGCACGGTTGCTGATTTCACCGGGTTTAGTCCGGTTATCGTTTCGCGGATCTGCTCAACATCTAAATCCCAGGAACTCATCGGGAAATCCAAAGGAACGACCTCGCGAATATCTTCGGACAGGTTGGTTCCCGCTCCGTCGATTGCCATGAGGTTGACCATGAATTCAGGGCGCTGTTGGATCGATGTCTTGATGTCATTGACATAGGCGACAACAGCCTCGCGCCTTCCTTCGGAACTGAAATAGAGGCCCACAACCGTGCAAACCGCGAGTATTGGCACGCCGACCTTGAGGCCGCGGCGCACTCCGGGCGTTAGCATCCAACGTTGCAAGCGATAGCTCAAACGGGACGGAGCCGGGTCGAACCGTTGAGATTTGCGCCCGAACAGGCTTGCACCACGCAGACGCAGCTTTGGCTCCACCTCGTGACGATCACCGGACGCGAAATCAGCGTCCGGACCAGCGAGAGGCTTGGATCGGTGAATTGTCGGAGCTCGGGTGGCTGTCAACGGTCGCATGATGCGTCCTCCACCATCCATGCGCAGAGCTGACCAAAAGTCATCCCCAGGTGTTCGGCCTGCTCTGGAACCAGAGAGGTCGGCGTCATGCCCGGCTGAGTGTTGGTCTCGAGCAAAAACAACCCGTCGGCACCCTTGTTATCATCCCAGCGAAAGTCTGTGCGACTTACTCCCCGGCAGCCCAAAGCGTTATGAGCGCGCAGTGCGTAATCCATACAGCGATCCAAGATGTCCTGCGGTACTTCTGCAGGCAGGACATGCCATGACCCGCCGGGCTTGTATTTGGCGTCGTAATCGTACCAGCCGCCATCTGTCATGATCTCGGTCACGGTCAGGGCACGATCCCCCATCACGGTCGTCGTTAGCTCGCGACCGGCAATGTACTTCTCCACCATCACGTGCTCAGGCATTTCATCCGACAATTGCGGCGGACCGTTAGAGCCTTCATGGACTATATAGATGCCAACGCTGGAGCCCTCGTTATTAGGCTTAGCCACGTATGGCGGTTCCATCACGTGGACTTCGACCACTTCGACCTTGGGTACAATCACACTGGGGACGATCGGCAGACCCTCGGCCTGAAAAACCTCTTTGCTGCGCTGCTTGTCCATTGCCAGGGCCGACGCCAGTACGCCTGAATGCGTATAGGGAATCCGCATCCACTCCAGCAGACCCTGCACACAGCCGTCTTCGCCCCAGCGGCCATGCAGGGCGTTGAAAACCACATCTGGCTTGATGTCCAAAAGGCGCGCGTAGAGGTCGGGACCTGCGTCCAGCTCAACCACTTCAAAGCCTTCTCCCCGTAGGGCGGCTGCGCATTCGCGCCCAGAGCTGAGAGACACCTCGCGTTCCGCCGAGGGGCCACCCATCAATACCGCCACTTTGGGGTTTGTCCTGCTCGACATACCCAACGTGCGCCTCAATGTCCCCGGACCTTATGTAGTGGTCCGTACTGCGTTTATGCCTTTGATCCGTCGCCTGAATTTGCCTGTTATGGTCTGACGGTTGGGGCTTTATTCTTTCAGCGGATCACCGACCCGCATGATTTCCCACTCTAGCGTGATGCCGCTTGTTTCGTAAACCTTTTTTCGCACCTCTTCACCCAAACCCTCGAGGTCTGAGGCAGTGGCGGTACCGGTGTTGATCAGGAAATTCGAGTGCTTTGGACTCATCTGCGCGCCGCCCTTGGTCGCACCGCGCATCCCGGCGTCATCGATCACCTTCCACGCCTTTAGGTCATGCACGTCATCCGCCCTACCGGTCGAAGAAAACCCAGCAGGGTTGCGGAAAGTTGACCCGGCACTGCGGTCTTTGGTCGGCTGGGTTTCGTCCCGCTTCTGCAGCTGAGCTGTCATATGGGCGTGCAACTCCTCCGGATTTCCCGAAGGGCCTTCGAGCGTGGCTGAAATCAGCACTGCACCTTCGGGCAGGTCGGATTGGCGATAGCGGAAGTTCAGGTCTTCCGGCCCTAGATCCACGACCTCCCCCTGCCGCGTAACAATGGTCGCCTTGCGCAATACATCCGCGGTGTAACTGCCATAGCAGCCCGCATTCATACGCACAGCACCACCAATCGAACCGGGGATGGTTCTTAGAAATGTCAGATCCACGCCTGCATCCGCCGCCTTGCGCGCCACATGCGCGTCGAGTGCGGCAGCACCTGCCGTGACGGTATTGCCCTCAACCGAAATGCCGTTGAACCCGCGTCCCAGCCGGATCACCACGGCCCTCAGGCCACCATCGCGAATGATCAAATTTGAACCAACACCCATCGGAAAAATGGGTACATCCGCAGGCAACTCGCGCAGAAAATTCTGCAGGTCTTCCGTATCGGCCGGCTGGAACAGATAATCAGCAGGCCCTCCGACCCGCAGCCAGGTCAGTTCATTCAAGGATCGGTTTTCAGACAGCTTGCCGCGTGGCGTAGGAAGAGAGATCATGCCCGGTAAATCGCGGATTTGATCGGTTAGCGCAAGCTGTAAGCGTCAAGGCGTCGCGCCAATCATCTTTCGCAACCACCGTCCCAGGTAAATCACCGGCCAACGCAGAACCGACATACCCATCGCCAGTACAAGCAACCCGACCCATGGGCCGTTTTGCAAAGTGACATAACCCAAAATCGGGATGCCCACTGCGATCAGGATATAGGCCCGAGTCCAATGATGGTCTTTGCTCGGGATCATCGCTAGTACATTAGCGGAGATGCCCCAGAGCGCGGCGAGAGCGATTGACCAGTTCATTCTTCGACCTCTCCCCCAGTCCAGCGACGCCAATAAAAACGCAATACATTGCGAAACATAGATAAAAAGGCAGCAAACCCCAGCACTGCGAAGATCCAGCCGAAGTCATAACCCAGCCAGACGATCAGCGCAGGGGCCGAAACGAACAGCGTAACCCCGGGGACAAACTGCAGGCGCATGGGCAACATGGCGACAATCGTCGCGGCTACCACCCATAAGGCTGCGAAAAGCACCGAGTACATCGATTGCCCCTCCGAGGACATGGTTCTAAATCTGCGATGTCACACTTTAAAGTTGCGTGATAGCAAAGTCCATCGCGTCAAACGGCTTGCTTTTGCCGCAGCCGTTCTGGCAACCCATTGGCCCAGGCGCTGATCGTACCAGCCCCAAGACAGACAACCATGTCACCAGGACGGGCCTGCTCTCGAACCAGACGCTCCAGATCACTTTCATCCAGCAAAGCGCGGGCGTGGCGGTGACCGTGACGGATCAGGCCCTGCACCAGATCGTCGCGAGAGGCACCTTCGATCGGGTCTTCTCCGGCCGCGAAAATATCTGCAATTGCAACCACGTCGGCATCGTTGAAGCAGGTGCAGAAGTCGTCAAACAGATTTGACAACCGGGAATAGCGGTGGGGCTGATGAACAGCGATGACGCGACCGTCAGTCGCCTGCCGGGCCGCCTTTAGCACCGCGTTGATTTCAACCGGGTGGTGCCCATAGTCGTCGATGATTGTAACGCCATCGACCTCACCGACCTTGGTAAAGCGACGGTTGACACCACCAAAATTAGCCAGTGCATTCCGAATTTCTGAAGCTTTCATGCCAAGATGGCGCGCCACAGCTACGGCGGAAAGTGCATTCGAAACGTTGTGGTCACCGGGCATCGGCAGAGTGCAACCCTCGATCACCGTATCTTCGTATTGCAGGTGGATATCAAAATGCGCCACGCCAGCCTTGTAGGTCAGGTTGACCGCCCGCACATCGGCCTGAGCGTTAAACCCATAGGTGCGCACACGGCGATCCGTGATGCGCCCCACCAGTGTTTGCACTTCGGCATGGTCAGTGCAGCAAACTGCCAAGCCATAGAATGGCAAGTTTGATACAAATTCGTAGAACCCATCACGCAGCTGATCAAAGTCGCCCCAGTGCTCCATATGCTCGGGGTCGATATTGGTGACAATTGCAATAGTGGCCGGCAAACGGTTGAACGAACCGTCAGACTCATCGGCCTCAACAACCATCCATTCGCCCTGCCCCATCCGAGCGTTCGAGCCGTAGGCGTGGATGATACCTCCGTTGATAACGGTCGGGTCAAAGTCCCCCGCGACCATCAACTCAGCCATCATTGTGGTCGTTGTGGTTTTGCCGTGTGTACCCGCAATAGCAATGTTAGAGCGCAGGCGCATCAACTCGGCCAACATGTCGGCACGACGGACTACTGGCAGACCCTGCGCACGCGCCTCGTCCAGCTCAGGGTTGCCGGGTTTGATCGCAGTCGACACAACCACCACGGCTGCGTTTTTAAGATTTTCAGCCCTTTGGCCGACAAAAATCTCAGCCCCCAAACTCGCCAGACGATCAGTGATCTTCGAGGTCTTAAGATCCGACCCCTGCACCCGGTAACCCAAGTTCAGCAGTACCTCTGCAATCCCTGACATCCCGATCCCGCCGATCCCAACAAAATGGATCGGCCCTACATCTTGCGGCAGTTTGGTTGCTGGATTCATGCGGTCTCCTTCTGCGCCAACTGTTCGACGAGATGAACCAAACGCTCGGTCGCGTCCGGCGCACCAGTCGAGAGGGCGGCATGGGCCATCTTTTGCGCGGCTTCGGGGTTTGTCAGAACTGCGGTGATTTGCTCGGTCAGCGACGAAACGTCAAGGGCGTTTTCGGGAATCATAATTGCCCCACCCGCTTGAACCAATCCGCGTGCGTTTGCGGTTTGGTGATCTCCGGCGGCGGCGGCAAACGGAACAAGGACCGAAGGCCGGCCGATAACCGAGATATCTGCGACACTTGACGCCCCAGAGCGGCTAATCACCAGTTGAGCGTCGGACATGCGACGAGGAACGTCCTGAAAAAACGGTTTCACCTCGGCTCGGATGCTGTGTTCGGCGTAAAACGCTGTGACCCGCTCACCATCCTCATCGCGCGCCTGATGGGCTACACGGATATGGTCGCGAAGCTCATCGGGCAAAGCGGCAATTGCAGCGGGCACCACATCACTCAGAATACGCGCACCCTGTGACCCGCCCATCACCAAGATGGACATTGGGTAATCGCCGGGGGGGATATACCCTGCCGCTGCTCTGTCCAACACTGCGGCACGAACTGGATTACCAGTATGTATGCCATTTGCACCTTCAGGCAGATCGGTCGGCCAGACACCGCACGCGACATGAGAAACCCTGGTCGCAAACAGCTGATTAACACGACCCAGAATGCCATTTTGCTCGTGGATCATCCGCGGGATCTTTAGCATGGTCGCCGCGCCAAGTGCAGGGATCGACGGATAGCCCCCGAAACCCACCACGACATCGGGCCGATCGCGCATCATCTGCACGGCCATGCCCGTCACGCCAACGGCGATCTTTGGACCGACCATCGCCTTGGCAGCCAAACCACCACGGGCGAAGGTCGCCGAGGACGCCTCAACGATCTCGGTCGAATGCGGGAAGCCACTTGTGTAGCGAGCACCGCGCGGATCAGTAGACAGCCGTACGCGCCAACCTTTTTCCAGCATTGCCTCGGCCAGTGCCTGCGCCGGGAACATATGCCCCCCAGTGCCGCCAGCCGCGATCAGAAGGTATGGTGTGCTCATTAGCCTCGTCCGCGCAGAATATCGCCAAGCTCGCCCTGTGGACGGGTCCGGGTAAAGGCCAGCAACATGCCAACGGCGATACCGCCGGCAATCAGCGACGAGCCGCCGTAGCTTACAAACGGCAGCGTCATCCCCTTGGCGGGCAGCAGGCGTACAGCGACACCCATGTTGATCATCGCTTGCACGCCAAACATACAAGCCAGACCAGTTCCGGCCAGCCGAATAAACATATCACGCTCGCGCATCAAACGCAGCAGTGAGCGTACAACGATCAACGAATAAAGAGCGATGATAATCAGAACCAGGATCAGGCCGTATTCCTCAGCCGCTACTGCGATAATGAAATCCGTATGCGCATCAGGCAGAGACCATTTCACCTGGCCCTCACCCACGCCGACACCAAACAATCCGCCCTCGCGGATTGCGTTAGTGGCGTAGCCAATCTGTGTTGTCGGGTCGACCTCTTGGTTGAGGAAACCGTCGATCCGCCGTGCGAAGTGTTCCGAGTTTGAATAGGCCAGCATGCCGCCCAGCACGACAGCGCCGGCCATGCCAACCAAAAGCAACATCGGAGCACCGGCAACAAAGTACATCACGCCCCAGCCGAACAGGATCAAGCAGGCCTGACCGAAATCGGGCTGCAACACCAGCATCGCAACGATCGCCATACACAGAGCGAATGACCACAACCGACCCGGAGGGCCATTGATTTCCTGCGACGCCGCAAGCAACCAAGCGGCCACGACGATAAAGCCCGGCTTCAAGAATTCAGAAGGCTGCAGAGAGGCAAATCCAAGCGAATACCAACGTACCGCGCCCTTACCGAAATCTGTTCCAAAGACCGGTAGAAAGGCCAGCGCAACAAATGCACTCAAAAAGCCCAGAACCGCCAGACGCCGCACAAGCGTCGGAGACATCATCGAGGTCAACAGCATCGCAATCAGCGCGAGTCCGCCAAACAACGCCTGACGCTCGACGTAGTGAAACGGATCAAATCCGTTGCGGCCTGCCAGAGGTGGTGATGAGGCCAAACCAAGTAACAGCCCGATGACAAACAGGATCAGCACGCAGGACATCGTCCAGCGATCAATCGTTCGCCACCACTTTGGAAGAATCGGTTCGCCGCGCTGGTCTTGGACCGCGCCATACACCATCTCAGTCATGAGATACCGCCACTATCTGCCTCGTTAACGCCCCGTTTTCGGGGTCTGATTGAGACTCTACAGGGATTTTAACGTTTGGGCTAGCAGAATGACGGGGCTCCGGCGGAAATTGGTTCATTAAAGCCAACGAATTAAGCTTCGGGAGCCACCCACGAAGTTTTGACTCGGTCAGGCAACAAAATCGTAGTGCTTGATCGTTCGGGATTCGACCAATTCCGCTTCGGCCGGATCTATGTGCGGGTTTTGATAATCTTCGCCGACAAAAGCCTTCAGCGCGTCTAAACTGCTCCAAATCATGACAAAACTGAACTCTCGCGGCGTTTCGGCCCGTGCAGCCCCTGGCAAAACTTGAACTATACCCTCGGTATTCTGCATCAACGGAATAGCCGTACCATGAAAAAACTCTGAGAATTCAGCCTCTTTACCCGGCCGAACTGTGACTTGGAAAACGCGCATGATCATGTGGTCGCCCTCCTTTGCAATGGACAAGATTGAGTTTCCTTGTGGGAAAAAGTTTACCACACACACCACGCTTTCCTTGAACTTGCGCTCGGAATTCAAATTCGCTTCCACTTGCTATCCCGGCCAATTCAAGCCATGCGCTGCGCATGACCTATGACACGATCATCCTTGGCGCCGGCGCAGCCGGTATGATGTGCGCCGCCCACTGCGGCGGTCGGGTGCTGGTGATCGATCATGCAAAGGCTCCGGGGGAAAAAATCCGCATCTCTGGCGGAGGTCGCTGCAACTTCACCAATATGTATGCAGGACCGAGTAACTTTCTGTCTCAGAATCCGCATTTCTGCAAATCCGCACTGGCGCGATATACGCAGTGGGACTTTGTGGATTTGGTCGGGCGCCACGGCATCGCGTGGCATGAGAAAACGCTGGGGCAGCTTTTCTGCGACGGATCTTCCAAGCAGATCATTCAAATGCTTCAGACCGAAATGGAGCGCGTCGGGGCCGACCTTTGGGTTCGGACCGAATTAAAGGATCTGCGCAAGACCGAGGCCGGATTCTTTCTGGAAGTAGACCGCGAAGGGAAGCGCCACAGCCTGACCTGTACAAATCTGGTGCTTGCAACGGGTGGAAAATCGATCCCCAAGATGGGAGCGACCGGGCTGGCGTATGACATAGCAAAGCAGTTCGGGCTGCAGATCACAGACACTCGCGCGGCTTTGGTGCCTTTCACCTTTTCGGACGGCAAGTTCAAAGACCTTTCCGGCGTATCCCTACCCGCACGCCTGTCGAACGAGCGCACCAGCTTTGACGAAGCGCTGCTGTTCACCCATCGCGGCCTCAGCGGTCCCTCCGTGCTGCAACTGTCGTCCTATTGGTACGAGGGTGAAGCGATCCGGGTAAACCTGATCCCCGATCTGCCTCTTTTGGACCTGTTGCGAGATCAGCGGCAAAGTGGTGGCCGCAAGGCGCTGACAACCGAGTTAGCCCGTCACCTGCCTGCACGACTGGTTGATTATCTCAGCCAACACCTTCCTATGCAGGGTAATCTGGCCGACCAATCCGACGCCGTACTCAATGAGTTGATCGCGTCTCTTTCCAATTGGCAACTGACACCTTCTGGCACCGAAGGATACCGGACGGCCGAGGTCACCTTGGGCGGGATCAATACTGACGAACTATCCTCAAAAACGATGGAGGCCAGGGATGTCCCCGGCCTCTATGCGATTGGCGAAGCGGTAGATGTCACCGGCTGGCTGGGCGGATACAACTTCCAGTGGGCATGGTCTTCGGGCCACGCCGCCGGAAGTGCCATCGCAAGCCGTTAACCTACGACGTTATAACCACGTCCGCGCATGCAGTTGCGCACCAGAACTTCTTTGTTCTGATTTTTGTTGACCACATCAGCGCCAGCACCGACCAAAGCACCTGCCAAAGCAGCACGGCCCAGGTTATCACTGCTGTCCTGAACGATGCCGGTAACAGCCGCAGCACCAACTGCACCAATGGCTGCGTTCCCAGCGGTGGTGCCATCAACGCTGGCCTGTGATGCCGCCAGTTGCTGACACTGCTGCAGGTCTACGTTGTAATTCGGGCCAATTGGGCCATCGACAATCGGCTGATAGTTCGCGCCGGTGTTTGTGCAAGCGCCAGCCACCAGAATAGCGGGCAGGATCAGTGAGAACTTACGAAATGGCATATTCATTACCTCGTGTTGAATTTGCGGGCAGGCAAAACCAATAATCATGGCACGTCAAGTTGATAGCACTGGAGCTTGGCCCAACAGGCGATCTATTGCAAATGACTATTCCGCAAGGCGTTGCCGAACCTGCTCCGTGAAATCGTCTCCGCGTTGTTCGAAATTGTCGTATTGATCAAAACTGGCCGCCGCAGGGGCCAACAATACTGTCTCACCCGGCTGGGCATCCGCCATTGCCTGCGCGACTGCATCTGCCATGGTCGTGCAGACCTGTGCATCCGCCTCTAGCTGCATTGCGAAACCGGCTGCTTCGCGCCCGATCACATAAGCCTTGATCACTTGATCCGCAGCAGCGTTTAGATCGGCGACACCACCCTCTTTTTCCAATCCGCCGCAGATCCACCGGATCTTTTTAAACGCCGTTAGGGCTTTCAGCGCACTATCCACATTAGTGGCCTTGGAGTCGTTCACATAGGTCACACCGCCCGCTTCTGCGATGATTTGACTACGGTGCGGCAGACCGGGGTAAGTATGTAGCGCATCCTCGATCACCCGCGGCGCCAATCCTAGTGCCCGACACGCGGCATAAGCCGCGCACGCATTTTGGTGGTTGTGGGCACCGGGCAATCCCTTGACGGGACGCAAATCAATTGATCCGGTTTGGCGACCTTTTCGGTACTCCGACAAAAATCCCTTGCGTGCAAAGACCTGCCAACCCGGCCCTGTCAGTTTGCGCGCGACCGAAACACGGATCACCCGATCATCAGTTGGACCTTCGGCCAACTGCCCAGCCAAAAAGGCGCCCTCGCTCTCATCAATCCCAATGACGGCACGATCTGGGCCGCCTTCGGCGAACAACCGTCGTTTGGCCGCAAAGTAACCGCCCATGCCGCCGTGCCGATCCAAGTGGTCCGGTGAAAGGTTCGTAAAGATCGCAATGTCCGGCGTTAAGGACCGAGCCAGTTCCGTTTGATAACTGCTGAGCTCCAGCACCACCACTGAACCATCCCCACCAGGGTCAATGTCCAGAACGCCGCGTCCGATGTTGCCTGCCAGTTGAACTTCTTTGCCGGCTTCCGTCAGGATGTGGTTGATAAGGGCTGCTGTGGTAGACTTTCCGTTGGATCCAGTCACCGCAATCACACGCGGCGGAGAGTCGTAGTTGTTCCACTCTGGTCCAGCGAACGAGCGAAAGAACAAACCGATATCGTTATCCACGGGCACGCCCGCCTCTAAAGCTGCAGCTACGACAGGGTTGGGTTCGGGGTACAGATGCGGTATGCCCGGCGATACTATAAGCGATGAAATTCCGTCGAACGTTCCGTGACGCCGCAGATCCGTGCACGTGAACCCTTCGGCCTCGGCTTTTGCTCGCGCGGCTGGGTTATCGTCCCAGCAAATCGGCTCGGCCTTGCCAGCCCGCAATGCGCGCGCCGTGGCTAGCCCCGACCGCCCAAGCCCCAGAACCGCAACTTTTTGCCCTGAAAACCCTTTGACCGGGATCATGCCGCCCACCTTCTTCTGACGTCCAATTGGCCGTCACACTGCGCAGAAGAAATGACCGAAGGCAAGAGCGGCAAAAGGCTCGCGCATGAGCGCGAGCCAAGCCTAACAGGTGTAAGGCGGCCCCACGGTCCGCCGAACCTGGCGGGAGTTTTACCGGACTTTCAACGTTGCCAGCCCGATCATCGCCAAAATCAGCGAAATGATCCAAAACCTGATCACGATGGTTGGTTCGGCCCAACCCTTTTTCTCATAGTGGTGATGGATCGGAGCCATCAGGAACACACGACGCCCTGTGCGTTTGAAGTAAAGCACCTGAATTATGACACTCAGCGCTTCGACGACAAACAAACCGCCAACCACGGCCAGCACCAACTCGTGCTTTGTTGCCACCGCCATCGCACCCAAGGCCCCACCTAAGGCCAAAGACCCGGTATCACCCATGAAAACCGCAGCCGGCGGCGCGTTGTACCAAAGGAAGCCAAGCCCCGCGCCAAACAGCGCTGAGGTAAAAATGAAGATCTCTCCGGTACCGGGTACGTAGTGAACATCGAGGTATTCGGTAAAGTCGACACGCCCCACTGCGTAGGCAATCACGCCCAAAGTCGAAGCAGCAATCATTGCAGGCATGATGGCCAGGCCATCCAGACCGTCCGTCAGGTTTACCGCATTCGCCGCGCCCACTATTACGATGATGCTGAAGGGTATGTAGAATATCCCAAGATTGACCAGTGTATCCTTAAAAATCGGCACGGCCAGTTGGTTTTGCAAAGCTTCTGGGTGATGTAGCGAAGCCCATAGCGAGGCTAGAACCGCGATTATTATTCCCAGCGCCAAACGCATCTTTCCAGACACGCCCTTGGTGTTTTGCTTAGACACCTTGGCATAGTCATCCGCGAACCCGATGGCTGCATAGGCCAGTGTTACAAACAGCACCATCCAGACATAAGGGTTATCCCATCGCGCCCAGATCAACGTAGAGGTCACCAAAGCGCCGACAATCAGCAAGCCACCCATTGTTGGTGTTCCGGCTTTGGAAAAATGTCCTTCGGGCCCATCGTCACGGATGGGCTGACCCTTGCCCTGCTTGCGTCGCAGCACGTTGATCAGCGGCTTGCCAAAAATAAAGCCAAAGATCAGCGCTGTCATAAACGCACCGCCAGCCCGGAACGTAATATACCGGAAGAGGTTGAAAAAATCCCCTCCGTCCGACAGGCCGGTCAACCAATAGAGCATATTAAAACCTTTCTCGCGCCGAGATTATGGGTCAAGCGCGCTCCCTTGCCCCATTTTCCGCAAACCGTCAACAATGCGTGCCAACGCCATGCTCAGCGAACCTTTGGCGAGTACCGTATCGCCTGCCTTAATCAGGCTAGGCAAATGTTCTGCCATCTCTTCGCTTGTTTGAAACCAAAGCCCGCGCCTTTCCTCAGGCAGCGCTTGGTGCATTGCGTGCATTAACGGGCCGATACAATGAACTTTGTCGATCTGCTTCATGGCCGCCACGCTTGCCATATCGGCATGCATTACGACTTCCTGAGGCCCCAATTCCTTCATGTCGCCGAGAAATGCGATCCGGCGTGTCCCGTTCGACGCGGCTAGAACATCAAGCGCAGCCTCCATCGAGGTCGGGTTGGCGTTGTAACTATCGTCCAGCAATTCGATTTGCCCCCCTGTCGCCAAAGACAGAGTTTCGCGCACACCACGCCCTTGGACCGGTGACCATTTGCCGAGACCGGCAATAGCCGCATCCAGGTCGATCCCCATTTCTGCACAAGCGGCCAACGCGCCAAGCGCATTCATTGCGAAATGAGTTCCTGCAGATTGGACATCAAAGGCAATGGCTGCATCACCAACAGCAGCAGTCGCGTGCACCGAGTCACTGCTTTGTGTCACGTCGCCCAAACTGTAATCCGAGGCCTTAAGACCAAAGTCGACGATTCCAGCGCCGTGATCACGAGCCGTCTGGCGCAGAATATCCGCGTGTTCGATGTCGGCATTCACAATGGCGGCTCCGCCGGCCTCAAGCCCTTCGAAAATAGTGGCTTTTTCATGAGCAATACCGGCAACCGACTCGAAGGCCTCAAGATGCACTGCTGCAACGGTTGTCACCAAGGCAACATGCGGACGCGCCTGACGTGCGAGCGGAGCAATCTCTCCGGGGTGGTTCATCCCTATCTCGATCACCGCAAACTCGGTGTCACGCGGCATTCGGGCCAGCGTCAGCGGTACGCCCCAATGGTTGTTATAACTGGCGACGCTGGCGTGGGTTCTTCCCTGCGTTTCCAGAATGGTGGCCAACATTTCCTTGGTAGAGGTTTTTCCGACGCTACCGGTCACACCAACAACTTGGGCGTCTGTTCTGGCCCGCGCAGCCTGTCCGAGCGCCTCCAACCCTTCCTGCACATCGTTGACGATAAGCAAGGGGGCATCCTCGGAAACACCTTCTGGAATGCGTGAAACCAGCGCAGCACCTGCACCTTTTTCCAACGCTTGCTCCACGAAATCATGACCGTCCCGCGCAGCCTTGAGCGCCACGAACAAGTCACCCGGCAGAAGGGTTCTGGTATCGATCGACACACCGTTCACCACCCAGTCGGTCGTGACACGGCCACCCGTAGCCTCAGCAGCCTCTGCAGCAGTCCAAAGTGTCATGCCACCCTCCCGTCCAGAGCGGCCACGCTGATACTGGCCTGTTCTACGTCATCAAATGGTAGGACTTGATCACCGACGATCTGACCGGTTTCATGCCCCTTGCCAGCGATCAACAAAGCGTCTCCCGGCTGCAATGCATCAATACCACGCAGGATGGCTTCGGCGCGGTCACCTACCTCCGTTGCCTCTGGCGCTCCCAAAAGAACAGCAGCTCGGATCGTCGCGGGATCTTCGCTACGCGGATTGTCATCAGTAACGAAAACAATGTCGGCGTTTTCAGCTGCGGCTTGGCCCATCAACGGCCGCTTGGTGGCATCACGATCCCCGCCTGCGCCGACAACAGCAACCAGCCGACCCATCACGTGCGGTCGCATCGCTTTGAGCGCAGTCGCCACAGCGTCAGGCGTATGCGCATAGTCCACAAACACCGCCGCGCCATTTTCGCGCGTTGCGGCAAGCTGCATTCGTCCACGCACGGTAGTTAGATGTGGCAAAGTTTCGAAAACGCGTTCGGGCTCTTCCCCTCCTGCGATCACCAACCCGCAAGCAAGCAGCACGTTTTCGGCTTGAAACCCACCAATAAGGTTCAGACGTGTCTGATACACTTTGCCCAGCCAAGAAAAGCGCAAGTCCTGACCTGTTGAGTCAAAACGCTGGTTCATCAGGCACAAATCGGCATCGCCCTGCCCAACACTAAGAACAGTTTGTCCCCGCGCCTCAGCGATTTTGCGCACTTCGACACCCTTCGGGTCGCTCAGATTAACGACTACGGTGCCATCCTGAGGCAAAACGCGATCGAACAACCCGGCTTTAGCCGCGAAATAGGCCTCGAATGTTTCGTGATAATCCAGGTGATCCTGAGTGAAGTTCGAAAATCCCGCAGCTGTCAGATGCACGCCATCAAGGCGTCGTTGCTCAAGCCCGTGCGAGGATGCCTCCATCGCGGCGTGTGTGACTCCGTTTTCAGCTGCTTCCGCAAGACAACGATGCAGAGTAATCGGTTCGGGCGTAGTATGAGCCAGCGGTGCGGTCCAGGCTCCTTCTACGCCTGTTGTTCCAAGGTTCACCGCCGCGTGACCAAGCTCCATCCAGATCTGCCGGACAAAAGTTGATACCGAAGTTTTTCCGTTGGTCCCGGTCACTGCAACAATCGTCTGCGGCTGCGTTCCGAACCACAGTGCTGCACAACCGGCCAGCGCCTGTCGCGGATCCTCGACCACGACGAGTGCAGCGTTTGAAGCGGCCAGTTCTTCGGCGGCAATCTCAGCACCTTCTGCGTCGGTCAGAATAGCCGCTGCGCCCATACGCAAGGCAAACTGAATAAACTCACCGCCGTGAACACGGGTTCCAGGCAAAGCTGCGAACAAGTAACCGTCTTTGACTTCGCGGCTATCGACAGCCAGTCCGGTTATGTCGGGATTTGCGCCTCCCCGAGCGGTTAGGGCCAGTTGGCTGAGTGTTTTCGTCCTTTTGCCCATGACCCACCTCTTTTGGATAGCCTAATTTGAGGTCAGGGTTATAGCAGCGCGTGCCTCAGGCTCAAGCCGGGGACGCAGACCCAGCAGCGGGGCAATACGACCGATCAGTTCAGCGGCCACAGGAACCGCTGTCCACCCTGCCGTACGGCGTTTTTCGCCATAAGCGACAATGGAAGGTTCATCTAAAGTGACGATCAGCACATACTTGGGATCGTACGCTGGAAAGATCGTGGCAAAGGTCGCGATCACTTTGTCATCGTAGTATCCGCCGCGAGGCTTAGGTTTATCTGCCGTGCCTGTCTTTCCCGCGACATCGTATCCAGCCACATCGCCAAAGCTCGCCGTGCCGTCAGTTACGACTTTACGTAGCATTTTCTGCGCTTGATCTGCCGCGTTTTCCGACAAGACGCGCGGGCCGTACTGGGGGCCGTTCTTACGCAGAATGGTTGGGCTGACATAATGCCCACCATTGGCAATCGCTGCATACCCGGCCGCCAGATGCATTGGGCTAGTCGACAGACCGTGGCCGTAAGAAATAGTCACTGTGCTCAGCTCGCCCCATTTCTTGGGCTTAAGCGGCTCACCACCAGCGGCCTCGACAATTTCGAACGGGGTAGGATCGAACATGCCCAGAGATTTCAGAAAGTTCTGCTGCCTTTTCGACCCAATCTGCAGCGCTAGACGCCCCGTGCCCCGGTTCGAGCTGTGAACGATAACGTCCGCCACGCTGATCTTGCCATAGTTCTTGCCATTGAACTCACCAATCGGGAAACGACCGATCCGCATTGGGCCGGAGGTGTCGATGATAGTCTCGGAGTTCACGAGCCCCAACTGCACGGCTTGTGCTGCGGTAAAGATCTTAAACACCGAGCCGAGTTCGTACACGCCCTGCACATAGCGGTTAAACAGCGGGCTGTCCGAAGGATCAAAACCCGAGGTCGGCGGACGAGGACGGTCATTGGGGTCAAATGATGGAAGCGACGCGGCCGAAACAACCTCGCCCGTATGCGCATTCATCAAAACCGCCGAAGCTCCCTTGGCGTTCATGATTTTCATGCCGCCGTAGAGCACCTGCTCAACAGCCGCCTGAATCGTCAGATCCAACGAAAGCTGCAGCGGCCTATTACCGTTTGCAGGGTCGCGCAAATAGTCATCGAACTGCTTTTCAACACCAGCAACACCGATCACCTCAGCGGCGCTTACCCCTTCACGTCCAAAACCCGCCCCCCCCAAAACATGCGCGGCAAGACGACCGTTCGGGTACAGCCGCATTTCACGTGGACCAAACAGAATACCTGGGTCGCCGATATCGTGAACCGCTTGTTTCTGTTCTGGTGAGATGCGTTTCTTGATCCACAGGAACTTGCGGTTTCCGGTGAAATCCTTGACCAAACGCTCTTTTTCAAGATCAGGGAAAATCGCCACCAATTGATCTGCTGCAGCAATCGGGTCGATCATCAGCGGTGGCTGCGCATATACGGAATATGTGTCGAGATTGGTGGCCAGAATGCGCCCTTCCCGATCAACAATATTGGCACGTTGCATCGCAATTGCGGCACCGGGTGCACTGGCAAGCGGCTCCTGCGCCTCAGATGTTGCCAGCATGCCCATTCGAACGCCAACAACTGAGAATGCGCAGAAAAAGAACAGTCCCAAAACCAAAAGGCGCCCTTCGGCGCGGGCGCGGGAACGATCTTTCATATCTTCGTGGCGCTGGCGGATATTCTCGCGCTCAATCGCCTTGGGGTTTTCGCCCCGGGCGCGGGCGTCGAGAATACGGGCCAGAGGGCGCAGGGGCGTGCGGGTCATGGGATTTGCACCTCACCCAACGCCTGAGTACTGGTGATGGCCTGCAATTCAATCGGGTCGACGATCGGCAGATCGGGATCCTCAGCATAAGAAATCTGATCGGCACGACCAAATTGCTCGGCGCGCAACGGCAACAGCGCTAGGCGTTCAAAGTTCAGGTCGGCTAGTTCGCGCAGCCGGTCAGGCCGGTTCAGATAGGCCCATTCAGCGTTCAGAACGGCCAACCGCACTTGCGCCATACCAATCTCGCGCTGCAATTTTTGCGTTTCCTTCACCACCTGTTGGGTGCGGTAATTCTCTTGATACGCCCACAATGCCAGTCCAAACACGGACAGAGCGGTCAACACATACAAAACACTCTTCATTTCGCCCTTCCCCCAAGTTGCGGCATCCCAATGGCACGGGCATCAATTTCCCCTGCCGGAGCCTCGGTCCGTACCGCCACGCGCAGCTTAGCCGAGCGCGCTCGCGGATTTTCCTGCAATTCCTGCTCGTCAGGGCCCACGGCCTTGCGAGTCTTGAGAGTGAATTGCGGCAGTTCCTGTTCCAGTTCGGGCGCGTAGCGGTTGGCGCGACCGGTTTTACCCGCCCGAGATTGAAAGAACCGTTTGACCATCCGATCCTCGATCGAGTGAAATGTCACGACGGCCAATTGTCCGCCTGGCTTCAATGCCCGCTCAGCGGCCATAAGACCCTGAAACAGCTCTTCATATTCCGCATTCACCGCAATCCGCAGACCTTGAAAGCTGCGCGTCGCAGGGTGAGATTGGCCCGGCTTCGGGCGCGGCAAGCAGGACTCGATGATCTCAACCAGCCGCAGGGTTGTGGTGATTGGTTCTTCGGTCCGCGCCTTAACGATGGCTTTGGCGATACGGCGGCTGGCACGCTCCTCACCATAGTGGAATATGATATCGGCCAGTTGCGCTTCAGTTGCCGTATTAACCAGGTCAGCTGCGCTTTCACCTTCCTGGCTCATACGCATATCCAGCGGACCATCTTTCATGAAGGAAAACCCGCGCTCGGCCTGATCCAACTGCATCGATGAGACACCGAGGTCCAGCACCACACCGTCCAGATCCTGCGCGTATTCATCCATGCGCGAGAAAACACCGGGTTGCATGACCAACCGGTCGCCATAATCACCCGCCCAATCAGCTGCCATTTCAAAAGCCAGCGGATCGCGGTCCACGCCGATGACTTTGTCGGCCCCAGCCTCGAGAAGGCCGCGCGTATATCCACCCGCCCCAAAGGTGCCATCCAGCCAGACACCAGACACTGGCGCCACGGCGGCCAGCAATGGGCGCAACAGAACGGGGATATGTGGTTTGTCGGAAGGAGTCTCAGCGCCGGCCATGCCGTTACGCGTCCCCGACGCCATCTAGGAACTCCAGAGGATCAAAGTCCTCGGGCTGTTCGTCCAGCCATTCCTCAGCAGCGGCCAATTCTTCGGACTCATAGGTCTCGGGTTTCCAGATCTGGAACGTGTCACCAGCGGCGATAAAGAATGCTTCACCCTCAAGCCCAATTTTGGTGCGCAGCTTGGCTGGCAATACCAGGCGGCCGGTTTCATCAACAGTTGTGGGGAAGGACTGGCCGTGGAACATGCGCTGCAACATCTTACGCTGCATCGAGCCGCGCGGCAGCGCATCAATTTTTTCGTCGACCTCGTCGATCGCCTGCATTGTATAGCATTCAAGGAACTTGCGGCGGTGGTCACCGTAGACGATTACCAGTTCAGGAGTATCACCGGGCTGCCAGTTTGGATCAGAGGCTTCAAGCACACGGCGAAAAGAGGCCGGGATTGATACCCTGCCCTTCGTATCCACCTTGTGGTGGCTTTCACCTCTAAACCTGCGCGCCAAGACGACTGTCCCTTTCGCTTGCGCCCCACCAAAATTTCACTTCCCCCCGGATGAAAAACGGCGGGTTGATCTGCTGCCACTGATCAACCCGCCGCATTGACCCGCTTTGCGGGATGTCCAGCTGCGCGCGCCACCTGGGGGGATGTCTGCTCGCTCGCGCGCCGGATCTCTTGAGTGATGAAAAGCGAGATGCCTGTATGAAACCTGTTTTTATTGGTTCGGGGTCGTTTGGTGCCCCATGTGCCTCGTCCTCATCGGATGTATTAGGGATGCCATGGGAATTCATGGAAATCAATAAGAAATTTCACGCCACAGCACGGGAATCGCAAGATAACCGACGCAACAAGAAAAGGGAATGCGCAAATACATACCACAATTAGAGGGCGAGGTTTTATAATATCCTACATATAGACAAATTAGAGACTCGCCCAAGCTGTCCCATAATTTCCCAGATTTTTTCCAGATTCCACGCACGCGCCCTAAAAAGGGCCCAAAACCGCGTGTTTTTCCACGAATCACTCAATACGGAATCCGCCAGATTTAGTCACAACCACCTCAGTCCGCCCAGGCGCCCATGATTTCCCATGCGCCTTTCACCCGACCCCGGCAAACCTCTGGCCTTAGCATCAGCGTTCGCAGTTCGCACAAATTTCAGAATACCGCGCCCAAAGAAGGAGCAAGCGAACGCACCCTGAATGCCTTAATATAGCCGCACTTCCCAACGTGAATTTCTAAACCCTTATTCTAAAGGCATTTTTACCGTCACACTTACAACACATTGATATCTATGCAATTGCTGCATAGCGGCATTGACGAGACCGGCCATTGTGCAATTGCAGCATTTCCGTATTTTCAATCTCAAGCAAGCGCCGAGCAACATCGGCCACAACGAAAACTATCGGGTTACATCATGGCTGTAGCAACTCAACAAACTGCGCTCAAAAGCGCGCCAGAAAATGGCTTGGTGTCGATGCTTGACGCTGTGAAAACCCGTTTTGCCCGCTACCGCATCTATCGCCAGACAGTGAACGAAATGTCCGGCTTGTCAGATCGGGAACTGGCTGACCTGGGCCTGCACCGCTCGATGATCCGTCGTCTGGCCATGCAAGCGGCCGAAGATCAATTCACGCGGTAAACGCGTAACGACATAACCGAGATCAGGTCCTTCCTCCTCCCTTTAGGACCTGTATTTCAGCGGCGACATCTCTCCTCCTCCCTGATGTCGCCGCGTCTTATACCGGCCCTGAACGCCGGACGCAGACACACCGGGATCCTCCTCCCTTTTCCTGGTGTTGCAAGCACGCGGCGACGTCTCTTCTCCTCCCTGACGTCGCCGCGTCTAACACATACCGGGATTGCACCCGGGTTCGGATACATCGGGACTCTCCTCCTCCCTGTCCTGATGTTGAAAGCGCGCGGCGACACCTCTCCTCCTCCCTGGTGTCGCCGCGTCCAACACATACCGGGGTCAAACTCGGGTTCGGATACATCGAGGCTCTCCTCCTCCCTGCCTTGATGTTGAAAAGAACGGCGGTTTCCTCTCCTCCTCCCTGGGAACCGCCGTTTTTCGTTTTCGCAAACAGGATGTAGAGTGAAGACCCGGAACTGACTTAGGAGCATCGAATGCCCGCCTATTTCATCGCCCAGATCACGATTCACGACCCCGACGGGTATCAAGGGTACCTTGAAGGTTTCATGCCGATCTTTGACCGTCATGGTGGCCGGTTGCTGACGGTTTCATCCAAGCCAGTAGAGGTAATTGAGGGGAGTTGGGCGGAAGACGGCATCGTTTTGATGGAGTTCCCATCAATGGAGGCCGCAGAGGCTTGGAAAAATGATCCAGACTATGTGGAGCTAGCCAAAATCCGGCATCGGACGGCTTCGGTTAATATGGTTCTGGTCGAAGGGCTGTAAGCTTTTAGAAGGGCACATCATCTTTGGACGACAGGAAACGCGAGACAACCTTTTTGGTGCCGGCTTTGTCAAAATCAACTTCGACCTTGTCGCCCTCGATACCGATCACTGCGCCGTAGCCGAACTTCTGATGGAACACGCGTTCTCCCAGTGTGAAACTGGCCAGCGCCGTCGCGTCGATCACTGTATTTCGGCTTTCCCGTGGTTGCGATGTCCCGTACTGCCCCTGCCGAGCCTGCATCCGCTTCCAACCCGGAGAGTTGTAGACATTTGCCTCTGCCGCACGAGTTTCAATGCCAGCTGTTGGCTGGCCTCCGCCATAGAGACCCGGAGGCGTCAGAACCTCGACATGCTCCTCAGGCAACTCATCGATGAAACGGGACGGCATGGCATTCTGCCACTGCCCGAAAACCCGGCGATTGGCCGCAAAGGAAATCGTGCAGACCTCTTCTGCTCGCGTGATGCCGACATAGGCTAGTCGACGCTCCTCCTCCAACCCTTTTAAACCGGACTCGTCCATCGAGCGCTGGGAGGGAAACAAACCATCTTCCCATCCTGGCAAGAACACAGCAGGGAACTCCAACCCCTTAGCGGCGTGCAGCGTCATTATGGAAACCTTAGCCCCGTCGCCCTCTTGCTCATTATCCATGACAAGGCTGACATGCTCTAGAAACCCTTGCAGGTTCTCGAAATTGTCCAATTGGTTGACGAGTTCCTTGAGATTTTCCAGCCGCCCCGGTGCCTCAGGTGTCTTTTCATTCTGCCAATGAGCCGTGTAGCCGGACTCATCGAGTATGATCTGTGCCAACTCAATATGTGAGACCTCTGGTTCACCGAAACGCAACGGCGCGGTGCCATCATCGATGACCGAGTCATCGTCGACCTCAATCCGCGGCCCGCGTGTCATCGCGTTCCAACGCGCTAACCCGTCGATCAACTCGCGCAGAGCCTTACCGCCCTTGCCCTTGATCAACCCCTTGTCGACGGCGATCCGAGCACCATCGACCAAAGACACCCCGTTCTCACGCGCGGTCATCTGGATCGTCTGCTGTGCTTTGTCGCCCAAACCACGTTTCGGCGTATTGACGATCCGCTCAAAGGCCAGATCGTCGCCCGGGCTGACCACCAGCCGGAAATAGGCCATAGCGTCACGGATCTCCATCCGCTCATAGAATCGAGGCCCGCCGATCACCTTGTAAGGTAGGCCGATGGTAAGAAAGCGGTCCTCAAATGCGCGCATCTGGTGCGAAGCGCGAACAAGAATGGCGATCTCATCCAACCCAATAGGGCGTACGCCCCGTGTCCCGCCCTGCATCGCGTCGATTTCTTCGCCGATCCAGCGTGCTTCTTCCTCGCCATCCCAGTGACCGATCAAGCGAACCTTTTCGCCCTCTTCCGCGTCAGTCCAAAGCTCTTTACCCAGACGTCCTTCATTGCCACGAATGACATTCGACGCCGCAGCAAGAATGTGCGGGGTCGAGCGATAATTTTGCTCAAGCCGCACAACGTAGGCGCCGGGAAAGTCCTTTTCGAAACGCAGAATGTTACCCACTTCGGCGCCACGCCAGCCATAGATCGACTGGTCATCATCACCAACGCAGCAGATATTCTTGTGCCCGCCAGCCAGCAGCCGCAGCCACAAATACTGAGCGACGTTGGTATCTTGATACTCGTCCACAAGGATGTATCGGAACCAGCGTTGATACTGCTCGAGAACGTCCTGCTGCGTTTGAAAGATCGTGACCATGTGCAAAAGCAGGTCACCGAAATCAACCGCATTTAGCTCGCGCAGTCGGGTCTGATACTGGGCGTAAAGCTCAATACCTTTGTTGTTATATGCTCCCGCATCCGCTGCGGGCACTTTGTCTGGCGTTAAGGCGCGGTTCTTCCAGTCATCGATTATTCCAGACAGCATCCGGGCGGGCCAGCGTTTGTCATCAATATTGGCGGCCTGAATCAATTGCTTAAGCAGACGCAACTGGTCATCGGTATCCAATATGGTGAAATTTGATTTCAGATCGACCAATTCGGCATGGCGCCTCAGCAGTTTGACACAGATAGAATGGAAGGTGCCGAGCCAGGGCATGCCCTCTGCAGGCTGCCCCAATAGACGGCCGACACGCTCTTTCATCTCGCGCGCGGCTTTATTTGTGAACGTGACTGACAGAATTTCATTCGGACGCGCGCGCGCAGTACTTAGCAGATGCGCGATCCGCGCTGTCAGAGCTTTTGTTTTGCCCGTCCCTGCCCCAGCGAGCATCAAAACCGGCCCATCCAAACGCTCGACCGCGTCGCGTTGCGCCGGATTCAGCTCATCCAAGTAAGGCATAGGCCGTGCAGCCATCGCCCGCGCGGATAGTGATGCGCCCTCAAAGGCGTCCATTTCGTCGAAACTGCTCATATTCTCAAACTACGCTGGATGCGTGCCGAGGGGAAGAGTTTGTTCACCCCTTGTTCGCACAGATGTTATCTTTGGCCTCTACCTGATTATGCGCTGCATCAACCAACGACCAGAATTGCGCAAGCACTAAAAGGCAACTTGCACCAGCCGTCTGAAAACCTTGCAGAATCGCCCGGCAGGTCGGATCAATTCATATGGACCTACACAGCACATTCCCCGGCCTTGCCGATCTGAAACAGCGCGCGCGTCAAAGGATCCCGTACTTTGTCTGGGAATATCTGGCCAGCGGAACAGGTGTCGAAGCCACCATGAACCGCAATCGTCAGGCACTGGATCGCCTAGGCTTTATGCCTTCTATCCTGCACGGACCGATAGAATGTGACACCAGCACGAAGCTTTTCGATCGTGAGTACACCCTGCCCTTCGGAATAGCCCCTATTGGTATGTCCGGTTTGATCTGGCCACAGGCCGAGCGGCTATTGGCGCAGGCTGCTGCCCAGGACGGAATTCCGTATACATTATCTACTGTCGCCAGTCAGAGCCCCGAAGACTTGGCCCCTCATATTGGCGAAGACGCATGGTTTCAGCTGTATCCGCCAAAAGATCCCGGCATTCGCCAAGATATGCTGGACCGCGCAAAGTCTGCCGGTTTCTCGGCTCTGGTTCTGACAGCGGATGTCCCAGTGGCTTCTCGGCGCGAACGGCAGACACGTTCGGGGCTGACCAATCCTCCGCGACTGACGCCGCGTTTGTTGGCACAGATCGCGTTAAGGCCCCATTGGGCAATCGGAATGGCGCAAAGCGGGATGCCGCGGATGCGCTCTTTGGACAAATATATCGACGGTGACAGCGCCCTCCCCCCGACCGCGCATGTCGGGTACCTGCTGCGCACCTCTCCGGATATGGAATACGTCAAATGGCTAAGAGACGCCTGGGACGGCCCCTTTATCGTAAAAGGTGTGATGCGACCTGAAGATGCCAGTCGCCTGCAGCAGGCCGGCGTTGACGCCATCTGGGTGTCGAATCACGGGGGCCGTCAGTTCGACGGAGCCCCGGCCAGCATCGATTCTCTTCCAGCAATTCGCGCAGCGACGAATCTTCCTATTATCTTTGACGGCGGCGTCGAAAGTGGCCTGGATATTCTCCGCGCCAAAGCATTGGGCGCGGATTTTGTCATGCTAGGACGGGGCTTTCTTTATGGTCTTGCCGCTTTAGGCGCGCCCGGACCGACGCATGTCATCGACATTTTACGCCAGGATTTGAAGTCGAACATGGGTCAATTTGGGGCCGAAACGCTGAATCATCTTCCCAAAATTACGCCCCTGATTGATGCTGCAGCGCAGCAAGTGTAATAAGACTGCGCTAAAATGGGCGTTTGCGAGCGTTAACATGCCGGTTCTACCCAGAACGACTGATATACGAGCGCGTATTGTCCGCCTATGAACACGGCCAAACAAGTAGGACCGGGACCCGACATGACTGACTTCAATAAGATCCTGATCGCCAACCGAGGCGAGATTGCCATTCGCGTGATGCGCGCTGCCAACGAGATGGGTAAACGAACCGTTGCCGTCTTTGCCGAAGAGGACAAGCTTGGCCTGCATCGCTTCAAAGCGGATGAGGCATATCGCATCGGTGAGGGGATGGGCCCGGTCGCCGCTTATCTAAGCATCGACGAAATCATCCGCGTTGCAAAGGAATGCGGCGCAGATGCGATCCACCCAGGCTATGGCTTGCTGTCGGAGAACCCCGACTTTGTGGATGCCTGCGTACAGAACGGCATCACCTTCATCGGTCCCAAGGCCGAAACCATGCGCGCATTGGGCGACAAAGCCAGCGCGCGCCGGGTGGCCATCGCCGCGGGCGTACCAGTTATTCCAGCGACCGAGGTTCTGGGCGACGACATGGACGCGATCCGGGCCGAAGCCAAAGAGATCGGCTATCCGCTGATGCTAAAGGCCAGCTGGGGTGGCGGCGGTCGCGGTATGCGCCCGATCCATTCGGAAGATGAGCTGGAAGAAAAGGTTCTGGAAGGCCGTCGCGAAGCCGAGGCCGCTTTCGGCAACGGTGAAGGCTATCTGGAAAAAATGATCACCCGTGCGCGTCACGTTGAGGTTCAGATCCTCGGCGACAAGCATGGTGAAATTTACCACCTTTATGAACGCGACTGCTCGGTCCAGCGCCGGAACCAAAAAGTCGTAGAGCGAGCGCCTGCTCCGTACCTGAGCGAAGAGCAGCGCGCCGAGATCTGTGAGCTGGGCCGTAAGATCTGCGCCCATGTGAACTATGAATGCGCCGGCACGGTTGAGTTCCTGATGGATATGGAAACCGGCAAGTTCTACTTCATCGAAGTGAACCCGCGCGTACAGGTGGAACACACCGTTACCGAAGAAGTTACCGGCATCGACATCGTTCAGGCCCAGATTCTAATCGCCGAAGGCAAGACACTTGCCGAAGCGACCGGTGCCGCCAGCCAGGCTGACGTGCACCTGAACGGACATGCCTTGCAGACCCGGATCACTACCGAGGACCCGCAAAACAACTTCATCCCTGATTACGGTCGAATCACTGCGTATCGTTCGGCAACAGGTATGGGTATCCGGCTGGATGGCGGCACGGCATATGCTGGCGGCGTGATCACCCGGTATTACGACTCGCTTTTGACCAAGGTCACAGCCAAGGCTCCGACGCCCGAAGCTGCAATTGCCCGGATGGACCGCGCGCTGCGTGAGTTCCGAATTCGCGGTGTCAGCACCAATATCGACTTCGTCATCAACCTGCTGAAACATCCGACTTTCCTGTCGAACGAATACACAACCAAGTTCATCGACACGACGCCGGATCTGTTCACCTTTAAGCGCCGCCGTGACCGGGGCACTAAGGTTCTGACTTACATTGCCGACATCACCGTCAATGGTCACCCCGAGACCAAAGACCGCCCCGAGCCGCGCGCAGACCTAAAGGAAGCCAAGGCACCCGCGTCGAAGGGTGAACCCAAAATGGGCACCCGCAACCTGCTGGAACAAAAGGGACCGCAGGCTGTTGCTGACTGGATGAAAGCGCAGCGGCAGCTGTTGATCACCGACACAACCATGCGGGACGGCCACCAATCGCTGCTGGCAACCCGGATGCGCTCGATCGACATGATCAAAGTGGCTCCGACCTACGCTGCAAACCTGCCGCAGCTGTTCTCCGTCGAATGCTGGGGCGGCGCGACATTCGACGTGGCCTATCGCTTCCTGCAGGAATGCCCCTGGCAACGTCTGCGCGACCTGCGTGAGGCGATGCCAAACCTGATGACACAGATGCTGCTGCGTGGGGCAAACGGTGTGGGCTACACCAATTACCCCGACAACGTGGTGCAGGAATTTGTGCGTCAGGCCGCGAAGGGCATCGACGTGTTCCGAGTGTTTGACTCGCTGAACTGGGTTGAAAACATGCGCGTCGCGATGGATGCGGTCATCGAAAACGGAAAGATCTGTGAAGGCACCGTCTGCTATACCGGTGACATTCTGGACCCGGATCGCTCCAAGTACGACCTGAAGTACTATGTCGGCATGGCGAAAGAACTGCGCGACGCAGGTGCGCACGTACTGGGCCTGAAAGACATGGCGGGTCTGCTGAAGCCGGCCTCGGCCAAGATCCTGATTCGTGCACTGAAAGAAGAGGTCGGCCTGCCGATCCACTTCCACACGCATGACACCGCCGGCATCGCCAGCGCGACCATTCTGGCCGCCTCTGAGGCGGGCGTGGATGCGGTGGATTGCGCGATGGACAGCTTCTCGGGCAACACGTCGCAAGCAACATTGGGCACCGTGGTTGAGGCTCTGCGTCACACTGAGCGTGACACTGGTCTGGACATTAAGGCGATCCGCGAGATCAGCGATTACTTCGAGGCGGTACGCGGGCAATACGCGGCGTTCGAATCCAGCCTGCAGGCCCCGGCTTCGGAAGTGTACCTGCACGAGATGCCTGGCGGTCAATTCACCAACCTCAAGGCACAGGCGCGCAGCCTGGGTCTGGAAGAGCGTTGGCACGAGGTCGCTCAGATGTATGCCGACGTGAACCAGATGTTCGGTGATATCGTGAAGGTCACACCGTCTTCCAAAGTGGTTGGCGACATGGCGCTGATGATGGTCAGCCAAGGCCTGACCCGTGAGGAAGTAGAAAGCCCCGATACCGATGTGGCATTCCCTGACTCAGTCGTGGATATGATGCGTGGCAACCTGGGTCAGCCTCCCGGAGGGTTCCCCAACACCATCATCCAGAAGGTGCTCAAGGATGAGGCCCCGAATACAGAGCGCCCCGGGAAAGACGTCCCCCCGGTCGATCTGGAAGCCACTCGTGCCGAGCTGTCCCAACAGCTCGAAGGCAAAGAGGTGGATGACGAGGACCTGAACGGCTACCTGATGTATCCCAAGGTGTTCCTCGATTACATGGGCCGCCACCGCACCTACGGTCCGGTCCGCACCCTGCCGACACGTACTTTCTTCTACGGCATGGATCCGGGCGAAGAGATCACCGCCGAAATTGACCCCGGGAAGACATTGGAAATCCGCTGCCAGGCCATCGGGGAAACCGATGAAAAAGGCGAAGTCAAAGTGTTCTTTGAGCTTAACGGCCAGCCTCGGGTAATCCGAGTGCCGAACCGCCTGGTGACGTCTTCCACGCAAGTCCGACCCAAGGCTGAGGTGGGCAACACCAACCACGTTGGTGCCCCAATGCCGGGCGTCGTGGCAACCGTTGCCGTAACCGCGGGCCAAGAGGTCAAAGAAGGTGACATGCTACTCACCATCGAAGCGATGAAGATGGAAACCGGTATCCACGCAGAACGCGACGCAACCGTTAAAGCCGTCCATGTTCAGCCGGGCGGTCAGATTGACGCTAAGGACCTGCTGGTCGAACTGGAATAACCGGCATAATGTCTGAGACTTAGACGGGCCGCTCGGGCAACCGGGCGGCCTGTTTTTATTTGAGGCCGACGAAGAGGAGTTAAACCTATGCTATCGATAACACCGGTCTATGCCGCGATTTTGGCATTCTTGTACGTTACGCTCAGCTTTATGGTCATCAGCCAACGTCGCAGCGACAAAATCTCCTATGGCGACGGCGGCAACTCGGACATGCTTAAGGTCATTCGGACCCATTCCAACTTTGCTGAATACGCGCCATTCGCACTACTGCTCATCGCTATGGTCGAGCTTCAGGGCGCTGGTGGATGGCTTATTAACATTCTTGGCATGGGACTTGTCGCGGGACGTATCCTCCACGCCTATGGCTTTGGTCGAAAACCTCAGATCGTGATTCTGCGCCAGATCGGCATGCTGCTGACCTTCTCAGTCATCCTGATCGCGGCAATTTCCAGCCTTGTCATGGCGTTGTGACTCGCCCGCAGGACCCTATCCAGCCAGAATCTGAACGTCGACCTGCGGAGCCTGCATCAGGACTGGCTCTGCTTGGCTCAGCCTGTCCTCGCTCTGATCACAGATTGCGGTGGCAAGAATAATCATTGTCGCCAGCATCACCATTTTCACATCTGTATAGCGCGCCATTTAAAACCCTCGTTTCTTGTTATTCTGCTATGCTCCGAGACTTAAACGCGCGACGAACCGAATTCCGTCGAAAGATTTTTCTGCCAAATTGTATTTTTCCGCTTGCAGCCCAGCGTGGGAATTTATACATCCCTCCTCACTCAACGGCGCGGGCGTAGCTCAGGGGTAGAGCATAACCTTGCCAAGGTTAGGGTCGGGCGTTCGAATCGCCTCGCCCGCTCCATTGAGAGGTCTTCGGACCAACATTTGTATCTGATGCGGGCGTAGCTCAGGGGTAGAGCATAACCTTGCCAAGGTTAGGGTCGGGCGTTCGAATCGCCTCGCCCGCTCCAGATACGGTCTGTTTCCGAATCATTGCTGGTTTCTTGAAAACTGTTGCGTCATGCTAGTGCCGTTACAGATTTCAGGATTTTAACCATGTCGAATTACACAATTCGCCCATTGACCGCTGGCGAGCTACAGCACGCAGTGGACTGGGCAGGACGCGAGGGGTGGAACCCGGGCCACCATGATGCCGCATGTTTCCACACAACCGACCCCGAAGGGTATCTGGGTGGGTTTCTAGAAGGAGAGATGATCTCTTCTGTTTCGGCGGTAAATTACGATGACGCTTTTTCTTTCCTCGGCTTCTACATTGTCCGGCCTGAATTTCGAGGTTCAGGTCATGGACTTGAGATCGCTCAACACGCCTTCGAACGCTGCAAGGGCCGCAACATGGGCTTGGATGGGGTGGTCGAACAACAGGACAACTACCGAAAGTCTGGTTTCACCTTCGCTTACAACAACTACCGCTTTGGTGCGAAAGTGGGTGAGATACTGCCGAAGCTTGGGCAGGTCTTGGGCAGCGGTGTTACGTCCCCTGACGGCCTGTCAGGGGCATTAAAGGCTTATGATAGAAGACTGTTCCCTGCCCCTAGGGATGCCTTCTTACAAAGCTGGCTCACCGCACCCAGCCATTCTTCACGGGTCTATACCGAAGATGGACAAATCAGAGGTTATGCAACTCTGCGACCGTGTAAGGCGGGATACAAAGTAGGCCCGCTATTCGCAGATGAGGCCGGGATCGCACAGACGTTGCTTGCCAGTCTGTTGGCATCTGTACCCGAAGATCACCACGGGCAGGATGTGTACGTTGATATGCCCCAACCCAATGCCGCCGCTTTTGCTCTGGCAGCACAGCTCGGGTTAGAGAAAGTCTTTGAAACGGCACGCATGTATTCGGATCACGAGCCGGATATCGACCTTAATCGCATTTACGGCGTTACAACCTTTGAGCTGGGCTAAGGCGCGTCAGCGTCGTCGCCCTATACAGACCCCGGGTGTAAGTTGACCAGTTTAGAACGGTCAAAAACCCTCGCCGGCGTTGGCTTTTCACTAGGTTGCTTCTGGTATTGCGAATAAGTTCGATGAATCGAAATCAATTCGATCGCCTTCCTAGCCACCACCGCGCCTAATGCAACTATTCCCGGTACAGCCGCTTAGTTCAAAATGCTTTGAACGTCATCGTCGTTAGGGATCGTTCGATATTTGGTATGACCAGCAAGTTTTCGTTGATGTAATGGCCCACATCGTCGGTTTCTGGGATGTAGAGCTTCAGCAACAAGTCATACTCCCCGCTTGTCGAATACAGCTCAGAGTGAATTTCGCGCAAAGCGATCTCTTCGGCGACCTTGTAAGTGGTGCCGGGTTTGCAGCGGATCTGGATGAATACGCAAGTGGACATGGGCGGGGCCTTGTTGGTTGACTTGGGCGCAGGCTGACACGGGCCGCGCCCGGGCGCAATCCCCTGCAACAGTTTGCAGCGAATGGCACGCGCGGTCTGGATAAGCGGACCGATCCCCGTCTATAAGCGCGCCTGTAGCAAAAGGAATTCGCCCATGCGCAGCGCAAAGATCAGCCGTCAGACCGCCGAGACCGAGATTACCGTCGAGGTTAACCTTGATGGCACCGGCACATATGACAACCAGACTGGTGTTGGGTTCTTTGACCACATGCTGGACCAGTTGGCGCGCCACTCGCTGATCGACATGACAATCCGTGCCAAGGGCGATTACCACATCGACGACCACCACACCGTCGAGGACACCGGCATTGCGCTGGGTCAGGCTCTGACGCAAGCTCTGGGCGACAAAAAGGGCATCCGCCGTTATGGCGAGTGCCACTTGCCCATGGACGATGCGCAGGTACGCTGCGCATTGGACCTGTCAGCGCGCCCTTTCCTTATCTGGAACGTTGACTTGCCGACGCAAAAAATCGGCACATTCGACACCGAATTGGTGCGCGAGTTCTTTCAGGCGCTCAGCACCCATGGCGGTATCACGCTGCACATCGATCAGTTGCACGGGTTCAACAGCCACCACATTGCCGAGGCCGCTTTCAAGGCCGTCGCCCGTGCCCTGCGACTGGCGGTTGAAACCGACCCGCGCAAAGCGGATGCGATTCCGTCCACCAAAGGCGCGCTGTAAATGTTGACCGCCATCATTGATTACGAGAGCGGCAACCTGCACTCGGCCGAAAAGGCGTTTCAACGCATGGCGCGCGAGATGGGTGCTGGCGAAGTCGTTGTGACTTCGGACGCGGATGTCGTCTCGCGGGCTGATCGATTGGTACTGCCCGGTGACGGAGCTTTTCCCGCCTGCGCGGCTGAGCTGCGCGGCCACAAGGGCATATATGACGCGATGGTTGAGGCGGTCGAACAGAAAGGCCGCCCGTTTCTGGGCATCTGCGTCGGGATGCAGTTGATGGCCTCAAAGGGGCACGAATACACCGACACGGACGGTCTGGGCTGGGTTGCCGGTGACGTGGTGCGGATCGAACCTTCGGACCGGGCGCTGAAAGTCCCGCATATGGGCTGGAACGATCTGGTTCTGGAAAGCGAGCATCCCGTGTTTGACGGGGTGAAATCGGGTGACCACACCTATTTCGTCCATTCCTACCATTTCCGGGTCAGTGATCCGGCGCAACGGCTGGCCTATGTGGACTATGGGCAAGAGGTCACGGCCGTGATCGGCCGCGACACGATGGTTGGGATGCAATTCCACCCGGAAAAAAGCCAGGACGTGGGCCTGCGCATGATCGGGAACTTCCTGACCTGGGCTCCGTAAAGCTTACTGAATGCGCGTCCAGGTCTGCCCACGGCAGACCAGACCACCCGCAACGCAACCTTTGACAGTCAGCTGGTTCTGGCTGTCGAGGGTCATTTTCGAGTTATAGGTCTTGTCCCGATCCGGCGCCCAGATCTTGCCGTTGGCATAGGTGCCGTCACCCTCGGGCTCCATGTCCCAGATGATCTGCTTACCAAGATTCTCGTAAGCCAACTGTTGATTGCCGGATTTATCAAAAGCGCTGTCAATCGTGCCGCAAATGGCGCTTCCGCACGGAGCGATCGTGACGTGCAAGTAGCCACCTTCGTCGCCTGGCTGTGTTTTCCACAGACCATCGGCTGGATCGGCCAAGGAAGCGGTTGCCAGAACTGCAAAGCCTGCCGCAAGGGTAATTTTCTTCATGATATCCTCCCTGATTTGTCGTCACTCTGCCGGGCAGGACGCGTCCGGGCAAGAATGACTTAGCGTCGCGTTGCATCCCCTGCCCTGCCTGTGCGATATCCCGCGCGTGTAACACTGATATAGGGCCGCCAGTCATGATCCTTTACCCCGCCATCGACCTCAAAGACGGCCAGGCCGTGCGCCTGCTGCGCGGAGAAATGGACAAGGCCACCGTATTCAATGACGACCCTGCCGCTCAGGCCTTGGCTTTTGTCGAGGTCGGCTGTGAATGGCTGCACCTTGTGGACCTGAACGGCGCCTTTGCCGGTGAGCCGGTTAATGCCGCCCCGGTCGAAGCAATTCTGAAAGCTTGTGATGTCCCCGCACAGTTGGGCGGCGGCATCCGAGACATGGCCACAATCGAAACATGGATCGAAAAAGGCCTCGCCCGTGTAATTCTAGGTACAGTAGCCGTAGAAAACCCTGACCTGGTACGCGAAGCCGCGCGAGAGTTTCCCGGCAAGGTCGCCGTGGGCATCGACGCCCGTAACGGTATGGTCGCCACAAAAGGTTGGGCCGAAGAGACCAACGTTCAGGTGACCGATCTGGCCCGCAGTTTTGAAGACGCCGGTGTTGCCGCCATCATCTACACGGACATCAATAGAGACGGAGCGATGCAGGGGCCGAACATCGAATCCACTGCTGCGCTGGCTCGTGCCGTTTCGATCCCGGTTATCGCATCAGGCGGCGTCAGTTCGCTGGAAGACCTGATCGCCCTGCGCGACTGCGGCGTCGAATTGAACGGCGCAATTTCCGGGCGTGCACTTTACGATGGCGCCCTTGATCTAAAAGAAGCTCTGGCCACTTTGGGCAAGTAAAACCGGACTATTTTAGCGTCCAGTTGTTCTTTTGGGGCTGCCCGTTTTTGTACGGCTGCAGCTCCTTTTCATTTATGCGAACGAACTGAAAGCACCCGGTCCAATCGCCGGTCTCTTCACACCATTTGTCGCCGTCTACGTACCATTTGCCTTCATATTTGTTGCCACCAAAGTTGCCAGCCAGCTTGCCCTTTTTGCGGCCCGTACCATAGGCCTGAGCCCATTGCGTTTTGTTGTCCTGGTTCGAAATGGCATAAATAGTCGAACCCGGAATGGTTGCCAGCAGTTCCTTTTGAGTCATGAAATCCTGTGCGTGCGCTGTACCAGATACGGCCAGAAAAACAGCGCCTGCAATCCACATCGTTTTCAATGAAGGTGTCATGGATGGTTCCTCCTAAAAACTGTCTGAAATGCGGAAATTTACCATAATACTGGTAATCAAACAAATTTCAGAGGAAGGAGCGCGCCGGCAATCCCGCTGCCGGCGCTAACATCAACCTACTGTGCCGCGACCGAAGTCAGCTTGGCCAGGGCACCGCGCATCTTTTCGATAACGGGTGATTTTTCGACAGCATCAAGCTCATCCATTGTTTCTTTTGGGTCTTCGTAGGTCAGCCAGACCTGCCCGTTCTCATCCTCGTAAGCTTGCACTTTCAGGGGAAGAAAAAGGCCCGCGCGCGGATCGATCTGCATAGCAGGTGTACCCAATGCCGGATTTCCGAAAATCAGCACCTGATTTGCCGGAATAGTCATCCCAACCTTTTCGGCGCCTGCCGCATGATCGATGCGTGCAAAGACTGTTGCGCCCGCATTGCCCACAGCAGCCTCGAGTGCGTCCAAGGCTTCGGACACCGATTTATCTGTTTGTACTTTGATGATGTCGTCAGCCGTGGCGGACATAGCCCCTCCGAAAGTTAAAAATGTAGCCAATATCAGATTGCGCATTTTGGAATCCTCTTGTGAACTGCGACCTAATTTTCACAGCTTTGGTCCTTTCGGTATTCACAAGTTCGGCATCGGCCGCGTGCTGCCGGTCCTGCCACCCAAAGGCACCGCAAATAGATATGTTGCCTAAAGCGCTATTTTGAAGACAAAGCTGAAATTTACTACTTACTGTACTCATATTGACCAAAATTGGCCGCAATCGGGAATTATTCAAACGCGACGTTAGATGCGGGCAGAGGTTTCAGAAGTGAGCATTTCAACAACAGGGTTTTCGACAGGGTTTCGTCTGCGCTTGGTCGCAGTCCTTGTGTTCTGCGCAACTATTTTTCTAAGCGCCAGCCTGCTTTTCTTTGTACAGCCATTGTACGCAAAGCTTGTTCTGCCCAAAATCGGCGGTGCCCCAGCTGTGTGGACCACAGCAATGCTGTTCTTTCAAGTCGTCCTCATCGTTGGGTATATCTACGCGCATCTTTTGACGAAATGGCTTTCGCTACGTTGGCAGTTGATAACACACGTAGTGTTCTGGCTGACGGCTTTGACCTTTCTGCCTCTGTCTACAAGCGAAAGCTGGACATATGACGCATCGAGTTCCACTGCGCTGAAGACGCTTGAGCTTTTCGCTGTAGGAGTCGGCATTCCTTTTGCTGTTCTGTCGGCAAACGCCCCGCTGCTGCAGGCTTGGTACGCACGCTCGGGCGGGCCGTCAGCCGATGATCCTTACTTTCTGTATAGCGCCAGCAACGTCGGATCGCTGCTCGCCCTCTTGGCCTTTCCGCTGGTGGCAGATCCGCTTTTGGGCGCGCGCCAAATAAGTAATATTTGGTTCGGGGGTTTTGTTCTCTTTGGCTTCCTTCTTGTCTTCAGCGGTTTGATTGCTCTGCAGGGGCCGAAAACCGAAGAAACTGCGGCAAAACCCGATGTCCCAGCGAAGAAGCTGGATAAAAAACAGATCGCTATCTGGATTGGTATCGCATTTGTGCCCTCGTCCCTGATGCTTTCAATCACAACGAAGGTCAGCACCGATCTCGGGTCTATTCCATTGATCTGGGTGGTGCCTTTGGCGATCTATATCCTGTCGTTCATTCTGGCCTTTGCCAAATGGGAACGGCTTACAACGGTCAGCCTTCAAATTCCTACGCTTGTGGCATTGGCCCTTGGTGCGGTGTTGTTGTCCAATGTCGTGTCGCAGGAAACTGCCCCCCTCGTCGTACTGGCCTATGCTCCAGTACTGTTCATCATCGCCCTGTTTGCACATCGACTATTGTTCGAGCGCCGCCCCCCTGCCGAACACCTGACGGTCTTCTATATCGCCCTTTCTGTTGGTGGCGCGCTTGGTGGGCTGTTTAACTCGATCATTGCCCCTACTGCATTTAGCCATGAGATCGAGGCCCAACTGACTTTGGTACTGGTGGCTGGCTTGTTCCTGCTGCAACCTTGGACGTTTGCGGCCCGTCAAATCACGATTGGTATTGTGGCCGGTCTTGCCGTTCTCATGACCTTCGGAGCGGTTGGCGGTATAGAATTCCTTGGCCAAGGTCTGCTTCGCGCCTCAATAGCCTTCTTGGCATTGGCCACCATTCTTGTGCTGTTTCGAAACGACGCTTTGCGCATCATGACTGTGGTCATGGTTGCGATGCTGCCGACCTTCATAACCACTGACGCCGCACTGTTCCAGGATCGCAGCTTTTTCGGCACCCATCTGGTTGTTTCCGAAAATGACTTCCGGATCTACAACAACGGCACCACCACACACGGCCTGCAACGAGAGGAAGACTTTGGAACAAAGCCTACTCCGATGTCGTACTATCACCCTAACGGACCACTGGCGCAGGTCATTACGTCCGAGTTTGGAGATCAAGCTGATCACATCGGAATCGTCGGTTTGGGTGTAGGAGCGCTGGCCTGCTACAAAAAGCCTCATCAAACTTGGTCCTTCTTCGAGATCGACGCCATGGTCGAAAGCGTCGCGCGCGATCCGTCCCTATTCACCTATCTCTCTGAATGCGCACCTGACTCTCAGACTCACCTCGGTGATGCCCGCATCGTTCTGGATCAGAACGAGTTTGAATTCGATATTCTAGTCTTGGACGCCTACAGTTCGGACGCCATTCCCCTACATCTGGTCACGCAAGAAGCCGTCCAAATGTACATCGACCGACTTTCGCCCGATGGGGTTTTGGTCTTTCACATCTCGAACAGGTACTACGACCTGACAGCCCCGCTCGCCCGGATCGCAGACAGTTTGAACCTGCACATTGCGTCGCAGTTTTTGAAAGCTGCTGTAGACGATGACCAAACTGGCGCTTTGTCCACCCACGCTGTGATTATGGGGCCTGACAAATCACGCATCGATAGCTTTGTGGCAGACGGAAGATGGCAACCATTGGTGTCAGACGGCGCCCGCCCTTGGACGGATGATAGGGCTAATCTGCTGTCTGCACTCAAAATGCTGCAGAATTAAGCTAAACCCACCCGGAAACATCCAAACGATCTGGCATCCATTACACATCTGGCATCGGCAGGCCTTTGTCGCTAGAGGTACGGCAACAAAGGACGCCGACATGCTTAAAACCCGCATCATTCCCTGCCTGGACGTAGCTGATGGCCGAGTGGTCAAAGGCGTCAACTTTGTTGGCCTGCGTGACGCAGGCGATCCGGTTGAGTCAGCCAAAGCTTATGACGCTGCCGGAGCAGACGAAATCTGTTTTCTTGATATCCATGCCACGCATGAAAACCGGGGAACAATGTTTGACGTGGTTCAGCGCACGGCAGAACAGTGCTTTGTACCTCTTACAGTGGGTGGGGGTGTACGAACCAAAGACGACGTGCGCGCCCTGTTGTTGGCGGGCGCCGACAAGGTCAGCTTCAACTCGGCCGCCGTGGCCAACCCGGACGTAATAGCCGAGTCGGCAGATCAGTTCGGCAGCCAGTGCATCGTCTGCGCTATTGACGCCAAAACCGTCAGCCCGGGTAAGTGGGAGATCTTTACCCATGGCGGCCGCAAGCCGACTGGCATTGACGCTGTCGAATTCGCAGAAACCGTCGTCGCCAAAGGGGCCGGAGAAATCCTGCTGACGTCGATGGACCGCGACGGAACCAAGGCTGGGTTCAACCTGCCCCTGACCCGCGCGATTTCAGACGCTGTGGACGTCCCTGTCATTGCTTCGGGCGGGGTTGGTAACTTGGACCACCTTGTCGAAGGCGTTACCGAAGGCGGTGCCAGCGCCGTTCTGGCTGCTTCTATTTTTCACTTCGGCGAATACACCATTCGCGAGGCCAAAGAACACATGGCTGCCGCTGGCATCCCGATGAGGCTGACATGAGCATTCTGCACGAACTCGCCGCAACGATCGAAGATCGCAAATCCGCCGCTCCCGACTCGAGCTGGACCGCGAAATTGCTGGCAAAAGGTCCTGAGAAATGTGCCGAGAAGTTCGGAGAAGAATCCGTCGAGGCCATCATCGAAGCGGTAAAAGGGGATAAGTCAGGACTGACTTCCGAGGCCGCGGACGTGCTCTACCACCTATTGGTCATGCTCGCAGCCAGAGACGTGGCATTGGATGATGTGCTGGCCGAATTGGCACGGCGACAAGGCACCAGCGGAATTGCCGAAAAGGCCTCTCGACCCCAGGGATAAACAGCCGGGTTTCTTCAGCCTGAGTGACTGTCTAAGATCGGGCTTGTGGTTCACAAATCAAAGGGCACAGGAATGATCAGAGCATTGGCTTTTGTACTGGCCCTTGTGACACTTGCGGCGTGTTCTGCACCTCCGCCATCCACCGGAGACGAGGTCCAGCGGCTCGCCAGCGAAATCCGCAGCCTAGGCCCGGATATCGACCCAGAAGAGGCTGATCGCGCCGCACGCATCGCTTACTCCTACACTGCGCAATTAGTGCAGGAATACGAGATCACAGACCCACCGCTAATTCACAACGCCAAGGTCAACAAGGGACTGCGGCCCCGAGGTCTTTGCTGGCATTGGGCTGAGGATATCGAGCGCCGATTGAAGCAGGAGAATTTCCAGACCCTTGAGCTGCACCGCGCCATTGCCAATGCGGATAACGCGTTCAGAATCGACCACAGCACTGCCATCATAAGCCGCAAGGGCGAGACAATGTATGATGGCGTGGTTCTTGACCCCTGGCGTTATGGAGGAGTGCTGTTCTGGTCGCCACTCGTGGAAGATACCCGGTATGAGTGGGTTCCGCGCAACGTGGTGCTGGAAAAGCGCCGCTTGGAAGCGGTAGCGCGATTGAATCCCCTGCCCGCCAGCTAAAACTTCACAGCTTGGAAGAGATCACACCGGTGGCAAACCCACCCATACGGAGCTCTCCAAACAACCGCTGATATTCGATCTTTGGGCAGCGGTTCATAACAACATCAACGCCACGTGCCTGCGCCTTTGCGGCAGCATCTGCATGCTCGACCCCGATTTGCATCCAGATCGTTTGCAGATTTGGAAAGGCCGCCAGCGCTTCGTCTACGATCGGAGGCACTGCCTCAGACCGGCGAAAAATATCGACCATATCAACCGGTTCTGAGATATCTGTAAGAGAAGCTCTGACCGTTTGCCCAAAAAGCTGCGTCCCAGCATGCCCCGGATTTACAGGGATGACTTTGTACCCTTTGAGAGAAAGATATCGCGCCACATAGTAGCTGGGCCTTACGGGATTCATTGACACCCCAACAACGGCAACGACTTTTGTGCGGTGCAGGATTTCTTTGAGAAACTGGTCTGAATACTCGGTCATGCGCTCACCCTAGGCCGAGTGCGCAAAAGAAAAAAGCGCCCAGGTCTTACCTGAGCGCCAGTTGTTGGAACGAGGGACAGTGAAATGACCCGCGGCAGTTCCGTTCCGCGGTCACTGTGACATTTAGGCATAAGTTGAGAGAAAAAAAGGGGGCGCACACTTTTTTATGATGACACGCCATAAAAGGCGGAAATCTGCCTATTGCTCGTACAGAATAACCGGCCAATGCGCCTCGGCCATGCGGATGTATTCGGTCGGCGCATCACGCCACATTTTCTCGATCGCCTGAGAGTGCGTCAGGTACAGGCGACCATCAATCACCTGCCAAGCCGTCGGGTCCGTACTGACCAACCGACCCTGCGCCATTGCATAGGCACAATATCCGCCGAACTGTGGGGCAAAGGCCCGAGGATTGCGTTCGAACGCATCACGGTTCTCGGCGGTCGCGAAATGCCATTCAGCACCCTTCCAGACGACCGCATATTCCGCCTGACCACGAACAGGAGTTTCTCCACCATAGTAGGAAACCACATCATAGCCCGCCATCGCGGCCCCTTCGGTTTCAAAATATACGGGTACGTCCTGCGCGTGCGCAGCATTGGAAAAAGCGGCAGCGGCAACTAGGCCGAAGAAAACTCGTCTGGTCAGCATCGGTGAATCAGGGTCAAGAACACTAGGGTATCAAGATGCAATTTTTGAGGCGCAGTGGAACCCTGCTTAACGCGGTTGTGATCACGTGTGTCGCAGACAGCCCACCTTAGTCAAAGACGTCCTCGATCACATCCCAGGCCTCATCCAACACACGAGAGAATATGCCCTTTTTCCTTTTTTTCTTCTTTCGTGGGCCTTCATCCTTGGAGTAAGTCCGCTTCGTCTTAGTCTCGGACATTTTCCGCTTTGGAACATTTTTGAGATCATGCAGCGGGGCACCACAACTGGAACAGCTGAGCTCATGACGTTGCTGCCCCCTCAGAACCAACGCAGCGCGTGTTCCGCAGTAGCAGCAAGTAGCGATTTTTGACGGGCCGGAAATGGGTCTCTCCTGTCTATCTGTGCCTTGATGCATATAGGGCAATTGCGGCAGCATTTGAGACGTTCAGGGACCCAAACCCACCCGCTGCGTCGATTTTAACCAGTTGATTTACGGTTTCTTTCGTTTTTTGCCGCAGCCCGGGACCTTCGGCCCCCAAAACCAGAGCCACTGGCTGATCGAACTTGCCATCCAAGGCCGATTCGATTGTGGCTTCGGCCTCACCGTCCAAGCCCAGCACCAGAAAACCCATATCCTGCAACTCAACAATCGCGTCGGCCAGATTGCGTACTCTGAGATAGGGTTGGCGCTCTAGTGCGCCGCTGGCCGTCTTTGCCAATGCGCCGGTTTCAGGTGCCGAGTGGTGTCGCGTACCGATCACGGCACTTGCGCCCAGAACCTCGGCAGAACGCAAAATCGCGCCGACATTGTGCGGGTCAGTAACCCGATCCAACAGAATCACCCGGGGATGCTCTCGGCCGATGCAGTTCTCGGCCAGCCCACCCCAATCCAACGGCTTGACCTCAAGCGCGGCCCCCTGATGCACGGAACCTGGATCAATAGGGGCTGAAAATTTGCGAGGATCAACGATTTCAGCCTCGATGCCAGCAAAAGCGATAGCTTCGGCCAGTTTATCGCGCGCGTTTCGCGTAACGATTAGGCGCAACTTTTGCCGATCAGGGTTCATCAACGCGTCTCGAACCGCATGCAGCCCAAACAGCCAGACGGTTTCCGCAGCAGCCGCTTTTCGCGCCTGTTCCTTTTCAACGACCCACTTGGGTTTCTTCATTTCTTGGGCCTCCGGGCCGGGAATTCGGTTTCCTGCGCCAAAGCAGTATTTTCCTGTTGACGCTCCTTTAGAGCGCTAGTAATCACGCCTCCACGTCAGGTGCAACGCCTGACAGTGGGCGACAGGCCGCAAGGTGTGGCAGGGGACTGTAACTCCCTCGCGGAGACGCACGCCTGGTTCGATTCCAGGGTCGCCCACCATCTTCTTCAGATGGTGACAAAGTGCAACAAGCCGTTAGTTCGGCAGGCATTCCCATTCTGCAATCACTTCCCCTCCCCTAAAAGCCAACAGCGGCCCGAATTGGTTGAGAACTGCCTCGCTTTGGGTCGGTCGCAAAAGCGCAATGTCACCGGGCGTGATCGCGGCAGACTGCGGACCAGTCCAAACCTCCTGATTGGTTGAGCGGCCAAATATCGACGAATATTCAAAACCTTCAGGGAAAACAGGCTTAGCCCGAAAGTACCCGCCGAAAATCGCAAGGTCTGTCTTTCTTCGGCGCAGAAAGTCCAAGCCCGGCAGCAAATTTCCGGGCATGGCTTTGAGAATCGGAGTCGCTATGAAAGCGGCGGGTTGGAAGCCCTTTGTCGTAGCGTGGTCGAAGTCAGTAGGTTTGACCAATACGGAGCCAAAAGCCACTTCGTTAGCTGGACTACTCGAATCGTATGATTGAAAGGTCAGGCTGCCACCCGTGTTCAAACAAAGCTCGTCCGAGGTTTTTGGCAGATCTGCGACTGCTCTCTTGAAAGCTTCTCCACAATATCGAACTGCCCTTTTTTTCAAGAAGGCCGGCAACTTGGCCAGATGGGCCTCATACCCCATCACTCCGGACAGTTGTAGTAAAGGATTCGCGTCGATTTCCTTAGCAATCTCTCCCACTTGATCCGACTGGAACCCGCCGCGATGCAGGCCAATATCGACCTCCAGCGAAAGGCGCAGCGGCGCCTGTCTTGCATTTGCGAGCTTATGATACTCCTGCAACCGATCGCGCGTATCGATCAGCCATTGAACCCTTGCCCCTGCGTCGGGGCATGTACTCAGAACCCGCGCCGCTGAACTGACAGGTAGCGGTTTTCCGATCAGGTGGTCTGTATTGGGTTCATCCTGCAAAAGCCTTTGCAACATCGTCTCTGAGAACGTCATCAAACCCGAGGTCGGTATTCGTTCTCTGATGTGATCCAAAAGGGGCAGGCAGGGCAAAGATTTGGCGACCAAGCGGCGTTTTAGTACGGCCTCTGTATTTTGTGAAACTTGGTCGCAATTGCCATCCAACCGGTCCAAATCAACCACAGCAACCGGACTATCGACGCCGTAGGCGCGCAATGCCACTGACAAGTTACGGAGATAGTCGTCCGTCATGGCCGGAACATCTTTGCAAGCGCAGGCGTCAGGAACTTTCCTTTGGGGTCCAGTTGTTCGCGTAACGCGCAGAAACGGTCAAAGTCCGGGTACAGGTTTGAAAGGTCTTTGAAGGTCAGGTTGTGCATCTTGCCCCAATGCGGCCGACCTCCGGCTTCGACAAACAACGGTTCGATGGATGAAAAGTATCGTGCATGATCTTCGGCGGCGTCGGTGTGGATCGCGATAGAAATCCTGCGCCCCCCCTGGAACGGTGACAAACAGGCCGCATCCCCCGCCGTCTGACGAACTTCGATCGGAAAATAGATGTCTTTGTGATCGCGGTGCAAACGGCTCAAGACCTCCTGCAGAACATCGCCAGCCACGTCGGGTGGTAGATGGTACTCCATCTCATTGAACCGGATATGGCGATCACTGCACAATACCTTCCAGCTTTCGCCAACATAGTCTTCGTCAGACTGGGCAAGGGTCAGGAGTTTCAACAGCATGCTGCGTAACCCGCCATTCAGCCGACCAACATTCCTAGCCAACTTGAGCACTTTGACGGCAATCATGTCCAGATCACGCGGCGCTTTGGTCTCGGGTGCGTCCGTCAGTGCGTGCCGAATCTCGACTGCCTTGCCAGTGAATGGAATGTAAAAGAACTCAAAGTTTCGGCTTTCAGCCCAGTTCAGATGCATATTCGAGAGAGTATCGGCCAATGGGCTTAGCCGAACCTGACGACGCAAATTGTATTTCGGCACTACATTAATCTGAGCTTCGGTCAAAACGCCGAGCAGTCCCAATGTGACTTGGGCCATTTCAAGTGGGATGTCGTCGGTGGAAAGGACGTCCCCGTCTGCTCCGACTATTCGGGCCGCAGTAATTTCAGCCGACAGACAAGGCATCTCTTGCCCTGTACCATGCGTCGCAGTCGAAGCCGCACCAGCAAGTGACTGGGCGTTGATGTCCCCAAGGTTTCGGAAGGCCAAGTCCTTCTCAGCCAGCGCCGGAGACAGGTCTCGAAGACGCGCGTTCGCGTTAACCCAGATCCTGCCTTCGTCGGCGTGTCCCAATGTCGGCAGGTCCAGATCCGTCAGGTCAAGAATTCGATCCCCGCCGGCAACGATCGGCGTAAAGGAATGCCCGGCCCCTACAACACGCAGGCTTTGCGGTTGCGCCACGGCATCCTGCAACTCGGCAATCGTCTTAGGGCGCGTGATTGCCGTGCTCGTAATCTGGTTCCCTGCCCAGTTTGTCCACATGTGCTCTCTCCTCTGGAACAGAGGATTGCAGCACGTGGAAACCGTAACAAGTCAGGATTACAGAGAGTTACCTAACGAAATTTGCCTCAGGCGGCAGCTGAACGCTGTGCGGACACGCGCTCGAACCAATCCGTGATGGCCTTAACCTCTGGGGTGATCTCTTCGGCCGCGCCGTCCGTGAACGCATCGAACTTTTCTTTGTTCAATCCATTCACCCCGACAAGCACGGGAATACCTTGAGCCAACGCCTCAGCGATAACCGGGCGAAAGCCGCGACCGTCTGCTTCGTGTTTGCCAAATTTGTTTATGATCAGAAGCTCTGGCATATCGGCCAACGACGAGGTTACGTAACCCACAGCCTGCTCCAGCGCAGCTGGGTCAAGTCGGCAGCCACGCGACTGCGTGCCAAGAGACTGTGAAATACGGATCGTCTCACCTTCTGGCAGTACACGCACATCCATATCGCATTTGCTGCTGTCAGCGCATTCGGTGTTTGTTTGCACCACTCCCGCCAATCGCGCACCCGCGCTCAACAGGTTCTCGGCAGCCGCGCTCAGCAGTCGGTCGGTGGCGCCGCGGTCGGTAGTTGTAACATAGGCCAGGTACATTCAGAGACCCTCGTATTGAAACTGTGACAGATGAGATAGCACGCAAAGCCCCGTCCGGCCACTCCCCGGCTTTAAGGCAGAGGAGAAAGACCAATCACAGGTGTGTGCAGGTGAAGCAGAATCGCGTAAGCGGCAAGAGATGCCAGCCAAATCCAAAGAGGTGGCCATGGTTGAGGTGCGCGCATCGAAAACCGCGCAGTGTTACGGGATAAGCGCGTCCATTCAGCACCCATATCACGGGCTTTACGACGGTCGATCAACGCCATGCCCATCGCGGCAAATCCGGCAAAAAGACCAAAAAGTATGACATGAGATAGACTGCCGTTGGCCAGCAAGTGCGCTCCGGCCCACAGCATCAGTGCGGCCAGAATCGGGTGGCGTGTGGTCCGCAGGATACCCGGGTTTTCAGGATCAAAAGCGCGTTGACCCAACCCGCCGAACGAAAACGGGTTCTGGATCGTTAGCCCCGCAATCGCAAGCCAGCATACGATTGGCATCACAAGCAAGGGCACCCAGCGTAAAATTGTAAAGGGCGGGATAACTTCGACGTAGGGCGCCTTTGCGGCGGCGATCACCAGCCAGCCTAGAACCAGCAGCGACAACGCAGAATAGGTCGCAAAGTAACCGCGTCGTCCCAGCGTTTCGATCAATCGACCGCGCACGGTCGGCCGTGCGGGAATGACGTGCGTTAGCATGAAGATAAACAGTGCTAAAAAGAAAAAGCCCCAACCGGTCATGGTCCTCTCCGAACGTGTTGCGCCCGGTTTAAACCTCGGATGGGGTGCGGTCTTTGTCCGAAGTCAAGTTGGGTAAAAGGGGCGGATGAACCGCCCCTACCCCGTTTTACAAGCCCAGCGCCTTACGGCGCTCTTCAGCAAACCCTTGCACCATTCGGTCGGCGATCAGTGCAAGTATGGCCATCGCTGCCCCGGCCGAGATGCCCAGACCAACATCTGCCTGCCCCAGTGCCAGATAAATCGACTGGCCCAGACCGGTGGTCCCGATGAGCGCAGCGATCACCAGCATCGCAAAGGCATAAAGGATGGTTTGGTTCAGCCCCAGCAGGATGGTCGGAGCCGCATAAGGCGCACGAACGTCGCGCATGATTTGCCACTCGGTCGCGCCGCTGGAAATGGCGGCCTCCATCATCTCTTCCGGCGTATTCACCAGCCCGTGCCGCGTGTAGCGGATCATCGGAACGATCGCATAGGCGCAAATCGCCAGAAAGGCCGAGAACTCACCAATCTGGAACACCATCAGAACCGGGATCAGGAACACGAACAGAGGGATCGTCTGCAGCATGTCACAGATCGGGCGTACAACTTTCCAAACCGGCTCCCAAACTGCACTAGCCAGACCGATCAAGCCGCCAACCACTGCACAAGAGAATACGGCCGCGCCACTAAGATAAAGCGACAGCAAGGCACGTTCCCACAGACCGGACACGAGGATCGTACAGAGCAACCCAACCGACAGGGCAGCCAGACGCCAGCCTCCTGCCACGTAGCTGAGCGCAGCGGCCCCGGTCAGGACGAAAGGCCATGGCAGGTTCGCTATACCGGTTTCAAGCATTCCGATCAGGATCAGAACGACCAGCCCACCGGTCAGGTGACCACGCCACGCCATCAGCGCAGCGATCACGGCAGCTGCGGCAAAGAGGCCATAGCTCATGCCGGGCGTCCACTGGAAACCCCATGTGAAAGGCAGAACGGCCTGATCCAAACCGATCCGCAAAGGCAAGAGCACATAGAACAGAGAGTTGTTCTTAAGCGCATCCAGCCAAGGACCGTTGTTTTGCGTGAATGCGGTCAGGCCACTGTCGACCGCCTCAGCGAAGGGGTCCAGCAGGGTCAATTCCGAAGGGTTCGGCAGCCAAGCCCAGAAGGCAGCGGTGAACAGGACAGTAAAGCCCAGAACCGCCCAGACAACGCGTTGGTCATAGCGCTTGCGTTCGGTGGCCAGAGTGCCGCTCATCCGGTCGATGACGACGGCGAAAACAACGATGACCAAACCAGCCATCAGTGACTCACCAAACTGCGCCTTGCGCATAGTCAGCAGCACTTCCCAGCCGATATCGTTGAACCCGCCGATAACGGCGGCAATGATGACCATCGACAGTGCTGCCATCAGACATTGGTTTACACCAACCATGATCTGCGTGGCCGCGGCGGGGATTTCGACCTGAAACAGCTGTTGGAACCGAGTGCCACCAGACATGATGGCCGCTTCTTTGATCTCGGATTCAACGCGCTCAAGCCCCAACATTACGTTGCGCGCCATTGGCGGCGCCGCGTAAATGGCCGAGGCGATCAGACCCACGACGGGACCAAATCCGAATAGTAGCAACAAAGGCGTCAGATAGGCGAAGGTCGGTACAGTCTGCATGACATCCAAAACAGCCTGCACAAATGACTTCACGCGCGGCACTTCGTTGGCGAGGATGCCAATGCCGCCGCCGACTATCAACGCGACCGGCACGGAAACGGCAACCAGCGCCAGCGTGTTCATACTCTCGGCCCAATAGCCCGAGGCCAGAACGAAGCTAAGCCCAAAGAACCCAAGCGCCGCCATTGGAAGGCCGCCCAAGTACCACCCCAGCGCCGTTACCAGACCAATCAGAATGGGCCACGGCGTGTTTGCTAGAACAAAATTAGCCGCATCCATCGGGTAGGTCATCAGATCGGAAAACAGTCGCATCGCTGGTTTGATGCCGTTCAAAAACCAATCGAGGAATGCTCCAACCCATTGCGTGGCAGGCAGCTCCCACCCGGTTGGCCATTTGACCAGCCACGGGGCCACGCCCTCAAGCGCCAAACAAAGCGCGCCAACTACAACTGTGATCAGCGCCGCTTTGGCCCCTACCGTCAGCCGAGTCTGCGCAGGAATGTCTGTGACGGCAGTCATGTCTCTTCCACCTGCAACGCTGCGGCCAGGTCAGACGGATGAACGGTGCCCACGATGTTCCCTGCCTCATCGCGAACTGGCACTGGTTCATACAGTTCCATGCAATGGGCCAGAGCCGCGTCCAGCGTCATCGAAGTGGTCAGCCCCGGATCATCGGGACCACGTTCAGAGTCATCGCGCATGACCGAGGCAACCTTGGCATGCTGCCCCTTGGCGACGTCCTTCGAGAACTCGCGCACATAGTCATCGACCGGGCGCAGAACGATATCCGTCGGCGTCCCGATCTGAACGATCTTTCCGTCACGCATGATTGCGATACGGTCCGCCAGCTTCAACGCTTCTTGAATATCGTGCGTGATGAATACGATGGATTTCTTCAACGTCGCTTGAATGCGTAGGAACTCATCCTGCAACTGGCGACGGATCAGTGGATCGAGCGCCGAGAACGGCTCGTCCAGAAACCAGATATCGGGGTTCACAGCCAGACTGCGGGCGATCCCCACACGCTGGCGTTGACCGCCCGAGAGCTGACGAGGGAAGCTATCCTCGCGCCCTTCCAGACCGACCAGAGAGATCACTTCCTGCGCGCGAGCCAGACGTTCTTTTTTACCCACGCCTTGCACACGCAGCGGATAAGCTACGTTTTCAGCAACGGTCATGTGGGGAAACAGACCAAAGTGCTGGAACACCATGCCCAGCTTTTTGCGCCGCAGTTCGGTCAGAGTTTTCTTTGATGCGCCAATTACGTTCTCACCATCCACACGAATCTCGCCACCCGTGCCGGGCAGCAGTTGCGAGATACAGCGGATTAGCGTGGATTTTCCCGATCCCGAAAGGCCCATGATGACGAAAAGCTCGCCTTCTTTGACTTCGAAATTGGCGTCCTGAACAGCCGGGATAAACCCGTTTTCGCGCAGATCGGTGGCGGCTTTGTCGGCGTCATTCCCTGACCGAGCCAACGCGTCGGTCAGGGCTTTCTCAGCGCCGGGGCCAAACACCTGCCAGAGACTCTGACAGGCGATGGCTGGCGTATTTGCGTCAGTCACTTAAGAGGGCTCACTGAGTTGCCGCGTCAACGACCGGACGCCACTTGCCTTCGTTCTCGGCCATCCATGCCGCGACGACCTCTTCAACCGAACCGCCATCGACGTCGATAGCGCCCATCATCGGCTGCTGGTCTTCGACCGCCAGCTGATAGTTGGTCAGGATCTCGTAAGCAGCCGGCCACTTGTCTTCCATGCCACTCCAGCTGGCTTTGAAGATGCGCGAGGGCGAGAAGTCGCAATCGTTCACAGCGTTCGGGTTCGGGCCCCATGCCGGATCGGTAAAGCACGCCTCTTCGCCTGCGGGCAGCTCAACGAACTGAACGTCATAAGCCGACATCGCCCAATGAGGTTGCCAGAAGGTGATCAGCAGCGGCGATTTACGCTCGGTCGAAGCACGCAGTTCGGCGATCAGGGCACCTTCGGAACCTGCAGGAACCGCTTTGAAGGGAAGCTCAAGACCGGTCATACGGTCGGCACCAGGCGTACCCCAGTCAGCCGGATAGTCGACCAGACGGCCACCGGGCAGTGTTTCCGCTGTTGCGAATACCTGAGCACAGTCCTTTAGCGCTTCCCATGCGGGCAGGCCCGGGCACAGATCAGCGACGTGCGCCGGGTAAGCGATACCTTCTTTGGCATCCAGACCCAGATCGCCGATCTCGACAACGGTGCCCTCGTCGATTTTCTTGGCGTATTCGTCCGAAACGTTCGACGACCAGATTTCCAGCGTCGCATCGATGTCACCATCAGCCAGCGCCTGGAACTGGTTCATCATACCCGCGGTCACGTACTCGACGTTGTAACCCGCAGCCTTCAGCATTTCGCCCGCGACATGCGTGGTTACATGCTGGCCGGTCCATTCATTGATCGCAAGCTTGATCGGTTCGTCCACCGCGCCCATGTCGGCTGCATAGGCGGAGCTGGCGACAGCCATAGCCAACAGGCTTACACTGAGTTTTTTCATCGACATTCTCCCTGTCTTGTTTTGTTTTTGCCACCCCGAGGGCTGTAAACACCCCGGAGGGCATGTCGGATGACAATACCATGTCGCAACATGCACAAAGTTAGCCGGAAAAGGAAAGTGAACAGTTCGAGAAAAGGTGGGATCCACCACCATATCGCGAAACCTACGTCTCCCCCCCGCTACGCCGTACAAATTTTCCGCCGACCATGTTTGTCATGTTGTTCTCAAGCGGAATCTTGATTGACGAGTCAATCATCCATCAAATTCCCTTGATTTGTCGAGCATTTCTTTGTGGTTTTTGTCAGTTTTTCAGCGTCACCCTCGTTTCTACGGGGCTAGAAAGGCGTGATTTCTATTGGAACCAGTCCTTGCAACGCCACTCGCTTGCGGCAAATCTGCGGACGGAGGACGCAACACATGCATCATTTCGATGAAATTTTCACAATGGCAGCCAACCGACACGGAGGTCCGGAAGCGCTAGACAAAAAGCTAAGCAAACCCAAAAGCATAACGGAGCTGGAGGCAATTTCAGATGACCGTTGGCTCTCCATCATAACCAAGTGTATTTTTCAGGCTGGTTTTAATTGGAAGGTCATAGAATCCAAATGGGACGGTTTCGAAACCGCCTTTGACGGCTTCGACGTCGGGCGTTGTGCCTTCATGGACGATGAAAAATTCGACGCCTTGTTGCAGGATACTCGGATTGTGAGAAACGGCACGAAAATTGCGGCGGTTCGAGATAATGCTGCCTTTCTTCTAGAGCTCCGGGACGAAGGTGGCGCAGGTCACGTTCTTGGAGGCTGGCCTTCGACCGACTATATCGGCTTGCTGGCAATGCTGGCCAAGCGTGGTTCAAGACTTGGCGGAGCCTCGGCCCAGTACGCCATGAGATTCGCAGGGCGGGACAGTTTCATCCTTTCGCAAGATGTCACCGCCCGGTTGATCGCAGAAGGTGTGATCGATAAGGCTCCGACTTCTAAAAAAGCGATGCTGGCTGTACAGAACGCATTCAACACTTGGATGGATCAATCTGGCCGGTCCCTAACTGAAATCAGCCGGGTTTTAGCAATGAGCCTGTGAAAACAGGTTGCAGGTTGGTTGCTTCGTATTAGGCTTTGCCTATGACGCTCCGCATTTTGATGATGTCTCTTTTTCTACTCGCCTCTTGCGGTCGTCCGCTGACGGAGCAAGAGCGCTTTTTCGCAAGCGATGTTCAGGGCGACACCTTGAACCTGGATCGGGTTCGCTTGGTCGAGGGTGCTCCTGTTGCGCCGATCACCTTTTATCGCAAGTCCCGCCCGCGCCTGGCCTGCCGCGAACGCATTCTACCACCATCCGAAGAAGGCATAGTCACCGCGACACCCGCCGCCGTCGCGTTGTTCAACAAAGTGTATTTCACCGAAGACTGGTATCTCGAAGACTACATGTCCGACTTCCCGGAACAGATGAACCTGCTCGCAGCAATGCTGTTGGCCCATGAATTGACTCACGTTTGGCAATGGCAGAATCGGAAAACCACCGGGTACCACCCCTTGCGCGCCGCGGCCGAACACGGTGGCAACAAAGACCCCTATTTGTTCGACATCGAAACCTCATCTGATTTCCTATCTTACGGATACGAACAACAAGGTGCGATCGTAGAGGAATATGTGTGCTGCCGCGCGCTGGATCCGGCCGCCCCTCGGACTCAACGTCTGCACACTATGCTCGGGGAACATTTCGACCTCTCGCCACTACCGCAAAACCGGCGCGAAAGGGATATCGTGATACCATGGGCCGAAGCCGAAATCGACGGTATCTGCCGTTAAGGGCTAGGTTCCCTGCAGCGTTTCTAAATAAGCAACCAAGTCGACAATTGGCTGACTTGTCAGGATAGGTTGGCCATCGGGCGTTTTCATGGAGGTGTCCTGACCATCGAAGTACGGCCCGTACACCGGCATTGGGCTGCCATGGCTTACCAGGGGATCACGCCCATCGATCCGCGCGACGACCCGTGCAGTTGGAAATACGCCGTCATCGTCCGCCAACTTGGTCAAATCCACCGGCTGGATAACTAGCACCCCCGCCATCGGGCCTTGCCCTGTAGCATCGATCCCATGACATGTTGCGCAATAGTGCTGGTACAACTCGGCCCCGGTCTCGACGTCCTGCGCGGCAACCTGAGAACCCATAGCCACAATTCCGATTGAAACAGCACTTAGCAGCGGTTTGATCATCGCATCCTCCTGTCACGATTGACAATTGCAGGGTTGCCGGACGAACAGCATGGCGCAATGATCCAGATCAACGAAGTTGGAGGACGCAGGCAATGACCCAATACGCAGCAATAATGCTGGCCGCTGGAATTGGAGTTCCGATCCTCGCGGCCCTAAACGCCGCACTGGGCAGAATGATCGGCTCACCAACGACGGCGGCAGTCGTTTTGTTTGCCATCGCATTCGGAGCGTCGGCGCTGGTCATGTTGTTCTTTCCCGGCCTCGGGGCTTTGTCAAAAGTCGCACAAGCCCCGAAACACCTATTGTTGGCGGGGGTCCTGATCGCGTTTTATGTATTGTCGATCACCCATGTCGCCCCCCATTTCGGCGTCGGCAACGCTGTGTTCTTTGTTCTACTGGGTCAGTTGATCAGCACCGCAGCCATTGACCACTTTGGCCTGTTTGGCGCTCAGGTTACACCGCTCACATGGATTCGCGCTGGAGGGATCGCTGTAATGGCCGCTGGGGTTGCAATTACTCAACTGGCTTGAGCATTCCGCCGTCCAGTCGAAGCTTGCGATCCATCCTTGAGGCCAGGTCCATGTTATGCGTGGCGATAAGGGCCGAAAGGCCTTCATCCCGCACCAGAGCCATCAGCGCGTCGAACACCTGATCCGACGTTTCCGGATCCAGGTTACCTGTCGGCTCATCAGCCAAAAGAACCCGGGGCTTGTTTGCCAGTGCACGGCAGAAGGCGACACGCTGTTGTTCACCCCCGGACAAAGCTGCCGGACGGTGTTTGGCGCGCGCTGCGACTCCGACACGATCCAGTAATTGCATCGCCCGCTCTTGAGCGGCTTTTTCGGATACGCCGTTTGCCAATTGAGGAAGTGTTATATTCTCTAGTGCCGTGAATTCAGGCAACAAGTGATGGAACTGGTAGACAAAGCCGACGTCCTGTCTCCGCAGGGCGGTCCTGGTGCGATCGCCTTTGCCAGAAACACTTTGGCCCGCAATTTCAACCGTACCAACATCGGGCGTATCGAGAAGGCCAGCAATATGCAGAAGGGTCGATTTACCCGCCCCTGACGGCGCAACCAAGGCCACGGCCTCCCCTGCGCGCAACTCCAGGTCCACACCACGCAGCACCTGCACCTCACCCGGCGTGCCTTTGAGATAGGTTTTGGCCAAACCACTCAGCCGCATTGTCACTTCATTCATAGCGTAGTGCCTCAACGGGATTCAGCCGCGCCGCGCGACGAGCTGGGAAATAGGTGACAAAGAAGGACAAGCCCAGAGACAACCCTACCGCCTTTAGAACATCGGACAGGTGTAACTCTGCCGGTAGAGCGTAGATGCCGCGGATTGACGGGTCCCAAACTCCGCCGCCCATGACGAAGTTCACGAATGAGAAAATCGGGTCTATGTAGATTGCGAACAGGCAACCCAGAACGACGCCCATCACAGTACCAAGGATGCCCGTAAACGCGCCGCAGATGAAGAACACCCGAAGGACCGAGCCTTCACTTAGTCCAATGGTGCGCAGAATGCCGATATCCCGCCCCTTGTTCTTAACCAGCATGATCAGACCTGACACGATGTTCATCGCAGCGATCAGAACGAGGATCGACAGGATTATGAACATAACGTTGTCTTCGACTTCAAGAGCGCGCAGGAACCCTCCGGAAGCATCCTGCCAGGTCCAGATCTGGCTACGCTCACCCGCGGCCTCGAGTATCGGAATAAGGATAGGGGTTAGGTCCTCGGGGTTTTCCACCATCACCTCGATTTCGTCGGCAACGCCTTCGCGATTGAAAAAGCTCTGCGCTTGTTCGAACGGCATATAAACGCGTGTCCGGTCAATATCGTAACGACCAGCCGAAAACACGTAGACCACTCGATATGCATTCACCCGTGGTGAGACGCCCATGGGTGTTTTGACCCCATTGGGCGAGGTAAGCTTGACCACATCGCCCACCGTCGCACCGATGCTGCGAGCTACGCCCGAGCCTATCGCAACCACGTCTTCGCCGTTCTGAAACAGGGACAGATCGCCCGCAGCCTGCTCGCTTTGGGCTACGCCCGGCAGATCCATCAAATCGTCCGGCTGAATGCCAAAGACTTCCACCCCGCTGCTGCGTTCCCGATTGGTGATCAGAACTTGCCCTTTTACTAAAGGCGCGGCGCGCTCTACTCCGGGCACCTGTGCGATGCGGTCCGCGACCCCGTCATAATCCGCGATCGTCCGGTCCAATCGACCCTGAGCGTCGAAGTTTCCGGCAGAATAAACCGTGACATGCGCATTGGCCCCAAGAATGGTCCCAACAAACTCGGACCGAAAGCCAGACCGAACAGCCAAAGTGGCGATCAGCGCAAATACGGCCAGCGTGATGCCTATCAGTGAAATCCATGTCATCACGCTTACACCACCTTCGGCGCGGCGCGCTCGCAGGTATCGCCAAGCGATCTTCCATTCAAAAAGGGCAAAGGGCGAGGGAGTTTTTGCCATGCCTGCTCCGGATGTCTAAATTCGACGCGACCTTTTCGGCATTTCGCCGGATGGTCAACCCGGTTGTCAGCCTGTCAAAGTCGCCGTTCTGATCAGAACATCCTCGGCGTGGGATCGTTCGCAAACACCGCGTGTCTCCAGCTCTTGGAACAGACGGTCACGCAGATCACCGGGCAGGATAGACAAAGCGCGGTTATGAAGCCCCAAAGACAGCGAGCTCGGATGGTCCAGCTGCGCCACTTGCGACGCCAGCTTTTCCGCAGAATATGAAGGCCACAATCCTACGTTCCAGTTGGTCGCACGCTCAAACCACGGGCCGTACCCTTCCGGGGACTTCAGACAAAAGGCATTCATCAGCATGAACTCAGACGGGCGTCGACGCGATCCATAGAGCGACTGAACCGAGCCATAGCGCTCGTTGATTTCATCCAGCAGCGCAAGAACAAGCGAACGGCAAACCGGGAACGGAGTTGAAAACGTCGTTGTTTGCAATTGGCTCAGGTTTGGGTGGGGCACATTCAGCGCATCTAGGCTTTCGCACAGCCAGCGTTTGTGAAAGTCGGTTTGAATCCCGATAAACGGAATGCGCGCTGCGCCTGATGGCGAAAAGAACTCTGACTCTTCGAAAGTACGCAGAAACACGTTTTTAGCGTCGAGTATGACCATGTGCTCAGAGGCTGCGACACGGGCTGCGCCCATCTTCAGCACCTGCTGCATCCGGTAGCCGTTGTTTCCGCGCCAGCCGCCTTTTCGGATTCCAGGAATGCGATAGCGGTTTTCGATAAGCAGTTGGTCCATCACAGTTCGACGCGCACAATGGTCAGCGCCCAACAGAACATCATCGCCGCTGATCAGTTCGACCTTCGATTTCAATGGACCGTAGGCATCCATAAGAGGCTCGATTTTCGCGCGCAGTCCCGGTTCATCAATGTCGTTCATGATCACATGAATCGAAGCAACACTAGCGGGATCAACAAAGCGGGCGAAAGACATCGCCTGTAGTTCCAACAAGGGGTAATCCTTGGAGTACACAACCGTTGTGAAACTTAGCAAAGCGCCGTCCTCTCGATGTTTGCGTCGATGTATCATCAAATTGGTTAATGTCAATTTAACCGCGAATCACTTGCAATGACGAAACGGTGTGCATCGTTACAAATTGGTCGCCTTCTCATTTAGGGAGATCACGAATAAGCGACCTGAACCCTTGGTTGTGACCCCATTCACAGACAACCGGCTATTGTTTCATTTATGAAATCAATGTGGGTTAGATTTGGTGTACTGAACTCAAATTACAACACTTCTGCACGCAAGATTATTTCGTGTTTTGCATATTCTGCGAAATTTTGTCACTCTACATGAGGGGGAATACATTTTAGAGCGGGGGTCGCTCATGAGTATTCAATTTGAAAATAATATAGGGCGCACAATTTCGGCCCGTACTGCTTCTTCAGAATTAGATTGCGAATCCGCAGCCTTGCTGCGCGCCGCGATAAGGCCGGTGTTTTCCAGCGCCGCAAGCTGGAGCAGTCTTGCCGAAGTCCTAAGGGAAAAAGGGTATCGCCTTGCCTTCCGCAAAGGACGGCTTTGTGTCACAGACCGCGCGACCGGCAACCGGGTTTGCGGGCTAAAGTTCCTGGGGTTTGAGTTCAAAGAACTCGTCCGCCGCCTAGGTCGACCGATCGTCGTAGCCCGAGGCAATGAAGCGGATGGAGATATCCTGACAGCACGCCCTTCGGTAGGTAGCGCTTAGAAACTGCGCCAGAACTGAACGGACCGACGTACGCTTTTCCAAAGGCTGTGCCGTGCAGCGGCATTAATTGCATCGGATGTTCCGGACCGGAATAACTGTTCCAGGATAAGTTTGGTCGGCATGTGGCCGCGTCGATAAAATCCCAAAAAATCTTCATGTGTCAGAGATTGGGCAGACCTGAAATCGGCGTAGTGCTTTTCCCAGACCCGAGCGTAATCCTGACCGGTCTTGGTATCGTCCTCTGATGCCCCCCTGCCCCAAAACAGTGAAATCGGTGCATCGATGCGTTCGCCACGGTATCCTTCGGACAACATCCGCAGCATCAGGTCATAGTCGGCGGCAACACGAAACTGTGTATCGTGACAGCCCAGCGCCAGAAACATCTCTCGCTTCAGAAAGACAGAGTTATGACAGAACGGCATCCGTTGCAGTATCGCTGTAAGTGACATCCGCTTTTCGCGTGTTTCCGATCCGTCCTCGTAACGGCGTAGCGTAGAACCGTACAAGAAATCGGGCTTGTTCGTGGTCAACTGCTTAGCTGCAACATTCAGAATATCGTCCGATGCCAGTGAATCATCCGAGTTCAGGAACAACAGGTACTGTCCACGTGCAACCTGCGCGCCCTTGTTCATCGCGTCATAGAGGTTCGCGTCCGGTTCGCTCACAACCCGTGTACGCGCGACATTGGCCGTCAGCTCATTCAGGAATTCCACCGTGCCATCGGTCGATGCGCCATCCTGAATAATATGTTCAGCCTGATCGCACCCTTGACGCGCCATACACTCGATCACTTCGCGAAAGCTATCCTGCCGCCCTTGGGACAGCAGGTTGTGGGTCGCAGTGATGACCGAAATTAATGGCGCGTCGGCCTGATCAGGCGATGTTCTCATAGATCTCAGCGATCTTGGTAACAGCGGCCTCGGGGCTCAGCTCTTCGCTTTCGCCGGTTCGGCGGCAAGTCAACTCGACGACGCCGTTTTTCAGGCCGCGTGGACCAACGGTGATGCGCCATGGCAAGCCAATCAGGTCCATTGTTGCGAATTTGCCGCCCGCGCGCTCGTTACGATCATCATACAGAGGCTCAAGTCCCAAGGCAGTCAAAGCACCGTAGAGCTTTTCGCAGGCCGCGTCGGCTTCTTCGTCACCCTGCTTGAGGTTTACGATGCCGCAATGGAACGGAGTTACCCCTTCGGGCCAGATAATACCTTTGTCGTCGTGGCTGGCCTCGATGATTGCGCCAATCAGGCGACTGACACCGATACCATGGCTACCCATGTGGACAGGAACCGGCTTTCCATCGGGACCTTGCACCGTTGCTCCCATCGCCTCGGAGTACTTGGTTCCGAAGTAGAAAATCTGACCAACTTCGATACCACGCGCCACGCGGCGGCGTTCCTCGGGCACTTGGTTGAACAGAGCCTCGTCATGAGTTTCGTCAGTGCGGGCGTATTTAGAAGTGAACTCTTCCAGAATGGCCTGACATTGCGCCCGGTCGTCGTAGTCAATCTGACGATCACCAAAGGTCAAATCGGTGACTGCACTGTCGTAAAAAACTTCGGATTCGCCAGTTTCAGCAAGCACCAGGAACTCGTGAGTGTCATCTCCACCAATCGGCCCAGAATCCGCACGCATCGGGATAGCCTGCAGGCCCATACGCTCATAGGTACGCAGGTAGCTGACCAGGTGACGGTTATACGCATGCAGTGCGTCCTCTTTGGTCAGGTCGAAATTGTAGCCGTCCTTCATATAGAACTCGCGGCCCCGCATCACGCCGAAACGGGGGCGGATCTCATCCCGGAATTTCCACTGAATCTGGTACAGGGTCAGCGGCAGGTCTTTGTAGCTGCTGACATGACCACGGAAGATATCAGTGACCAGTTCCTCGGCCGTAGGCGTATAGAGCATGTCGCGACCGTGGCGGTCCTGCATCCTCAGCATCTCTTGGCCATAGTCGTCGTAGCGACCGGACTCGCGCCACAGGTCCGCCGATTGCAGGATCGGCATCTGGATCGCGATATGACCTGCTTTGGCCTGCTCTTCATGCACGATGTTTTCCAGCTTACGCAGGACTTTAAAACCAAGCGGCAGCCACGAATAAATCCCGGCAGAGGCCTGCTTGATCATACCGGCGCGCAGCATCAGCCGGTGGCTGACGATCTGGGCCTCGGAGGGGTTTTCCTTGAGAACGGGCAGAAAGTAACGGCTAAGGCGCATTGTATGACCTTCAAAGGTGAGAATTCGACTGAAAAGCTGCTTATTCCAAAGCCCCGCCGGGGGCAATCGGCCATTGGTGATTTTGCGACCCTTGGTCAGTCGGTTTTTTGATTGACCCGCCAGTTAGCTTTCATGATGGTAGCGGAAACAAAATACTCTGGAGGTCCCAGTGCACACTATTCAGGAACCCGCCCGCCAAATCCCCGTTGTTCATCAAACTGACATTCTTGTTGTAGGGTCCGGCCCTGCTGGACTTGCTGCGGCACTTGCGGCTGCGCGCGCAGGGGCCGAAGTATCTCTGGTCGATCGCTTCGGCTGCATGGGTGGTAACATCACTGCTGTGGGCGTCGAAGGGTTCGCTTGGTATCGTCATGAACAAACGGTTGAAGCGGGCGGCATCGGTATGGAATTTGAAACCCGTGCCAACGACATGGGCGCAGCCGTACCCGAAAGCCAGTCTCTCAGCTATGAGTTGGACAGCGAAGGTTTCAAGCTGGTCGCCGACAAGTTGGTCGAAGAGGCCGGCGTGCATCCGATGCTGCACCGCCAATTCGTCGCCCCGATTATGGATGGTGACCGGATCACCGGCATCATCACCGAATCCAAAGCCGGGCGTGAGGCGATTCTGGCCAAGGTCGTAATCGACGCTACTGGCGACGCCGATGTGGCCCACCGGGCAGGTGCGCCCACATACAAAACCGCAAAAGAAGATATGATGGCCGCTTCGGTCATGTTCCACCTGGCAGGTGTCGACAAACGCGCCTTTATGGAGGGCGTCAAAGCAGACCCGCAGACCTATAAAGATTGGGGTGGCGGTGGCGAATGGAACATCGAGACCAGTGGGAAAGAGGACGACATGTTCTCGCCTTTCGTCAAGAAACCGTTCCAGCAGGCCATCGATGAGGGTTTAATCCCGCCACATCTGAACACCATCGCAGGCACATGGGGTGCGATGCACGACACGGGTGAGCTGACTTACATGAATCTCATCCATCTGGCCGAGATCGATGGCACTGACCCTGACAGCCTGACGCACGGCGAGATCGAAGGCCGCCGTCAGTCCATGTTGGCCATCGAAGCATTGCGTCGCTACATGCCCGGTTGCGAAAACGCACGTCTTCGGAATTTTGGCATGACCATCGGCATCCGTGACACACGCAAGATAGACGCGATCTACAACATGACCGAAAACGACGCGCGCCATCAGGGCCGGTTCGAGGACACGATCGGCATCTATCCCGAGTTCATCGACGGTTATGGCATTCTGATCCTACCGACCACTGGGCGGTATATGCAGGTGCCCTATCGCTCGATGCTGCCCAAAGGCATCAAGGGCCTGCTGGTCGCCGGGCGCTCGCACGGCGCGGACAAAGTGGCCCACGCTGCGACCCGCAACATGGCTTGCTGCGCGGTTATGGGGCAAGGTGCGGGTATTGCCGCAGCCCTGTCGTTGAAAAGCAATCAGGATCTTCACAGCATGAACCTTGCACCCGTTCATGCTGAACTCGACCGTCAAGGCGTCAGGATTCACTGATGGATTATATCCCGACAATCGATATCACTCCTCTGAGAGAGGCTGGACACCCTGATCGCGAGAAAACGGTTCAGCAGATCATGGAGGCCTGTACTCAGATCGGCTTCTTGTCGATCACGGGCACCGGTATTCCCGAGGCAACCGTGGATGAAGTGCGGAACACCTCACGCACTATCTTTGCCATCGAAGAAGACTCCAAATGGCAGCAAGCCATCACCCGCGAGAACTATCGTGGGTTTATCCCAATGGGGTTCTTCACGCCCAACGACGGCTCGGGCAAGGCAGACAAGTACGAAGGTTACAAACTACACCACGAGGTCAGCCAAGACGCCCCTATCCGCAAAGACTGCCCACTCTACGGCCCAAATCTTTGGCCGACCGAAGTGCAGGACGCGCGCGATGTTATCCTGAACTACTGGACGATGCTGGATGGTGTGGCGGACGTTCTGCTCGCAGCACTCGAGACCGGACTTGAATTGCCGGAGCACCAGTTGCGCGATGCGTTCCGCGATCCGATGACCAACATGACCCTGCTGCACTACCCGCCCCAGGCACCGGACGAAGGTGGATATGGCATCCACCCCCACAAGGACACTGACGCGCTGACGATCATCGCACCTGACCCCGTGGGAGGACTTGAGGTGCAAACCCGCGATGGAGGCTGGATCACTCCTGATTGCCCCAAGGGCGGGTTCATCGTTAACATCGGAGACATGTTGGAGCTATGGTCAGGTGGTCGCCTGAAATCGACTCCACATCGCGTAGTTAACCGTTCGGGCAAAGAACGCTATTCTTTCCCCTATTTCGCCGTGCCCCGCCACGATGTGGTCGTCGCCCCCCTTCTAACACCCCTACCCGGCTATGATCGCCCGTCCGTTCACTGCGGCCACTGGTCGGCCGAAATCTGGCGGACCAATTGGCCAGACGAGGAAGCCCACGCAGCAACCCCGGAATTGGGCACGCTTAGCGATTAAGACACCGAATTCATCGTTACATGAAGCGCTTGCATCACGGCGCTGCATAAGCGAAGAACACCAGCAAGAGCCGAAAACAAGGGGACAGCCATGGCTTTGCCGGTGAAGGATCAGCTCAGGTACTGGGGGGTTGCGGCTGCATTTTTTGTGCTGCTGATGTGGGCACTTGGCGATGTTTTACTGCCTTTTGTCATCGGCGGGGCGATTGCCTATTTCCTCGACCCGCTCGCGGACCGGCTGGAAAACCTTGGCCTTTCACGCATGGCGGCTACCGGTATCATCACCATTGTCGGCATTCTTGGGTTCGTCTTGATGGTGTTGATGGTCGTTCCGGCCTTGATCACTCAGCTCATTGACCTGGTAGAGGTACTGCCCAGCCTGTTCAAAGAGCTGCGTGGCTTTATCGAAAAACAATTCCCGTCCCTTCTGGATAGGGAGTCCAACTCACACCAAGCGTTGGTTTCGATTGGTGAGACATTGCAGTCCAAAACCGGTGATGTCCTGCAATCGGTAGTGGCGTCTCTGGGTTCCGCAATAAACGTCGTCGTTTTGCTCGTCATTGCCCCGGTCGTTGCCGTCTACTTGCTACTGGACTGGGACCGCATGATTGCTCGCATTGGCGAGCTTTTGCCCCGCGACCACGCCCCAACGATCAAACGCCTAGCTGGTGAAATCGATGCAGTGCTGGCCTCGTTCGTTCGCGGCATGGGGACGGTGTGCCTTATCCTTGGCACATATTACGCCGTGGCCCTTATGGCCGTTGGATTGCAATTTGGCCTGATTGTGGGCTTCATTGCCGGTCTGGTAACCTTCATCCCCTATCTCGGCGCGCTGATCGGCGGCACATTGGCCATTGGTCTTGCCCTCTTTCAATTCTGGGGCGACTGGGCCCAGATTGGGCTAGTAGCCGGAATCTTTGCGCTGGGTCAGGTGACTGAGGGCAACTTTCTGACACCCAAGCTGGTCGGCAACTCGGTGGGTCTACATCCTGTTTGGCTGTTGTTAGCACTGTCAGTCTTCGGCGCGCTCTTTGGCTTTGTCGGCATGTTGGTGGCTGTGCCTGTTGCTGCGGCATTGGGCGTAGTGGCGCGGTTCCTGACATCGGTTTATCTGGATAGTCGCTTGTATACCGGCCTTGAAGGGCCGAACCAGGATAACGAATAAATGTCCCGACAACTGAGCTTTGATCTACCGGCCAAAACTGCATTGGGCCGAGAGGATTTCTTTGTCTCACCTGCAAACGCACTTGCCGTAGCAATGATCTCGGCCACGTCATGGCCGGGCAACAAGCTTGTGCTCAGCGGTCCTGCGGGAGCGGGCAAAACCCATCTGGCCCACGTCTGGGCAGCGGAAACCGGAGGCCGGATCATTCAGGCCCGGGACGTTCGTTATGACGACGTACCGAACTTGGCTCGCACTCCGGTTGCAATCGAAGACGTGCCGATGGTTGCGGGTGATCTTGAACAGCAAAAAACACTCTTTCACCTTCACAATCTGGTTCTGGCCGAAGGTCGAGCACTATTGATCACCGGTCGATTGACGCCCAATTTGTGGCAATTACCGCTGCCGGACCTGCAAAGCCGGATCGAAGGCGCGCATCACGTGGCGCTCGATCCACCTGACGATGCCCTGCTGGGGGCTGTCTTGGCCAAACTGTTCATCGACCGTCAGTTGAACCCAGGCCCCGAGGTTATCGCCTATCTCGTGAAACACATGGATCGACGCTTTGAAACCGCTGCAGAAGTGGTGGAAAGGTTGGACAGAATCGGTCTTTCGGAAAAGCGCGAAATCACTCGTGCCCTGGCTGTCAGAGTTCTGAATTCGGACGCTATTGAAAGCGAACCAGACAATTGACCGAAACCCGTTGATTTCGCAAACTAAGACCGGAAAATCTGGAAGAGACATGGATCAGACCGTCGAAACCAACATCCCAGACTGGGGTTCTTTCGGAAAGCCATTGTTCGACAACCCCGAAGCCCGCGCGCTGTCGCGTGTTGGCGTTGTCGACGTCGGGTCCAACTCGGTTCGGATGGTGATATTTGATGGGGCCGCTCGGTCCCCGGCCTATTTTTACAACGAAAAGGTCATGTGCGAACTTGGCGCAGGTCTTTCCGAGACCGGTCGCCTGAACCCGCGCGGGCGCGAGCGCGCGCTGGCCGCACTGCGCCGATTTCAGCAACTGGCCGAAGATCTGGGCCTGCCCGGGCTTCACGTCGTCGCCACAGCGGCTGTACGCGAAGCAAAGGACGGACCGGAGTTCTGCAACCAGGTAAAATCAGAAACCGGGTTAAACGTTGCGGTCATCGACGGCGAGGAAGAAGCACGCCTGTCTGCTCAAGGCGTTCTTTTGGGATGGCCGGGTGCTTATGGCCTGATCTGCGACATCGGTGGGTCATCTATGGAATTGGCCGAGATCGGTGACGGTGATGTAGGACGTCGGGTGACGTCTGCTCTGGGACCGCTGAAGCTACGCGACATCAAGGGCGGTCGGCGTGCACGCAAGGCCCATATCAAGGCTACTATGGAAGAACTGCGCGACCAGATGGGGCCGCAACGTGACCGTCTGTTCCTTGTTGGTGGTAGCTGGCGCGCCTTTGCACGTCTGGACATGCTGCGCCGTGGTTATCCTTTGAACGTGCTGCATGAATACCGCATGACCACGAAACAGGTTCACCAGACCATTAAGTTCATCGAAAAGGGTGATCCGGATAAGCTGCGTAGCCTCGCCGGCGTTTCTAGCTCGCGTATGGCGCTCATTCCCTATGCAATGGACGTACTGGCCCGACTTATCCGCACGTTCAAACCCAAGGATATAGCGATCTCAAGCTACGGCATCCGCGAAGGCCTGCTGTACGAGCAGATGCCGCAAATACTGCGCGACCGCGATCCTCTGATTGAGGCTAGCCGGTTTTCCGAAGCCAAAGATGCCCGTCTGCCAGGGTTCGGAAAGCACCTTTATGACTTTGTGATGCCGCTGTTCAAATCGGCCCCGCCCGCGCGAATTCGTCTGATCAAAGCGGCATGCCTGTTGCATGACGTCAGTTGGCGGGCGCACCCCGACTACCGGGCCGAGGTTTGCTTTGACTACGTCACCCGCGCCAATCTTGGTGGTCTTAAGCACTCTGAACGGATCTTTATCGGCCTCGCTCTTCAGCATCGGTATCGTAATAAGCGAGAAGGCAACCGGTTCGAGCCGCTATACAAATTGCTGGATGAAAAAGACCAGAAACAGGCTGAAATTTTGGGCAAAGCTATGCGGTTCGGTGCGATGTTGTGGATGCAAAACGACGCCGCGATGGGCACTTTGCGGTTTTACCCCAAAAAACGTCAGCTTGAGCTTAGGTTACCCAAGGCTGCCGGTCCGTTGTACAATGAGGTTGCCGAGGCGCGGCTGACATCGCTGGCCAATGCATTGCGATCTGAGGTGCGCGTTATTATCGGCAGACCTTAGATCTCTGTCGCGCCATCTGAGTCTTGCTCGGTTTGCTCCGGTAATTCCGGGGCCTCTTGCGGTGGTTTCTTGCGGATAATGATATCGCCATTGGGCAGCATTTCGGGCGCCTCATACGCGCTCCAATCCTGAATCTCTGCGGCGAGTTCAGCCAAGGCTGGCCCCATCTCTTCGATGAAAGATTGCATGGCCGGACCGAACTGGCTGACCATATCCTGCAAATCCTCTAGCGCAGGTTCCATTTCTTGTCGCAACCCCTCGAGGAACAGCTCAGCACCCTGCTCTATCAGAGACTTCCCGGTGTCTTCCTCGGCTCTGGCGGGCAAAGCCAAAGCAACCGTTATCGCACAGATCGGAATAAGATGTTTCATACGTCAAATATAGGTGGTGCGCCTTGGTTGTGGAAGGCTAGAGGTCGATGTCCAAAGAAACTGGAAAATGGTCGGATGCCACCAACAACGCCTCATGCAGGTCAGGGGCGGATAGGCAGGCTTCGTCGCGGAAAGGGTGCCAGATGCGCCACTCTGGACGAAGCGACCGCAAGCCAGCGCTGATCATTATGTAATCCAACAACGCCTCAAGATGTTGTCCATCAGCACGCACGAACCGGGCCGTCGACGGGATTGAGCCTGATGCAACCCCTTCAGCAGTGATAGGATGGGGATCATATAAACCGGCTTCCAAAAGGATCTCGACCGATGACCGGCCAAACAGGTTTTCGAACTCGTCCAAACCGGGGCCGTCATTCAAATCCCCCAACAGAATAACCTGCTCATCGGCCGCATCATGCGCCTCGATCCGTCGGGCTAACCAAATTGCCTGAGCCAGTTGTTTGCGCCGGTTTGCAATCGAAATACGTATCGCCTCATCACGAGACTCGGCTCCGTGTGGCGCCTTGGATTTAAGATGTGCGCCAATCATTCGGAACTGCGAACCGCTTTGGGTTTCAACAGCCAACTCCATCGGGGGCTTAGAGAACTGAACACGGTCCTCGGTTGCGTCGATATCCAGATCAATCCGAAACACACCATCGAAACGCGGAGCTTTGACATCACCGTCTTTAGGGTCATGACGCACTGTCAGCACCTGCGGATCGTAAAGCAGGGCAAGTTCCTGATGGGTGTCGTTGGCAAACCCCATGACGGCATTTGAGGTGCGCAAATCAAACGCCTCGGCAAAATTCTGGAGGGCGCGTACGGTGTTCTGCTTTTTACCGGTATTAGGCGCTTCAACGATGAGGAACGCATCCGCATCGACTGCTGTCAAAACTTTGGCGATCGCTTCGACTTGCTGTGCTTTGGTAACGCCGTGACGCCCTGACCAACTATCGTCCACAACCAATTCATCGCGGCGGTTAAACAGATTGGCGAACCATTCGATATTGTAGGTCGCCAGCCGCATTGCGTTAGGCCCTCGCGCCGTTGATCTCATCCCAAGCGCGGTTGATGTCGATCATCTTCTTTTCGGCCAATCGAATGGCCTCTTCGGGCACCCCGCGCGCCATCATTGCATCCGGATGCGTGTCGCGTACGAGTTGCCGCCAGACTTTGCGAATATCCGGCAATGGCATATCGCGTGAGACACCGAGAACCGTATAAGGATCATTAGGGGCATCAGGCACGAACCGGGCGCGCAGAGCCATGAACTGAGCCTCGGATTGGCCGAATATCCGGCTAACCTCTTCCAAAAACTCGTTTTCATTCGGGTGATAGAACCCATCAGCCATCGCGATGTGGAACAAGCCTTCCATCAAATCGCAAAGAGTGGTGCTGTCATCAGAGAACATCCGAGCGATCTTGCGCGCGTAATCCTGGTACCCGGCGACGTCGGTTCGGGCCATGTCGAAAACGCGGGCCGCACCAGCTTCGTCATCGCGCGCAATCTGAAACACATCGCGAAAGGCTGTAACCTCATCCCGTGTCACCTGCCCATCGGCCTTTGCCATTTTTGCGCCCAAAGCAATAACTGCAATCGCAAACGCGACAGACCGTTCAGGCGGCGTGCGCAGCTTCTCAAAAACAGCCGTTAGGCTTTCGCCTTGGGCAAGCGCACTCAGTGCGTCGGATATTCGGGTCCAAATCGACATGGACGTACCCTAGCGTCCCATTTCAGGACTGTCAGGTGCGATAGATCGCTCGTCAGCAAGAATTTTCTGCATCAGCACAAGATCCAGTCGCTTGCCCCATTTGAAACCGACTTCGGGCATCCGTCCAACTTCGACAAAGTCCAAGGCTGAATGAAAGGCCAGAGCCCCCAGATTGACCGCTGAAATCCCAGCCACCAGCGCGTGCACCCCCTCTGCCCGGGCGGCGTTTTCGAGCGCCGACATAAGCGATCGCCCAAGCCCCTGCCCTCGTGCCTTGGATGAAAGCTGAATGGTGTGCTCACGGGTCTGATCATACCCTGGGCCAGCCCGAAATGGGCCATAGGTTGCAAAGCCCACTATCTCCCCGCCGCTGTCAGCGACAAGGTAAGCAGGACGACGCGCAGCGATATCTTCCTTGATGCTGTCCGTACTACGCTCTTTGGTTGTGAACGTGATCAGCGTATCGCGGATGGTTTGATTTGCGATCTCGGCAATTGCCGCGGCATCCCCAAGTTCAGCGACCCGGATTTTCATTCCAACACACGGTTGCCATGCGGTGTTTCAAACTCGGCGCGCAAGGCCGCGGGCCCGGTATCGAAGACCACCTGCTCTAAGTCACCCAACAGCTTTGCAAGATCCAAGGCATCCGGGTGGAACACGACCAACCGCCTCAAACGGCATCCACTGTCCTGCAACATCTGGGCTGGATGTAGATCACCATGCCACTGGATAAGCGCTGGGAACAGATTGTCGAATGGGAGCCTACCATTCGGCGGAACTGCCATTTGCCATCTCAACGCACCTCGAGCCAAGTCGATCGGCGTTCCGACACCATCGGGGAAAACGCTCAAAGAAGCCTCGATATCTGAAACCTTGCAAATCCAGTTGTTCAGGCGAGGTGGCCCTTCGAAACGATCAAGATCAAACCATCGGGTACGCTCCAGAGTCGGAGCCTGAGGATCGATTGCAATCGCTTCAAGGTACAACCCATCTCTCAGACCCAACAATTTATTATACGTCCCAAAGGTGTCGTGCTTGCCGCCGGCCTGAAGTGGTACACCCAAGGCTTCCTCGATGTGAGCAGATGCCTCCTCTAACGTCTCGCCTGCGACAGCCAGATGATCCAGTAACACATGCGCCTCCTCAAAAAAAACGACCAGACCTGTTCGGGTCTGGTCGCATGTTTCAGCCAAAGGCTCAGGATCACAAGATTTTTCGTCGAAAAACCTGAGATCAGCTTTTGGCTTCGCCGATCAAACGCAGGATATCCTGCGCGGCCTCAGGGATGTTGGTGCCCGGGCCAAAGATGGCTTTGACACCGTGGTCGTAGAGGAACTGATAATCCTGCTGCGGGATTACGCCGCCACAAATCACGATGATGTCCTCAGCACCGGCTTTCTTCAGCTCCTCCACAAGCTGCGGCGCCAGTGTCTTGTGCCCTGCCGCCTGCGAAGAAATTCCGACCACATGCACGTCATTGTCCACAGCATCCTGAGCGGCTTCGGCTGGGGTCTGGAACAGAGGGCCGACGTCCACGTCAAATCCGATATCGGCAAACGCGGTGGCAATCACCTTGGCGCCTCGGTCGTGACCGTCCTGCCCCATTTTGACGACCAGCAGACGCGGACGGCGGCCTTCGGCTTCGGCGAAATCCTCGATGGACTTCTGAATTGCGGCAAATCCTTCGTCGCCTTCATAGGCGGCACCGTAGACACCAGCCAGCGTTTTAACCTCGGCGCGGTGACGCCCGAATTCCTTTTCCATTGCCATGCTGATCTCTCCTACGGATGCGCGGGCGCGGGCGGCCTCGACGGCAGCGGCCAGCAGGTTTCCACCCTCTTGGGCGGTCTTGGTCAAAGCTTCCAGCGCTTGTTGGCAAGCAGCCTCATCGCGGGTTGCGCGGATGCGTTCCAGACGTGCGACCTGAGCCTCACGCACAGCGACGTTGTCGACGTCCAGAATGTCGATCGGGTCTTCCTGTTGTTTGCGGTACTTGTTGACCCCGACGATCACCTCATCGCCTCGGTCGATCATGGCCTGACGACGGGCCGCGCTTTCCTCGATCCGCAGCTTTGGCATGCCGGAGGCCACGGCCTTTGTCATACCGCCCATCTCCTCGACCTCTTCCATGAGGGCCCAGGCCTTTTCAATCAGCTCGTTGGTCAGGCTTTCGACGTAGTAAGAACCCGCCAGCGGATCGACTACATCGGTGACTCCTGTCTCTTCCTGCAACACCAGCTGAGTGTTTCTTGCGATGCGGGCCGAGAAATCGGTAGGCAGCGCAATCGCCTCATCCAACGCGTTAGTGTGCAGCGACTGTGTCCCGCCCAAAACCGCGCTCATCGCCTCATAGGCGGTGCGGATTACGTTGTTATAGGGGTCCTGCTCTTGCAGAGAAACGCCCGAAGTCTGGCAGTGAGTTCGCAACATTTTCGAACGTTCGGATTTTGCACCAAATTCAGTCATCACCCGGTGCCACAGGGTACGGGCCGCGCGCAGTTTGGCGATCTCCATGAAGAAGTTCATGCCAATTGCAAAGAAGAAGGAAAGACGGCCCGCGAACTTGTCAACGTCCATCCCCGCCTCGGTCGCGGCGCGCACGTATTCGCGGCCGTCGGCCAACGTGTAGGCAAGTTCTTGTACCAGGTTCGCCCCGGCTTCTTGCATGTGGTAGCCCGAGATCGAGATCGAGTTGAACTTGGGCATCTCGTTCGACGTGAATTCGATGATGTCCGAGATAATCTTCATCGAAGGCTCAGGCGGGTAGATGTAGGTGTTGCGCACCATGAATTCTTTCAGAATGTCATTCTGAATGGTGCCCGACAGAACCGATTTGTCGTGACCCTGTTCTTCGCCAGCGACAATGAAGTTCGCCAAAATCGGGATAACCGCGCCGTTCATAGTCATAGAAACAGAGACTTTGTCCAACGGAATACCATCGAACAGGATCTTCATATCTTCGACGCTGTCGATGGCGACACCCGCCTTGCCGACATCGCCGACCACGCGCGGGTGGTCACTGTCATAGCCGCGGTGCGTCGCCAAATCGAACGCAACGGATACGCCTTGCTGACCTGCGGCCAGATTGCGGCGGTAGAATGCGTTCGACTCTTCGGCCGTTGAAAAGCCTGCGTACTGACGGATTGTCCACGGACGCCCCGCATACATGGTCGCCTTAACGCCACGCGTGAAAGGGCCAAATCCCGGCAGAGACCCCATATGCTCCAAATCGGCCGTGTCTTCCTGCGTGTAGAGCGGTTTGACGTCGATGCCTTCCAACGTTTCCTTGGTCAGATCGTCTAACGGACGACCGCGCAGCTCTTTCTCAGCCAGCGCATTCCAATCCTTTGTATCGGTCATTTCGATTTCCTCTCGTCCATTCGTTCTTAAGCAGGCGAAAAGTCGCCGCGTTCTTTTTCCTGTAGCAGGCACAACTGGGCCAAACCGTCGGCTCCTGATGCCAGCCACGACAAATCTCCTGCAAACTTTGTCATCAGGCTCAGTTCCTGAGCTCCGCTCGGTGCTTGCAGGTCGTCATCTTGGTCTTTGTTGAACCACAAATCCGTCGCCTCAGTCGGTGCAGAAATACCAATCAAAGTTGCAAGTTGCTGATCGGGGCGGCCGGCGAATTCCTCGAAGGGCAGAACCATTAGCGGCACTTGCGGAAAGGCTTGGGCAAGGTCCGCGATTACATCCTGCCAGCTGCGAGGGTGTTGAGCGATCTTGGTCCAACGCATAGTTGACCCGAATTTCTTTTTGTTCCTGAGGGCATATCCCGCCAGAGAGGACCAATACGCGGGCAACGACCGGATATTGATCACCACTTTGGTAACACGACCGGCAAAGGCCTCTGACACAAGCTGCGCGCGCAGTGCAACATCCGGATAAAGCTCTCCAGTGCTGAAGTTCTGCGGCATCATCCCCAAAAAGTTCTCTTCGCTGATCAGAAGCTGTCGGATGCCCTTTTCCTGACATTGGTCCAAATCGCTTTGCAACACCGCAATAGATTCAGGTGTCATGGATCGAAGGGCGCGCAAACTCGTTTCGCGGACGGTGTCCGGCCCCCAAACAACAACGCCTTGCTGTTCAAGCGCCCGGGCGTTGTGGCGCAGGTACTCCTGGAAACTGGTGGTCGCACAGCGATGCGCACCAAAATGCACGATGATATCCATTCGCCTAGCCCACCGTGCAGACCTGCGCCAAGCGGCACACAGACGATTTCAACATTTTTTTGAACCCAACCTGCATTCCAATGGTCGCTTTCCCATGCAGAGAGGCTATATTCGATGGAACAGGAGGCCTTATGACACGCACGCTTGCCCTTGTTTTCTCGGCACTATTCCCTCTGGCCGCAATTGCTGCCGATGGGGCTGCTCCCGTTGATGACAGCTTTGTCCGCCCCGCCGGTGACGGCGATCTGAGTGAATTCCTCTGGGTCAATCGACCCATTGTCGTCTTTGCCGACACGCCCGCTGATCCACGGTTCCAGCAGCAAATCGACATGCTAATGGAAGGCGAAGAGGCTATGCGCGATCGGGACGTCATTGTCATTACAGACACCGATCCGTCGGCACGATCACCGATCCGTTCGCAATTACGGCCACGCGGGTTCCAGATGGTATTCGTCGACAAAGACGGCGTCGTCAAACTGCGCAAACCGTCCCCGTGGAGCGTTCGCGAAATAGGGCGTTCTATCGACAAGACACCCCTACGCCAACGTGAGATCCGCGAACGGCGCGAAGGTGGCTGAACGCTTTCACCATTGGGCAAGGCCCCGGCGAAGAACGCCGGGAAAACTTGCAGATATGGTAAAAGCGCATTCATGATCACTCGAACTCGATGATCACTTCGTCCACGGCGAGGCTGTCGCCGGGGCCTGCGTTGATCTTGGCAACCACGCCTTTCTTCTCGGCGCGCAGGATGTTCTCCATCTTCATTGCCTCTACAGTGCACAATGCCTGACCTTCTTGCACCTCCTGCCCCACTTCGACGTTGATCTTCACGATCAGGCCGGGCATTGGGCAAAGCAGCATTTTCGACGTATCAGGCGGCAGCTTTTCGGGCATCAATTTGGCCAATGCGGCCTGATGCGGACGACGTACATGCACCTTCAGATCGGCACCCCGGTTACGGATACGGAAACCGCCCGAGATCTTGCCAACCTTCATGACAAGGGGGCTACCATCCACATCAACCATGGCCAGTTGATCACCTGGGGTCCAATCGGATGCAACGCGCAAAGTTTCCCCGTCAGCAAACTTGACGGTCGCACCTTCTTTATCCGCCTTGACCTTAACGTCGAACTCTTGCCCTTGCAGGGTTACATTCCAACGCTTGCCCACCTTGCGTTCGTGGTTGTCCATGCGACCCGAAACACGGGTGCGGCGAATTTCAGCCACACGGTGCATCGCAGCACAGGACGCCGCGATCCGACGCAAATCCGTTTCGGATAGTTCCACGCCTTCGAACCCTTCCGGGTATTCCTCGGCGATGAACGCAGTCGTCATATCGCCGCTGACAAATTTCGGGTGGTCCATAACGGCGGACAAAAACGGCAGGTTGTGGCCAATACCTTCGACCTCAAAGCTGTCCAGCGCCACACGCATCGCCTCAATTGCCGCTTCGCGTGTCGGAGCCCAGGTGCAAAGCTTAGCGATCATCGGGTCGTAATACATGCTGATCTCGCCGCCCTCATAGACGCCGGTATCGTTACGCACCGCAGCTTCACCTTCTGGCGCATCGCCCTGCCATTTACCATTCACCAGCATCGGGCCCGCAGCGGTTTCTTGCGGCGGACGATAGCGGGTCAAACGACCGATCGACGGCAGGAAGTTCCGATACGGGTCTTCGGCGTACAGACGGTTTTCAATCGCCCAACCGGTCAATGTCACATCATCCTGAGTGATCGACAGTTTCTCACCAGCAGCAACGCGGATCATCTGCTCGACCAGGTCGACGCCAGTGATCAACTCGGTCACTGGGTGCTCCACCTGCAAGCGAGTGTTCATTTCGAGGAAGTAGAAGTTCTTCTCGCCATCAACGATGAACTCGACCGTACCCGCGCTGGCATAGTTCACGGCCTTGGCCAACGCTACGGCCTGCTCCCCCATCGCTTTACGGGTTTCAGGGTCAAGGAACGGCGACGGCGCCTCTTCAACGACTTTCTGGTTTCGGCGCTGGATCGAGCACTCACGTTCACCCAGATAGATGCCGTTGCCGTGGCTGTCGCACAGAACCTGAATTTCGATGTGGCGTGGTTGGGTGACGAATTTCTCGATGAAGATCCGGTCGTCGCCGAACGAGTTCGCCGCCTCGTTTTTGGACGACTGGAAACCCTCACGCGCTTCTTCGTCGTTCCATGCAATCCGCATGCCTTTACCACCGCCGCCGGCGCTGGCCTTGATCATTACAGGATAGCCGATGTCGTTCGAGATTTTCACCGCCTCATCGGCGTCCTCGATCAGTCCCATGTAACCGGGAACCGTCGATACGCCCGCATCCTGTGCGATTTTCTTCGAGGTGATCTTGTCACCCATGCTTTCAATCGCGCCGACCGGGGGGCCGACAAAGGCCACGCCTTCGGCGTCCAGCGCCTCGGCGAATTTTGCGTTCTCGGATAGGAAACCATAGCCCGGGTGAACAGCCTGAGCACCGCTTTGACGGATAGCATCCATGACCTTGTCGATCACGATATACGACTGGTTCGCAGGCGGTGGGCCAATGTGCACGGACTCATCTGCCATAGACACATGCAACGCGTTGCGGTCCGCGTCCGAATAAATGGCCACGGTGCCAATGCCCATCTTGCGAGCGGTCTTGATTACCCGGCAGGCGATCTCACCCCGGTTGGCGATCAGGATCTTGTTGAACATGGAACGTCCTTTGTCTTGGTGTTCTGGAAACGCAAAACGCTGCCACAGGGTACGGCCCCCATGACAGCGTTTCGCGCGATGACGGTCGGGGCGACACGCACCCCGAAATTTTCGGTGTTACTTACAGTTGTTCTGCGTCTTGCAGTAGAGCACGTTGCCCGCGGCACCGACCACAGCTCCGAACAACGGGTCCGCATTGACGACCGCCGCGCCCACCGCGCCTGCTCCGCCGCCCAATAGCGCCTGTTCGCCGGTGCTGTCACCGCAGGCCGCAAGCCCCGCGCACATTGCAAGTGCAAGTATAGGTTGTGAGATTTGCATTTTTTCTGCCCTTCTGAGTTTATGGATCTCTTGGGGGTCAGATGCCGAAAACACTCGCTGATATTCAATAACAGACTGCGAATATCGGCATAATGCGCAGGTTTATGCTGCAAGTAGGCTAATACTTGCAAAAAGAAAAACGCGGGCAGGTATTTGTGGGAGCCACAAGCCTGCCCGCGGAAGGAAGGGGTACGGAATAGTAGGTGCTTGTGCGACGCAGGCAAAGTAGAGCCGCACGGCCCATTCACCATGCACGGAGTAAGTGTGGCTGCAAATGGCGTTTTACGTGCCAAGAATATTCCGGCTGGATTTTGCCCATTCGGCAAATCTCCGCGCAGAAAGGCGCCTATACGCCCGTTTTGACGACCGTTCACGACGAACCGAACTGGCGTCACATTCCCGTTAAAAATCAATTTAGAAGCTGAACTTTCTGCGCCTGCAAGATCACATTTCGCAGCTGCAAAGCCGAAAAAATTCTCATGGTTTTGCCGCGTGTTGAACGTTCGCTTCACCGCGAGGTGAGCGGGCGCGTTCTCTCGCACAACTTTTCTCGAGAAACGAAGGCTTTTTCGTCCCGTTGTCGTGATTTCCCTGCGATTGCGACCCGTGGAACGGTGCCGGTGCACACTCGCATACAAGGAAATACCCATATGATTACAATCAGAAAAAAGGCACTCCTGCTCGCTGCCTCTGCTCTTGGTGTGACCGGCACTCTGGCATTTGCAGACGACGCGCAGACACAGGCCGAGTTGGACGCGTTGCGCGCCCGCGTCGAAGCGCTTGAGGCCACAAACCCCGGTTCGGGCACTGGTGATCTGCGCGTCGGAAACACGACTTTGGACGTCTACGGCTATGTTAAGGCCGATTTCTTTTACGACTTCGAATTCGATCAGGGGGACACTGCATTCGTAAACGTCATTGGTGAGCCGTCTGCCGCGACCAGTGGCACCTTTGGGGCCACAGCTCGTCAGTCGCGGATTGGGTTGCGCACCAGCACGCCAACTGATCTTGGCAACATCGCCGGCCAATTGGAGGTTGACCTGTTCGCCTCGAACGGAACAGCCGAATTCCGATTGCGTCACGCCAATATCCGCGTTGGCGACGCTTGGCTGATTGGTCAGTACTGGACCAATTTCCAACCCTTGGACACCTACCCGACCTCGGTTGAATTCAATGGTCCTGTGGGGATTGCTTTCGCCCGTGTTCCACAGGTCCGCTACACCAACACGTTCGGAACCAAAACGAGCTTTGCTGTTTCGGTTGAAGAAAACGTCAGCGGTTCGAACTCTCGGGATCCGGCTCTGACCGCTTCTGCGGAGTACAATGATGGGAAATACATTGCCCGAGCATCTGCCCTGTATGGCAAGGCCGAAAGCGGTGGTGTCGAGGTTGATCAGACCGGCTTTACTCTGTCCGGCTCGGTCCGCCCTTGGAAAGGCGGTCTGTTCCAAGTCAACTATGTGACCGGCGAAGCGCTGGGGCCCTATCTGATCGGGCTTGGTGATCCCATCGTCAACGGTCAGGCCAATGATGTTGACGGCTACACGATTGAGCTCCGCCAAGACATTGGCGCAAAATGGAATGTCGGCATCGCTTACGGCAAAGAGGATTACGACCTCCCCACCTCGACTGGCACGCTGGCCTTTACTGAGCTTGAGACCGTCCACGTCAACGCGTTTTACAAAGCGACGGACAATCTGACCCTCAGCGCCGAGTACATTTATGGCGAGCGGAACGACGCCTCGACCGGCCGTACCTTTGACGGCAACCGGGTCCAGATGGCCGCACAGTTGAACTTCTGAACGCACGGCCGCGCCCTGCCCGACTTCGGGCAGGGTTTGTTTCGTAGGCACATATGCGACAGAAGATTGCACGGCTCAACGGACCCTATCGAAAATATCAGGGAACGAGACACGGGCCACATCCGGATCAATGACCAAAAGCGCATCATAGCTGGCCGGATCAAACGGATCTTCGGCCGGAACGACCTCTCTCTCGAACAACCAGCTCAGGCGTCCGGCATCCAAGTTGCCACGCTCAAACGGTTGGTCGCCAAAGTGCTCCCACAAAGCTTCCATAAATCCTGCGTCAGCGCGGCGATCTGCGGGTTTACGGTCCCGAAAACGTTCACGTCGTGTCAGGGGGGTAACGCCCTTGGGGTTCGCCCGTCGGATGGTGAATTGGAAATCTGTGCCGGCAAGACGCCCTGGAAAACCGCGATGCTTCAGCATTTTAGCCCCTCTACATTTGTGTTCATCAAGGACCACGGGGATGCGCAGAAAATGTTGCAGGTGACAACCATGATCAAATCCCCCCATCCCAGACACATTGGGTGTCCTGTAAAAGGAATTCCTCGAAGAACTGAGTGGCATCAGGCGAAGAATGCCCAAACTCAATTGGGCGGTCAGACAATGAGATCACCACCCGCGCCGGCTCAAGCTCGTAGCGCTTTACGTATGCGATCGCGAGGGTCTGGCACAAATGCTCCATGTCCACTGCAGCGACATCAATTCCGATCCGACCGGCGGTGTAACCAATCTTGGGCGCGATAAAGCGAAACCGCACCCAGAGCTCTCCTGGATTGTCATCCAAAAGCACATCACTCAGATGAACAGGCTGCCCAGACGGGACCGGCAGCGATGGCCGAGTTTCTGAAAGAGCCGGAAAAGACCAAAAGATCAGTGGCAGGATAAAGGCGCGACTCCAGACCCGTCGGGGACGAGCTCCTCTCTCCGGAGTCGCGCGCGCTTGGCTATTCGCCCGCGCTTTTCTATGCCTGACAAGACGTGTCATTTACCAACTTTAGTCTCAAAGTCAAACTTGCCGCTCGGCAGGTTTTTGCTGGCCAGTCCAAGGGAAAATCCCCAAGAGGCACTTGGCCAGCACCATGCACGATGCGACTTCCTTACAGCGGAATATTGTCGTGCTTTTTCCACGGGTTCTTCAGCTGCTTATTCCGCAGGCTGGCGAACGCGCGCGAGACACGGCGGCGGGTCGATTGCGGCATGATGACCTCATCGATGAAACCACGCTCGGCGGCGACGAAGGGGTTCGCAAAGCGATCTTCGTAATCCTGCGTGTGCTGAGCGATCTTCTCGGCATCACCCAAATCAGCACGGTGAATGATCTCGGTCGCGCCTTTGGCACCCATCACAGCGATTTCTGCCGTGGGCCAAGCATAGTTGAAATCACCACGCAGGTGTTTCGACGCCATAACGTCATATGCACCGCCATAGGCTTTGCGGGTGATCACGGTGACCTTTGGAACTGTCGCTTCACCATAAGCAAACAGCAGTTTCGCGCCGTGCTTGATGACGCCGCCATATTCCTGCGAAGTGCCCGGCAAGAAGCCTGGAACATCGACCAGGGTCAGGATCGGGATCTCGAAACAGTCGCAGAAGCGTACGAAACGCGCAGCCTTGCGCGAGCTGTCGATGTCCAGACAACCAGCTAGAACCATCGGCTGGTTTGCAACTACACCGACGGTCTGGCCTTCCAAACGGATAAAGCCCGTGACCATGTTCTTGGCGAAGTCTTCCTGAATCTCGTAGAAGTCTCCCTCATCCGCCACTTTGGTGATGAGCTCCTTCATGTCGTACGGCGTGTTCGGGTTGTCGGGGATCAGGGTGTCCAGCGAGGTCTCAATGCGGTCAGGTTCGTCAAAGAACGGACGCACCGGAGGTTTCTCGCGGTTGTTGAGCGGCAAGAAGTCGACCAAACGGCGCACTTCGGCCAATGCCTCAACATCATTTTCAAACGCGCCATCGGCAACCGAAGACTTCTTGGTGTGGGTGGACGCTCCGCCCAGTTCTTCCGCGGTCACAACCTCGTTAGTTACGGTTTTCACAACATCCGGGCCGGTCACGAACATGTAGGACGTATCTTTGACCATAAAGATAAAGTCGGTCATAGCGGGGCTGTAAACAGCGCCACCCGCACAGGGGCCCATGATCACGCTGATCTGCGGCACCACGCCCGAGGCCATGATGTTGCGCTGGAATACTTCCGCATAGCCCGCCAGAGAGGCCACGCCTTCTTGGATTCGCGCGCCACCCGAGTCGTTAATTCCGATCACTGGCGCGCCGTTCTGGATCGCCATATCCATGATCTTGCAGATTTTCTGCGCATGGGTTTCTGACAGAGACCCACCGAAAACGGTGAAGTCCTGGCTGAACACATACACCATTCGACCATTGATTGTGCCCCAACCGGTGACGACGCCGTCACCCGCAGGCTTTTGTTTTTCCATCCCGAAATCGGTGCAGCGATGGTTAACGAACATATCGAACTCTTCGAAACTGTTTTCGTCCAACAGCAACTCAATCCGTTCGCGGGCAGTCAGCTTTCCTCGCGCGTGCTGCGCGTCGATGCGCTTTTGCCCACCTCCCAACCGCGCGTCGTTGCGGCGGTCTTCAAGCTCGGACAGGATGTCTTTCATGGCGATAATCCCCTGTGAAATTTGGCGAGACACTATACGCATAAGCAACAGGGCCAAAGCATCTTTCGGCAAATTTGCAAATATATGGCAACTAACTTCTGGAAAATTGTAAACTTGCTAAGTTTCAGATTGAAACACTGTCTTGGATAGCATTCCCTGAAACGGTCACTATACATGTGAACCATGCAGTTCAGTTCATCATCGGCGCACCGGTCGCCTCCCACGATTTCAACATTGGTTTTGCTGTCAGGGCTCTCGGCACTCAGCCTGAACCTGTTCCTGCCCAGCCTGCCGAATATGGCCCTGCACTTTCAGACTGACTACAAGGTTATGCAATTGTCGATTGCACTGTACCTTTTGGTGAACGCGGTTCTGCAGATCCTGATCGGACCTATTGCAGATAAGGCCGGTCGCAGGCCTGTTTTGCTCTGGGGATTGACTTTATTTCTGGTTGCCACGCTCGGATGCATCTATGCGCCCAATGCTGAGCTGTTTCTGGCATTTAGAATGTGCCAAGCGGTTGTGGTCGTCGGGATGGTGTTGAGTCGCGCTGCGGTTCGCGATCTTTATGATCAAGATCAGGCCGCATCGATGATCGGCTATGTCACGATGGGAATGGCCGTCGTCCCAATGATCGGCCCGGCCATCGGCGGGATTTTAGAAGAGAGCTTCGGCTGGAAAGCTAATTTCTGGCTGCCCTTCGGGCTTGGGGTTCTAACACTCCTGCTAACCTTCGCCGACTTTGGTGAAACCGGCGCCAAGAGCGGCAAGACTTTGGTACAGCAATTCAGGGAATACCCGGAACTGCTCCGGTCGCCGCGGTTTTGGGGGTATTCGCTGTCGTCCGCGTTTTCGTCAGGCTCATTCTTTGCGTATTTAGGTGGCGCACCTTTCATTGGCACCGAACTGTTCGGCCTCTCTGCTGCGGAGCTCGGCGTGTACTTCGGAGCCCCGGCGCTTGGCTACTTTTTTGGGAACTTTTTTAGCGGCAGATACTCCGTTCGGTTCGGCGTCAATCGAATGGTCCTCTGGGGATGTTGGCTAAATGCAATCGGCGTTGCGATATCAGCTGCCTTGTTCTTGGCGGGTTACGGCTCGGCGCTTAGCTTCTTTGGCTTCATGACATTTGTTGGGGTCGGAAATGGCATGACAATACCCAACGCGACCTCTGGCGCTTTGTCCGTCCGCCCCCATCTGGCGGCTACCGCGTCGGGCTTGAGCGGAGCGATCATGCTGGGCGGTGGAGCGGGCCTGAGCGCATTCGCCGGTGTCCTGCTCACTCAAGAAACGGGCGCAATGCCGCTGTTATGGCTAATGCTGGCAACCTCAGCCCTGGCGATCGGCGCAATTGCCATCGTCATTCGCCGCGAACGCCAACTCGGCCTGTGACACGCCTTGCACGAGAGACTTTGCAAAGCTAGCTTGCGACTTTAGGAAAGTTGCAAAGGCACGCTATGGCGACCCAAAAGCTCTACGCTGGTGCGAAACTGCGCGAAATGCGCACGCGCCTTACACTTACGCAGAAAGAATTTGCGGCCAAACTTGGTGTTTCGCTCCCTTATCTGAATCAGATGGAGAACAATAACAGGCCGATTTCAACAACAGTCGTGTTGGCGTTAGCTCAGGAATTCGGAATGGACGTGACCGAACTGAGCACCGGCGACAGCGAGCGTTTGGTCTCGGACATGCGCGAAGCATTGGCAGACCCCGTGTTTGACGACGCAATTCCCCCATTGGCTGATCTGCGACTCACAGCCTCAAACGCTCCAGCACTGGCCCGGGCATTCATTGCTCTGCACAGGACGTATCGGCAAACTCATGAACGTCTGGCTTCTCTGGATGAGGCCCTTGGCCGTGAAGACGCTCAGATTCAAGCCAGCCCGTGGGAAGAGGTCCGAGATTTCTTCCACTATTGCGACAACTATATCGACGCGGTTGATCGGGCCGCCGAACGGTTTGCCGAACGCGCTGAGGCTTCGGGCGGTGTAAGGGCAGCGGCAATCGAAAGCCTTGCTGAACGGGGAATTCGGGTGCAGTTCGTTGAGATCGAAGAGACACGTAAGTTCGATGCCGATAGTAAGACGCTTCTTTTATCGTCGCGAACGGCTCCGCAGACGCAAGTGTTTCAACTGTTGCTGCAGGTCGCCTTGATTAGCCAAGACAAGCTGCTTGAGGCGACACTGGACTTTGCCAAATTCCAAAGCGAAGAGGCTCGCGCGATTGCAAAAATCGGTCTGGCGAACTACTTCGCCGGGGCCTCGTTGATGCCATACGGAGTCTTTCTGGCGTCAGCGCAGGAATACCGGCACGATCTGGAATTGCTCAGCAACCGTTTTGGCGCATCAATTGAACAGGTGGCCCACAGGCTTTCGACGCTGCAACGCCCGGGCGCCAAAGGCATCCCTTTCTTTTTCGTCCGGGTCGATCAGGCGGGGACAATCACTAAACGCCACTCAGCCACACGATTGCAATTTGCCCGGTTTGGAGGCGCATGTCCTCTTTGGAATGTCCACCGCGCTTTCGAGACCCCGGGCCATTTCCTGCGACAACTCGCGGAAACGCCGGATGGCGTCCGCTATATCTCGCTCGCTCGGGATGTGTCGAAATCGGGCGGGTCCTACGGCGCACCTGTGCGCCGTTATGCCATCGCCCTCGGTTGCGAAGTCCGTCATGCCGAAGCGCTGGTCTACGCGGACAACCTCGATATCAACAATGCCAGCGCCTACGAACCCATAGGCATCTCTTGCCGGATCTGCGAGCGGCAAACATGTCACCAACGGTCGGTACCGCCATTGGAACGGCGCCTGTCTATTGACGCGCATACCCGCGGCACTCTGCCCTACGAAGTCACCTGAACTTCAGCCAACACAGAGTAACCAGGGCTTACAGTGACGGGGGCAGTGCCCCCGCCCTTTCACCTCAAGCCTTCGACAAAATCGCCCAGATTTCATCCTTGAGCGCCGCACGTTTTTTACGCATCTCACCCTCGGCAAGATCTTCCATCGGCTCAACATTGGTTTCGGCGCGATGAACGGTGCGGTTGATCTCATGATACTCATCCGCCAGTCGGGCAAAATGGGCATCGGTTTGCTTGAGCTGGCTCATCAGCTCGACCTTGTCCGGAAACTCTTCGGCCAACTCATGCGGGGTGTGGGACATTCCTGTTCGCTCCTTAAATATGTCGTTGCGATTCAGGTATAAGCAACGCCACACACCCCCGCTTTGACGCGGATCAAGTCCTGCGCTGAATCAGCGCTGCGCAGTCTCCCATTGCGGGTGAATCCACGGACGATCGTTGGCTTTTGGCAAGGTATCCTTACCCAAAAGGTGATCAGACATTTTTTCACCGACCATGATCGACGGCGCATTCAAGTTGCCGTTGGTGATCTGCGGGAAGATCGAACTGTCAGCAACGCGTAGCGCATCCACCCCGATAACCCTTCCTTGAGGATCAACAACCGCGTTCTTGTCATCAGCCCGGCCCATGCGGCAAGTCCCACAGGGGTGATAAGCGCTTTCGGCATGTTCCGCGATAAAGCCGTTCAGCTCTTCGTCAGTCTGAACGTCGGATCCGGGTTGGATTTCCTTGCCAGCATAGGGTTTGAAAGCATCCTGACCAAAAATCTCACGGGTGAGACGGATACAGGTCCGGAAGTCTTCCCAATCCTTTTCATGGCTCATGTAGTTGAACTTGATCACCGGCGCATCCTCGGCCTTGGCCGAACGCAGCGTGACCGCCCCGCGCGATGGTGAGCGCATTGGCCCAACGTGCGCCTGGAACCCGTGCCCTTCGGCTGCCGCTTGCCCGTCATAACGGACAGCGATTGGTAGGAAGTGATACTGGATGTCTGGATACTCAACGCCTGGGTTCGACCGAATAAACGCTGCACTCTCGAACTGGTTTGAGGCACCAAGCCCGGTTTTGGTGAACAGCCACTGTGCCCCGATCAAACCTTTGCTGAACAGGTTCCAGTGCTTGTACAACGTGATCGGCTGAAGCGAGGCCTGCTGGATATAAAGTTCAAGGTGATCCTGAAGGTTTGCACCCACGCCCGGCCGATCCGCGACAACTTCAATTCCATGCTCGGCCAGATGCGCTGCCGGACCGATTCCCGAGAGCATGAGCAGTTTGGGTGAGTTGAGGGACGATGCCGCCAATACAACTTCACGCCGCGCCTTGATGACTTCCTTCTTGCCACCGCGGATCAACTCAACGCCCGTTGCGCGACCGTTCTCAATCACAACCCGCGACGCAAGGCCCCTTACGATTTCGCAATTGTCTCTCTTGAGCGCAGGCTTCAGGTACGCATTTGCCGCAGACCAGCGCCGCCCTTTGTAGACGGTCTGCTCCATAGGGCCAAAGCCCTCTTGCTGCTCGCCGTTGTAGTCTCCGGTTACCTCGTAACCAGCCTGCTTCCCTGCATCGACAAATGCCTGAAACAGCGGATTATCACGCGGACCGCGTGAGACATGCAGCGGACCATCGGTGCCTCTCCAGGTAGGATCACCACCGTGGCCGCCATCGTGCCACGTTTCCATGCGTTTGTAGTACGGCAGGACGTCAGAATAGGACCAACCGTCGGCCCCCATATCGGCCCAAGTATCAAAGTCGCGTGCGTGGCCTCGTACATAGACCATACCGTTGATCGAAGAAGACCCACCAATCACCTTGCCGCGCGGACAAGCCAGACGACGGTTGTTCAGGTGCGGCTCCGGCTCGGACTGGTACCCCCAGTCGTAGCGCGACATGTTCATCGGATAGCTGAGCGCCGCCGGCATTTGGATGAACGGGCCAGCATCGGTGCCGCCATGCTCGATCACCAGCACCGAGGCCCCACTCTCGCTCAGACGATAGGCCATCGCGCATCCGGCGGATCCTGCGCCTACGATGACAAAATCTGCTTCCATTATTCAGGTCTCCTGTGTCCCGCCGGGCCAGGATTTTGGTCAAAGCCCTGTTCGGCTCCGGCGGGGGTATTTGCTAAAAGATGAAGAAGTTATTCGCCGCGAGGGAAGCGCTGGCTTTCCTCGACGATGTTCAGGTCCATGTGGTTTCGCATGTAGCGCTCAGACGCTTTCTGAAGCGGCTGGTAATCCCATGGGTAATAGCCACCTTGGCGCAACGCCTCATAAACGACCCAGCGACGGGCTTGGCTGGCGCGGACATCGGCATCAAACCGATCCAGATCCCAGCGCGCATCGGATTTAGCGCGCAGCGTCGCCAGCGTTCCTGCATGTGCCGGGTCGTCGGCAAGGTTGGTTTGTTCGTGTGGATCGGCCTCAAGATCAAACAGTTGATCAGGGTCCAAAGCACAGCGGTTGTATTTCCATTTGCCATAGCGCAACGAAACCAGAGGCGCGTATGATGCCTCGGCCGCGTATTCCATGGCGACCGGGGCTGTCCGCTCTTCGCCTTTGGCCAAGGGAACAAGATCTTCACCATCCGTCCATGGCGCGATCTCGGCCATATCAACTCCGGCCAGAGCCCCTAGCGTCGGGGTCACGTCGATTGTCGACACGGGCGTTTCGATCAGACCCGCAGGCATGTCCGGGGCCGAGATCATCAGCGGCACACGCGAAGAGCCTTCGAAGAAGGTCATCTTGAACCACAAGCCGCGCTCACCCAGCATATCACCATGGTCCGAGACGAACATGATGATGGCCTCTTGGCGGGTAGTCTCCAACACTTCGAGGATTTCACCGATCTTGTCGTCCAGATACGAGATATTCGCAAAATAGGCGCGACGCGACTTGCGGATATCTTCTTCGGTGATGTCGAAGTTGCGCCAGTCATTGGCGTCGAAGATACGCTTAGAATGCGCGTCCTGATTATCGTACCCAAGATCCGAAATTTCGGGTAGCAGATGCTCGCAATCCTCATAGAGGTCCCAATACTTGCGGCGCGCCACATAAGGGTCATGAGGGTGTGTGAAGCTGACGGTCATGGCCCAAGGGCGGTCGTCATTCCCACGCGCCAGATCATAGAGCTTGGCCTTGGCGTGGTAAGCAACCTCGTCGTCATATTCCATCTGGTTGGAAATCTCGGCCACGCCTGCGCCCGTCACCGAGCCCATGTTGTGATACCACCAGTCAATCCGCTCACCCGGTTTGCGGTAATCCGGGGTCCAGCCAAAATCGGCGGGGTAGATGTCAGTCGTCAGACGATCTTCGAACCCGTGCAACTGATCGGGGCCCACAAAGTGCATCTTGCCCGATAGGCAAGTGTAATAACCGGCACGGCGCAAGTGGTGCGCATAGGTTGGGATATCGCTGCGGAACTCAGCTGCGTTGTCATAGACGCCAGTACGCGAAGGCAGCTGACCGGACATAAAGCTCGCGCGTCCGGGCGCGCAAAGAGGCGAGGCCGTGTAAGCATTCTTGAACCGAGCCGACCGTTCGGCAAGCTTTTTCAGGTTTGGTGCATGCAGCCATTCTGCGGGACCGTCGGGAAAGAGGGTTCCGTTTAGCTGATCCACCATCAGGATCAGAATGTTTGGTTTTGTCATTTTTCAGCCTCGAGCAGAGTGTTGAGGACACGCAGTGCGTGGTTTACAGCCAGTTGCGGCTCTTCCGGGGCGCTCAGCGCAGCGCGGATGTATAGGCCATCAATCAATGCGATCATGTTTTCGGCCGCCTCGACCGGATCACTCAGCAAAGGGCGCAGAGCGTCAGTCAAGTTGGACCGGATACGAGCCTGATAGATTTGCCAAAGGCGCAGAGCGTCGTCATTTGTCTGCGCCAGCACATAGAACGTCATCCACGCCGCAATTACGTCCGGCGTGAAACAGGACGGCGCAAAGCATGCTCGAATAATGGCCTGCGCCCGTTGCTCTGGATCTGCTGCCTTTAGCTCTTCCCGCGCTTCTGCACCAAAGTCGGACAGAATGCGGCGCATCGCAGCCAGGAAAATTTGATCCTTACCGCCAAAATAGTGATGTGCCAAAGCGCTGGACATTCCGGCCCGCTTGGCAATCTGGCTGACAGTGACATCAAGGGATTTTTTCGACCCAAGCTCGGCAATCGTCGCCCTGACGATCGCATCACGACGGATTGGCTCCATTCCGAGTTTCGGCATCGTTCCCCCTCATTACGATTGGTGCAGGAAACGCTAGGGGGATTTTATTGACTCGTCAATCAATAAAGACTTTCACAGCCTGAAACACTTAAATTTTGGGCGCGATACTGGGTGTAGTCAAGTTTCCTCGGTTCAAAACAGCCTCTCGCCAAGCGATAAAGCTGACGGCGGAAAGGATCAAAGAGCCGCCCGCGACGACCCAGATATCGACGCTTTCGTGAAACACCAGCGCCCCCACAAGGGTTGCCCAAATCAGCTGCAAGAACGTCACGGGCTGCGTTACCGCCACTGGGGCAGCCTTTAGAGCCAGAGTCATAAAATAGTGTCCCGCCGTGGCGAAACTGGCAACGAGAAACAAAATGCCAAGGTCATAAAGGGTTGGTGGCGTCCAAACGGCTATCGCGAATGGAACCAATACAACTGTCACCCAAATCGACATATGAGCAACAACGACCGAAGGCGGAAGATCCCGAACCAGTATCTTTGCAAGAAGATACGACCCGCCAAGCCCAAGCGCCGTTCCCAGCATGGTGATGTGACCTGCCGAAATCTCGCGGAACCCCGGGCGCAGGATGATAAGGACACCAATCAACGCGACAAAAATCGCGGCTATCCGGCGAAACGCCAGCTTTTCCCCCAAGAACAGAGCAGCACCCAGAGTAACGTAAACCGGCGTCATGTAGTTCATCGCAGTGACTTCTGCCAATGGGATCTGAGTCATCGAAAAGAACCACAGCATGACGGCCAATGCGTGAACGATGCCTCGCACTCCGAACAAAACGAGGTGCCGGCGGGTCAAATGAGTTGTCAGTAAAAGCCGCAATGCAGGCAAAAGAAAAACCAGACCAAAGACGAACCGAAAGAAGGCCGCTTGAATCGGGTCCATTGACGAACCCAATGATTTTACCAGAGCGGTCATAGCGACAAACGACAAGCCGGCGGAAAACATCCAGAACATGCCCGCAAGCGGTCGGTATGGGGTCGTTAAAGTTGCCATGTTAACGGTTGAACACCGAAACTCAGCCGGGGGCAACCCCGTCACATGGTAACAAGTTTAGCAGCTATCGCGAGCATGACTAAGCCGATCAGTGCGTCCAGCACCTGCCACGCACGGGGGCGAGTGAATACCGGCGACAAGACCCCTGCTCCGTACCCCAACGAAAAGAAGAACACGAAACTGGACAGCATAGCTCCAATGGCAAAAGCCAGCCTGTCCTCGTATTGCGCAGAAATCGAACCAATCAGAACGACCGTATCCAAGTACACATGCGGGTTCAGCCAGGTAAAGGCCAGCACGGTAAGCAAAACTGATTTTAAGCTGGCGCGTTTGCCTTCAGCCAATTCCATCGCGGCCCCACCGCGCCATGCCGAGTGCAGACTGCGAAGCCCGTACCACGTCAGGAAAATCGCTCCGCCATAGCGCATTGCGGCTTCGAACCATGGCAATACATGCGCCAAAGTTCCAAACCCCGCGACACCGGCTGCGATCAAAACGGCATCCGATACGGCGCAGGTCAGGCACAGTGGGAAAACATGTTCGCGTCGCAATCCCTGACGCAGAACAAAAGCGTTCTGTGCTCCGATAGCTAGGATAAGGCTGAAGCCTAAGGCGAAACCGGCGATCAGGGATGTGGACATGAAACCTCCTGTGTTCGGAGATGTTGACTACGGACATTCCTTCCATCTATCAAATTAAAGATACTCACCTTGATTAAGTACTGCTAATGCTGCTTGACCCCAATCACCTGTCCGCTCTGTCTGCAATCTTGCGGCACGGCAGCTTTGACGCCGCGGCTGCAGAACTGGCGGTGACGCCCTCGGCTATCTCACAGCGGATCAAAGCTCTCGAAGATCGCGTGGGGGCAGCTTTAATCAACCGCGGCACGCCCTGTACTGGCACGCCTGCCGGGCTGAGGATTGCGCAGCACGCTGAGGATATAAGCTTGCTCGAGGCCAAATTGGCCCGTGAACTAACGATTGATCAAATGACTGGGCCAGCGCGCGTGCGTGTCGCTGTACCGGCCGACGTATTGGCGATGTGGTTCATTGACGCCATGGCGCAGGCCGACGGGCTACTGTTCGATCTGGTGATCGATGATCAGGATCACTCGGCAGAATGGCTGCGGCGCGGTGAGGTCAGCGCCGCCATAACCGTAGGCGGACAACCAGTAGCAGGCTGCGATACAATCTCCCTAGGGAACTTGCGTTACCTCCCAACTGCGAGCCCAGCTTTCATTCGCAAATGGTTCCCTGATGGCGTAAATGCGGAAAGCCTTTCACGCGCTCCAATTCTGACGTTCAACCGAAAGGACGGGCTGCAAAAAACTTGGATGACTACGCAGACTGGCCAGCGGATTTCCCCGCCCTCACATTATTTGCCGTCCTCGCAAGGGTTCGTCGAGGCAGCAATCGCCGGGCTTGGCTGGGGGATGAACCCGGTCTCTCTTGCCCGAGTCGCTCTCGAGGATGGGCGGCTACAACCGCTTGTACCAGATGCACCGCTGGACGTTCCACTAACGTGGCAAGTTGGTCGTGTACTTGCCCCCGCCCTTTTACCTTTGACCACCGCTGTTCGGAAGGTTGCCGCCGAATCCGCTTGAGGCATACGCTCTAGTCAATGAGCGGCTGCTTTCTCTTGGTGCGGGACGACGACCTGATAGCACAATAGCGCAGCTACCAGGCTAATCAAAACGATAAAGACGATCGCCCAGGCAACTTCGTGCATATGTGCGACCCCCGCCAGCGCAGCCGACAAGATGACCGCCGTAATCCTACAGATGCTCTTGATGGCGGCGGCACCTTTGACACGCTGATCCTTTGGGGCAACGTCCAGGAAATACAGTTTGCGTGCGCCGCTTACTCCTGTGACGGCAACAGTTACGATAAACAGAGCGATTGCGTGCAAATGAACTTCGTGGTCGATACCAAGAAAATGCACCGACAATAGCGCGGCCCCCGTCCCGGCAACCATCAAGTTTCCCGTTACCATGACCGCCCGGTGCGATTTCATGTTTACCAGCTGCCACAAAGGGGCCGAAACCAGATAGCCGGACGCCGACGAAATTATCATTGCGGTCAAACCTTTGGCCGAAGCGTGATGCGCCTCGGCAGCTATCAATGCAAAGAATGGCACTGACAGTGAGACCACAACCAAAGGCAACCGCATAATCATGTAACGGCGAAACCAAGCCTCACTAAACATGGCGGCAATGTCTGTGAAATTCTCTGTCAGCTTTCGCTTTCGGACCGGGGTATCTTGCTTGATTACAGGATCACGCCCCCCCTCTGACATCGCCAGAATGCACAGACCTGACATCACAAAGAAGGCAACCGAAACGGCGATGACCGCTGAGTGACGCGAGAACGGCGGGTTTTCTTTTGTGACCTCATGCACCAGCAAAGCCAGCCCAATTGCTCCTAATCCACCAACGCCAAGTTGCAGATAGTGCATGATCATTCGTGACTTGGACTGCACGTGATCGCCCAAAAGATCTGTGTACATCAGCGACTGAATCTCTTCGATCAATCCAATCAGAAAAAACGCCGCCACAAATGCCATAGCTATAGCTGGCACAACACCAGTTGCAGCGACCAATACCGCCATCACCAAGCAAGCCGCGATTGAAATCTCGGTCAGGGCAATTCCGCGTTTCTTACGGTCTCGTGCGGAAATCGGCTGAGCCAGAAAAACATCCGAGATCATACTGCCGGTCATCCGGATCGAAACCAACGCTCCCGCAACGAACATCGGCAGCTCAAGAGACACCGCGAGAAAAGGTAAGACGATCGACGGACTACCCAGAGTCCAGGCAACTTGTGAAAGGATACTTTGCCCGGCCAAAACCGGGATGTTCCGCTTGGCTGGAATTGTGGGGCTGTCGGTCATCTTCATTCTGGCCCTGCGCTACCTGGCACGAGCGCCCGATTGGGCCGATGCTGTGCACCCTTCAGCCTAAAGCGTTCAAAGCAGACGGCCAAGAACTCAAAGCACTCAAAAGAAAAACCCGGCCATTGGCCGGGTCTTAAGAGCATCATTAGATGAGCGTCAAAGCTGCGCCATGACCTCGTCCGAAGCTTCAAAATTGGTCGTGACGCGCTGCACGTCATCATCGTCTTCCAACGCATCGACCAGCTTCATCAGCTTTTGCATATCGTCCAAACCCAGCTCGGTCGTTGTGGTCGGCTTCCAGACCAGCTTGGTCGACTCGGTTTCGCCCAGAGCGGCTTCCAACGCGTTTGACACGTCGTTGAGATCGGTATCAGCGCACCAAATGATGTGACCTTCTTCCGAGCTTTCGACGTCTTCGGCACCGGCCTCGATGGCGGCCTCGAAAACGGTGTCTGCATCACCAACGGTAGAGGGGTAGACCACCTCACCTTTGCGTTCGAACATGAACCCGACTGAGCCTGTTTCACCCAAGTTTCCACCGTTCTTCGAAAAGGTCGAGCGCACGGTCGACGCGGTCCGGTTACGGTTGTCGGTCATCGTCTCGACAATCACTGCAACACCGTTGGGGCCATAGCCTTCGTACCGGATTTCTTCGTATTCGTCGCCTTCTCCTGCAACCGATTTCTTGATCGCGCGGTCGATCACGTCTTTGGGAACCGAGTTCGACTTGGCCTCTTTCACCGCCAGACGCAGGCGCGGGTTCTTGTCGGGATCAGGGTCGCCCATCTTAGCGGCAACAGTGATCTCTTTCGACAGCTTGGAAAACAGTTTGGACCGCGCGGCGTCCTGACGTCCCTTGCGGTGCTGGATGTTGGCCCATTTGGAGTGGCCTGCCATAGTGCGTCCTCGTCATCGTGATTGCGTGTTCGGCGCTCATATAGACGTTTGCAGGGGGCAGGATCAAGAGAGCGGCTTGCGACAACCTTCGCTGCGGGTATGGTGACGACATGACGACAGATCAGATTATTCTTTTTTCTCTTTTCGCCACTGTGTTCGGAATGCTGCTTTGGGGGCGATTTCGTTACGATCTGGTAGCGTTCTCTGCGCTACTGATCGGCGTTGTCTTAGGGGTAGTGCCGGTAGATGACGCATTTGCCGGTTTCGGCCACCCCGCAACGATTATCGTGGCTTTGGTTTTGGTCGTCTCGGCGGGACTGGTTCGATCCGGGGCCGTTTTCCTGATTACCCGTACATTGGTTGACGCGTCGCGCGGTTTAGGTGCGCATATCGCGTTGATGGGCGGCATTGGTGCGGTTCTGTCGGCGTTTATGAACAACGTCGCTGCGCTGGCTCTTCTGATGCCTGTCGACATTCAAACAGCACGCAAGGCTGGGCGTTCTGTGGGCCTGACACTCATGCCACTGAGTTTCGCCACCATTCTTGGCGGCATGGCAACTCTGATAGGCACGCCACCCAACATCATCATCGCCTCGATCCGGCAAGAGACGCTGGGCGAGCCATTTCATATGTTCGATTTTGCCCCGGTCGGCGGAGTGGCCGCGATCGCCGGTTTGGCCTTTGTGGCGCTGGTTGGTTGGCGGCTGATCCCAAACCGAGGTCCGCAGACCGAAAGCACCGAAGCACTGGCTGAATACATCGCGGAACTGACTATTCCGCCAGAGTCAGCCCATATCGGCAAACGCGTCAGCGAGCTGTATGAAGCTGCTGAGAAGTCCGACGTCGCAATCATTGGCCTGATCCGAGACGGTAAACGACGTTATGGTCGATCTGCGCATGCCACTCTGAAACAAGGCGATGCGCTGGTTCTTGAGGCTCGGCCCGAAGCGTTGGATGAATTCCGAGCAGCCTTGAATTTAGACTTTTCGGACACCCGCCGTCAGGAGTTGCTAACCGCAGAAGGGGACGGCCTTGAAGTGATCGAAGTTGTCGCCACTGAAAGCGCTCGTATTACTGGACGCACAGCACAAGGGCTTGGGCTGGCTTGGCGGCAGAGTACTGTTCTCATGGGAATCTCTCGCCAAGGTCGCCGCATCACCGAACAGGTTCGCAAGACCGAGGTTGAGGCCGGCGACATCCTCCTGCTGCTTTGCCCTCGCGATCGCAGCGCGGACGTGACCGAATGGCTGGGTTGTTTGCCACTGGCTGAACGGGGCCTGAATGTCACCGCGAATGATAAAGCGTGGCTGGCGATTGGCCTGTTCGCCGCCGCCGTGCTGGCAGCCAGCGTCGGATTAATCTACTTGCCAATCGCGCTCGGCCTGGTCGTGGTCGCCTATGTTCTGACCAAAATCATGCCGATTGCCGATCTTTACAACCATATCGAATGGCCGGTGGTCGTGCTGTTGGGCTCAATGATCCCGCTGGGCAGCGCCCTGGAGACATCAGGCGGCACTGAGCTAATCGCGAACGCTTTGGTGCAGCTTACAGACGGCCTGCCCGCCTGGGCGATTCTCACGGTATTGATGGTCGTGACCATGACGCTGTCAGACGTGTTGAACAACACTGCCACTGCTATCGTCGCCGCCCCTGTCGGCATCCAGATGGCGCGTACGCTTGAGGTTTCGCCAGACCCGTTTCTGATGACGGTCGCTGTGGCCGCTTCGGCAGCGTTCCTTACGCCCATCGGACACAAGAACAATACACTGGTGCTTGGCCCCGGCGGCTATCGGTTCGGGGATTACTGGCGCATGGGATTGCCACTGGAAATCCTCATCGTCGCGGTTTCCATTCCCGCCATCCTTGTCTTCTGGCCGCTTTGACGGGTAATGGCACAGCATGAAAAGATTTCTGATCCTGCAGCTACGCCCCGAGACTGAAGCCTCGGACGCCGAATTCGCTTCAATCCTAGATAAGGCTGGCCTGTCACCGGAACAGACACATCGCATCCGTCTGGATTGCGAAGACCTGCCCGAGGGGCTGGACGTTACGGATTACGCCGGAGTGATCGTCGGCGGTGGCCCCGGCTGCGTCAGTGACGATCCGGCGACGAAATCTCAAATGGATGCCCGTATCGAAGCGGCGATAATGGGGCTGATGCCCCAGATTACCGCGAACGATCATCCGTTCATGGGTTGCTGCTATGGCTTGGGTATTCTCGCAGCGCATTTGGGCGGCGACGTCAGCAAAGATCAGTTCGGAGAACCTGTCGGCCCCTCAACCTGTGAACTGACCGAAGAAGGCGCACGTGACCCACTGACCGCCGGGTTGGAACCAACTTTCGACGCTTTTGTCGGCCATAAAGAGGCCGTACAGGCATTGCCCGACGGATGCGTGCACTTGCTCGCATCGGCCCCCTGCCCGTTTCAGATGATCCGTTGGGGTGAAAATGTTTACGCCACTCAATTCCACCCCGAGGCCGATGCGCGGGACTTTGAGCAGCGTATTAACATCTACAAGAACTTTGGTTATTTCCCGCCGGATGACGCTCAGCGTCTGATCGATATCTGCCACGCCGCCGATGTTACTCAGCCTGGTCAAATCCTGCGTCGTTTCGCTCAACGATATTTGTGACCCAACGGCGCGGTTGCCTTCGTCCTTCGCATAGGTTGATCTGAGACGACTTTGGGAGGAGTTGTTCTTGGATCTGCTTATAAATGTCGGCCTGCCGCTTTCGCTGGCCATAATCATGCTGTCTTTGGGCGTTGGGTTACACGCCTCGGATTTTCGCCGCGTCCTGAGCCGGGGTTACCCATTTGCCATCGGCGCACTTAGTCAGGTTGTCGTGCTGCCTATCGTGGCTTTCGCCACGGTCAAACTCTTTGCTCTACCGCCTGAAATCGCTGTCGGCTTTATGCTGCTCAGCTTTTGCCCAGGCGGAGTGACCAGTAACATCCTGTCTAAATTGGCGAAGGGCGACGTCGCGCTTTCAGTCAGCTTAACTGCTGTCATCAGCCTGCTATCCATCCTGACGGTTCCAATTCTGGCCACTTGGTCGATCTCTCATTTCATGGGAGAAAATGCACCAGAGGTCTCAATCACCGGCTTGGCCATTGCGCTGTTCCTGATCACCACTTTGCCCGTGGTAATCGGAATCAGTCTACGCCACTTCTTTCCCCACACAGCGCAAAGGATCGACGGGCCACTTTCAAAACTGGCCGTTGTCCTGTTCGTTCTGATCGTCCTCGCGGCCCTTGCTGGGAACTGGCAGATTTTCGTCGAGAACCTCGGCAAGATGGGCGCGGGACTGATTTTCCTGAATGTTGCCTTGCTACTAATCGGTTTGGGGCTGGCCCGGGCTGCAAAACTCTCGCTGGAAGAAAGCAAAACCATTTCAATCGAAACCGGCATCCAAAACTCCACGCTGGGCATCACATTGGCAGCTCTGATCACAGGGACTGAGACCGGATTCAGCACACTTGCCCTGCCCTCGGCCGTTTACGGTATCATGATGTACGTCGTGGCCCTGCCGTATATCGCGTGGCTCCGCAGTCGCTGAAAGGACAAGACATGACCAATAACACTGCAGACGCCATTGTTGTCGGAGCAGGCCTTGCCGGTCTGGCAGCCGCAGCCGAGCTTGGTGATCGTGGAAAAAAGGTGATCGTGCTGGATCAAGAGCCCGGGCACTTCCTAGGCGGACAAGCATTTTGGAGCCTTGGTGGCCTCTTCATGGTCGACACTCCGGAACAGCGACGAATGGGCATCAAGGACAGCCACGAATTGGCCCTGCGAGACTGGATGGGCAGTGCCCAGTTCGACCGCGAAGAAGATCTCTGGCCCCGAAAATGGGCAGAGGCCTATGTGGAATTCGCGGCCGGAGAAATGCGCCCCTGGTTGCATGAGATGGGCCTGCGCTGGTTCCCAATCGTCGGTTGGGCAGAGCGCGGCGGATCCTATGCAGATGGTCACGGAAACTCGGTTCCACGGTTTCATATCACATGGGGCACAGGCCCTGGCGTGTTGGAGCACTTCATCCGCCGTGTACGTGAACACGTGAGCGCGGGTTTGATAGAATTGAAGTTTCGCCATCAGGTCAGTCATATCATCATGCAGAATGGTGGCGCCAAAGGGGTCTCGGGTGAGGTTCTGGCCGACGACACCGCACCTCATGGCGCTAAGACCAACCGCGACGAGGTCGGTGAATTCGAAGTCTACGCCCCTTCCGTCATCGTCACCTCAGGTGGAATCGGCGGTAACTTTGAGATGGTGCGCAAGAACTGGCCGCGAGATCGGCTGGGTGAACCACCCAAAGACATGGTGGCCGGTGTCCCATTTCATGTCGACGGGCGCATGATCGGCATCAGTGAAAAAGCCGGAGGTCATGTCATCAACGGCGATCGGATGTGGCACTACACCGAGGGCCTGAGGAATTGGAACCCAATCTGGCCGTCACATGGAATTCGTATCCTGCCCGGCCCCAGTTCGATGTGGTTTGACGCACGAGGCAACAGGCTGAAGCCGCCTTGTCTGCCGGGTTTTGACACTTTGGGCACACTAAAGGAAATCCTGAAAACCGGCTACGAATACAGCTGGTTCGTATTGACCCAGAAGGTCATCAAAAAGGAATTCGCCCTGTCTGGTTCTGAACAGAATCCCGACATGACCGAGGGCGGGTGGAAAGAAGTTCTCTTTCAGCGCGTCCTAACGGGTTCCAAGGCTACTGCTCCTGTCGAAGCGTTCAAGGAACATGGTGAGGACTTTATCGTCGCCAATACCCTGACCGAACTGGTCAGCGGTATGAACCAGATGGGCGGCGGCCTGATCGACGAAGCCCACCTGCGCGCCCAAATCGAGGCTCGGGATTCCCAAGTAGACAACCCTTTCACCAAGGACGCGCAAATGGCCGCCATTCTGGCCGCGCGTAATTACCGTGGCGACAAGCTGATCCGCACCGCAAAACCGCACAAATTCTTGGACCCGTCCAATGGCCCTCTGATCGCCGTGAAACTGCACGTACTGACCCGCAAAGCCCTGGGCGGATTGCAGACCAATTTGGACAGTCAGATGATCGGCGAAGATGGTCAGGTTGTCCCCGGCCTATTCGCGGCCGGAGAAGTTGCCGGGTTCGGCGGCGGTGGCTATCACGGCTACAACGCGCTCGAAGGCTCGTTTTTGGGCGGTTGCATCTTCTCAGGCCGCAACGCCGGGCGATCCAGAGCCGTCGCGTAGCGACCTCGCACTATTGTTTGCGCGAGAACTTGATCACGGGCTCGCCGGAGGCATTCAGAAAGGCCAGCGCATCACCTTCCATGGCGTAGGTGGTGACGGTTGGCAGCGCGGCAAAGAACTGACGCTCGACTTCCTCCAAGTCCGGAGGGCAAGCCATTAACGTGGCGGCCATGTTATCGGGAAACGAGATATTCACCCCTGAAATCTCGGCCTGACCATTGAACCGGTTGCACCCACCGCTGCCGGAGAATGCGCCATCCTGGGCAAACGCGATCTCGGGACGGCGCTCTGCCTCAATAGGTGCGCCGTTCAAAACGCCGGCCGTCCATTGCGTATTTTCAAGCATATCGCCCCCTTGAACCTGCACCAGCATAAGATCCGTGGAGTCTTCTGCCCCATCCGTCAAAACCGGATAGGCCGTGTCTGTTGTAAACAGCAATTTTTGCCCCTGATTGATCGAGGCACGCACCACATAGCGGTGGCCATCTTTGATCAGGGCGTCATCAAACGTCAGCTCAAACTTAGCTGGCACACCACTCATCGCGTAGCGTTTCGAAGCAAGAGACACCGCAGGAGCGTCAGCCAAAGACACATCCTGAAGTTCGACATAAAGTGTTGCGTCAGGCGGAACAGCGATCCGCTCACGATAGGTAGCGGTTCCTGTAACCGTTCCGGCATGGCCTTGGCCGCCCAGAATTGTCAGCGCAATTGCGCTGGCGACGATAGCTTGGCCTAACTTTGGAAATGTCATGATCAAATCCTCTAACTTCTGCTCTGATAAAAAGATCGTGGTCGAACCATCATTTACAAGACCCACTAATGCGGGTCGGCGAATCCGCGCCAGCCTTATAACGGCCAGATAAACGGAATCAGCAGAGACGCCAGTAGTCCAACGGTCAGGTTCAAAGGTACACCAACCTTGAGGAAGTCGGTGAATCTATAGCCCCCCGGGCCGTAAACCATCATGTTTGTCTGATACCCAATCGGTGTTGCAAACGAGGCCGAAGCCGCCACCATCACCGCAACCACCAGCGGCCGCGGATCAATGCCGACGGCCTGCGCCAACCCGATGGCAATTGGCGTCACAACCACAGCCACCGCGTTGTTCGAAACCAGTTCCGTCAGAACCGACGTCAGCAGATAAACAGCCCAGATTATCAGGAACGGCGGTAAGACACTGAGCCCAGGCGCAATCGCTTCGACAATCAAAGAAACAGCCCCTGACTTGTCGAGAGCAGCACCGATGGCCAACATCGAAAAGATCAGGGCCAGCAAGCGGCCTTCGACAAAGGAAAACGCCTCATCCGCGTCAATACAGCGTGTCAAAAGAACCACTGCAACAGCAAGAACCGACAGCAGCAGGATCGGCGCTACACCCAGCGCAGCCAGCACAACGATCCCGACCAACGAGCCGATTGCGATAGGAGCATGGCTACGCCGGAAGGCACGCGCCGAAGGCTGAGCAACGTCGACCATGTCCATGTCAGCAGCAAGCTTTTGGATATCCGCCGGAGACCCTTCCAGCAGAAGTGTATCGCCGACACGCACCACCAGATCATCCAGCTGACGCCCGATGTTCTGGTTTCGCCGGTGGACCGCCAGCACATAAACACCGTACCGGCGGCGCAAGCGCAGTGTGCCGAGCGTTCGACCGACCATACGGCAACCTGGGGTAATCAGCACCTCAACGGTCTTGGTTTCGACCGCCGAAACCTGATCGACACGCTTGAGTTCCTTGTTGCTTTGCAAGCTTAGCAACTCGGTCATTTCAGTTCGCAGAACAACCCGGTCGCCTACATTCAACGTGACGCCCTTGAGGTTACGCCGCAGGGATTCGTCGCCGCGGATAACGTCGATCAGACGCACTCCGGGTCGCTTGAAAAGCTGAACACCCGTAACTTCGCGACCGATCAGGTTGCTTTCGGGTGGAATGACGGCCTCGGTGAAGAACTTCATTTTTGATCGGTCGGACAGCAAAGTCGCCATACTGTCGCGATCTGGCAGCAAGCGCGGCGCGATAAAGCGCAGATACACCATTCCGTAGATCACCAAAGCGATACCAAGAGGAGTAACCTCAAGGATCGAAAAAGCTTTCATACCTTGTGCTCGGGCCACACCATCGACCAGCAAGTTGGTTGAAGTACCAATCAGCGTCAGTGTTCCACCCAAAATCGCAGCGTAACTTAGCGGGATCAGAAGCTTAGATGCAGGTACGTTCAAAGTACGCGCAATCTGTACAAAAACCGGGATCATCACGACCACAACCGGAGTGTTAGACACAACAGCCGAGGCCAGAACAACAAACGCCATCAAAAGGCCGATAGCAAAGCGCGGATTTACCTGCGCTTGCTTCTGAGCCGTTGAGGTAAACGCATCTAACGCGCCTGTTCGCACCAAAGCGCCCATGATGATGAACATCGCTGCGATCGTCCAAGGCGCAGGGTTGGACAACACGGCCAAAGCGCTTTGATAGGGCAAGATGCCCGTCACCAGCATCAAGGCCACACCGCCGATGGCAACAACTTCGGTCGGGTAAACCTCGCGCAGGAACAGGACAAACATGCCCGCAACGACCAATAGCGCCACTATCGCGCTGCCTGTTTCTGTCAGTTGAAGGAATTGCATTTTTGGTTTTGTGTCCGAACCTTGGCCTGGCTTGCGCGCCCGTCGGGCAGTTTCACGCATTGCGCACGGCAGAGCAAGCCTGACATGCCCTTACTGAGGCCCTGCCTGCTGCAAGCGCCCGCCAACGCGCACCATTTGCACAGATTTTGCCTGACCGTCGCGGTCATCAGTCTCGACGAACACACCGCTCAGAGTGGCTTCACCATTGGCCGGGGTAAACCTTGCCTTCGGCATACCAGTAATAAAGCGGCGCATGGGCTCGACCTTATCCATCCCAATGACCGAGTCATAATCGCCGCACATCCCTGCATCGCTCAGATAGGCGGTTCCACCGGGCATAATCTGCGCGTCCGCCGTCGGCACATGAGTATGCGTCCCAACCACGAGGCTTGCGCGCTTGTCACAATAATGGCCCATCGCCATCTTTTCGGACGTCGCTTCGCAATGCATGTCGACGATGATCGCATTCGCCTGCCCGCCGCGAGGGTGTGACTTCAGAATAGGTTCGACAGCCGAGAACGGATCATCGAACGGCCGCTTCATGAACACCTGTCCCAGCACCTGCACCACCAGAACCTTGCGGCCTCCGGGCGCGTTAAACAGCCGATGTCCCCGCCCTGGTGCGCCTTTAGCAAAGTTCACTGGGCGAACGATGCGCGGTTCTTTCTCGATGAACTGCAGCATGTCTTTCTGGTCGAACGCATGATCGCCAAGCGTCACACAATCCGCACCCGCATCCAGCAGAAGCTTGGCATGATCGCCTGTCAGCCCCATGCCGTTCGATGCGTTTTCACCATTTACTACAACGAAATCCAGCCTCCACTCGTCGCGCAAACGTGGCAGATGTTGCTGGATGGCCGTGCGTCCCGCGCGGCCCATGACGTCACCAAGAAAAAGTATCCTCATTCAACTGTCCTAAGTGTGGTCATGTCCAAGCACAAGCGGTTATGCTGCCGTCATAATCTGTCAAAGCACATTACACAGGAGATTCTTAATGTCGCGCACCCTTTTGGCCGCTGTAAGCCTGACTGCACTCGCTGCTTGCGATGAGGCCCCGTCTACAGATTCCAATACTCAACTGGCCAACCCAGCGGCCACGTTCTGCGTAGAAAGTGGAGCGAAGTATGAGATCCGTGACGGAGAAAACGGGCAAACAGGCGTGTGTATTCTGCCTGACGGGCGAGAAGTCGACGCTTGGGAATACTTCCGCGAAAACAGCCCGACCTGACGGGATCAATCAGAAAACGTCAGCACCCTGCTTTCGGTGATCACCATATCCAACGGCTGATCGGTGGGCTCCAACGGCAGTCCTTCGGCCTCTTGCGCGTCAAAGGCAAAACCGATGGCCAGCGTGGGGCGCTTGGCCCGCAGGACTTCCAGCGTTCGGTCGTAAAAACCGCCGCCGTAGCCAAGGCGACCACCATGCGCGTCAAAGGCGACCAGCGGTACGATCAAAATCTCGGGGTCGAAATAGTCATCGACCTCGGGGACCTTGGCACCGAAGGGGCCATCTTTTAGCACCCCTTCGGGCGTCCAACGGGAAAACTTCAGTGGTTGTCCGGCGGCCTGAATCACAGGCACCCCGACAGGGCCATAAGCTGAGGCTTCGGCCATCGCAGCCAACGGGTCAATCTCGGTGCGGATCGGCATGTAGCCCGACAGAGGCACGCCCCTGTGCCCAGCCAGCACTTCGGACAAACGTCCCGCGGCTCCAGGCGGGCGGGAGTCGAACGCGGCCTTACGGCGCGCAAATGCCGCCTTGCGCGCGGCGGCCTTAATTTCAGTCAGATCGGTCACAGTAGCACCACGCTGGCAAGCCCAAGAAAGATAAAGAACCCCATGACATCCGTAGTGGTCGTCACAAAGGTTCCTGACGCCAGCGCCGGGTCAACACCCAAACGATCCAGCACGACCGGGACTACCGTACCTGCAAAGCCAGCGATGATCATGTTCACGACCAAGGCCGATCCGATCACGACACCCAACATCGGAGAATCGAACCACATCATCCCCACAGTTCCCAACACAATGGCAAAACACAGCCCATTCAGCATCCCAACCAGAAGCTCCCTACGGATCACCCGCATGACGTTCGAACCGGTCAAGTCACGGGTGGCAAGCGCGCGTACCGCCACCGTCAGCGACTGCGTGCCGGCGTTGCCGCCCATAGACGCAACGATCGGCATCAGAATTGCCAGCGCCACCAACTGATCAATCGCAGCCTCAAACTGTGAAATCACTAACGAAGCACAAATCGCCGTACACAAATTCACAGCCAACCACGGGAGACGGCGTCGGCTGGTTGCAGCGACGCTGTCAGAGATAGAGCTGTCATCACTAACACCCGCAAGCCTCAGGATGTCTTCCTCGTGTTCTTCGTCCAGAACCGCCATCGCGTCGTCAATGGTGATTACACCAACCAACCGCCCATCCGAATCTACAACCGGAGCCGAGATCAGGTGGTATTGGTTAAAGGCATAGGCCACATCCTCTTCGTCTTGATCGACGGGGATGATGTGAAATTCTTCTTCTGAAAGGTCATGCAGCGGAACTTCCCGCCGCGCCGCCATCAGCTTGCCCAGCGTGACCTGCGCCACTGGCTTTAGCCGCGGATCGACGAGAACGACGTGATAGAACTGCTCCGGCAAGTCGTCATTGGCGCGCATGAAATCAATGGCCTGGCCCACCGACCAATGCTCGGGCGCCATGACAACCTCGCGCTGCATAAGACGACCGGCAGAGTTTTCGGGATAAGACAGCGCCTGTTCAGCCGCAATCCGTTCAGAATCCTCCAGCACATCTAGGATGGCTTCCTGCTGCGGCTCCTCCAGGTCTTCGAGAAGATCGACAACATCGTCGCTTTCCATCTCGCGCACAGCTTCGGCCAGAACGTCCGGTTTCAGCACACTTATGACTTCTTCGCGGACGGCTTCATCCAGCTCGGACAGGATGTCACCGTCAAACTCTTTGTCGTACAGGCGGATCAGGCGCGCCCGGTCATAAGGATTGATCTGCTCTAAAAGGTCGGCGATGTCGGCCGGGTGCAGCGGCTCCATCAGCTCGATCAGCTTGTTGCGATCTTCTACATCTACCGCATAGAGGATCGCCGCCACGGTCTTACGATCCAATGCATATACATCATCATCGCCGGTGGATTCGGTTACGGGATCATCAAAGCCTGTCGTCATGTCTGCCCCCGTTTACTCGCTCATTGACCCCTAATTAGAAGAAGCAGCTACCGGAAAACAATGACAATGCGCCGATTTACCGACAAGTTTCGCCCGCCTATGCTGTTTTGCAGTCCCATACAGGCGGAGATAAATGAAAATGGCGCAAAAAACGCTGCTGAAAGGGCGCGTCCTGAGCTTCACCGGTTCCCCATTTGAAGGCGAGCCAACCGAGGCCGTCAAAATCAGCGAGGCCGTTCTGATCGAAGATGGCCGTATTTCCGCTGTGGCGGATACCGAGAGCCTTCGCGCGGCTAACCCCGATGCCACCTTTGTGGACCACGGCCAGCATGTGATTATGGCCGGGTTTGTAGATGCACATGTGCACTATCCGCAGACCGCCATGATCGCCAGCTGGGGCAAGCGCCTGATTGACTGGTTGAACACCTACACGTTCCCCGAAGAGATGAAGTTCGGCGACCCAGCCTATGCCACTGAGATCGCCAACCGATACCTGGATCTGACAGCGTCGCATGGCACCACGACTATGTGCAGCTTTTGTACTATCCACCCCGAAAGCGTCAACGCCTTCTTCAATGCTGCACAACAGCGTAACCAGCGGGTGGTCGCAGGTAAAACCTGTATGGACCGGAACGCTCCCGAAGGTCTGCGGGACACGGCGCAAACAGCATACGATCAGTCCGAGAAACTGCTTGCGAAATGGCATGGGACCGGTCGTCTCTCCTATGCCATTACTCCGCGTTTTTCCCCCACGTCCACGCCCGAACAGCTCGAGGCGATGGGCGCGCTGTGGGCCGAACACCCGCATTGTCTGATGCAAACACACCTTAGCGAACAAACCGACGAGATCGCTTGGGTCCGCGAGCTGTTCCCAGACGCACGGGATTACCTGGACACATACGAAAAGTTCGGCCTGTTGGGTGCGCATGGTGTTTACGGTCATGTCATTCACTTGGAAGCGCGCGAGCGGGACCGCCTCCGCGAAGTGGACGCGGCGCTAATCCACTGTCCTACCTCGAATACCTTCATTGGCTCGGGCCTGTTTGACATGACAGGACTGATGCGCGACGGCCACCGGGTTGGACTTGCGACTGATACGGGCGGTGGCTCCAGCTTTTCCATGCTGCGCACGATGGCTGCGGCTTACGAGATCGGACAGTTGCGCGGCGCACCTTTGCACGCCGCTCAGTTGTTGTGGCTGGGAACTGTCGGGTCTGCCCGGACGCTTCGGATGGACGATTGCGTCGGCAACATCGCACCTGGGTTGGAGGCCGACCTGGTCGTGCTTGACCTCGCCTCGACCCCAGCCATCGCCCAACGCGAGGCCTGCGCCGAAGATCTGTGGGAGGCCATTTTCCCTACCATCATGATGGGCGATGACCGGGCGATCACCGAAGTTTGGATCGCCGGCCAGCGCGTCAGCCATTAAGCCCGCAAAGCACGGGCCAACTGGTTCTGGCGTTCAATCACGCGGGGCATGTCCAACGTTGTGACATGCCCGTCGCGTACAATCTGACGGCCTTCAACAAACAAGTGTTTCACCTTCATCGGCCCAGCCAACAGCAGAGCCGCCGGATCCCAACTCCCCGCGCTTTCGATGCAGCGCGTATCCCAGACGGCAATGTCCGCACGTTTTCCTGGCTCAAGCCGTCCACAATCGGGGCGGTTCAGCACATCAGCGCCACCGCGGGTGGCGATCTCTAGTGCTTCGCGGGACGACATAGCATCAGCTCCGTTCGCGACCCGCTGCAACAGCATGGCCTGCCGTGCCTCAAGGACCAAGCTGCCGTTGTCATTGCTGGCTGACCCATCCGCGCCTAGCCCTACCGGCACCCCCCTGTCCCGCATAGCCCGAACCGGAGCTATCCCTGAACCCAGGCGGCAATTTGAACAGGGACAGTGCGCGACACCGGTTTGAGTTCTTGCGAACAGATCAATCTCTGCCCCGTCCAGCTTTACACAATGGGCGTGCCAGACATCAGGGCCAGTCCAACCCAATTCTTCGGCATATTGCCCCGGACGGCATCCGAATTGCGCCTGAGAATAGGCGATATCTTCGTCATTTTCGGCCAGATGGGTATGCAGCATAACGCCCTTGTCTCGCGCAAGGACCGCTGCATCGCGCATGAGGTCGCGACTGACCGAGAAAGGAGAACATGGCGCCAGACCAACCCGGCACATTGCACCGTCAGAGGGATCGTGAAACGCATCAACTACGCGCGTCATGTCATCAAGGATTGCACGCTCGTCTTCTACCAAAGCGTCTGGCGGCAAGCCGCCGTCACTCTCACCAATGCTCATCGCGCCGCGCGTGGGGTGAAAACGCAAACCGATCTCTGCCGCCGCTGCAATCGTATCGTCGAGCCGCGATCCATTGGGGTACAAGTACAAATGGTCAGAACTGAGCGTACAGCCTGACAACGCCAACTCAGCGAGACCGATCTGGGCGGAGACAAACATCTCTTCTGGTCCAAATCGAGCCCAGATAGGGTAAAGAGTTTTCAGCCAGCCGAACAACAATGCATCCTGACCACCGGGCACTGCACGTGTCAGAGTCTGGTACAGATGGTGGTGTGTGTTTACCAAACCGGGTGTAACAATACATCCGGCGGCATTGTGCACCTCTCCGGTTGTTTGAAGCCCGTGCCCAACCTGTTCGATCTGACCATCTTTGACCAGAATGTCCGCGCCAGACAATTCATGGCGCGCGTCGTCCATTGTCAGGATCGTATCGGCATTTTTGATAAGGAATTCGGTCATTTCGCTCTCCTTGCATAAGCCCGTTTCATGCATGGAGTACAAAGGCTGGCGGAAAACGAGCATAAGAACCAGCCGGGCAGAAACTACCTGACAGGTCTGTGTCCGGCAACAAGTTTCAGTAGTTGCGCAGAATCTCTAACGCCGCAGCGTGAATTTCAGGATTTGCAGCGGCCAGCGCCCTGCCGCCATTATGGGCGGGACCGCCCTGCCAATCGGTAACGACCCCACCTGCGGCCTGAATCACCGCAACAGGTGCTTGTATGTCGTAAGCCAAAAGCCCGGATTCGATGACAAGATCGATTTGACCAGCAGCCAACAGCGCATAAGCATAACAATCCATACCGTAGCGCGTTAACCGCGTGTGTTGCGCCACCGCTTCGAACCCGGTCCGGTCTTCGAGCGTCCCGACTTCGGGAAATGTGGTGAACAGCACTGCTTGATCCAACGTCTGGGTTGAACGGGTCTGCAGACGTGAGGTTCCCGTCGGCCCTGTCACCTGAGCAATCTCGGATGACCCTATGAACCGCTCGCCAATGTAAGGCTGGTCAATGACCCCCATAAATGGCCCGTTCTGATCACCCAGCGCTATCAAAACACCCCAGGTCGGCGTGCCACTGATAAACCCACGTGTTCCATCAATGGGATCCAGAACCCAAGTACGACCGGTGCTGCCCTGGACCTGACCAAACTCCTCACCAAAAATACCGTCTTCGGGTCGGTGAGTTGCCAAAACTTCGCGCATAGCTTTCTCGGCATTCCGATCGGCTATTGTCACCGGATCAAAGCCGTCTGTCAGCTTGTTGTCAGTTTCAAGATTGGACTGTCTGAAAAACGGCAAGATGGCCGTACGCGCCGCGTCGGCCATTTTTTCGGCTACTTCCAGATCACTTAACGAGGTCTCTTGCATACGCTACCCGTGCGGTTGGCGCGTGCCAGAGTCAACCCGTTAAATCATGCGACGTCGCTTAGCACTCGTGCCAATTCGAACAGGCGGCGGCGCTGGTTCTCAGGGATCGCATAATACGAACGAACCAAGTCCAGAGCTTCCTTATCGCCCATCAAATCTGCAGGCACAGACTTTTTGCCGGCGCTTTCCTTTTCAGTCTCTTCCAAACCTTCAAAGAAAAAGCTAACAGGTACATCCAATGCTTCAGCAATATCCCAAAGACGCGATGCACTAATACGATTGGCGCCCGTCTCATATTTTTGAATCTGTTGAAATTTAATACCAACTTGTTGCGCCAGCTGTTGCTGCGTCATTCCGATCAGCCAGCGGCGATGCCGCACGCGTTTACCCACATGGACATCTACGTGATGGGTCATTGGTATTCTCCCTCTACTACACACACACACAACTTACTCCGGTACAATACATGCTCCGAAACACCGTTAGCGAGTTGCCCTTAACCACTCCCTAATTGGGAACATGCCCCCAAATTAGCACCGTGAAACAATATTGCGCCTTTTTCGATTTTTTTCAAGAAGGTTGAATCTGTTTCACCGAATTTATGTCTAAGGTTGTGCTCCTATCGCCCGGTACACGTCACCCAAACAAGGGGGGAATGGACTCATTTATTTCCCACACTCAAAGATTGGGGGCTTAGTGATTGACAATCACACGGCAGCGCGAGCCTATGTGCAAAACTACAGGAGCGCGAAAATGCTGGCGTACAGAATTCCATCTAAAGGGGCAGCACCCCAGCTTAGCGACATTGACGTTCCCGTCCCGTCTGAAGGCCAGGTTCGCATCGCCATCAAGGCATGTGGACTGAATTTCGCCGACCTTTTGATGCAAAAAGGCACATATCAAGACACTCCACCTGCCCCTTTCACACAAGGCATGGAGATCGCCGGGGTTATTGACGAGCTCGGCCCCAATGTAACGCATTTGAAACCGGGCGACCGGGTCGCAGTGTATTCGGGTCAAGGTGGACTGGCCAAATATGGTGTTTTTGACGCTGATCGTGCGATCCCCCTGCCCGATTCAATGAGCTTTGAGGACGCCGCTGCCATTCAGATCGCCTATGGCACTAGCCATATCGCCCTTGATCACCGCGCACGCCTGCAACCGGGGGAAACACTTCTGGTTACCGGTGCAGCTGGTGGCGTTGGGATGACGGCTGTGGAAATCGGAAAACTGATGGGCGCAACAGTGATTGCGCAGGCCCGTGGCGAGGAAAAGCTGGCCGTTGCCCGTTCGGCCGGCGCCGATCACCTAATTGACGCTTCCGAAGATCTACGCGCACGTGTCAAAGAGCTCGGCGGGGCTGATGTTGTATACGACGCGGTCGGCGGTGATGTCTTTAAGGCTGCGTTTCGCGCCACAAATCCCGAAGGACGCCTGCTGCCGATCGGCTTCGCAGGCGGAGATGTACCCCAGATTCCGGCCAATCACCTTCTGGTTAAAAACCTGACCGTGATTGGCTTTTATATAGGCGGCTATCTGACCTTCCGCCCTCAGATTGTACAAGACAGCTTTGAAACACTATTCCGCTGGCATAGCGAGGGGCGGATCAAGCCCCATATCAGCCACGTTCTTCCCCTTTCGGATGCCGAAAAGGGTCTGCAATTACTGAGGGATCGCGCCGCAACCGGAAAAGTTGTAATTAAGCCCTAACCAACAACAGCTTTCAACGGCGTTCCTCCAAGCAAAAGGAAATTCTGCCGGACCAAAGCAGCAAGCGCCTCGACTACTGGTCCCCGATTTGGCTCCGCTCCGTACAGGTTAATCATATGCGCCGGTAGTTCAGGCAAGACGCCACCATCATCGATCTGCACAAGGTGGGCAGCCTCAGTACCATCCAACATCGCGTGAATCGCCAGATCGGCGCTAACGGTCGCTTCGATTGTCCGGTCGTTTTCAGTTTCAACTGACAATTCCCAAGGGATACCTGCTTCGTCCAGCGCCGCAATGACTTGTGGCCTGAACATGCACCGCCGACCCAGCGCAATTGGCACCGGCCGCTTACGCCATGCAGAACCGCCTGGTGCCCCTATCCAACGCAATGGCAATTCGGCGATAGTCTCCGCACCATCGTTTACGTTTGCTTCGGTTGTTAGGATCAGATCACATTCACCGCGTTTATACATGTCTTTCAACTGCAGCGAGTATGAAGATACCAATTGCACCCTTACACGGGGGAAATCTGCATTAAACCTCTGCAACACGCGTGGAATGGCAGGGTAAACAATGTCGTGCGGTACGCCCAGAACCACTTCGCCCTCAAACGCCTGATCCGTAAGCTTCGAGATCACCTCGTCGTTCAGCGCGATCATGCGCCGGGCATAGGCCAGCAATTGTTCACCCGATGCCGTAAGCGCGATTGTTCGGCCGCTGCGATCTAACAACTCCAAGCCCAACAACTCCTCCAAACGCTTCAGCTGCATTGAGACCGCAGATTGGGTCAAATGAAGGAACCCAGCCGCTCGTGTGACGCCACCTTGGTCAGCCACCGCCACAAATGAACGTAAAGTCGTGATGTCCAGATTTCGCATGTTCACGATTCCTTATGAGTTACTTCAAAAACATTCATTTTCAAAATGTGTCATAACGCGCCATATAAATCAAGGAACTTGATGAGACGGCGAATTCTCATCGAATACCAATGAAAGGACAAAGACTATGACCCAAATTGCCATTGAAAGACATTGCCCGCCCCGTCGTCGTTTTGGCTTGAGCATGTTCAGGGACGCTTTTGCCCTGCGTCGCCAGCGACGTTCTCTCGCCAGATTGGACGCCAGGGCGCTAGAGGACATCGGAATCACTCGCGAACAGGCCAAAGCCGAAGCTGAACGGTCGATATGGGATGCGCCGGAATTCTGGCAAAAATGACTCTGACATTCATCTTTCTTCAATGAATGGCGGCCAGCACACGCAGGTCGCCATTTTTGTTGCGCGTTTTAGCCGGATTCCGGCGCTAAACCCTTGAAACGTTGCCCGCAGTTGCCGATATTTGCGGGGAACGGTGTCTGATTTTCGGACAACGATAAGAAATTTGTGAAGGGAGACCCTTAATGGCACAATTTGACACGATCCGGACGGCGACCGGTGCGCGCGCTGCCCAGATCCATGAGGGCCTACGCGCCCATATGAATAAAGTCTACGGCACAATGTCCGTAGGCATGCTGATCACGGCGCTTGCCGCTTGGGCGATTGCCGGTCTTGCTGTAACTGCAGACCCAACCGTCACCGGCATCCAAATCGGCGCAGAGCGTTACCTGACCGGCTTGGGACAGACCTTGTTCCTGACTCCGCTGAAATGGGTCGTGATGTTCGCACCGCTTGGCTTCCTGCTGTTCGGCTGGGGCGCCCTGATGCGGCGTGGCTCTGCCTCTGCAGTTCAACTGGGCTTTTTCGCTTTCGCCGCTGTAATGGGCGTGTCGATGAGCTCGATCTTCCTGGTCTTTACCCCCTACTCGATCACGCAGACGTTTCTGGTAACGGCTATTGCATTCGCTGGTCTGAGCCTGTTCGGCTACACCACCAAGCGTGACTTGAGCGGCATGGGTACGTTCCTGATCATGGGTGTGATCGGCCTGCTGGTCGCAATGGTTATCAACCTGTTCCTGCAATCAGGTCCGATGATGCTGGCAATCTCGGCCATTGGTCTGCTGATCTTTGCTGGTCTGACCGCATTCTACACTCAGGACATCAAGAACACCTACGTTGCACACGCAACCCACGGCGACCAGGAATGGCTGGACAAAGCGGCGATCGACGGCGCGCTTAGCCTGTACATCTCGTTCCTGAACATGTTCCAGTTCCTGCTGATGTTCATGGGTCAGCAAGAATAACGCTGACTGCATAAACGCGTTTCAAAGGGGCGGGCCTGATCAGGTCGGCCCCTTTTCTTTTGCACGCAGCACTCGCCCGCCCACATCCAACAAAAAAGGCCCCGTCAGAACGACGAGGCCTTTATCGGAATTCGTTAAGATTAGCTGCAGTTCAGCGGCACGGCAAAGCCAGAGCTGCGTTTGGAGTTGCCTTTGCGGTACACGTTACCCGCTGGCAGACATCCTGTGAACTGCTCAACTCCTTGGCCAAAGCCTGAGCCAACGGTGTTTTTCACCTTGCCGCTTGAAGTACGCAGGACGCCGAACAGTGTACCATTCACGCTGACATTGCTCAGGTACAGGTTCGCACCGCTGGCGTTCAGATGAACCGAGTTCCCGTCGTTTTGCCCAGCGTTATCGATGGCAACACGAGCAAGATCCTCAAGCTCAGTCTTGTCTGTCGTGACGGAAATGGTGGGCAGCAAAGCCAGTTCTGCCGGAACATTGGTCGCGGGCGGCAGGAATGCCGAAGCGCCTTCAATGTCAGAAATGGTGCGGGGTTCGCCGTCGATGCCTGTAAACCCGATGCCTTGACGGTCAAAGGGGTCTTCGCAGGCCGCAAGAGCCAGTACTGCCATTGTGGATAACAAGATTTTTTTCATGGTCGCCAACATTTTGGAACGGTTTGTTGAAGCGTAGTTGCAAGCCCTTCCAAAAAGCAACCCATCGGAGGACCGATTGACCCATCCGCTGATGCTTCGATGCAACGGCTCAAAAAGCCGCTCAATCAGATGATAACTTGAATCCTACTGCCAAGACACAAGAAAAAGGGGCCTGCCGCAGCAGACCCCTTAAATTCTGTCCAAGCTGGACGGCAAGATTACTTGATCTTGCCTTCCTTGTACTCGACATGCTTCCGAACGACCGGATCGTATTTACGAATGGTCATTTTCTCGGTCATGGTGCGTGCATTTTTCTTGGTCACGTAGAAGTGGCCCGTGCCCGCGGTCGAGTTCAGACGGATCTTGATTGTCGTCGGCTTCGCCATGGTTATCTCCTGCGTCCGAAAAGGCAGGGGCCTTTCGGTTGAATTCCTATGAGCGTGCGCTTTTACGCCCTATGCCGCCCATGTCAAGAGCAATCGCCCCTACAAAGAGGTTGGGGTCAAGTAGACAGGGTTGGTGCCCCCATATAGGTGTGAATCTGATCCCTCTCGGCGTCAGACAGGCCCAGCGCAGTTGCCAGTTGATGCAGATAGGATGCCTCTTGTTGATTGTCCAAGCGAATCGCGGCCAGAGATGTCGCGTAGATCTGAGATTTTAACGGCCCGCCAGAATCAGCAGCCAACCCGATGACGTCAATCGGGGCCTCTAGCTGCTCTTGAACAAAAGCCCGCTCTTCATCGCTTATGTCGTCACCCAATTTGCCGAGTATCGTTTCCTTTTCGTGCGTATCCAGTTCACCATCGGCTTTCGCGGCTTGTATCATGGCGCGCAGCATCAGCTTGGCTTGCTCTTCCATTGCCACACCACCGGGAGTGCCTTGGAAAACGGCCTCCATCATGTCGACGGTCTGTTGGCTACCTGTTTTGGCTGCACCTTGCATGGCATTCATCAAACCGCCCAATCCAGCTGCGCCTGCTGAGCTGCCCATTCCCAGCTTGCTGATCATATCCTGCAAGCCTGCAGCGCCTCCGGGCATCCCGAACTGCTCGGCCATCTTACCAAGTTGGTCCATGCCAAAACCGCCGCCAGAACTCTGCATCATGTCTTGCAGACCGGCCATGCCTCCCATTTGCTTGTATTTCTCAACCCCCTTGGCAGCCGCAAACCCAACAGCGACTGAGGCAAGTGCTTTCATAAAACTCATGATAATTCTCCAGGCTGCTTAAATGTGGACGCAACCTAACAGATTTAACCGGATTTGTATGTGGTTGTGCTGATCAACCGCGGTACGGACCCGCAACTGGACCAGCCGATCGGGCGCCCTGGCGGCCCCCCGAAGGGTTCGCCCAGGCCACTGGTGACCCCGTCAAATTGAGTTAATCACAGTTTCGTGATAGTTTAGCGCAGACCTATTACCCCAATAAGCCCGGAATTAACCGAGCAACCGAGGCACCAGAAACCGGCAAGTACCTGTATCAGCAGGTTTTGTAACTGTGAATTTTTGGGGGGCTAATCATGACAGAGTGGACTATTCAGGGCGAAGAACTGGCCAATTGCAACTGCAACTTCGGCTGCCCGTGCCAATTCAGTGTGCTACCGACTCATGGCAATTGCGAAGCGGTTGTCGTGTTCGACATCAAGTCCGGGCACTATGGAGATACTGATCTTGCCGGCGTTCGTGCGGCAGGCGTCTACTACTGGCCGGGAGCGATCCACGAAGGCAACGGTCAGATGCAGTTGATCATTGATGAGTCCGCATCTGCAGATCAACGAGCCGCAGTTCAAGCCATAATGACGGGCGAAGACACCGACGAAATGGCGACGATGTGGTACGTGTTCAGCGCAATGGCTCCGACGAAACATGAAACTCTTTTTGCGCCGATCGAAGTCAACTGGAACCGCGATGAGCGCACGGGCTATGCAAAGATCCCCGGTGTTTTCGATGTTGAGGTGAATCCCATCCCTCATATCGTTTCAGGCGCTCCGCACCGTGCGTCCATTCATCTGCCAAACGGGTTTGAATACCGCCACGCTGAGGCCGCTTCGGGGTCCGCCAAAACATCGGGCAGCGCAATCAGCCTGAGTTTTGACGCCACCCATGCGCATCTGGCGCATCTAAATATTTCGGGACATGGGGTCTTGGGCGCTTGACCAGGATTGGTCATGGCCGAACACACGCCCCCTCCTCAGACCGGCGTTATTGACCGGGTACTCCGACGCGATAGTAGTGTCGTATTGGTATGTGTCCTGCTGATCGTGGTCGGCGCTACCTGGTACACTATTGCCGGCATCGGCATGAATATGACCGCTATAGACATGACCCGCATGGCCGGGCCGGTCGGCAACCCAATGCAGATGGCGACCGAGGTACACTGGACCCTCACCTATACAACGCTGGTATTCCTGATGTGGTGGGTCATGATGATCGCAATGATGACCCCAAGCGCAGCCCCAACTGTACTTCTTTTTACGGCCATCAAACGGATTGGTCCGGATAAACAGAACGCCTCGCGGTTAAGCCTGTTTTTCTTGTGCGGCTACCTTGTTGCCTGGGCGGTGTTCAGTGCCTTTGCGACGGGCGCTCAATGGTTGCTTGAATTGCTGGAACTGTCAGATGGGCCGATGATGACGATCCAATCCCGCGCGTTTGCCGGCGGCGTTCTGCTCGCCGCCGGGATTTATCAGCTTTCCAGCCTGAAAACTGCCTGCCTGCGCCATTGTCGAAGCCCAGCGCAGTTTTTGTCAGACCACATCAAACCTGGCGCCTACGGGGCGTTTCGCGTCGGAGCGCTACACGGGGCCTTTTGCCTTGGGTGTTGCTGGGCGCTGATGCTGTTGTTGTTCGTGGGCGGTATAATGAACCTGTATTGGATCGTCGGCATAGCCATTTACGTCGCGCTTGAAAAGCTGATGCCTCGGGCAACGTGGCTTGTGCCACTTACAGGCGTCGTACTTATCGCTATGGGCGTTTGGCTGATCGCAGACCCATTGGTCGCGGCAGGCTGAAACGCACGTACGGGCCGAAGGACCGGCCAAATTTCGGGTCCTGCATCAACTTGATTAAAAGGAGGTTCAAATGCCTATCTTCATTACCTACGCATCCTATTCACAGGAAGGCATCAAAGGGATGTTGAAGAAACCTGCGGACCGTACTGCGCCCGTCAGAGCGCTCCTGAAAAAGGTCGGCGGCAAAGTTTTGGCATTCTACATGACCACGGGTGACAATGACGTGGTGGTTGTAAGTGAAGCACCTGATGGTACGGATGCCGTGGCCATCGGAATGGCAGTCGCGGCCTCCGGTGCGGTCTCGAAAGTTGAAACGGTTCGTGCCTGGAAAGCGAAAGACTTTGTAGCGATCCAGAAAAAGGCTGCGAAACTGACCGGGGCTTATGCACCGCCTGGTAAGTGATAGAAAACATGCGCGGAGGACCTGTAAGCCGGATCTTGTTCCAGGGTTACCCCCTTCGATGACCATTCCTCTAGGCCGTGCATTGCTGCGCGGCTCAAGCTGCCAACCCGGTCCCTCTCGGCCAAGACGCGCTTAGCGGCGGTATCGGCTTACGCCGACCGGCCCGCGCGGGGACCCTATTTGGCATTGCTCCCGGTGGGGCTTGCCGTGCCGCCGCTGTTGCCAGCGGCGCGGTGGGCTCTTACCCCACCGTTTCACCCTTACCCTTGACCGAAGTCCTGGGCGGTCTGATTTCTGTGGCGCTTTCCGTCGGGTTTCCCCGCCCGGGCGTTACCCGGCACCGTTGTCTTGTGGAGTCCGGACTTTCCTCTCGGACCCAAAGGCCCCAGCGGCCATCCGGCCCTCCGCGCGAGGGATCAATTATGCCTCATCTTTCAGCCGGTCAACGCCAAAACGTTCGCCAAGTTCACGCGCCATTGCCAGCTTGTCCGGCCCGAAACCCCGGAATGCGGGGGCAAATCTTTGGCAAAACGCATCCAGCAATGACAGAGACGGTAGACCGTCGACAGTATAACCAATGCGGGCGAGCTCATTCCCAAACTCTTTTAGTCGCTCGGGTGTAGCGTACCCTTCAACGGCCTCGGCTGCGTTGACCTCTGGCCAAACGGACAGATTGGCGCGTGCCAACCTTTGCCAGTCGAACTTCCAACCGGGATCTTGCTTTCGACTCGGCGCCATGTCGGAATGACCGATTACGGCTTCGGGCGCGATGTTCCATCTCGTCACGATTTCAACGAGCAACTTCTCAAGCACCGCCATCTGCGGTTCGGAGAACGGATGATCTCCTCGGTTATCGAGTTCGATTCCGATAGAGCGGGAATTGATATCGCTACACCCCTTCCACTCCCCCGCCCCGGCGTGCCAGGCGCGGTGGTTTTCGTGGACCATCTGCCAGAGCGCACCGTCCGAACCGATCAGATAATGGGCCGAGACTTCGCATGCGGGATCGCACAGGCGATCCAATGCCGCCTCGGCGCTTTCCATTGCGGTATAGTGGATGACCACCAAAGACGGTTTCAGTCCATCCCTTCGCTCCCCAAAATTGGGGGACGGATGCCAGATGGGTGTCAGTGGCTCAGTTGTTAACGGCACTGCGGAACGTGCTTGGGTCCCAGCCGCAGGCGTAACCGTCACCATCAGGATCAAGACCTTTGCGGTCCCGCTGAGGGCCGCCATTCGTCAGAAAGTCAATCTGAGCCTGATCCGGAGACGGGTAGCGCGCGCAGTTACGCTGTGCCTTGGCCTGCAGGTTAAATCCCGCACGGCTATAGAGCTGAGTTCCAACGGGGTTCGACGTGTTCAACGCGTATTGCACGATGTTGGGCTGACCGCCTGTGCCACGTTGAGGCACTGCAGTTGGCGAAACCACTTCATAGGTCTGGCGGTTCTGTTCGATCAGTGCCGCATCAGATTCGATTGTCCGCCGACCCGAGACAGCTTCAAAGTCCTGCTCATCCGAAATCGAGTTGTTGCTTGAGATTGGCGCAACGAGCGGAGCCGAAGTTTCGCCGTCAGATGTGCTGGCCAAAGCTGCAGCCGTTGCAGATGCAAGATCAGCGTTTTCACCTGTCGGCAGAGGAGCGCCTGTACCCGGCGCGCCCAGTTCTTGTTCGGTTACCTCTGACGGGCCGAGCAGCGGGTTTCCGGCATAGCCCTGACCGGCCAGTTGGGCCTCACGCTGAGCCTGATAGGCAGGCGTGTTGAAATCCGTACCACCAACAGGGGCCACCGTGTTACAGGCGGCCACCAGTCCAATTGCGGGGATCAGAAGCGTAAAGCGCATCCAGCTGCTCCGTCTTACGTTGTCTTGCCTGACCTGAGGCTTACCACCATTTGCCGGGCTTGGCCACAAATCCGGCCGCACCTTCCAGCGCATAGGCCGTGTTCAGCAGATCACCCTCTTCCCACGGGCGTCCGATCAATTGCAGACCAAGTGGCAGACCTTGCTTGTCCAGACCCGCAGGCACCGAAACGCCAGGCAGACCAGCAAGGTTAACAGTCACGGTGAAGACGTCATTCAGATACATCTGAACAGGGTCAGCCTCAGTCATCTCACCCAGACCAAACGACGCCGACGGAGTCGCAGGGGTCAGGATTGCGTCGACACCTGCGGCGAAGACATCCTCAAAGTCTTTCTTGATCAGAGTACGGACGCGGCGGGCGCGGTTGTAATAGGCGTCGTAGAAACCTGCCGACAACACATATGTGCCGACCATGACGCGGCGCTGAACTTCGTGACCAAAGCCTTCGGCGCGTGTTTTCTCGTACATCTCGGTGATGCCGTCGCCCTGCGCCAGCTGTGCGCGGCGGCCATAGCGAACGCCGTCATAGCGGGCGAGGTTAGAGGACGCTTCGGCCGGAGCAATCACGTAATACGCAGGCAGCGCGTATTTGGTGTGTGGCAGCGAGATATCGACGATCTCGGCACCTGCGGCCTTGAGCATCTCAGCACCGTCGGCCCAGAGCTTTTCGATCTCGGCGGGCATGCCGTCCATGCGGTATTCCTTGGGGATACCGATCTTCTTGCCTTTGATATCGCCAGTCAGCATCGCCTCGAAATTCGGCACAGCCAGCTCGGCACTGGTCGAATCCTTGGGGTCATGCCCGCACATGGTTTCCAGCATGATCGCCGCGTCGCGCACGTTCTTGGTCATAGGACCAGCCTGATCCAGCGAAGACGCAAAGGCCACAATGCCCCAGCGCGAGCAGCGGCCATAGGTCGGCTTGATGCCGGTGATGCCGGTGAACGCGGCAGGCTGACGGATCGAACCGCCGGTGTCGGTGCCGGTTGCAGCCAGACACAGATCAGCAGCAACAGCCGAAGCCGAGCCCCCCGACGAGCCGCCCGGTGTCAGTTGCGCATCATCATTGCCACGACGCCACGGGCTGACCGCATTGCCATATACGGACGTTTCGTTGGACGAGCCCATGGCGAATTCGTCCATGTTCAGCTTGCCCAGCATAACGGCGCCCGCATCGGCCAGTTGCTGCGAAACGGTGGATTCGTATTCGGGTTTGAAGCCTTCCAGAATCTTCGAAGCCGCCTGCGAGGGGACGCCCTTGGTGCAAAACAGGTCCTTGATGCCGATCGGCAGACCACACATCGATGGTGCGTCACCGCCCTTGATCCGCTCATCCGCAGCTTTTGCACGCTCCAGAGCGATCTCGGGTGTTTTATGGACAAAAGCGTTAAGCGCGTCGGCCTCATCAATGGCCTTCAGGCAGGATTCGGTCAGTTCGACCGAGGTCACTTCACCCTTACGCAGCGCGTCGCGGGCCTCGGCCAAGCCCAGTTTGTTCAGATCGCTCATGTCTTACTCCACCACTTTGGGGACTGCGAAAAAGCCTTCGCGGGCGTCGGGGGCGTTGGCCAAAACCTTGTCCTGCTGGTTTCCGTCGGTGACCACATCCTCACGACGTTTCAGGCGCATCGGCTCGACCGAGACCATCGGCTCGACGCCTTCGACATCCACTTCGTTCAGTTGCTCGATGAACCCAAGGATGGTGTTGAACTCGGACGCCAGCGCGGGCAGCGCGTCATCCTCGACTTTGATCCGGGCCAGTTTGGCCACCTTGGCGGCGGTGCTTTGGTCAATCGACATCGGAAAACCTCATATGCGTTAGGGGGCATTTACCTGTCTGGTGCCCGGGTCGCAAGAGCGTGGAGCGGAGGATGTGCCACCCATTCTCCCCCAACGCGGCTACCGCTATTCAATTTTGAATACCCCCTATACGCAAAAGTAAACCGATTAGTTCATTTCTGCCATTGAAAAAATGAACTGAACCGTTCATTTCGAGTGTCACGGCACAGCCTCAATCGGAGAAAAGACAATGAAAACCTTCATGACCGCATTTGTATTCGCGACCACCGTTCTTGCAGTTCAGGCACATGCCTTTGGCCCAACCATGGATACCCTGACACGCGACCTGACCTTCCCTAAACCGACCTCACAACCCATTACTCAAGATCAGAATAAACTGGGCAAATGAGGCACCCTCTCAGTCCGGGTCGGACAAACAGCCTCCGACCCGGAAAAACTATATTTGACTGATGCGCTTAACGAAGTGAAACGCTACGATAGCTTGGAATTCCCTGCTGCTCTGTGCAGCTGAGCAGGCAAGCCAACGGAGCAGACTATGAGCGCGCGCAAGCAAGCAGTTCTGGACGCGATTGATGCGGCCAACACCCAAGATCCCACCCTAGAAGACAACCAGCCTGCCGCATTGCTGTATGGCCAGCGCATGAGCGCCGAGTTAGAGCGGCTTTTCCCCAACGCGTCGGACCCGCTTCAGATTGCGGCGCGCGGCCAGCATGTCGAACGTTGGAAACTTGCTCGCAATGAATACCCCGAGGGGCGCGCCGGTTATTTGGCTTGGCGCAAGGCACAGGGCGTACACCATGCAGACGTCGTCATGGAAATGATGGAACAAGGTGGCTACAGCAGCGAAGAAGCAGAATCTGCCGGCCGGATGTTGCGTAAGCAAGGCATCAAAAGGGACGAAGAGGTTCAGGCGCTGGAAGACGTCATCTGCTTTGTTTTCCTCAAATGGTACTTTGCGCCCTTCGCTGAAAAACACTCAGCCGAGAAAATCCAAAGCATCGTAGAAAAAACAGCCCGCAAAATGTCGGCGGAAGGCAGAGCGCGGGTTTTGTCTGAATTCGATCTGCCCGAGCATTTGGCCGCTGCGTTTCAGGACTGAGACGCGCGGCTCATGTGTCTGCGATAAACCTCGATCATCCAGCCCAGCATTGTGGCATTCAAAACGTGCCACATAAAATGCGTCCCTAGCGGTATTTTCATACAAAGGGGCTCATCCAAAGCGCGGAAGGTGATCGAGGCGATCAAAATCACCGCACCGATCGCCAATCCTCTGGCCGTTTCGGGCTCTCTGTCACGCAAGAGAAACGCATAGATCAGAATCAGCAATGGCACCGGGGCATAGGCGGACGACCCTCCTAATCCTGGAATGAACTGAAACAATGGGATTGTTGCGGCAGCATAAGGCACGAACAGCGCTGTTCCGATCAGGGCATAGACCATTCGCATGTGCCACACATCACGATTGATGGCGAAGATATAGACCAGAATGAACATCAGAATTGGCGTGGTATCAGCAATGGCCGCCCAGACCTGTGCGTGAGTGTGGAACAGGTAACTGCCCACCCCAATCACTGCCAGAATAACCACCAAAGCCATCGCCAGAGGCATTCCCCGTCCGCGCACCCGCCGCCACATGACAAAGGCCGCAATCAAAAATGCCGCGTTTGTCACAGCGTTGATTGGTTCAGCCCAATAGGCGGGCGACACGCGCTCGCAATAACCGTCGATTTCCTGAAACCAGTCCATGAACTTTTACATAACCGATGATAGATTGATGCCAAGAGTTTGTTTTGGGAGGACGTTTTCATGAACATCATTTGGCTGGGGCACGGCAGCTTTCGCATCGAAACCCAAGGTCAGGTCTTGCTGATTGACCCCTGGCTAACCGGAAACCCGGTCCTGTCCGAAGACCAGCATGACGCCGCATTGGACGGCGCAACGCACATCCTTTTGACGCATACGCATTTCGACCACGTTGCGGATGTAGTTTCATTGGCCAAGCACCTCAAGGTACCCGTCGTCGGACAGTACGACCTAATGGGTTATTGGAGCGAGGCCGAAGGGCTCGAGACCATCGGATTCAACAAAGGTGGGACGGTGAATCTAAATGGGGTCATGGTTTCGATGGTGCCTGCCTCCCATAGCTCGACCTTCTCTACCCCGGATGGTTTACGCACAGGTGGCAGCGAGGTCGGCTTTATGATCGCTTCTGAAGGGCACATGCTCTACGTGTCTGGCGACACCGATATCATGGCGGACATGGATTGGATGGGGGACTACTACAAACCGGATATCGGCATCCTGTCGGCGGGCGGGCATTTCACAATGGACATGAAGGCCACAGCCTATGCGGCCAAGCGGTACTTCAACTTTAAGACCGTGATTCCCTGCCACTACAAAACCTTCCCGGTTCTGGAACAATCCGCGCAGGCGTTGATCGATGGATTGCCGGGTGTCGATGTAATAGAGCCCAAACTGATGAAACCGATTACTCTTTGACAACACGTCGTGCTGCGAAAAACTCTTTGAGAAGGTCGGCGGCCTCCTGCCCTGCGATACCGTCGTAAACTTCGGGGACATGGTGCGCTTGCTTATGGGTGAAAACCCGCGCGCCATGCGCCACGCCGCCTGATTTCGGATCGGCGGCACCATAATAAATGCGCCTGACACGCGCCGCAGCCAAAGCCGCTGCGCACATCGCACAAGGTTCCAGCGTCACATAGAGATCATGGTCGGGCAACCGCTCGGACCCAGCCGCGGCGCAGGCCGCGCGCAAGGCCAGTATCTCGGCGTGGGCAGTTGGGTCATTCAACTCTCGAGTCCGGTTTCCCGCCGTAGCAACAACGCGACCGTCAGGCGCGACGATAACTGCCCCGACCGGAACCTCCCCGCGTTCGGCCGCTGCGCGCGCTTCTGTCAGCGCCTTATCCATATGCGATTTGAACTCCATGCCTCTGACTGCATCAGAAACCTGTCTTTCGCAAGCCGACGGGATGCGCTATGGCCTGCGGATGACCAAAACCCCTCCTCCCGGCGATCGGATCGCCAAAGTCCTTGCCCGCGCAGGTGTCGCCTCGCGCCGTGAAGCCGAACGCATGATCGAAGCCGGTCGTGTGACCGTGAATGGCAAGGTCATCGACAGCCCGGCGTTGAATGTCACTGGCAAAGACAAGATCACCGTAGACGGCAAACCGGTTTCCGAACCGGAGCCCTCGCGCCTGTGGCTGTACCACAAGCCGCCCGGATTGGTGACGACTACGCGTGATGAAAAAGGCCGCGCGACCATCTTTGACAAGCTGCCCGAGGACATGCCCCGCGTCATGAGCGTTGGGCGGTTGGACCTCAATTCCGAAGGGCTGCTGCTATTGACCAATGACGGTGGCATCAAGCGCAAGCTGGAGCTGCCCGCGACCGGCTGGCTGCGCAAGTATCGTGTGCGAGTGAACGGTCGCCCTAAGGACGAGGACTTTGCACCGTTGCGTCAAGGCCTTGTAATTGAAGGCGAGCGCTTCCAACCGATGACCGTCACGCTGGACCGCCAACAGGGCGCGAACGCTTGGCTGACCATCGGCTTGCGCGAGGGCAAGAACCGAGAAATTCGCCGAGCGATGGAAGATATTGGCTACGCAGTGAACCGCCTGTTGCGCGTTTCATACGGGCCATTCCAACTGGGCAGCCTGAAACCAGGAGAGGTTGAAGAAATCCGCCGTCGCGTAATGCGTGATCAACTGGGGCTTGATGCTGAACCGGAAAGCCCCGCCAAACGACAGGTCCGACCACAGCGAAAACGCCCTCCGATTGGCAAGAAACCTCGCAAGTGACGCAAGTTAAGTAACCTTTCCCCTAGCGCATATGCGTCTCATCCCCTAAATTTTCACTTAGGGATGTCTTTGGGGGGCGCCATGTCCGGATCCGGAGTTCAAAAACTGGCTTACGCGGCACTGCTAGTGTTGCTGTTTGGTGTATGCACCGGCGTGTTAGGGGGCTTGTGAGCTCATGGCCAAACGTTACGGCGGAAAATTCAGCCCGCAGGGCGATCAGGATTCGGTGGATCAACCCGAACGTGGCCAATTCGAAGGCGCGCGCGTGGAACCTGCAGGGGCCCGCGCAAATTTACTGTTTTTACCTGCGATCCCCTTGGTTTTTCTGTCGCTGAACGACGGCGCCGTCGGGATGACGATAGGCCTGATTGCAGCCGGCCTGCTCACAGGTGCCGCTTTTCTGTTGCGGGAAGGGCTGCGCGCAGAAGCTGCCTACAACGCTCGGCGCACTGCCCGCCGCCCCGCTTTCCCCCGCAAGATTTTTGCCAGCATTCTGACTGGCCTTGGCGTAGGTCTGGCATCGTACCGGACTGAGTTTCTGGATGCTGCCACTGCGTCCGAAGTCAGTGTTGTTGCTCCTATTCTGTTTGGTGCAGTCGCCGCGGCCCTGCATTCTGTGTCTTTTGGAATTGATCCAATGAAAGACAAAGGCATGGAGGGTATTGACACTTTTCAGCAAGACCGAGTGGCTCGTGTCGTTGAAGACGCCGAAACCCATCTGACTGAGATGACAGACGCCATCAAACGTGCAGGCGACCGCCGTATCGAAGCGCGAGTTGAACGGTTTCAGGATACTGCCCGTGATCTGTTTCGAACCGTAGAAGAAGATCCTCGCGATCTGGCGGGTGCCAGAAAATACCTCACCGTCTATTTGCAAGGTGCGCGTGATGCGACGATCAAGTTCGCTGATGTTTACGCCCGCACACGGGACTCGCAGGCGCTGGCCGATTATTCGGCATTGTTGGACGACCTCGAGCAGAATTTCGCGGCTCGCACTCGGAAAATGCTTTTGGATGACCGCAGTGATCTGACGGTTGAAATTGACGTGTTGCGCGAACGCCTGCAACGCGAAGGCGTCCGGTTGGACTGACCGGCAAAATTTTTCAGAAAGGATTACCCCATGTCCGATGAGATCAAGAATAAGGCGGTCGAGGCCGAGACTTTGGTTCAAGAAGTAACTGCCGTGGCCCTGCCCGACCCAACAGCCGAAGTTGTCTCGTTGGAGGAAGCCGACGAACCCGTCAGCGCCGAAATCCGCAAGCGGATGGAAGAGATCGACATGGAGAACACAAACTCCATCGTCTCTTTCGGCTCATCCGCTCAGGCTGAGCTGCAGGAAATCAGCCAAGCTATGCTTGCAGACGTCCGGAACAAGGATGTGGGTCCTGCCGGCGATAGCCTGCGCAACATCGTAACTACGATCCGCGGATTTTCCGTCAGTGAACTGGATGTGCGCCGCGAGCGTAGTTGGTGGGAGAAGCTGCTTGGCAGAGCTGCACCTTTCGCAAAATTCACAGCGCAATACGAAGAAGTTCAGGGCCAAATCGATAGGATCACCGACGACCTACTGGGCCATGAACATACGCTGTTGAAAGATATCAAATCGTTGGATCTGCTCTATGAAAAGACGCTTGGATTCTACGACGAACTGGCGCTTTACATAGCGGCTGGCGAGGAAAAGCTGACTGAACTGGACAGCCACGACATTCCTGAAAAAGAAGCCGAAGTTCAGGCGGCGCCTGAAGAGCAACAGGTGATGAAAGCGCAGGAATTGCGCGATATGCGCGCTGCAAGGGATGACCTGGAACGCCGCGTACATGACCTGAAGCTGACGCGACAAGTTACAATGCAGTCGTTGCCCTCGATCCGTCTGGTTCAGGAAAATGACAAGTCGCTGGTCACCAAGATCAACTCGACTTTGGTCAACACCGTACCGCTTTGGGAGACACAACTGGCGCAGGCCGTTACCATCCAACGCAGCGCCGAGGCTGCCTCGGCCGTTCGGGATGCGAATGACCTGACAAATGAACTACTGACCTCGAACGCGGCCAACCTGCGTGAGTCGAACAAAATGATCCGCGAAGAAATGGAGCGCGGTGTCTTTGATATCGAGGCCGTCAAACAGGCCAATGCCGATCTGATTGGCACAATCAACGAAAGCCTCGCCATTGCCGACGAAGGCAAAGCCAAACGCGCAGCTGCCGAGGAAGATCTGAAGAAAATGGAAGCCGAACTGCGAGATACCCTCGCCGCCGCCAAGGCGCGCAAAGATGGTATCGGTGACAATTCCGGAACTGCGGTTCCGAGCTGACGGCGGGCTGGAAGTGCGGGTATCTGGATATCTGAAGGTCCTCCTGGGCTTTCTGTCATTGCTGGCTCTGGCCAATTGCGATGAGGCATTGACGTCGTCGGTTGTTCCTCAGCCGCGCCCTCAGGCCCCAGCGCCCGAACCAAACGCTTATGTCCCTCCATCCGCGGCCAGTCAGGACTTGGCGCGGTTTTATCAGCGGGTTGAGCGTGATCTGCTGACTCGTGACATGTTGCGCGTGGACGGTGGTGGCCCGGACACTCCCTACGATGCCGACGATCTGGCGCGTAATTTTGAGGCCATCGCCTTTTATAGCGAATACCCGGACCACGCTGTAACTACGCGCCTTCAGAGAACAGATGGACAGTTGAGCCGATGGGCCGGACCAGTGCGCATCCAAACCGAATTCGCCCCTTCTGTTTCACCTGAAGCCCGCGAGAAAGATGCGGCCGAGGTTGAGGCGTTTGCTAAGCGATTGGCGAAGTTGACGGGCCATCCAATCTCGGTCGTCAACCGCAAAGCCAACTTCCATGTCTTCTTTGCTGGTAAAGATGACAGCTCGTATGTCGTGAAACGCCTGAAACAACTGATCCCAGGGATCAGCACTCCGTCACTCGATTTGGTTGCCAATCCGCGCGCCAATATCGACTGCCTTGTTTTTGCATCTCCGACCAAGGGATCGCCTTATAAATTTGTGCGTGCAGTAACGCTTATCCGCGCTGAATTGCCGGACCTCACGCGCCAGAGCTGTATTCACGAGGAAATTGCACAGGGGCTTGGGCTGTCCAACGACAGTCCTTCCGCGCGGCCCTCGATTTTCAATGACAATGATGAGTTTGCGCGACTGACCAGCCATGACGAGAAACTTCTGACAATGTTGTACGATCCGCGTCTTGAACCCGGAGTAACCGCAGAAGACGCCCGCCCTGTGGTGCGGATCATTGCACGCGAATTGATGGGCCAGCAGCTCTGAGCCCAAGGAAAGGAGACCCCTAATGGGTATTTTCGATTTTCTGACCGGAGAATTTATTGACGTCATTCATTGGGTCGACGACACCCGCGACACCATGGTTTGGCGGTTTGAGCGTGAAGGCCATGCTATCAAATACGGTGCCAAGCTGACTGTTCGCGAAGGTCAGGCCGCAGTCTTCGTGCATGAAGGTCAATTGGCTGATGTTTTCACACCGGGCCTGTACATGCTCGAGACCAACAACATGCCGATCCTGACGACCTTGCAGCATTGGGATCACGGCTTTCAATCTCCGTTCAAATCAGAGATCTATTTCGTCAACACGACCCGGTTCAATGACCTGAAATGGGGCACCAAGAACCCGATCATGCTGCGCGACCCCGAGTTCGGCCCAACCCGCATTCGGGCTTTCGGCACCTACACCATCCGCGTCAAAGATCCGGCAAAATTCATGGTTGAGATCGTGGGCACCGATGGTGAGTTCACGATGGATGAGATCAGCTTTCAGATCCGCAACATCATCGTGCAAGAGTTCAGCCGCGTGATCGCAGGATCAGGCATTCCGGTTCTGGATATGGCCGCCAACACCGCCGATCTGGGCAAACTGATTGCAGCAGAAGTTTCTCCGGTACTGGATGGTTACGGGCTGGAGATGCCGGAATTCTACATCGAGAACATCTCGCTCCCGCCTGCGGTAGAGGCAGCGCTGGACAAACGCACGTCGATGGGACTGGCGGGCGACTTGGGCAAGTTCACCCAGTATTCCGCCGCCGAGGCGATGACGGCAGCCGCCAACAACCCCGGTCAGGGCGGCGGCATGGGCGCGGGTCTTGGCATGGGTATGGGCATGGCAATGGCAAACCAGATGGCGAACATGGCAGCGGGCCAATCAAGCGGCCCTTGGGGAGGTTCCGCCCCCGCTGCCCCGCAACCGGCAACGCAAGCGGCACCGCCTCCTCCGCCACCCGTTGAGCACGTATGGCATATCGCGGTGGATGGTCAGACCAGCGGTCCATTCTCGAAGGCCAAGATGGGTCGTATGGCAACTGACGGCGAAATTACTCGTGACACTCATGTCTGGACCGCCGGTCAGGACGGTTGGAAGAAGGCTGGTGACGTACAGGAGCTAGCCCAGCTGTTCACTATTCTTCCGCCTCCGCCGCCAGGGAGCTGACCCTGTGGCAGAAGCCAAACAGATGCTTCCCTATTCCAAGCGCGAGGTCGCATGCGCGGTCAAGCTGTCTGCGCTTTTGGGATGGGGAGGTGTCATTGGCATTCCGCTTTTGGCCCAATCATTCAAAAACGGCCTAAACCTTGACTGGATTGCGCTTGTGTTCTGGTACGCCCTGTTTGGGCTACCGATCTCGCTCTTCATTTGCTGGTTGCTGGTCAAGCCATTCCTGCGGGTCATGATGCGTCGAAATATTAGCTTTATACGCGCCGCATATTGGGGCGCTGGAATTGGCTTAGGCATTGTAGCCTTGAGAGTGTCCATCACCCGCTACCTGGGTTGGCACAAATCTTTGGACCCCAATACCCACTCTGGCTATGGCGACGGAAGAGTAATCGAGTTCAACGGCATTCTGACGAATTACGGGTGGTGGGTGCTGGCACAGAATTCAGCGGAATTCATTCTGATGTGTACCCTTGCAGCTCTGGCAGTCCGCCTGATCATCGGACCCGGAAAGTACAATCTGCCAATCGAGAGCAACCAATGACCGACGAGCACAGATTTCCCTGCGAACAATGCGGAGCGGACTACCGCTTTAACCCCGGTGACGGCACTCTGACATGCGATCATTGTGGGCACTCAGAATCGATAGGCGCAGGTCCGTGGGGCGGCGCCAGTCTGAAAGAGTTGGATTTTGATGCAGCACTGGCAGATCGTTTGCCGGAAAGCGAAATCGAAGAAACGCGCGTATTATCCTGCCCGAACTGCGCCGCTCAGGTCGAGTTTGACCCAGCCACCCACGCCGCAGAGTGCCCTTTCTGCGCAACACCTGTTGTGACGGACACCGGGGTCAATCGGCACCTCAAACCCAGGGGTGTGCTGCCGTTTGCACTGGATGAACGAACCGCCCACAAAGCGATGAGCGATTGGCTGGGCCGATTGTGGTTCGCCCCAAACGGGTTGAAGGACTACGCCCGCAAAGGCCGAAGAATGCAGGGTATCTATGTACCCTACTGGACCTTTGATGCAGACACGAAATCCAGCTATCAGGGCGAGCGCGGTATCGTTTACTATGAAACCAGAACGGTCATGCGAGACGGAAAGCGCGTGCAGCAGCAGGCTCCCAAGGTGCGGTGGTCTCCAAAGTCCGGGCGGGTAGCGCGGTTTTTTGACGATGTTCTGGTGCTGGCTTCACGGTCCCTACCCAAGAGCTATACTGACGCTTTGGAACCCTGGGACTTGCCCGCGCTCGAGCCTTATCAACCTGAATACCTGGCAGGTTTTCGGGCCGAAGCTTACACAGTTGGTCTGCAAGATGGGTACACCGAGGCCCGAGGATACATGGCTCGTGTTATCGAACGAGATGTGCGCTTTGACATTGGAGGCGACAGGCAGCGGATCCACGCGATAGATACGGATGTGCGGCATGTTACCTTCAAGCACATTCTGTTGCCGGTTTGGATGGCGGCCTACAAGTACCGCGGCCAAACCTACCGATTTGTGGTGAACGGTCGAACCGGGCGCGTTCAGGGTGAACGTCCTTGGTCGGCCATAAAGATAACTATAGCCGTCATTCTGGGTCTGATGATCGCGGCAGGTGTCGGTTATCTGATGGCGACCGGTCAGCAATAGCGCCTCATTCACGGCGCTACGATTTTATATCGCTTGAACATCCCTCAGGCAGGCGGCATCCTGCGCGTCGTCAACATGGAGGGGGACCAGTGTGACGCTATCCGATCTGAACAGATTGCTGAGCGAGCGGCACTCGTGCAGGGCCTTTCGCTCTGACCCGGTCCCCAAAGAGCAAATCCAGCAAATCCTGACGAGCGCGACTCGTGTGCCCAGTTGGTGTAACGCCCAACCTTGGCATGTCGTGATCACCAGCGGAGAGGAAACCGAGAGGTTCCGCGCCGCGATGCAAGAAGAGGCCATGACTGGCTCGCCTGCTCCGGATCTGCCTTTTCCGACCTCTTATTCAGGCGTTTACAAGGAACGTCGCCGTGAATGTGGTTGGGCCTTGTATGAGGCCGTAGGCGTGACCCGAGGTGACCGCGCCGCATCAGCCCGCCAAATGATGCAGAACTTCTCTCTTTTTGGCGCACCTCATTGCGCAATCATCTCAAGCCCCAAGGAACTGGGCTCTTACGGTGCGATGGACTGCGGAGGATTCGTAACCGCGTTTTCACTTGCGGCTCAGGCGTTGGGCATCGCGACGATCCCACAGGCCGCATTGGCCGCTTACAGCCCCTTCCTACGTCGCTATTTCGATATTCCGGATGAGCGAATGATATTATGTGCGATCTCATTTGGGTACGCCGACACGGAGCATCCCGCCAACCAATTTCGCACTGACCGCGCTGATCTCGCTGATCTCGTCGAATGGGTCGGGTAAGAAACACACTTAGCGGAGAACAATTTTGCGCGCTGTTTTACAACGGGTCTCACAAGCCAAAGTATCTGTGGATGATCAGGTCATTGGACAAACTGGACCGGGCCTTATGATCCTTGTTTGCGCCATGCAAGGCGACGACGAAAGCAAGGCAGACCAACTGGCCGCAAAGATTTCAAAACTGCGTATCTTCAAAGATGACGCAGGTAAAATGAACCGGTCTGTCCTGGAAGTCGACGGCTCGGCCTTGGTGATCAGCCAATTTACACTGGCCGCAGACACCTCGCGCGGTAATCGACCAGGCTTTTCCGAGGCCGCGTCGCCCGATGCTGGCAATCATTTGTACGAAGTCTTCGCCGAGCGGCTTAGGAGTTATGGGGTGCCTGTCGAAACCGGGCAATTCGGGGCGGATATGGCCGTCGAACTGATCAACGACGGCCCAGTTACGATTTGGATGGAAAGCTGATGGACAAAAAAGAACAGGCAATCCGCATCTGGCAAGCCGGCGTCGATGCCGTAGGGGGCCACGCCGCCACCAGCAAAGTATTACATGCCATTCCCGAACCAGATCAGATTCTGGCAGTAGGTAAACCCGCAGCTTCAATGGCTCTTGCCGCGTTGGAGCATTTTGGTCCGCGCCCAACTCTGGTTGTGACAAAGGATGATCACGGGCGCGATCTGCCGAATTTCGTTACCTTGATCGAAGCTTCGCATCCTGTTCCCGATCAACGCAGCCTTTTGGGCGGAAAAGCTCTTCGAGAAGCGGTGGAATCGATGGAGGCCGGTTCACACCTTTTGCTGCTGGTCTCAGGCGGAGCATCTTCGCTGGCCGAAGATTTGATACCGGGAAAAACCCTTTCGGACCTTGAGCAGTTGAACAAAAGGCTGCTGTCCGAAGGACTCGACATAACAGCAATGAACGCGAAACGCCGTGAACTGTCCCGAATCAAGGGCGGCGGGCTGCTGTCTCATTTCAAAGGCGACACGGCGACCGTGCTCGCAATTTCCGACGTTCCCGGTGACGATCTGAATGTCGTTGGGTCGGGAATCGGAGCATTGCCTGAGTCGCACAGCTTTAAGGCCTCAGCCCAGATTGTGGCATCTAATGCGCATGCCCGAGCGGCCGCTGCCCAATCGGCACAAGAAGACGGGATCGAAGTGTTGGCGAATGAGGAATGCCTCCATGACGATTTCCAGGAAGTTGCCAAAACACTGGGCGAACGCATCCGCAACATGCCGCGAGGGGCGATGATCTTTGGCGGTGAGCCGACAGTCGTCTTGCCGGAAAACCCTGGACGGGGTGGGCGTAATCAGGCGTTGGCCTTGGCGTTGGCCAAAGAAATCGCCGGTTGCGACGGGATCACCCTGGTTGTGGGCGGAACCGACGGTACAGATGGCCCGACACAGGCGGCTGGGGCGATTATTAACGGTTCGACCTGGGGGGATGGCGCAGAAAGCGCATTGCTTGCGGCGGATAGCGGCAGTTACTTGGACCGCGTAGGTGCTTTGTTAGAGACAGGCCCAACTGGAACCAACGTCATGGACCTGCTTGTCGCAATCCGCTGGTGAACTGACGGTTTTGAGATGACCTAAAACTGCGAAGAAACCGACACTGCGGCAATGACGCGACCCTCCAATGCGCTAAGAGAAATTGAAGAACATCCGGACATGGGTATCGCGATGCCCGATGGATGTCGTTTATCCGCAAGGGTTTGGCGCCCAGTAGACGCCGAAGATGATCCTGTTCCCGCCATTCTGGAGTTCCTGCCCTATCGCAAACGCGACGGAACGGCGACACGTGACGCGCTAACCCATCCATGGTTCGCCAAACGCGGTTACGCCTGTATTCGCGTGGATATGCGTGGAAACGGCGACAGCGAAGGATTGATGGAGGACGAGTACACGCAGCAGGAACTGGACGATGCGGTCGCGACGATTGAGTGGCTGGCCGAACAACCCTGGTGCACCGGAAAAGTTGGAATGATGGGAATAAGCTGGGGCGGCTTCAATGCTCTACAGGTCGCAGCCCTGCAGCCCGACCCCCTAAAAGCCATCGTCACACTCTGCTCGACAGCTGACCGTTATGCGGATGATATCCACTATAAAGGTGGTTGCCTGCTGAACGAAAATCTCGGCTGGGGGGCCACGATGTGGTCTTACTCCTCGCGCGCACCAGACCCAGCCTTGCGCAAGGATTGGCGCGAGGCCTGGCTGCAACGGCTTGAGGCCGAGCCCTTCCTGCCATCGGTTTGGCTGCGGCATCAAACGCGCGACGACTATTGGCGCCACGGTTCTGTTTGTGAGGATTTCAGCGCGATTCAAGCGGCAACTCTGGCCGTAGGCGGATGGGGAGACGCTTACAAAAACACCGTACCTCTACTTGTCGAAAAACTCGACGCCCCAGTGAAAGGAATCGTCGGGCCATGGGTTCACAAATACCCCCACTTCGCAGTGCCCGAACCGCGAATCGGATTTCTACAAGAAGCCCTGCGCTGGTGGGATCGTTGGCTCAAAGGTTGGAAAACTGGAGTCGAAAACGATCCCGACTACCGTGCATACCTAATGAATGGAGTACGCCCACAACGATGGTACGAAGAACGCCCCGGGCGCTGGGTAGCTGAAGACAGCGGTGCGACAAGTCACCTGTCAGGGCTGAGCCTTCCCCTTTCGGATAGCGGATTGGGCCAGGGCGGCCCATTGGATCACAGAGTGCGTTCGCCCCAAAACTGCGGCTTGGACGGCGGTGAATACTGCGCCATCTGGCTCGGGCCGGATATGCCCGGAGACCAACGTGCGGACGATGCGCTGTCAGCTTGTTTCGATGGTGAGGCACTGGCCCAAGATCTCGACATTTTGGGTGCCCCGAGCATTCGGCTGCGTTTGAGCGCCGATCGCCCACAGGCTCAAATCGCTGTAAGGTTAAACCATGTGCATCCGGATGGGGCATCGACTCGGATCACATATGGAGTGCTGAATCTGGCTCATCGGGACAGCCATTCGCAGCCAGAACCGCTGATTCCCGGAACTCCTTATGATGTAACGCTGGATCTGGATCACATTGCCTATCGTGTTCCAAAGGGGCACCGTCTTCGGGTCGCGATTTCCAGTTCTTACTGGCCTTTGATCTGGCCCTCACCAGAGGCTACCGAGCTTCACCTGACGGGTGGTGAGCTTACGATTCCCAATCGGCCATCCGGCGACAGTGATGAGTACACGTTCCCGCCGCCGGATGCTGAAAGCCCGCGCGACGTGACAACGCTGCGTGACGCCAGCAACTCTCGTAGGGTCGAAACCGATATGAACACTGGAGAAATCCAGTTGATCATCGACGATGACTTTGGCCTTATTGCAGATAACCACCACGGCCTTACCCACGGCGGAACCGCCTTTGAGCGCTGGTCCATTCATCCGGATGACCCATTAAGTGCACGTGGGCATTGTCACTGGACACAAGAGATGAGCCGCGACGGCCTCGACCTTAGGACTGAAACGTCCTGTGAAATGTGGAGCGACTTCGATAACTTCTATCTCAGGGCAAAGATAAGTGCCTTTGAGGGCGAGAGCTTGCTCTTTTCGAAAGAAACGGAGGACACCATACCCCGCAACCAAATGTGATTCCGGTCAGGTCTCGGTTGGACTTTTGTCCTTGCCCGACCTACCGAATTGCGCCTAACTTGACTCATGCGTCAATAAAAAGCCCGCAAATGGGCTGCTAATCCAATCAACTGGGAGAACTTTGAATGAAAGAACAACTCACTCACATGACCAAAGAGGTCACAGCTGGCAAGCTGACCCGTCGCGAATTTATGGGGAAAGCCGCAGCTCTGGGTGTGTCCGCAGCTATGGCCAGCACCTTGTTCGCAGATGCGGCACGCGCGGCAGGCCCTAAAAAAGGTGGGGTTTTGAAATTCGGTCTGCAAGGCGGTGAATCCACCAACTCGCTTGACCCGGCAACCTACGCAAGCTCGGTTCCGTTCCAGAACGGTAAGCAGTTTGGTGACCAGTTGGTTGAGGTTGCACCCGACGGATCGATCGAACCACGTTTGGCCGAAAGCGTCGAAGGCAGCGCAGACGCCAAAGTCTGGACCTTCAAACTGCGTCAGGGCGTTGAATTCCACAACGGCAAGACCATGACCAGCGAGGACGTGCTGAAAACCATGCAGCGTCACTCGAACGAGGATTCGAAGTCCGGTGCCCTTGGCATCATGAAGGGCATCGAGTCGATGAAGGCCGATGGCGACAACTTCCAAATCACACTGTCCGAGCCAAACGCTGACCTGCCCTATCTGATGGCGGACTATCACCTGATCGTTCAGCCGGATGGCGGCATGGAAGATCCCGGCGCGGGCATCGGTACCGGCCCCTACCAGGTCGAAGTTAACGAACCCGGTGTACGTCACGTATACAAAAAGTTCGCTAACCACTGGAACCCGGACTTTGGGCATTTCGACGGTGTAGAAGTTGTTGTCATCAACGACGCGACCGCACGTACAGCCGCGCTTCAATCCGGACAGGTTCACGCGATCAACCGTGTCGAGCCGAAGGTTGCCGATCTTCTGGGGCGCGCACCCACTCTGACTGTGCATTCGACCGCGGGTCGTGGCCACTATGTGTTCATCATGCATTGTGACACCGCTCCGTTCGACCAGAACGAACTGCGTCTGGCGCTGAAATACGCGATCAATCGTCAAGAACTGGTCGACAAGGTTCTGCGCGGCTATGGCACCGTTGGCAACGACATGCCGGTCAATGCGGCCTACCCGCTGTTTGACGGCTCGATCCCGCAGCGCGAGTTCAGCATCGAAAAAGCAGCCGAGCACTACAAAAAGTCCGGTCACGATGGCTCACCGATCATCCTGCGCGTCGCAGATGGCGCATTCCCGGGTGCCGTGGATGCCGCAGCCCTGTTCCAGCAAACCGCCGCTCAGGCCGGTATCCCGCTGGAAATCAAACGCGAGCCCAACGACGGTTACTGGTCCGAGGTCTGGAACGTTCAGCCATTCTGTGCGTCCTACTGGGGCGGCCGTCCGGTACAGGACCAGATGTACTCGACCGCTTATCTGTCGACCGCAGACTGGAACGACACCCGCTTCAAGGTTCCGGCATTCGACGAGATGCTGTTCGCGGCGCGTGCCGAACTGGATAACGACAAGCGTAAAGACATCTACAGCCAGATGGGCATGATGGTCCGCGACGAAGGCGGCCTGATCTGCCCGATGTTCAACGACTTTGTCGAGGGCGTCAGCAATCAGCTGGAAGGTTGGGAAAGCGACCCGACCCAAGAGATGATGAACGGCAACATGTCCCGCAAGATGTGGTTCGCCTGATAGGAACCACGGATCATGCATCCTATCATCAAACTGGTTTCCCAGCGCCTTGCGCTGGGACTCCTGCTTCTCTTCGGTGCATCGGCTCTGATTTTCGGCCTCACCGAAGCCCTTCCAGGGGACGCGGCGCAAGCGGTCCTTGGCCAATCCGCAACCCCCGAGGCGCTGGAAAACCTGCGCGAGGAAATGGGCCTCAACCGTCCCGCTCTGACCCGCTATTTCGAATGGCTGGGTGGCATTTTGCAGGGCGACCTGGGTCAGTCTTTGACCAACAAACTCGACATCGCGGATAGCATCGGCAAACGGTTGGGGAATACCTTGTTCCTAGCCTGTGTCGCCGCCATCGTATCCGTCCCGCTTGCCATTTTTCTGGGCCTGCTGGCTGTTCGGTTCCGTAACCGCTGGCCGGATAAGCTGATCTCGGCCATCACTCTGACAACAGTTTCGATTCCGGAATTCCTGATTGGTTACGTAGTGATCTACTTCATCTCGGTGAAACTGGGCTGGTTTTCCTCACTCGCCATGATCAACGAGTCGATGTCCTTCGGAGAAAAACTCAACGCGATCGCACTGCCTGCTTTCGTGCTTACGCTGGTGGTTTTGGCGCAGATGATGCGGATGACCCGCGCTGCAATTCTGAACCTGATGCAGTCGGCTTACATCGAAACAGCCGAACTGAAAGGTCTGTCGAACTTTCAGGTCATTGCAAGACATGCCTTCCCCAACGCGATTTCTCCGATCGTCAACGTCGTAATGCTGAACTTGGCCTATCTGGTCGTGGGCGTCGTCGTTGTTGAGGTGGTTTTCGTTTACCCGGGCATGGGGCAGTACCTGGTGGATTCGGTGACCAAGCGTGACGTGCCGGTCGTTCTGGCCTGCGGTGTCGTCTTTGCGGCAGTCTACATCGGACTGAATATGGTTGCCGATATTGTATCGATCCTTGCCAACCCAAGACTGAGGCATCCGAAATGATGAAGAATATTCCTATTTCGGCCATGATCGGTCTGTTTTTCACCGGTCTTTACTTTTTCATCGCCTTCGCGGCACCGCTGATCGCGCCCTATGGCATGGCAGAAGTTGTCGGCGATGTCTGGGAACCTTCAAGCGCCGAGCACCTGCTAGGAACTGACAACATCGGTCGCGATCTTCTGACCCGCATGATCTACGGTGGTCGTACAACTATCTTTATTGCTGCGGCCGCGACGATCCTCAGCTTTATCACCGGCACTTCGCTGGGTCTGCTGGCGGCGGTGCTGGGCGGTTGGGCCGACCAAGTGCTCAGCCGGACAGTTGATCTGGTCATGTCGATTCCGACACTGATCTTGGCGCTTGTGATCTTGGCGATTGTTCCGGTGACCGTTCCGATACTGATCTTGGTGATGGGCCTGCTGGACGCCACCCGTCCCTATCGCCTGTCACGATCCGTCGCAGTGGACATCAACGTGATGGACTACGTCGAAGCCGCAAAACTGCGTGGTGAAGGTCGGGGCTGGATCATCTTCCGGGAAATCCTGCCTAACGCACTGTCGCCGCTGGTGGCTGAGTTTGGCCTGCGGTTCATCTTCATGGTTCTGTTCATCTCTACCCTGTCCTTCCTGGGTCTTGGCGTTCAACCGCCGCTGGCTGACTGGGGTGGCATCGTGAAGGAAAACAAGGACGGCATCGTCTATGGCATCGGCGCGGCTCTGTACCCTGCTGTCGCCATCGCGACGCTGGCCATCTCGGTCAACTTGGTGGCTGACTGGATCCTGAACCGTACCACATCGCTGAAAGGAGGCCGGGGATGAGTGATATCCTTCTCAAGGTCCGCGACCTCAAGATCGGCGCGACCGTCTATCCGCCGGGCGAAAAGCCCCATGACATCGAAATCGTGCACGGGGTCAGCTTTGACCTCGAACGCGGCAAGGTGTTGGGTCTGATCGGTGAATCCGGTGCCGGCAAATCCACCATCGGTCTGGCCTCGATGGCCTATGGCCGGGGTGGTGTGAAAATCACCGGTGGCGAGGTCTGGGTAAACGGGCGCGATATCCTCAAGACATCTCATGGGGATATCCGCAAGCTGCGTGGGGGTGAGGTCACATATGTGTCTCAATCCGCCGCCGCGTCGTTCAACCCTGCCAAAAAGATCATGGATCAGGTGATTGAGGCCGCTGTCGAACAGAAAAAATTCTCACGCAAAGAGGCTCAAGGCCGCGCGCGTGAACTGTTCGCCAAGCTGGGTCTGCCTGACCCTGACAATATCGGTGATCGTTACCCGCATCAGGTTTCGGGTGGTCAGCTTCAGCGTTGCATGACAGCACTGGCGCTGTGCCCCGAACCTGATCTGGTGGTGTTCGACGAACCTACTACGGCTCTGGACGTGACCACTCAGATCGATGTTCTAATGGCCATCAAAGAAGCCATCGCAGATACCGGCGTTGCCGCGCTTTACATCACCCACGACCTGGCGGTTGTGGCACAGGTGAGCGACGACATCATGGTTCTGCGGATGGGTAACACGGTCGAATACGGCAACACCGATCAGATCATCAACAACCCGCAGGAAGACTACACCAAGGCGCTCGTCTCGGTGCGGTCGATCGAACACGAAGAGAAAAAGCCCACACCAGAAGCGGTGCTGAGCGTGGACGGCATCACCGCGCGCTACAAGGGTTTGAACTTCGACGTTCTGCACAACGTCAATGTCGAGCTCCATCCGGGGCAGACGCTGGCGGTTGTGGGTGAGTCCGGCTCGGGCAAGTCGACGCTGGCGCGTGTGATTACCGGCCTGCTGCCTCCGCGTGATGGTGAGATCACCTTTAACGGGCGCAAGCTGAGCCCCGACTTAAAGGGCCGTTCGCTGGAAGACCTGCGTGAGCTTCAAATGATCTATCAGATGGCTGACACGGCGATGAATCCGCGTCAGACCGTTGGCACGATCATCGGTCGCCCGTTGGAGTTCTACTTCAACATGCGCGGGGCTGAGAAGCGCAAGCGTGTTGTCGAACTGCTGGATGAAATCGAACTGGGCGAAAAGTTCATCGATCGCTATCCTGCGGAACTTTCCGGTGGCCAGAAACAGCGTGTGTGTATCGCCCGATCGCTCGCGGCCAAACCCAAGATGATCATTTGTGATGAGGTCACCTCGGCGCTGGATCCGCTGGTTGCGGACGGGATCCTCAAACTTCTGCTGGATCTGCAGAAGATCGAGGACGTGGCCTATCTGTTCATCACCCACGATCTGGCGACGGTCCGTGCGATCAGCGACAGCATCGCAGTGATGTATCAGGGTCGTGTTGCGCGCTATGGCTCAAAGAGCGAGGTGCTGACGCCTCCGTTCGACGACTATACCGACCTGCTGCTCAGCTCGGTCCCCGAGATGCATCTGGGTTGGCTGGAAGAGGTTGTCGCCCACCGCAAGATGGAGAGCGCAGGGAACTGATCCCTGCCCTCAGAAAAGCTTCGAAATCCCGGCACTTGTTACAAACAGGTGTCGGGATTTTGCTATTCGGGGCGTGAACAGGCAGCCAAGGCGCGACGAATCCCCTAGGTTCGCTTGATGAATTCAAGAAAAGGGTCAGATCATGGACCGCAAATTACTCCTCATCATTCTGGACGGTGTTCCGTGGCGCAACTTCCGCCGGCTGTTCGGAAATCTGGAAGGCTGGGTCGACAGCGGTGAAGCCCGCGTATGGAAACTGCGCGCGGTGCTGCCGTCCACATCGGCTAGTTGCTATGCCTCGATCCATACAGGTGTGACCCCGCAGGAGCATGGCTGCACTGGCAACGGCAACGTTTTTCGTCTGAGCCACAAGGACGTTTTCAGCCAGGTGCGTGAAGCTGACGGCGTAACCGGAGCTGTCACCCACAGCTATTGGTCGCAGTTCTTCAACCGCCACCCGTTCGATTACGTCCGCGACATCGAGTACGACGAACCGGAAAGCAAAACGATCAATCACGGTCGGTTTCACACTATGACTGGCTACGGAAAGGCCAATCAGATGACCCCGTCCGACGTGGATCTTTATGCCACTCTGACCAACATGTGCCTGCGTCACGGGCTGGATTACGGCCTGCTGCATGCCTGCACACTGGACAGCATGGGGCACCGCTTCTACCACGATTGCGAAGAGATGGATCACGCTTGTTTCGTCGCAGACGAAATGCTGGCCCCTTTCATCCCGCGCTGGCGTCAGTTGGGGTACGAAGTCATCGTGACCGCCGACCACGGGCAGGATGAGCGCGGACACCACGGTGGTCGTAGTCCGCTTCAACAGGAAACCGCGCTGTACTATTTCGGTGAAGCCGAAGGCCCTGCGCCAGATGCGGTTATCGACCAGCTTCAGCTTGCACCCACTATTCTAAAGCGAATGGGCGCCCCCATTGCAGAAACAATGAAGGCTGAGCCATTCCTCAAGTAGCCGATTAGTCGTAGGGCCAGATTTTCTGGCCCAACGCTTCGATAGCCACGGAAATTCGCTCGAAACTGTCTGCGGCCCGCGTCACTGTTGTGCGCGCTCTCAGATATCCGTGCACAAGGCCAGGCTCATTTACCCAATGGGCCTGCCCCCCCGCAGCGGTGATCTGTTCACAATAGACCGCCCCGTCGTCACGCAATGGATCGCAATCGGCGGTCACCACGACTGTCGGCGGAAGGCCAGAGAAATCTGTGTCGTGCAGAGGAGCGAATGTTGGATCGCCTTTCGGTACGTCACCCGCACACCGCACTTTTTCGTAGAATACGATATCTTCCAGCGTCAATAGCGGTGCATGGGCGTGCTCGATGTATGAGCCCTTGGAAGTATCGCCACCCAAGCCGGGATAAATAAGCACCTGCCCCATGACGTTTTGCAGGCTACCCCGACCATAATGTGCAACGGCAGCCGCTAAGTTGCCGCCCGCACTGTCTCCGGCCAAGATCAAAGGATCTCCGAATTCTGTTGCGGCCCAATTTGTGGCAGTCCAACTGTCGTCGAACTGTGCGGGATGAACGTGTTCAGGGCAAAGGCGATAGTCCACTGACACAACCCGATATCCGGTCTGCGCACAAATCTCGGCACAGACATCGTCGTGGCTGTCTAACCCGCCAACAACAAAACCGCCGCCATGGATATAGACGACGGTTCTTGTTGGATCTCCGGCAGTATAAACCCGAACGGGAACGCCGTCGGCAGACTTGTCCCGGGTTTCTACACCAGCTGGACGGGGTTGGCGAAAGTCCCGACACATAGCGTCATAGACACGGCGTTGGTCCGGAATCGTAAGATCAACTGCATCTTCAGGGTAACTTTCTGCCGTTCGTCTTATGAACGCCCAAGTTTCTTCATCGATCAGACGTTCATAATCCATTGTCCCTCCTGGTCAGGCAGCCCACTCCCACGGCCGGGTGAACGATCCCAGCACTTTGCCGACATCGTCGTCCGAGGAGCCGTTCGCGTCAAGCTGTGCAACGAGGCCACGCTTTTTATCATCGATCACCGAAACGACCCGGGCGTCAACACCCGCTTTTTCCAGTGCACCGTTATAGATACGCGTGATCGCCTGCTTACGGAGTTCAGGTTTGAACACTTTGCCGACAGCGGTCTTTGGCAGTTCGTCCAGAATGGTCATGTGCTTAGGCTGCGCGGCACGTTCATGAACATGAACGCTGCAATATTCCATAAGCTCTTTTTCAGTGACAGAGGCGCCATCGACCAATTCAACAAACGCGCAGGGCACTTCGCCAGAATACGCATCCGGTTGTCCGATCGCACCGGCAAAGGCAACTGCATCGTGACCCAACAAGGCTTCCTCGATTTCAGCGGGGTCAATGTTGTGGCCACCGCGGATGATCAGGTCTTTGGCACGCCCTGTGATCCACAGGTACCCATCCTCATCGAACCGACCCAGATCGCCTGTGCGCAGGTACTTGTCAAAGTGGTACAGGCCTTCGTTTTTCTCAGCCTCCGTATAGGTGTTGCCAGCAAAGACCCCAGGGTTAGAAATGCAGATTTCTCCGATTTCATCCGACGCACATTCCTTTGGCCCATCCGGACCGTCCATCAGAATTTTGACGTCCGTATAGGGGAACGGGATGCCGATAGAACCGATCTTTTTCTCGCCATCCACCGGGTTGCAGGAAACAAGACAGGTCGCTTCGGTTAGGCCGTAACCTTCGACGATCGTAACGCCCGTCGCCTCTTCAAAGCGACGGAACAACTCGACCGGCAGCGGTGCCGATCCCGAAAAGGCAGTTTTAACTGACGAGATATCCGCATCCACCGGGCGCTGCATCTTAGCGGCAATAGCAGTGGGTACGGTGATAATGAAGGTCACCTTCCAACGCTCGATCAGTTTCCAGAAGTTGTCGAAGACGCCATCGCCACGATACCCGGCCGGTGTCGGGAAAACCACGTGCGCACCGGACGAAACCGCCGCCATAACAATCACATGTACCGCAAAGACGTGGAACATGGGCAACGGACACATGATGACGTCATCTTCGGAAAACAGCAGAGTGTTGCCAAGCCAGCCATTGTAGATCAGCCCAGAGTACTTGTGCTGTGCGACCTTGGGCATACCCGTGGTGCCGCCTGTATGGAAATAACAGGCTACGCGATCTTCCTTGCTGTCTTCAAAAGTCAGCGTGGTGGGTTGCTTGGCCAGTTCCTGATTGAAGTTCTTGTAGTCCGCGTGGGCCAGATGCTCCTTATCGCCCATCTTGGGACGCAGGAACGGCACTAGCCAGGATTTAGGCGGCGTCAGATATCGGTTCAGGTCGATTTCCAGAATGGTGCTGACCTTGGGTGCATGGCGCACAGCCTCTTCGACCTTTTGCGCAACATCGGTTTTAGGAAACGACTTGAGCGTGACCACAACCTTGGCGCCCGTCTCACGCAGAATCGCAGCGATCTGCTCGGGCTCAAGCAACGGGTTGATCGGGTTAACAATACCGGCAACGGCACCGCCCATCATGGTGATCAGTGTTTCGTTACAGTTAGGCAGCACATAGGCCACCACGTCTTTCTCACCCACACCCAAGGACCGAAACAGGTTAGCCGCCTGATTAACCTTGCCCAAAAGCTGAGACCAGCTGAGTGTCTCGGCCTTGTCCGTGGCGCCGGACAACAGCTGAAAGCTGATCGCTTTGTTGTTTGGGTGTTTTTCAGCGGTCCGTGACAAAAGCTGATGGAAAGTGACAGGAACATCGCGTTCCTCCCACGACATCTCCTGCTCCATTCTTGCCTTGTCTTCTAATCCCACAAACGCCATGTGGTTCCTCCCTTATCTCTCCCGTGTCCGGCACAGGTTTTGTATCCATCGCCAAGATGGAAGCAAAACCGCGCGGGTTCAAGAAAGGCTTAGAGGTGAAGCGCCCAAAGGTGTAGAATTACGCTACGGAGTGAAACAAATTGCCCCCGCGTCACTTTATTCTGCGGCAATACCGTCTGTGAACTGAAGACGGGCCAGTCTCGCATAGAGACCATCCTGCGCAACCAGGTCTTCATGCGTTCCCTGCGCAACGATGCGACCAGCCTCCATTACCACAATACGGTCGGCTTTTTTAACAGTCGCCAAACGGTGGGCAACGATCAGTGTGGTCCGGCCAGCGCGCATTTGGTCGACGGCACCCTGCACCGCACGTTCACTTTCAGCGTCCAGAGCCGAAGTAGCCTCATCCAGCAGCAGAACAGGTGCATCTCGCAGAATGGCGCGGGCAATCGCGATGCGCTGCTTTTGACCGCCAGACAGCATCACGCCACGCTCGCCGACAAAACTGTCATAGCCTTCTGGAAGTGCGGAAATGAAGTCATGCGCAGCTGCGGCACGCGCTGCTTCTTCGACTTCGGCATCCGTTGCATCAAGGCGGCCAAAGCGGATGTTTTCACGCGCGGACGTGGCAAAAATCACGGGGTCCTGAGGGACCAGCGCCATGTGACTGCGAAATTCGGCACGGTCAATATCGCGCAAATCTACACCATCCAGGCGGACAGACCCGGCCTCAGGATCATAGAACCGCTGGATCATTTGAATCACGGTTGTTTTGCCCGCACCTGACGGGCCAACAAAGGCCACAGTCTCGCCCGGGCTGACCCGAAGCGTCATTTCATCCAGCGCAACAACGTCGGGCCGAGAAGGATAGCTGAAGGTCACCTCGTCAAAGAGTATTTCCCCACGTACAGGTGTTGGCAACGACTTGGCTTTGGACGGGTCGGTGACAGTGTCTTCGGCATTAAGCAACTCGACCAAGCGTTCGGTTGCACCTGCGGCGCGTTGCAACTCGCTCCAGATTTCTGACAGGGCGGCAACGGACCCGGCCATGATGATCGAATAGATAACGAACTGGATCAAAACGCCTTCGGTCATGACCCCGTTGCGCACATCATTCGCACCCATCCAAAGCACACCGACGATGCCCGAGAAGACTAGGAAAATGACAATAACAGTCAGAATAGCCCGAGTTTGAATGCGGCGGAGCGAAACAACATAGGAGGTCTCGGTCATTTCGCCGAACTGCTTGCGGCTGGCCTGTTCGTGGGTAAAGGCCTGTACGGTCTGAACTGCGCCCAGCGCCTCACCGGCATTTCCCGACGAGGCTGCAATCCAATCCTGATTTTCCCGACTGATAACCCGCAGACGGCGTCCCAAAAAGAGAATCGGCACCACCACCATCGGGATCAGCAAAAGAACCATGCCGGTCAGCTTGGCCGACGTTAAAAGCATCAATGCCAGCCCACCGATAAACATCAGAAGGTTACGCAGCGCGATTGAAACCGAAGAGCCGATAACCGACTGGATCAACGTCGTATCAGTAGTAATCCGGCTCAGAACTTCACCGGTCATGATGCGTTCGTAGAACTCGGGGCTCATCCCGATGACGCGGTCGAATACGGCCTTGCGGATATCGGCTACGACCCGCTCGCCCAGTTTGGTGACCAGCGCATAACGGATGCCGGTTCCAACGGCCAGAATCGCGGCGATAACCAAAGCCGCCAGAAAGTACCAATCCAACAGCTCGCCATCAGCGATGCGGAAATTGTCAACGACCCGGCGGACAGCCAAAGGCAACGTTAACGTCATGCTGGCCGTCAGTACCAACGCCAATGTCGCGCCGATCATCAACAGCTTGTACGGCTTCATAAAGGGCCACAACGATCCCAACACGCCGATCTTCTTGGATCTAGCGCGCTCTTCGCTGGCACCAGGCGCGGGTTTGTTTGCTGGACTGGCGGAAGCGGATTTTGCCATGTCTGGCCCTTGTATCGTGATCGCACTTGAGTGACCGCTTCTAGGCGTCACTAAGACACCTGGTCAAGCAACGTAAGGCGATTTGGCCACGATGGAGGGCTATTTGACGCAGTTTTTAGGGGCTGACTTTGGAGCGGGCGGCGGGAATCGAACCCGCTTCATCAGCTTGGAAGGCTGAGGTAATAGCCAGTATACGACGCCCGCTCAGCGCAGGTCGGTTTATGCGATGCGTTTGGTGGCGTCAAGCGCCGTTCGACACCCAAAATCAAATTCCCTGCATGGCGCTCGCTGGCGCTCCGATTCCAAAGCCCGCAGACCAAACAGCGTTTACCTAAATGTCACGCAATCCAGGGGCAGATTCATAAATGAATTTGGTGTTATTTTGCATGATCGCCCAGGGCTTTCAGCACTTCATCAGGCATTCTTTTTCTACCAAATCCATTGAAACAAAGGATATCGCACTAGCTCGGCGCCATCCGGTCCTTGGCAAAACCAACGATCCTGCCAGTCAGCATACGTCAAAGCGGTATACACAAGAGGTTGTTCGCTTCAACTCAATGGCCGCCCCCCACCGCCCTTCAGCGCGTCACAAACCATCTAACCCTGACAAATGACTTCCTCGCATTAATGTTGTTGTTAAGAACCTGTCACAAAGGCATCCTAAATCGCATTCATCCACTTTTTTAGACAGCCAGGAGCCATCCATGAAAGACGTTGACCCCACCACACTTTCCGCCGACGAATGGGACGAGCTGCACTTCCCCCGCCCCGAAAAAAACGACTTTGACCGCGTAGTTGAAAAAGCCATCTCCCGTCGTGGGTTCCTGGCCGGTGTCGTAGCCTTTGGCTCTGGCGCGGCCGCAATGGGCGCAGGCCTGATGAGTTCGACAGCGGTGCAAGCGGCGTCCACCTCGCGCTTTGCATTCACTCCAATCGCGGCACAGACCGATGGTACCGTCCATGTGCCAGAGGGGTACGATTGGAAAGTTCTTATGAGCTGGGGCGACCCTCTATTTTCGGACGCGGACGGCTATGACATTACCGAGGGCGGCCCCGTAGAAAACTCGGACAAGGTCTTTGGCGAAAACACTGACGGAATGGAAACCTTCTCCTTCCAAGGTCATGAGCTAATCGCGATCAACCACGAATACCCCAACCGCAAGATCAACCTGCCCGCCGCAAATGAAGGTGTTCCGGCAAACGCAGGCGATGTTCTAAAGCTGCAAAACCTGCAGGGCGTCACCGTGATGGAAATCACCGAAGGCCCCGATGGATGGTCGGTTGTAAAAGACAGCCCCTTCAACCGCCGTATTCATCACAACACACCGATGAAAATCGTTGGCCCCGCCGCTGGTCATGATCTGCTGAAGACCGAAGCAGACCCAACTGGCACCTCCTCGTTGGGTACTATGAACAACTGTGGCTCGGGTAAAACACCTTGGGGCACCTACCTAACCTGTGAAGAGAACTTCAACGGTTACTTCGGCTCCAGCGACGAGGCTGCGGAATACGACCAGAAGGTCGCCGACGGCTTTCAACGCTACGGCGTGAAAGCAACGAGCTGGAACGGCTACGAGCTCTTCGATCCGCGCTTTGACACCTCGAAAAACCCGAACGAACCACACCGCGCAGGCTGGATCGTTGAAATCGATCCGACCAAGCCAGACAGCACTCCGGTCAAACACACCGGTCTGGGCCGTTTCAAGCATGAGAATGCCGAGGTAACGCTGGCTGCGGATGGTCGTGTCGTGGTCTATATGGGTGACGATGAGCGTGGCGAATACCTCTACAAGTTCGTCTCCAACAACGCTTATGCACCGGGTGTCGACACCGAGAACCTGCTAAACGACGGAACCCTGTTTGTTGCCAAGTTCAACGAAGACATGAGCGGTGAGTGGCTGCCGCTGACACCGGAAACGACCGGCATGGACGCGGCTGAGATCCTGATCTTTACCCGTATGGCTGCCTCGGAGGCTGGCGGCACCACAATGGACCGCCCGGAATGGGTGGCTTCCAGCCCTGTCGCGGCCGAGGCTTACTGCTGCCTGACAAACAATAAGAACCGAGGCGTGAAACCAAACGCCGGGGGCGATGACACGTCTGCTAACCCGGCAAACCCGCGTGAGGCCAACAAGTACGGTCAAATCGTGCGCTGGCGGCCGACCGATGAGGATCACGCGGCGACCGGCTTTGACTGGGACCTGTATGTGATGGCAGGCAACCCGACCGTACATTCGGACGACCGCGCAGGTTCGGCCAACGTGAATGAAGGCAACCTATTCAACTCACCGGACGGCATGTCCATCGACTCCACCGGTCTGGTCTGGATTCAAACGGACGGCAATGACGGCAACGAAGAGGATTTCGCAGGGAACGGTAATAACCAGATGCTGGTTGGTGACCCGATCACCGGTGAAATCGTGCGCTTTATGACCGGCCCGAACGGTTGCGAGGTAACGGGCCTGACATGGTCAGCCGACATGCGCACCATGTTTGTCGGCATCCAGCATCCGGGCAGCAATTGGCCCGATGGTGGTACACCACGGTCATCGATCATCACGATCAAACGCACAGATAATGGTCTGGTAGGCTAAGTTCTAAAACACGCCTGAAAACTCCCCTGAGCCAAAGTCTTCGGGGGCGTTTTCTTTAGATCTCTTCGCCCAGCGGCTCTAACGGGCCTCCGGGCCCTGCAAGATGACGTTCGGCCAGCCATGGGTTCAGCATCAACGCTTGCGACAAGGCCTCTCGTGCCTCTTCTATGCGTTGTAAGCCCAATAGAGTAAGTGCTCTACCGCTGATGGCGGCAACGTGGTTAGGCGACAGTTCGATTGCACGTTCTAAGTCCGGCAGCGCTGAGCTGTAGTCCCTCAGCAAATAATGCGCGAAGGCACGTTGGTTGTATCCCTCCGCATAAAGCGGACAGTATTCGATGACTGTATTAAAATCGTCGATTGCCCCCAGAAAGTCTCCAGAGTTCAGGCGCAACATCCCGCGATCTAGAGCGCTTTGCGACTGCTCGTCAGGGGCATCTCTCCAAAACTCCCACATCTGACTGGAAAATTCGCGCGCATCTTGCTCAGTCGGGGCCGCACGGATCTTTTCAAGCAGGGCCGTTAGGTCGTCGGAATGATCGGGTACTTCGGGGCATTCTGCCGCCGCACCGGCGGACATCGAGACAACAAGCAAGAGAGTGGCTGAAGCAAGTTTTTTCATTGTCCAAAGGTGATGCGCTTTGGCCCAACGTCAACCCATGCCTTCGATCTCGCCCGACAAACCAGTTTCTTTCACTGCCTCCATCGCAACGAAGGTTGATGTATTCGCGACATGTGGCAGCGATGAAATCTTCTCGGCCAAAACAGTCCGGTATTCGGTCATAGACCCCGTGCGAATTTTCAACAGATAATCGAAATTGGACGCGATCATATGAGCTTGTTCGATTTCAGCCACTTTGCGAACTGCCGAATTGAACTCGGCCAACGCCTTTTCCCGCGTGTCGGTCAGACGCACCTCGACAAAAGCCACATGATCCAAACCCAACCGGATCGGATCCAACAAGGCGCGGTAGCCGGTGATAATACCGTCGGCCTCCAATTTCTTGAGACGCGCCTGTGTGGGTGACTTCGACAATCCGATCTGACGAGCGAGATCCGCCACTGAAATGCGCCCGTCTTGCGCCAGAATCGTTAGGATGGCGCGATCAAACCGATCCAGACCGGGAAAGTCTTTTTGCATCTTCAATCCTCGAATATTCAGTCCAATTGACTTTCATTCCCGCAATATAAGCCGATTGTCCCGACTTTTCGACTGTATACTCATCAAAAGACCGGAGGATTCATGTCTCACAGCCTGCGCACCCACATCGACAACCAAACCTATGCTGACCAGACCGCCGTTCTGGATGCTTTGATCACTCAAGCCGATCTGTCCGAGGCTGATCGCTCTGCCATCTGCGCGGCCGCCGCGCAGCTCGTGCGAGATATCCGATCCAGTACTTCGCCGGGCATGATGGAAGTGTTTTTGGCCGAGTATGGCCTGTCCACCGATGAAGGTGTCGCGCTGATGTGTTTGGCCGAAGCGCTGCTGCGGGTTCCGGATGCCGACACGATTGACGCACTGATCGAAGACAAGATCGCGCCTTCAGACTGGGGAAGGCACTTGGGGCGGTCCTCATCATCGCTGGTCAATGCCTCGACATGGGCGCTGATGCTGACCGGTAAGGTTTTGGACGAAGGCAAGACATCCCCTGTCAGCGCCCTGCGTGGCGCAATCAAGCGGCTGGGTGAGCCGGTGATCAGAACCGCCGTAGGGCGCGCGATGAAAGAAATGGGGCGCCAGTTTGTTTTGGGGGAAACCATTCAGTCGGCCATGAACCGTGCCAGCGGGATGGAGGCCAAGGGCTATACCTATTCTTATGACATGTTGGGCGAAGCGGCTCGGACCGAGGCAGACGCCGCCCGCTACCACCTGTCTTATTCGCGTGCGATTGCCGCCATCGCAGATGCTTGTACACACGATGATATTCGGGCCAACCCAGGGATTTCCGTCAAGCTATCAGCTTTGCACCCGCGCTATGAGCTGGCGCAAGAACAGCAGGTGATGGACGAATTGGTACCGCGACTGAGAGCGTTGTGCCTTTTGGCAAAAGCCGCTGGCATGGGCCTGAACGTAGACGCCGAAGAGGCTGACCGTCTTTCCCTCTCTCTGCAAGTGATCGAAGCTGTCATGGCCGAACCTGCTCTTGTGGGCTGGGACGGTTTTGGCATCGTCGTACAGGCATATGGGCCCCGTGCCGCTATCGTTCTGGATACGCTCTACGACATGGCGGAACGCCACGACCGCAAGCTCATGGTGCGGCTGGTTAAGGGTGCCTATTGGGACACCGAAATCAAGCGCGCACAGGTCGAAGGCGTCGATGGCTTCCCGGTTTTCACTCACAAGGCGGCAACGGACGTTTCCTACATTGCCAATGCTCGCAAACTGCTGAGCATGACCGACAGAATCTACCCGCAATTCGCGACCCACAACGCGCACACGGTCAGTGCCATCCTTCACATGGCGGATGGTCAGCCGTTCGAATTCCAGCGTCTGCATGGCATGGGTGAGACCTTACACCAGATCGTCAAAGATCAGGGTAACACGCGCTGTAGGATTTATGCTCCGGTAGGTGCCCACCGTGACCTTCTGGCATATCTTGTCCGGCGCCTGTTGGAGAACGGGGCAAACTCATCTTTTGTAAACCAGATTGTGGATGAAAACGTCCCACCGGAGGAGGTGGCCGCGGACCCGTTCCTGACAATTAATGAACCCAAGCCGAACTTGCCGACCGGCCCCGAATTGTTTCAGCCTGAAAGGCCCAATTCGCGTGGTTTCGATCTGCAGCATACACCAACTCTTGATCGGATTGATGCCGCGCGCGACGCATTTCGATCGCATCACTGGTATGCGCTGCCACTGCTTTCGGATGCGGCGCACCCCGAACAGGATCAACCGATCACGAATCCAGCACAACCGCAGGATCGACCGGGCGCGGTCGGCCAAGCAAGCACGCGAGATGTCGAGCTTGCTCTGGCATCTGCGTCACCGTGGCAAGTGTCGGCCAGCGATCGATCCCGCATTCTGAACACGGCAGCCGACCTCTACGAGACGCACTACGGTGAGCTTTTTGCCTTGTTGGCGCGGGAGGCTGGGAAATCCGTACCTGACGCTGTGGCCGAATTGCGTGAGGCGGTTGATTTCCTGCGCTATTACGCCGCCAACATCCCAGAAGCAGAACCAGCGGGCATCTTCACGTGCATCAGCCCATGGAACTTTCCCCTGGCTATTTTCACTGGTCAGATTTCCGCAGCTCTGGCCACAGGAAACGCAGTGCTGGCCAAGCCTGCTCCGCAGACGCCATTGATTGCGCACCGCGCAGTACAATTGTTGCACGAGGCTGGGGTGCCACGTGACGTATTGCAGCTATTGCCGGGAGGGCCATTGGTAGGCGCAGCGTTGACTTCGGATCCGCGCGTTTCGGGCGTAGCCTTTACAGGGTCTACAGCGACTGCGCTAAAGATTCGCGCATCGATGGCCGACAACTTGCGCCCGGGAACGCCGTTGATTGCCGAAACCGGTGGATTGAACGCAATGATTGTGGACAGTACTGCGCTGCCGGAACAGGCGGTGCAGTCCATAATCGAAAGCGCCTTTCAGTCCGCCGGGCAGCGTTGTTCGGCTCTACGCTGCCTCTACGTTCAAGAGGATATTGCCGACGACCTTCTTACCATGCTGACTGGGGCGATAGACGCACTGAACGTCGGAGAGCCTTGGCTGATATCGACCGATTGTGGCCCCGTCATCGACGAGACAGCGCGACATGGCATTGAGGAGCATATCGCAACAGCTCGTACTGAAGGGCGTGTTCTAAAGGAATTGAACACTCCGCCCGAAGGCACCTTTGTCGCGCCGACCCTGATCGAGATCCCGGGCATTGCGGCGCTTGAGCGCGAAGTCTTTGGGCCGGTGCTGCACGTGGTACGGTTCAAAGCATCAGAAATTGATCAGGTCATCGACGATATCAACGCAACTGGTTATGGCCTGACTTTCGGTCTGCACACCCGCATAGACGACAGGGTGCAGCACATTACCGAAGCCGTCCACGCAGGCAACATTTATGTCAATCGAAACCAGATTGGCGCCATTGTCGGGTCACAGCCATTTGGTGGTGAAGGGCTGTCAGGCACAGGCCCCAAAGCGGGTGGGCCAAACTACATGGCCAGGTTCTGCGCTCCGAACCGTCAAAGCATCGACCAGGAATGGCAGGACAACATGAGTGAACTGCCGGCACCGCAGGGCCAACCCAGCGCTGTGCAAACCCAGTCTTTGCCAGGCCCCACTGGGGAGTCCAACCGCCTGAGTGAATTCCCCCGAGCACCGCTGTTGTGCATGGGTCCAGGTGCTGAAGCGGTGAAGGCGCAAGCGGACGCAGTGAAGGCACTGGGCGGCACCTCCATCTGTGCCACTGGAATGCTCGACCTGCACAGATTGGAGAACACTCCGGGTATTTCAGGAGTTCTTTGGTGGGGAGACGAAGAAACCGCGCGCGAGATAGAACGTCATCTGGCACGCCGTGACGGACCTATTCTCCCGCTCATCCCCGGCCAGCCAGACAAGGCTCGGGTAATCGGCGAGCGTCACGTTTGCGTCGACACCACCGCCGCCGGAGGCAATGCGGCTTTGTTGGGAGGTGCGTCGTAACCATACCTTGACGCTGGGCTGGGAAAAGCCCAGCGTCGCCCCATGTTTCCGATCCGAGATCATAACCCGTCTGGCCGCACACCCTATGTCGTCTATGCTCTGATGGCGGCCAATATAGTGGTCTTCCTCGGTTATGTGGGGAACATGGACAACGCCCCTTTCATAAACCGGCTATATTTCGACTATGCCGTCATTCCTGCGCGAATTACTGACGGGTTTGCGTTTGAAACACTGGTGACATCAATGTTCCTCCACGGCGGATGGATGCACCTTGCTGGGAACATGCTCTTCCTATGGATCTTTGGTGACAACCTCGAAGACGCAATGGGTCACCTGACCTTTTTGCTGTTTTATCTACTCGCAGGGGTCGGAGCCGGGTTGATCCACGTTGCCACCGCGCCAGATTCGGTGGTTCCGACCATTGGCGCATCGGGTGCTATTGCCGGCGTTATGGGGGGATACCTGCTTTTGTTCCCCAAAGCCCGGGTGGATATTCTGCTGGTGCTTGTTGTCTATTTCCGTGTGTTCACAGTGCCCGCTTTTGTCATGCTGGGTGTCTGGCTGGGCATGCAATTCGTGGGAAGCCTCGCAAGCAACCCAGACGAAGGCGGCGTAGCCTATTGGGCGCATACTGGCGGGTTTTTAGTTGGCCTCATCCTATGTATCCCGCTTTGGCTGAAACGTGGCGGCATTCAATATTGGGGCCGCACACACGGCCACCCTCCCCACCCCGAGCACAAATACAAGCTGACCAAATCCCGCATTCCACGAGTCCCCCGCAAGTAGGCATTACCCTTGCAGGCGTTCAGGAAGCCGACCTCCGCTCAGATGCGTGATCTCTTGAGCGGCGATACGAACCAGTTCCCCCAATTCAGGGACGCGATCCGCGTTGAAGCGCACTGTTGGCCCCGAAACTGAAATCCCGGCGCAGGGTTCTGCACGATCATTATAAATCGCGGCGCCAATGCAGGACATGCCCTCGTATCGCTCCTCGCGGTCATGCGACCAGCCGCGCTCTCGAGTTTCAGTCAGATCCGCAATCAACCCGTCACCGGGCACAAGGGTTTGCGATGTAAAAGGTTCAGGGTCGGCTGTATTCAGGACCTTATTCATCACCGCCTCATTCATCGCTGCAAGAATAGCCTTGCCTGTACCCGACGCATACATCGGCGTTCGTGCTCCTGGTGGAAAAAACGCTCGGATCGGGTTCGGCGTTTCCACTTGCCCGACAAAGACAACTTCGGCCCCGTCAGGGACAGCAAGGTTCGCCGTTTCACCACTGTCTTGCATAAGCCGCCGCAAAATGGGGCGCCCGATCTCAAGCACACTGTTACGCCGCAGAAACGATGCCCCTGTCCGGTAAGCCTCGATCCCAATCATCCACTCTTGGCGTTCGTCATCAAAGGTCACAAACCCATGCTTTTGCAGCGTGATCAGAATTCGATGCGTTGTAGCCGTAGGAACGCCAACCTCTCGTGCCAGATCACTGAGCGCCGCGCGCTCTAAATTGGCAACCGTTGTCAAAACGCCTAACGCACGATCCAATGATTGCATGGTACCGGCAGAGCTTTCCTTGAACAGCGACTTGGGCCTGCCGCGCGGTCTTTTCTGACTTTCCATTGGCTCTCTCCCCCTTCACTCGACTGATTTTTTCACATCCGGCTTTATTCAACCCCGAAAATGAAAAACGAAAAATACAATATTTTCAGATTATTATGATTTTAATGACAAAAATGAAAATATTTTTCAAGAAAATTGCACCTCGCAGCAGGCTCAAGGATACTGATCCCGAAAGCGGAGGAACCAGAGATGTCCAACCAAAACCCGGTCTTCATTCCCGGCCCGACCAACATTCCAGACCGTCTGCGGCTGGCCATGCACGTCCAGACACAGGATCACCGCGCGCCTGACTTTGTCGAAACTTTTGCACCCGTTCTTGAGGAAACAAAAAAGGTGTTTGGCACCACCACCGGGCAAGTTGTGACCTTCCCTGCCAGCGGCACCGGAGGTTGGGAAGCCGCAATTACCAACACTCTCAGCCCGGGCGATACCGTCCTGGTGGCGCGCTATGGCGTCTTTAGCCATCGTTGGATCGACATGTGCGAGCGTCATGGATTGAATGTCCGGATTGTTGAGTGTGATTGGGGCAGCGGTGCTCCGGCAGATCGATTCCAGGAGATACTGGCCCAAGACAAGGCACATGAAATCCGCGCCGTTCTGGTCACTCACAACGAAACGGCAACCGGAGTTCTTTCCGATATTGCGGCAGTACGAAAGGCGATGGACAGTGCCAAGCACCCTGCAATGCTGTTCGTAGATTGCGTCAGCTCGTTGGCATCAATGCCCTTTGCATTTGATCAATGGGGCGTGGATATCGCCATTTCGGGCTCACAAAAAGGGTTCATGCTTGCTACAGGCATGGCAATCCTGTGCGTCAGCCCAAAGGCACAGGAGGCAATGAACTCAGCGAAGCTGCCGAGAACGTTCTTTGATTTTAGCGACATGATGGCTGCCAACGCATCAGGTGGATTTCCATACACGCCGCCTCTTCAGTTGATCTACGGCCTGCGCGAAAGCCTGAAAATGCTGTTCGAGGAAGGCTTGGAGAACGTCTATGCGCGGCACTTCCGTTTAGCCGAGGGTGTTCGACGCGCAGTCGACGCCTGGGGGCTGAAGCTGGTGGCACAGTCACCTGATCTATACTCCGATACGGTCAGCGCGATTTACGTACCCGAGGGCTATGACAGCAATGTCCTGACTGATCATGCCTTCAACAACTACGGGGTGTCCTTTGGCGTTGGGCTGGGTCAACTGAACGGTAAGGCCTTCCGTATTGGCCATCTGGGTAGCCTGACGGATGTCATGGTTCTGTCCGGCCTCAGCACCGTCGAAATGGCAATGGCGGATCTGAATTATCCGATCAAACTGGGCAGCGGCGTTGCCGCCGCACAAGACTATTTCCGCACCGGTTCATCGGGCAGCGCAAAAGCCGCCGCATAAGGAGAATGACGATGTTGGATCAAATACCTGCGGCGAGCCTCACTATCGACGACATGCGCGCAGCACATGCGCGGATTAAGCCCTACATCCGGCGCACTCCGGTGATGGTGTCAGATTACTTGAATGATCTGACGGGTGCGCAACTGTTCTTCAAATGTGAGAACTTTCAGGAAGCCGGCGCGTTCAAAGTGCGGGGGGCCTGCAACGCTGTATTTGGCCTGAGCGACGAAATGGCGGCCAAGGGGGTCTGCACGCATTCCAGCGGCAATCACGCCCTCTCACTGTCCTATGCCGCCGGTCAGCGTGGCATCCCATGCAACGTGGTCATGCCCCGCACGGCCCCGCAAGCCAAGAAAGACGCTGTTCGCCGGTTTGGAGGCACAATCACCGAATGCGAACCCTCCACTTCGTCTCGCGAGGCCACGTTTGCTGAGGTCCAGGCCAGAACGGGCGGTGAATTCGTCCATCCCTACAATGATCCGCGCGTTATCGCCGGGCAAGCCACGTGTTCTGCCGAACTGCTAGAGCAAACTGGAGGGGTGGACGCCGTGATTGCTCCTATCGGTGGGGGTGGAATGGTATCGGGCACCTGCCTGACGGTTTCGAACCTTGCGCCCGAAACGTCGATCTATGCAGCCGAGCCGGAACAGGCGGATGATGCGTACCGCTCGTTCAAGGCAGGTCACATCATCGCTGACGACGCCCCTAAGACCGTAGCAGACGGGCTGTTGGTGCCGCTGAAGGAAAACACCTGGCACTTTGTATCTAACAACGTGACTGACATCTTCACTGCTTCCGAAGACGAAATCGTCGAAGCGATGAAACTCACCTGGAAATACCTGCGTGTTGTGATGGAGCCGTCTTCTGCGGTGCCCTTGGCAACCATTCTCAAAAACCCCGACGTGTTTCGGGGCAAGCGCGTCGGGGCGATCATCACCGGCGGCAACGTGGATCTGGACAAACTGCCCTGGCTGAAAGGGCAAGGAGGAGCAAAATGAACAAGCCCGTGAACATCAAAGAGCTCGAAGTCGGCTTCGATATCCCTGCTGCTATCGGAATGGACGAAAGCGAGATTCAGACCCCTTGCCTGATACTTGACCTGGATGCGCTGGAGCGGAACATCAAGAAAATGGGCGACTACGCCAAGGCTCATGGCATGCGCCATCGGGTGCACGGCAAAATGCACAAATCGGTAGATGTAGCCAAGCTTCAAGAAAAGCTTGGCGGCGCGGTCGGCGTCTGCTGTCAGAAGGTCTCGGAGGCCGAGGTATTCGCGCGAGGCGGTATCAAGGACATCCTCGTTTCTAACCAGGTACGCGATCCGGCCAAGATCGACCGCCTCGCACAATTGCCGAAATACGGTGCGCGCACGATTGTTTGCGTCGATGACTTTGAAAACATCGCCGATCTTTCTGAAGCAGCTTCGCGGAATGGCACCGAGTTAGAAGTGTTTGTTGAAATCGACTGCGGCGCGGGACGCTGTGGTGTGACAACCACCGCTGCTGTCGTTGAAATAGCCAAGGCGGTCGAGACTGCGCCCAACCTAAAATTCACCGGCATTCAGGCCTATCAGGGCGCGATGCAGCATCTCGACACTTATGAGGCCCGGAAAGAGAAGCTGGACACGGCGATTGCCATGGTCAAGGACGCCGTGGAAGGCCTACAGGCGGAGGGCATCGAATGTGAGTTGGTTTCGGGTGGCGGCACTGGATCCTACTATTTCGAGAGCAACTCAGGCGTTTACAATGAACTCCAGTGCGGGTCGTACGCCTTTATGGACGCTGACTATGGCCGAATTCTCGACAAGGACGGCAAGCGGATCGATCAAGGCGAATGGGAAAACGCGCTGTTCATTCTGACCAGTGTCATGAGCCACGCCAAGACGGACAAGGCGATCTGCGACGCGGGCCTCAAGGCCCAGTCCGTCGATAGCGGCCTGCCCTTTATCTACGGGCGCGACGACGTCGAATACCTAAAATGCTCGGACGAACACGGTGTAATCGGAGACCCAGATGGGGTCCTGAAGGTGAACGACAAACTACGTCTGGTTCCCGGCCACTGTGACCCGACATGTAACGTGCACGATTGGTACGTCGGTGTGCGCGGTGGAAAGGTAGAGGCGCTTTGGCCAGTCTCCGCGCGCGGAAAGGCCTATTGAGCAATGAGGGATATCATGAACACACAAGATGGCCTGTTAATCGTTGGCGAGGATCTTTGCGAACAACTTGTTGGCCGCGCACAAGCTTTTGACGCCGTTCAGTCCGTCTTTGGCGCGATGGCCAGCGGCGCAGCTCGCAACTTCCCCGTGGTACGTGAGGCGCTTGAGTATGCAGACGCGCTGTATGGGTTCAAGTCCGGTTTTGATCGGGATGGGCAGGTGCTGGGGGTTAAGTCAGGAGGCTATTGGCCCGGCAATGCTGATCAAGGGCTAACCAATCACCAATCCACAGTATTTCTGTTCGACCCCGATAGCGGGAGGTTATCCGCGCTCGTGGGCGGCAACTATCTGACAGCTGTTCGAACTGCGGCCTCTTCTGCCGTGTCGATCGCGCATCTTGCACGTAAGGACGCCAAAGTTCTGGGGATGGTTGGCGCGGGGCATCAATCTACGTTCCAGCTTCGCGCAGCAGCCGAACAGCGTGAGTTCGAAAAAGTCGTGGCATGGAATCCGCATCCTGACATGCTTCCACGCTTGGCCGCTGTTGCCGAGGAGATTGGACTGGAGTTCGAGGCCGTCAGCCAACAGGAACTGGGTGCTCAGGCGGACGTGATCATAACCATCACATCAGCGTTTGAGCCTCTGCTAATGAAGAACTGGATCAAACCCGGAACGCACCTCGCCTGCATGGGCACCGACACCAAGGGCAAGATGGAAGTTGATCCGGCTCTGGTCGCTTCGGCTACCGTATTCACCGATGAAGTTGCCCAGTCCGTAACAATAGGTGAAGCACAGCATGCGATTGAAACTGGTGCGCTCAGGGAAACTGAGATTACGCCTATCGGTGCCGTCATCAACGGTGACCACCCGGGTCGGACCGGGGATGATGAAATCACACTGTTCGATGGCACTGGCGTAGGGCTGCAAGACCTTGCTGTCGCATCTGTTGCCGCTCGTTTGGCTAGCGAAGCTGGGTTGGCGCAGCGCGCCGCACTTTGAAACAAAAAAGCGCGCCTCGATCGGGGCGCGCTTGATCAACAAGTATCTCGGCCAATCAGCCTCGGATCACCTTGGCAAACTGATCAAAGATCGGTTCATTCGAGCAGATGACTTCGCCATCTTCCAGAATGCTACCTTCGGGATTCAGCGCCTGCACAAAACCACCAGCTTCTTTAACGATGATAATACCGGCGGCCAAATCCCAGGCATTCAAGCGACGTTCCCAAAAACCTTCGTAGCGGCCAGCGGCCACGTAGGCCATGTCCAGCGCCGCAGCACCCCAACGGCGCACACCGGCACAAGCAGGCATCAGGCGGGCCAGGTCTTGCAGAGTTGCAGGCAAATCCGAACGGCCGCCAAAAGGCAGACCGGTCGAGAAGATCGACTCGATCATCCGGTGACGACCCGAAACACGAATGCGAGTGTCATTCATCCACGCACCCTCGCCTTTTTCGGCAAAGAACATTTCGTCTTTCGCCGCGTCATAGATCACACCGGCAACAATTTTACCCTTGTGTTCCAGCGCAATGGAAACTGCCCAATGAGGCAAACCGTGCAGGAAATTGGTGGTGCCGTCCAACGGATCCACAATCCAGCGGCGGGTCGGATCTTCGCCATCAATGCTGCCGCCTTCTTCGGCCAGCCAGCCATAGGTTGGACGTGCGCCGAGCAGTTCCTCTTTCAGGATCGCTTCGGCTGCAATGTCAGCCTTGGAGACAAAGTCACCTGCGCCTTTCATCGACACCTGAAGGTTCTCGACTTCACGAAAATCCTTGACCAAAGAACGCCCCGCTTTGCGCGCGGCTTTGATCATGATGTTGAGGTTTGCACTGCCTACCATTGTCCAAAGGCTCCTGTCCGGTCAAACCGCGCGTATACTGGGGCAATGCGCCCTTGCCAAGAGGAATGATGCGCATAGCAGACCCGCGTTATGCGCCTATTGCGCCTGCAGCTTGCGCGCCTCGGTTCCAGCCAATTCGATCAGCTCTTGCACAAAGGGTTTTTCAAGATCTTCGGTACGGACTGCAGCATAAAGCCTGCGGGTAATCCCATCCTTGGTCAACGGCCGGGTGACATAGTCTGAATTGTACTTTACCTCACGCACGACCCAGTCGGGCAATACCGACACACCTCGGTTCGACGCAACCAGCAACAGGATCACCGCAGTAAGCTCTACCTGACGGATCGCAGCGGGTTCAACGCGAGCGGGGATCAGCAACTGACTGAAGACATCCAGCCGCGTGCGTTCGACCGGATAGGTGATCAAAGTCTGGCCCCGGAAATCCTCGGCTTCGATATACTCTTTCTGAGCCAGCGGATGTGACGACGCCGCAACGAACACCGCGTCATAGTCGAAAAGTTCGATGAACTCGACGCCCGGCAGGTCCTCAGGGTCGGATGAGACGACTAGATCAACCTCTTCTTTCTGCAAAGCGGGCAAAGCATCAAAGGCCAGCCCCGGCCGGATATCGACATCTACATCTCCCCAAGACTTACGGAAGGATTCGAGCACCGGGAATAGCCACTCGAAACAAGCGTGGCATTCGATGGCAATATGCATCCGTCCCGTACGCCCATCTCGTAGCGAGGAGAATTCCTGTTGCGTGGCCTCGACCTGCGGCAGAATCTGTTCCGCCAACCGCAACAGCCGCAATCCTGCTGCCGACAGCTTCATTGGCTTGGACCGGCGCAGGAACAGCTCCACTCCGGCCTGATCCTCCAACCCCTTGATCTGATGGCTTAACGCGGATTGCGTGATATTCAGCTGATCCGCTGCGCGGGCCAGCCCACCACATTCATGGATGGCTTTAATAGTTCGCAGATGCCGGAACTCGATGTGCATTGTTGTGAGACTCATGTTGTTCTTGAGTAATATGAATTTGTCTCACAATGCTCAAACTGGCACAAGAGCCTCAGATAGGACCTGTGAGGCAAAAATGACGACACCAGAGATTTCATTCGAGTTTTTCCCGCCACAAACGCTCGAGGCGTCGTTCCGCCTTTGGGATACGGTTCAAACGCTCGCTCCTCTCGAACCGCGCTTTGTGTCGGTCACCTATGGTGCTGGCGGTACGACCCGGGACCTGACGCGCGACGCTGTTGCCACGCTGCACAAGTCCTCGGGCTTGCCTGTTGCTGCCCACCTGACCTGTGTAAACGCAACGCGCGAAGAAACGCTGAACATTGCCGATACCTTTGCGAAAGCAGGCGTGCGTGACATCGTTGCACTGCGTGGAGACCCGCCAAAAGGGCAAGACCGGTTTGAGCCTCATCCTGATGGGTTCGCAAACTCCGTTGAACTGATATCGGCTTTGGCTGAAACCGATAAATTCATCATCCGTGTTGGGGCTTACCCAGACATTCATCCCGAAGCACAAAACGCGCATACAGATGTAGATTGGCTCAAAGCCAAGCTGGACGCCGGTGCAGACGAAGCTTTGACTCAGTTCTTTTTCGAGGCTGACACCTTCTTTCGGTTCCGGGATGCCTGTGCAAAAGCCGGAATCGACAAACCTATCGTGCCGGGCATCCTGCCCATCGAGAACTGGAAAGGTGCTCGAAACTTTGCCCGTCGTTGCGGAACACGGATCCCTGAATGGTTGGATCAGGCTTTTGAGAAGGCGATCCGCGACGATCGTGAGGATTTGCTGGCAACTGCCTTATGCACTGAACTGTGTTCGGATCTGATTGAGGGCGGCGTCGACAAGTTGCATTTCTACACGTTGAACCGGCCTGAATTGACACGTGACGTATGCTTCGCCCTAGGCATCACTCCAAAAGCCGAACTGCAAAACGTCGCCTAAACATCAACTGTAAGACGTTTGGTTCCCGGAGGCTGCATGGCCTTCGGGATTTTTTGTGTGACATCCGAAAAATCGGCGGCCACCAAGCCAATGGACAATTGAACCTGTATCCGGCGATTGTTCTGCGTGTCGCTATAAACTTCTAATTGAATTTGACAAATTCGTGATCCTGCCCAAACTGAACTCGTGTTGTTTGTTTAAAGAGTGAATTGGGTATGGAGCCTGTTGAGAAAATCAAGGCACGCGCAGAAGCATTGACTGCTCTGGGCTTGGATCAAAACGCCGGTTCAGATGAAATCCGCGACGCTTGGCGCCACATTGCGTTTCACGCACATCCTGACCACACCAATGGTGATTGCACAAGATTTGCCCGCGCCAAGGAGGCTTATGACCTGTTGCGTCGAGAAGGTTTGACCACAAGGGGTCAGGCTTCGGGCAAGCCACGCCGTCCAAAGCTGCGTAAACGTGTGATTGAGCTGGAGACCGCAGATATCGACGCCTGTCGCACCCTGCTGAATACCGCTTTGTCGCACAACCCAGAGGGGCGTGGGCCGGACACAGACACCCAAACGATAACCGAGACCGATCATGTACCGGACGCCGTCGGGTTTCATGGCCGCGACCTGACCTATTTTGTCTCAACTCCGGTTTGCGAAGGTTCTAACCGCGTGGCTCTGCCGACATCGCTTTTGGCTGCTGCGAGACGAATGGAGACCGAGTTACTGAGTTTTCAGTCAAATGACGCCGGCGCCGGTGAGGTAGTGGTTCCTGAGACAATCACGGCCCGCAAGTTTCCAGGTGCCCGGAGTGTTCGCATCAAGTTTGAGGCCGATCAACAGATGCGTGACGATTTCTGGCTAGCAAGCTGATTTCACAAAAAAGCCCGGCGTTTGACGGCCGGGCTTTATGGTCATGAGTGGCCAATTAGTTCGAAACCGGACCTTGCGAGGTGAACTTAGGGATAACGCTGCTCGATGCGTCAGCACCTTCGATTCCCGGCCAGTTGCCTTCTGCCAGGTTGATATTGCCCGGAACGTCTTCTTCCCAGAAGCCAACAACAACATCCGTGATGTTCAGGTACAACTTGTCGTCAACAATCCGCCACAGATTTGGGTTCGCCGGAACTTTTCCGCCACGTGAGACGCCATATGCGCAGTGCCCATCGTATTGAGGTGCATAGTAGGCTGGGTTCTCAAGGAATTTGTCGCGGTTTTCTTCGGACGCGAAGGCCCATGTAGCGCCATTGTAATCAGCGGTGAATTCAGAACGGCCACGAACAGCTTCGGGCTGTGACTGGCCAACTGGAACCTGATCCAGACTGCGATAAGCAACGACGTCATAGCCTGAAACAGCGTATCCGGTGCCATCCACGTATTGATCACCGGCAAAAGCCGGAACTGCCAGGGTCAGAGCTGTCGCCAGGGTCAGGGCAAAGCGTTTCATGTGGTCAATCCTCTCGTCCTCAGAGTTGGTAATCAGCCCGAACCTCGGGTCTGTGAAAAGAATAGGTATTTTCCCTTCGTTGGGCAGTCCTCCTCGCGGCGCTGTGAGGTCGAATGAAGAAACGTGAGAGGATATACCCCGTTTGTTACAAAACCACCGTCACGTCCGGGGTTGGACTCGGGGCTTTGCAACATTAGCTGTTTAGGCGAACGGACAATTCAAACGAACTTTGCTGAGAGAGGCAGAAAATGACCGAGCAATCCACTTACACTCCCCCTAAGGTCTGGACATGGGACAGCAAGAGTGGTGGGCAGTTTGCCAATATCAACCGCCCGATTTCCGGGGCCACCCATGACAAGGACCTACCGGTCGGACGCCACCCCCTTCAGCTTTATTCGTTAGCAACCCCAAACGGCGTCAAAGTCACGGTAATGCTGGAAGAGCTTTTGGCGCTGGGTCATGAAGGCGCAGAATACAATGCGTGGCTGATCAATATCGGCGAAGGCGATCAGTTCAGCTCGGGTTTCGTTGAGGCCAACCCGAACTCAAAAATCCCTGCGTTATGGGACAGATCCGGTGAAAAACCGATGCGCGTTTTCGAAAGCGCCTCGATCCTGTTCCACTTGGCCGAAAAGTTTGACGCGTTTCTGCCGAAGTCAGGCCCCGAACGTACCGAGGTTATGAACTGGGTATTCTGGCAAATGGGAAGCGCACCTTATCTGGGCGGCGGCTTTGGTCACTTTTACGCGTATGCACCGGAAAAATGGGAATACCCCATCAACCGTTTCGCCATGGAGACCAAGCGCCAACTCGACGTTCTGGACCGGCAATTGGCCGAGAACACCTATATCGCGGGCGAGGACTACACCATCGCCGACATGGCAATTTGGCCTTGGTATGGGCAGTTGGTTCTGGGCCGCCTGTACAGCGCTGCCGAATTCCTGGATGTCGAATCCTATAAGAACGTGATGCGTTGGGCCAAGGCGATCGACGCGCGCCCCGCGGTTAAGCGCGGCCGCATGGTCAATCGCGCGTTCGGAGAGCCCCACACTCAGCTGCACGAGCGCCACGACGCCAGCGACTTTGAAACTCGCACGCAGGACAAGCTTGAAGCTGCGGCAGAATAAAACCCCAGCGCCCTGCGGTTAACACATCGCAGGGCGCAGCTTGATTACGCTCATTTCAAAATTGGTGGTTTCTCTGGATCACTGCCTGGTATCACCTGAGTGACGACGCGCTCTTCGGGTTGCGGCAAATCGAACCGAAGCCCAACTCTTGCCAACGACGCAGCGGCTTGATCATGTTGAGCAAAAAAGCCCACATCCATCGCACCAGCTTCGATACCAGAAAACGTAAGCGCTTCGGACGCGGCCTTGGCAAGCGCGGGCTCAGCTCCATCAACCGCACCTACAAAGCCTAGAAGATGGCCGGACCCGCCCTCTTCGGATTTGGTTCCCACCAAATACGCAGCTTGCGCCAACCCAACGGCTGTCGCCAATTTGGCGTCTAACGCCGTCAACAACTCATCTGGCAAACCCGTTGGAGGCAGGAATTCCGCCAAACGTTGCTCTACCTCTTCGGGGGCATGCTGCAATGTGGTCGACAACCAACCCAAAGCCTCAGCTGGAATCAACATAGACGAAGGCGCAACTTCGAGGTTTAACCCAAGGCCAATCCCCTGCCCCGCCAACATCGAAGACAGCACGCGACCGGACAATGCAACATACGGGACGGGGCGCTCTGCAAAACGGGCCAATCTGTCCTCCCGGTCAAAGGCCAGAACGAACCTGCCGTCTGCGACATCAAAAAGCTCGGGCGAAATGTTCTCGTCCTTCGCTTCTTCGGTTAGCAACAAAAAGAGCTCACTGTCGGCAAGCCGCTCAAAGAACCGTAATCGCGCGGAGTCATCCTGAGGGTTGGCTTCCATCCCGGCGTGGGCGACATCAAGGGCTGTGGCTTCAGTCATTCAGAACCTCTTGCACCCGTGCTCGTAAAACCGGCAACAGCTCGGCCTCGAACCACGGATTTTTATTCAACCATGCCGTATTCCGCCACGACGGATGGGGCAAGGCAAAGACCCGCGGCGCATGGTCTCGCCAATTTCGCACGGTTTCCGTGACTGGCGTGCGTACCTTTAGGTGGTATTTGTGTGCATGGCCTCCGACCAAAACAGTCAAAGGCACGTCCCCCAACGCCTGCATGACCCGGCCATGCCAAGTCTTTCCGCAGATCGCTGGGGGCGGCAAGTCAGCCTTCTTGGCATTGTAACCGGGAAAACAGAACGCCATCGGAACAATTGAAACTTGTGAACGATCGTAAAAAACGGAGCCATCTATCCCCAACCATTCACGCAACCGGTCACCAGACGGGTCGGTGAACGGACGCCCTGATGCGTGAACACGCGCCCCCGGCGCCTGACCGGCAATCAGGATCGGTGCGCCGGGCTGAAACCACACCACAGGGCGTGGTTCGTGTGCCGTCTGGGTGGACGCAAACCTATCCGCGCAAATGCGACAGGATTCTATTTCTTTCTGCAGCGAATTCATCAGATCGCAAGGTTTCCTGCATCAGACTTGTTGAAGATCGAATTGAAAGATAGTCAACGCGAGGGCTTGGTCCAACCGGTGCAAAGGTCACAATAGCGCCGGGACTCCAAGGTGCGCATTGATCATTTGTTTCACAATTCGACATAATGTGGCCAACATGGACCCATAGGTTAACCGTTACTTCGCCGTCACCACCGGCGGACAAGAAAACAAGAGCAGCAGGCTGTGAATGCTTGAGTTTGAGAATGTCAGTAAGTCCTTCTGGACCGGGACACGCCGCAAGGTGATCCTGGACAGGGTCTCGTTCCGAATCGAGCTGGGCAAATCCGTCGGCATTCTGGCCCCTAACGGCACAGGTAAGACAACCCTGATCAACATGATGGCCGGTTTGGAAAAACCTGACGAAGGGGTGATCCGCAAGTCTTGCCGAATTTCATTTCCTATGGGCTTTACTGGTGGTGTGGCTGGCAAAATGTCCGCACTGGAAAACGCGCGTTACATCGCGAAAATCTACGGCATGGACCCTGACTACGTTGAGGCCTATTGCAACTGGCTTTGCGACCTCGGCGAGTATTTCGACCAACCCATGGCAACATACTCATCGGGGATGAAGGCGCGCTTTACATTCGCGCTCATGCTGGCCCTGGATTTTGACATGTATCTGATCGACGAGGGGATGCCTGCGACGACAGATGTCGAATTCAACCGCAAGGCGGGTGACATTCTCAAAGAACGGTTGCGGACAACCACTCTGGTTATCGTATCACACAGCCCATCCCTTCTCGAAAAGTTTGCCCAGCAAGCGGCAGTTCTTATAGACGGCCAACTTTACATGTTCGACACCTTGGAAGAGGCGAAACAGCTATATGACTACCAAACCCAAGGCTAAAAAATACAACTGGCGCCGTAAACGTCAGGGGGCTGGCACGCCAGAGGCGCGGTCGGACGCGATCGCGCGCATCAAAAAGGCAACGCAGGCAACAGATGCCGCGAACGAGGCCCAGCCTGCGACCGAGATTGACGAGATCAAGCGTGAAGGGCTGACCGGGCGCCAATTGCGCATCGCGCGACGCTTGGCGCAAAAAAATGGTTTGGCTGCAACTTCGGATTATGATGCCGTTCGTTTACTCCGCCAAAATGGGATAGACCCGTTCGAACGCGCCAGTCTGCTTGACCTCGCGGCCGAGAAGAATAGCGCGGAAGATCAAGCCAAAGACAAGATCACCATCCAGCTACCGCAGACGATCAAAGACAACTCGCATTCGCTGCCGGGGAAAGAACTTAGCCCGTCTGAGAGGCGCAATCTTGAAATTGGAGACATTCAAAAAGAGATTGCGCGCCGACGAAAACGCAAGCTATTTGCGCTGTTTGCACGACTGGCAGCCTTTGTTTTGCTCCCAACCTTAATTGTCGGTTTCTATTTCTATAGAATCGCTACGCCAATGTATGCGAGTGACTCGGCCTTTTCGATCTTGCAGGCAGATGGCGCTGGGGCGTCGTTCGGAGGATTTCTGGCAGGCACGCAATACGCCACCGCACAGGACTCTGTTGCTACGCAAGAATTTCTGGAATCGAAAGATGCTCTTGTAAGGCTTGAGAACGACACGGGTTTTTCCGAAGTTTTCAGCCAGGATTGGATTGATCCGATCCAACGCTTGCCCAAGGACGCGAGCCTTGAGGACACCTATAAGCTGTACAAGCGTATGGTCACCATCGGCTATGACCCCAGTGACGGCATTATCCGAATGGAGGTCGCGGCACCAAGCTCCGAGATCGCCGTTGAATTGTCAGAACTCCTGCTGTCCTACGCAGAAGATACGATCAATGGGCTGAGCGAAATCAAGCGCGCAGACCAAATGCAGCAAGCTATGGCCAGCTTTGAGATGGCTCAGGAAGAGCGCCGGAAGGCGCAAGAAGAATTGATCGAATTGCAGCTACAGGGTGCTGTTTTGGATCCGGAAAACGTCTTAGCCGGGCTGCGGGGGCGCATCAATGAAATCGAGGTACTGATTCAGGACAAGGAACTCCAACTAGCAGCCCTACTGGACAACCTTCGTCCTAACGCCGCCAAGGTAGAGGGTGTTCGCGCGGATATTGAGCGTCTGGAAGTGGTTCTTGCAGAATTGAACGCCGAAATGCTTGACGTGTCGGCAGGTGAAAACTCGCTGGCGCGTCTGAGCGTTCGCATCCAGATGGCCCAAGCTGATCTCGCAGCGCGTGATATGATGATGCAGACAGCCATGGAACAAATGGAAACCACGCGAACCGAAGCCAACCGCAAAGTGCGTTATCTGACCGTTTCCGTGAACCCCGTGGCCAGCGAAGAGCCTAGCTATCCGCGCAAGTTCGAAAATACGATTTTGGCTTTCCTGTTGTTTGCTGGTATTTACCTGATGATCTCGCTTACCGCGTCGGTCCTTCGTGAACAGGTATCCTCGTAAGACACATGAAACATGTAAAAATCTCCGATCTAACGGTCGGCAATGATCTGCCCCTAACAATCATTGCCGGACCCTGCCAACTTGAAACCGCCGATCATGCTCAGATGATCGCAGGCAAAATGAAAGAGGCCTGCGATGCCGCCGGCGCGCAATATGTATTCAAAGCATCTTTCGACAAGGCGAACCGAACCTCAATTTCAGGCGTCCGCGGCCCCGGGATTTCCAAAGGGCTCGAAATTTTGGAAAGCGTTAAGCAACAAATCGGAGTGCCGGTTTTAACGGACGTGCACACACCAGAACAATGCGTGGACGCGGCAGAAGTATGTGACGTCTTGCAAATCCCTGCCCTGTTGTGCCGGCAAACCGACTTGGTGCTCGCCGCCGCGCAAACGGGTGCGGCCATCAATGTCAAGAAAGGTCAGTTTCTGGCGCCTTGGGACATGGCCAACATCGTCACCAAGATTGAGAGCGTCGGGAATAACAACATTCTGCTGACCGAGCGTGGTACCTCGTTTGGTTACAACACGTTGGTTACAGATATGCGTTCGCTTCCGCAGATGGCGGCGACCGGTTATCCCGTCGTGATGGACGCTACTCATTCAGTTCAGCAGCCAGCCGGACTTGGCGGATCGACTGGAGGTCAGCGTGAATTTGCCCCGCTAATGGCACGCGCGGCTGCAGCAATCGGTGTGAGTTCGGTGTTTATTGAAACGCATGAGGATCCCGACAGATCCCCATCCGACGGCCCGAACATGATCTATCTGGATCAAATGCCCCAGCTCATTGAGCTATTGATGCGCTTTGATGTACTCGCCAAAGCTAACCCACTTCAAATTTAACCAAGAGCGATAATATGACCAAACCCATCCCCGAGGTGACCCCAAACACCTGGAGCTTTTTGCGTGACGCGATGATTAAACCCACAGGGTTTCGCGAATACGACGCGCGCTGGAAATATCCCGAAGAAATCAACCTGCCCGGTATGACAGCCTTGGGGCTGGGCCTCGGGACACAGATGCGCAAACGTGGGATTGAGCCCGTTATTGCGGTCGGAAACGACTATCGCGACTACTCGCTGGCGATCAAAAATGCGTTGATCCTGGGTCTGATGCAGGCCGGGATTCAAGTCAAAGACATCGGCCCGGCACTCAGCCCGATGGCCTATTTTGCTCAGTTCCATCTGGATGTTCCGGCGGTAGCAATGGTTACAGCCAGCCACAATCCGAACGGCTGGACCGGCGTGAAGATGGGTTTTGACCGTCCTTTGACACATGGTCCGGACGAAATGTCAGAACTGCGTGATATCGTCCTGAATGGTGAGGGTGTGCCGCACGAAGGCGGGTCTTACGAATTCGTCGACGGCGTGAAAGAAGCGTATATCGATGATCTGGTCGGTGATTTCAAAATGTCTCGCCCACTCAAGGTCGTCTGCGCGACCGGCAACGGGACGGCCTCTGCCTTTGCTCCTGAGATTTTTGAGCGCATGGGCGTCGAAGTAGTCCCCAGCCACAATCGGCTGGACTACACTTTCCCTAACTACAACCCTAACCCCGAAGCCATGGAGATGCTGCATGACATGGCAGACACCGTGAAAGCCAGCGGTGCCGATATGGCACTTGGGTTTGATGGCGACGGTGATCGTTGTGGTGTTGTAGATGACGAGGGTGAAGAGATATTCGCCGACAAGGTCGGTGTTATCATGGCCCGCGATCTGGCCAAAATTTACCCCAATTCAACCTTTGTGGCGGACGTTAAATCGACAGGTCTGTTTGCCAGTGACCCTGAATTGCAGGCCCATGGCGTAAAGGCCGACTACTGGAAGACCGGGCACAGCCACATGAAGCGTCGGGTAAAAGAGATCAACGCGTTGGCTGGTTTCGAAAAGTCAGGCCACTACTTTTTGGCGGAACCGATCGGGCGCGGATATGACTGCGGCATGCGCGTGGCAGTCGAGATCTGCAAGCTGATGGACCGCAACCCGAACCAAAGCATGTCCGACCTGCGTAAAGCGCTGCCCAAAACGTGGTCAACACCGACCATGTCGCCCTACGCCGCCGATACCGAGAAGTATGACATCCTCAATCGTCTTGTCGACAAACTGGTTGCTAAGGCTGATGCAGGTGAGAACTTCGCCGGCCGCGCCATCAAAGAAGTTGTCACGGTCAACGGCGCACGTGTCATTCTGGATAATGGCAGCTGGGGGCTTGTTCGGGCTTCCTCGAATACGCCGAACCTCGTTGTGGTTTGTGAAAGCAGCGAGAGTGAAGAGGAAATGCGTGCCATCTTCGCTGACATCGACGCTGTGATCCGAACAGAGCCTGGCGTTGGCGACTACGATCAGACGATATAAGCACTTTGGGGGGCGCGACATGCGCCCCCAACTCTTTTAGTTCCCTCCAAACAGCTTGAGCAGACCTTTCTTTGCCTCTTCCTCAAGTTTGTTTTTTAACGCATCTTCGATGTCTTCGGTTTCAGTCACGGTCGAACCCAACTCATCGCCGACCTTTTCCAGAACCTGTTGCTTGGCATCATCCTCAAGGTCCTTGAGTTTCCCCTCTGCCGCAGCTTCGATCACCTTCGTCAAATCAGGCTTGATAGCAGGGTTGCTCCACGGTCCAACGATCCGAACTGGAACGGCCAAACCCTGACCAGAGTTTGCCCGCAAGGCGACAGGGGTAAATAGATAGTCGATATTGCGTCCGCCAATGCCGACCCGTCCTTTTCCGTCTGCCCTGAAGTTATCAAGAGACATCAGCAAATCGTCGTTTTTGAGGATACCCTTGTCGATTGTAAAACTGGCTGTGAGGCTATTGAATACGGTCGCACCGCCGGACCCTTTGTCTCTCCCCATCAGTCGATCAAGGTCAAAGCCAGAGATCACCCCTCTGCCGACGCTCAGGTTGCCCTTACCGCTGAGCGAATACATGATCTGGTTTTCCGTCTGTCCAACCCCAAGAAACTCAAACGCTCCCGAGGCTGATCCCGTCAGCCGCTCTATGCCCGCGAGGGTGGACAGCGCTTGTTGCAGGTCAACATCTTTGGCATTCAGCTTTCCCCCGACCGACAGCCCGTTCCGATTGTTTGCGACAACCTGTCCGGTCAGCTGCCCGGAAAACAGGGTTGCCGGATTCATCTGCAAAACCGCCCGGGACCGATCGAGACTGAGCGTCAGATCGCTCGGCCCAAGCGTAAGTTCGGGCACAGCAATCGAGGCGGCTTTCAGTCGAATTTCCCCATTGGCCAGCGCCAGAGCCGAAGCATCTATCTTCTCTCTGGACCAACCGTCTGCCGCCGCGGGGGTCGCAGTAGCTGAGGCCGCCCCACCGCCATTGGAGGGCGCAGAGGCCTCATTGTACCTGGAAAAATCAAGCGCCCCGGCTTGTAACCGCGCAGTGATTTTGGGCGGGTCAGAAATCTCGATATCGGCTTCGCCTGTCAATTGGTTGTCGTCTAACTGCAGCTGCATTTGACGTAGAGAGATCCGCCCTTCTTGGGTGTACGTCATCAGGGCTGATACATCCGCTTTCCGTCCCATTCCCAAAGGTACGCTGGTTCCGGCCTGCCCAAAGGCGGCAAGCATCTTCTCTGTGTTGTTTGTTTTGACTTCCAGCTGGCCGTCCATCTCACCCGCGAGATTAACACGCCCCTCGAATCCGACTTCGCCCCCCGGAGCTGTCAGGGCCAACTGCATCGGTGTGGCAACTCCCGAAGCGTATGCAGGCAAATCAGGGATTTTAAGGTCCACATTCACCTTCCCACCAGTAACGGCCATTTGCGCCTGCACAACTAAGGGCGAGGTCGCGCTGCGCCAACTGGCCGACAGATCGACATTCGAGAAATCGAATTTCGTTGCGCCATTCTCGGTATAAATCAGCCGCGCGTTGGTCAGCTCGAGATGATCCAGAGTGACTTCGCCGGGTGTAGCCTCAACCTGCTCCCCACTGCTTTCGCCGCCACCGGTCGTTGTTTCGGGCGCAGTAGTCTCCAACTCCCAATTGCCGCGCCCCTTAGACAGTTCGAGGCGCAGAACAGGGTTATTGGCAATAACGCGCTTAATCTTCAGGTCGCCGTTCAGCAGTGCGGCGGCCTCGACACCAACGGCCAAGCTTTCCGCACTAAGCATTGGTTCAGACCCCGCCCAGGGCGCATTGCCAAATGTAACCGGGCCTGTCTCCAATCCCAGAACTGGCCAGAAAGACAGGCTCACGTCGCCAGATAGTGTTAGTTCTCGGCCCGTTTGGCCCTTAACCTGCTCAGCCAGAATAGCCGCAAGCTTGTCTCCAGGCATCATCAAAAGAAGGCCAATCACCACTCCAATAGCGACCACAAAAAGGAACAGGATGCGCAACAGCCATTTCATTTTTCTGCTCTCCGCTTATTTGGCATGCGTTGAAAAGATCATTCAAAGCCTTGCCTCCATTTGCAAGGGGAAGCGTTCCCCACTATATGCCGCGACATGAGCACCAACCCGCCAAATCTCCGCCCCGACCTGGCACCCTCTGCCCGGATCACCGACACGCCGCGTCCGAACCAGCCAACAATCGGTATGGTCTCTTTGGGTTGCCCAAAGGCTTTGGTCGACAGTGAGCGGATTCTGACCCGCCTGAGGGCCGAAGGGTACGGGATTTCGCCCGACTATTCAGGCGCGGATGCCGTGATCGTGAACACCTGCGGGTTTCTCGACAGTGCCAAAGCCGAGTCACTGGATGCCATTGGCGAAGCTTTGGTGGAAAACGGCAAAGTTATCGTGACCGGGTGCTTGGGGGCCGAGCCCGACTATATCCGCGAACATCACCCGCGTATCATGGCCGTGACAGGGCCGCATCAATACGAACAAGTGCTGGATGCGGTGCATACCGCCGTTCCCCCTGACCCGGACCCGTTTGTCGACCTGCTGCCTGCGGCCAGCGTCCAGCTTACTCCGCGCCACTACAGCTATCTGAAGATCTCCGAAGGCTGTAACCACAAATGCAAGTTCTGCATCATCCCTGATATGCGCGGCAAACTGGCAAGCCGCCCGGCTCATGCGGTGTTGCGTGAGGCGGAAAAGCTAGTCGACAATGGCGTGCGTGAATTGCTTGTGATCTCGCAAGACACATCGGCCTATGGGCTGGATCGCAAATACGATGTGAACCCGTGGAAAGACCGCGAGGTGCGCAGCCATATCACCGATCTGGCGCGTGAGTTGGGCCAGTTGGATGCGTGGATTCGCCTGCACTACGTCTACCCCTATCCCCACGTGCGCGAGTTGATTCCGCTGATGGCCGACGCAGGCTGCAATGTGCTGCCTTATCTGGATATTCCGTTCCAGCATGCTCACCCGGACGTTCTGAAACGAATGGCGCGCCCTGCAGCAGCGGCCAAGACACTGGACGAAATCGCCGCGTGGCGAGCGACGTGCCCAGACATCACCCTGCGTTCGACCTTCATCGTTGGCTACCCAGGTGAGACAGAGGCTGAATTCCAAACACTGCTTGATTGGATGGACGAGGCGCAGCTGGACCGCGTGGGCTGCTTCCAATACGAAAATGTGGATGGCGCACGATCGAACGACTTACCTGATCACGTCCCTGCCGAGGTCAAACAAGAGCGCTGGGAACGCTTTATGGAAAAGGCACAGGCCATTTCTGAGGCTAAGTTGGCCGCAAAGGTCGGTCAGAAAATCGACGTCATTGTGGATGAGGTCGATGATGAGGCCGCCACCTGTCGAACTAAATCCGACGCTCCCGAGATCGACGGCAACCTGTTCATCGACGAAAGCTTCGAGGCTCTCAAACCGGGCGACATCGTTTCGGTCGAGGTCGATGAGGCTGGGGAATACGACTTGTGGGGTAAGCTGGTTTGAACCGGCAACCCGTCCTCGGGAAACCGTGAGCCAATTTTATTGGCGTTTCTCGCCCGACTCACGGATGATGTAAGGACATTCCGCCTTGAAAAAAGGAGGGTTCAATGTCCCCCTTACGCGCCTTTGGCCTGAAGTGCTTTGTCGTGGTTCTGGCAACACAGGTCTCTTCTCTGCCCGCTATCGCCGACGGTGTAGGCACGGGCGGTTTTATTATCATCGACTCCAAACCACTGAGCCTTGAGGTCCGCAACAAGCCTCGCGTGCATCGTTACTATGCAGCACCCAAGGTTTATCACCACAAACCAAAGCCCAAGGTTTACCACCGAAAGTCCAAACCCAAGCCGCTCTACTCCAAGCCGGTTAAACGACACCGCGGTACAGCGCGTGGATTTCCCAAAGCGCTCTCTTCACCATATCGCATTCCGCAGAGCTATGGCATTCAGCACCGTGGTTACCGCTATGGCATATCCCAGCGTAGATACTGAGGCTGCCCCTTACTTCAGAGCAAGCTGACCAAAGCCACCGCCCAAGCCACCCCCGTCGCCACCGCTGTCAACGCTACAGCTGCGCTGGCGGCATCTTTGGCCTGTCCAGCCAGTTCATTGTGGTCCGTTGAGGTGTGGTCTACTGCACGTTCAATCGCGGTGTTGAACAGTTCGGCCACAAGAACGAGCAAGCCCAAAACCAATATCAGCGCGCGCATTCCATCGCCTAGAGGCAACCAAATCACCAGGGCTGCGGAAAGAAGGTTCGCCCAGACCCATGAGCGGAAGGAATACTCTTCACGCCATGTGTCCACGAGGCCTTGCCAGCTCCAGCGGGTGCGATCCATCAAGCGGGTAAAAAAAATTCTCATCTGCCCTCAACTTTTTGTGGCTGACACTGAAACCGGATTAGCCATAGGCAGACAAGAAAAAACCGCCTCAGGGGCGGCCATTTCTACGGATGGGTACGGGCGGCCTTGGTGAAAGCCGCCCGTGGAATTCTTATTGAGCAACCGGGTTACAGATGGTCTGACCAGCTTCGGTTGTAGCCAGCTCAGTACCCGCCGGGCAGCTCGGTGTGCCGTACTTGTCATACTCGGGCGTGATGTAGACCGGGGTCGGCTCCTCTTGCTGCGAGCATGCAGCCAAAACAAAGGCAATTGCGCTAACGGCAGCAAATTTGAGTTTCATGTCCATCAATCCTCTTATAAATTTCTGATATCGCCCAAGAATCCGGGGCCACGGTTAGGATACGTCCTGAATCGCGCCATTGCAACGAATTCAATCACATGATTGTGACTTAAGGCGAAAGCATGCTTGTAAGCCTATCTGAATCAGCAATTTTTTGAGCATTTACTACCTTATCTCACGCTAAGCTCTACAATGATCCGGGACATTAGCCAAAGACGGAGTAGCCGCATGCCCCAAGATCCAATGATATCCCAAAAAGCACCTTACCCGGTCGAGGTAACCGAAGGGAAAACCTACTTTTGGTGCGCATGTGGCCGATCGAAAAAGCAGCCGTTCTGCGATGGATCACACAAAGAAACGGGCATAGAACCCGTTAAATATAAGGCTGAAAGCAGCAAAAAGGTCTTCTTTTGTGGCTGCAAACACAGCGCGAACCCGCCGCTGTGCGACGGATCTCATTCCAAGTTATAATTCAGCCTTCAATGCGTTCAGAGTCGAGGCACTGGCGCAGAACTCGGGTGCTGCGCTGGCCTCGGACTGCTGCTCAGACAGCCAAAGCGCGCATTGCCCGCTGCAATGTGATGCCCGGCAACGCGTTACCATTTCGGCATATTGATCTGCGGACAAATGGCCCTCGGCCATCGCTTCGGTCAGTGAAATATTCATGCAGCGGGCGACGGAGCGGGTGAGCCAAAAGTGCTTTTCCACGTCTCCAAGAGTATTCCGGCTCATCAGATTTCCTGCTTTTGCATCTCTTTTAGTGCCGCAAAACGTTGCCGATTCTTGCAAGTTTGGGGCGCATTCGCAGCGGTCTGATTTCGCTCCAACCACTCTGGACACTCATTAGCCCACCCGCATCCACGGCAGAACTGTATCATATCGGCCCATTCTTTCTGGGTCAGATGCCCCTGGCGATGCGCCTCGACAACGTCCGTACCGGTGGCTTTGCCCATGCTATGAACAAGACGAAAATGGGTCATTATCTGTCCAAGTTGCGACATCGCGCACTCCACCGTTTAAGGCATTAACTTGCTGAGCAATTCGTGGTTCCGGCAATACTCTGGCGTGCGGCGCGCAAGATCAGGTTTGTCCAGAAAATCCTGACAATGAGCTGGGTTCGGGCAGTCAGTGCACCTGATAACAGCGTCGGATATCTGATCAATCGAAACATCTCCGTCGATTGCGGCGCTTTCCAGGTCGACTCCGATTTTCGTTGCCATCCGGTCCACCAGACCGGCGTGAAGCTTAAGCGTTTCTCGGTTGGGCATTGGATGTCCTTTCCCTTTCACACGTAAGGGACAGAGTATCCAAAGCTGGCGAGGATGCCTTTGACTCAGGTCAAGACCCGGCCTCGATGTGCTCTAGGTAGGCTCTGGTAGCGTCCTGTACCCGGCGAAAGCGGTCTCCACCCAGCTTTTTGCCACCATACCAGCGCGTCACAATCACGACGTGCCCATCAAGGCCAGCACGCTCCAACATACGTAAGATCACCATACCAGCTCCGCTTTCGCCGTCATCCGCCTTGAGCGCCCCGGTCGGAAGAACCGCCGCCCAGGTGTTGTGTGTCGCCTTTGCGTAAGCCTTATCCGACTTAAGATCCTGCAGCACTGCATCAACTTCAGCACGCGTTGAGACAGACGCGCCAGACACAGCATATTTCGAGCCCCGATCCGTCAGGATCACCCCTAACCGCTCAACTGTTGTCATCGTTTTAATTCTCGTCACTTTGATTGGAGTATGCCCCATGGAGCAAATCGTTGATGCTAAGACGCCTAAGGCATCGTTAGGCCAAGCTGGTTTGCGGTATCAATAACGATTTGGACACGCTCTGCATTGGGTGGGTGCGTTCCCAAAAAACTATCGCCGGGGTCAGGTACACGGGCAAAGTACTTTGCGCCGATCAACGGGTTATACCCTGCGTTATGAGTAATAATCGTCCCTAACTCGTCGGCCTCAAGTTCAAAATCCTTCAGGTTCACCTGAACGCCGATCTCTGCACCCAATTTTTGAGAACGCTCGAGCTCTTTTCCGGTTTCACCGTACAATTCTGCCAGATCGCCAAAGATCACTGCACTTTCCTTTGCGTTCTGCGATTGCCGGGCAATATGCCCCAACACGTGATGGGCAGCTTCATGTCCCATAACAAACGCAAGCTCATCCGCGTTTTGAGCAGACTGAATCATCGACCGGGTAAAAATGATCACAGGTTGGTCTTTATCATCCAACGTTTGAAACGCGTTGGCTGGTGCGCGCGGATTCAAATCAACCAGAATGGTAAAGTCACAGTTGGTGACTTTTCTTCTGCGCAGACATTCTTCGCGCGCTTCGCTTCCTATTGCGCGACTTATTTCCTGAAAAGTCTTTGCCTGAACAGCAAAATCCGCAGAGGCCTGCGTCCATTCCGCGGCGGGCTGCACGCGCATAGTGTCGCCGCCACACGCTACTAAAACCCAAGGAAACAGCAAAAAAGTCAAACGGCGCATCAATTTTCCTTCAAAACGGCGATCCCGTTTTTAAAACCATAGCGCGGTCCGGGCGTGACTGCCACTGCCCGATTGCAATTGAACGGGTTGCATTGTGCCAGCCCGCCCTGCACTTTGGTTTTATGTTTTCGATTGAGCATGAATTCGACTCGACGGTCATTACTCTGGTTGATGAAGGCCCCAAGCCTTTGCAAGAGGATGTCGTCATCAACAGCTTCGCTGAATGTGTAACGATAGAGCAGTTGGACCCTCGCACGGACCAAGTGCAAAAAATCACCCTTTCGCCCGAACAGGTGCGTGACTTGGCTGCCGCATTGGACCTGCCCGAAGGTGTGTACCAAATCCGGGAAACCCCTCCTCAGGGCGCATAGACAAACGTTTTGTCCCGTGCGGTCTGACCCTGCTTCAGGACCAGCTCGGAAGGGGCAGCCCCCATTGCGGCCGCTAGGATTTTGCGTACGGCATCGTTCGCCTTGCCATTTTCCGGCGGTACGGTGACGGTGATGCGAATGGAGCCATTTTCGACTGCAATACTGTCTTTCGACGCCTTGGGTGTGACCCGCACGGATATCACTGCACCAATAATGGCTTGCGCACTTAAATCGGGCATGTCGCGCAGTTTTGGTTTCGCCATCGTCAACTCCTGATGCCTAACACTCTTGCATGGTGGGCCGGGGAATGAAATTCATTCGACCAGTCCAGCCAGTTGCCCTTGAAACCCGCCAGATGTTCAACCAGATACAGACTGCCCATGTAAAGGAAGTTAACATATGTCCTTGAAAAACCCGGCCGCCCTTGAGTTTTTTCAATCGCGCCGGTCGCGACCGGCAAAGACACTGGTGGCTCCGGCACCTTCGCGTGAAGAGCTTTTGCCTCTTTTGACTGCAGCCGCTCGAAGCCCGGATCACGGCAAATTGGAGCCCTGGCGATTTATCGTTTTGGAAAAAGGTGCCATGCCGCGCCTGTCTGAATTGACACAGGATTGCGGTACGAGATTGGGCAAGTCGCCAGAAGATATCGCCAAAGCACGCAGCCAGTTCGACATGGGCCATCTGGCCGTTGCGGTGATCGAAGTTCAAAAGCCGTCTGAAAAGATTCCGGCGATCGAACAGACATACTCTGCCGGGGCTGTATGCCTAGCCCTACTGAATGCCGCGCTTGCCGCTGGATGGGGGGCGAACTGGCTGTCTGGCTGGCAAACCCATGACCGCGATTTCTGTCGTCAGGCACTTGGTCTGAACGAGAACGAACGCGTGGCAGGTCTGATCCATATCGCGACTGAAAGTTCCGCTCCGCCAGAGCGCCCTCGCCCGGATGTGGCTTCGCTTACTGAATGGGTTTCCGAATGATCATCCTGAACGCCTTTTTCGCGGCACTGGGCCAAATCGGAGACCCCAAGTTTAGGGCGGTCCTGTTGCGCGGAGTCGGGCTGACGATCCTTTTGCTGATCGTCGCCTGTGCACTTGCGATATGGATGATCAACTGGCTGTCCGGCGACGAGATATCACTGCCATTTATCGGCGCGGTTCCATGGTTGAACGACGCGCTGAACTACTCGGGCATCTTTGTTGCGCTGATTCTACCCATCTTTCTGATGATGCCAGTGGCCTCGGCCATCATTTCACTTTTCCTTGAAGAAGTCGCGCAGGCTGTCGAGGATAAACACTACCCAACTCTCCCCAAAGCGCCGGGCATTCCATTCAGCGAAGGCCTGCAAGATGCTTTAAGCTTCATGGGTGTTTTGGTCTTGGCGAACCTATTGGCGCTGATCCTGTACGCTATATTCACCCCACTCGCTCCTTTCATCTTTTGGGCGATGAACGGATTTTTGTTAGGCCGAGAATACTTCACGCTCGCCGCGATGCGGCGCATTGGGCGTGAGGGTGCACGCAAGCTGCGATCCAAGCACCTTGCAACGATCTGGATGGCGGGCACATTGATGGCAATACCGTTGTCGGTGCCTTTCGTGAACCTGGTGATCCCGATTGTCGGCGCCGCCACGTTCACTCACATCTATCACAAGCTGTCAGGGCCAACGCCCTGACGCTTATTCGCGTGGCTCCAATTGGTTCAACCAGTCGAAGTCCCGCACCGAAATCGCACCCGAGATGATGATCCCGGCAATAATGGCCCAAAGCACCACCGAAATACCGGTGGTGATCCACATTTTCTTCTTCATGTGATGCACTTCCGGTGCACCCGAATGGGTGCCCGGGACGACGTCACCCAGATCACCCTGCGTCTTGATGCGGATGGGTAGTACGATCAGGAGCGTCATGAACCATATGACGGCGAACAGGACCAGTGCAGCGGTGATCGTCATGACAGCCTCGAATAGCTTGAGTTAAACCTGTTCTAGCTCAACCAGGCAGCCGTTAAAGTCCTTGGGGTGCAGGAACAGCACAGGCTTTCCATGCGCACCGATTTTGGGTTCACCAGAACCCAGTACACGAGCCCCGGTTTCCTTCAGGTGATCACGAGCGGCGATGATATCATCTACCTCATAGCAGACATGGTGAATGCCGCCGGCAGGGTTCTTTTCCAGAAACCCGTTGATCGGGCTATTCTCACCCAGCGGGTACAGAAGCTCGATCTTGGTGTTGGGCAACTCGATAAAGACAACAGTCACACCATGATCGGGTTCGTCCTGAGGCGCACCAACTTTGGCACCCAGCGCATTGCGATACTGCTCGGACGCCGCCTCGAGATCGGGCACGGCAATTGCAACGTGGTTCAGACGACCAATCATGGAACTCTCCTCTGTTCTGCGTTGCAGCGGTTATGAGGGCAGTTTGGTGAAAGAACAAGTGCGCCAAATTGCCGTTAACCTCGTGTTAGCCAGAACTTCCTAGCGTGAGGCATCTGCTGATTAGGAGTTCTGCAATGGACGATTCGAGCCCCTTCGCCTCTCCCGCGCAGCCGACGGCCACGCGGCCTCTGCTGGGTCAAACCATTCTGGTTGTCGAAGACAGCCGCTATGCCTGCGACGCAATCCGGTTGATGTGCCTGCATAGTGGCGCCCGTATCCGACGAGCGGATTGCCTGAGGTCGGCTCGTCGCCATCTGCAAGTGTACCGCCCTTCGGTCATTTTGGTCGATATTGGTTTGCCAGACGGCTCAGGTGAGGACCTGATCGCCGAGTTGGCAGAGGCCACACCCCGGATCGGGGCAATACTGGGCATGTCCGGAGACGAGGGCATGCAAGCTTTGGCTATGCGGGCGGGCGCAGACGGGTTTTTGAGTAAACCGCTAAAGTCGCTCGCGTACTTTCAAAGTTTCATCCTGCAATGCCTGCCTGAAGACCGCCGCCCCAATAGCCTGCATGCTGTCAGGGATGAGGTTATTATGGCCGACCCTATGGCCTATCAGGATGACATGGCCCACATCGCCGATCTTCTGTCGGGACCGAATGATCAGCGCACATTGGACTACGCAGCACAATTTCTACGCGGCGTTGCCCGCGATGCCGAAGACACAGTCTTGGCCGAAGCTGCCCAACGGCTGGCTACTTCGCGTGCGGATGGAACTCCGGTCACTGCATTGACCGCACAATTGGCTGGTATTGTTCAGGCGCGTCTGGAACAGCGCGAGGCGATCTGAATGTTGACCGCATTCTTCCTGACCACTGCCGTCGTGTTCCTTTGGATCTACCTACAGACACGAGCTGCGGCACGTACCATTCGGGCTGCTCGCAAGACTTCGCCCGAAACGACGGCCAATGCTGGGGTCATTTTTGGCAAGGCTCAACAGCCACAAAGAAAAAAACCCGCCGCAGAGGCTGCGGCGGGCTAAATATCAGCCCTGAGGGATAATCCGCAGGCCCAGTTCCATCAACTGGTCCGAGGTCGGATCGGACGGCGCATCCATCATCAAGTCTTCGGCGCGCTGGTTCATCGGGAACATCATAACTTCGCGGATGTTTGCTTCATCAGCCAACAGCATCACGATCCGATCGATGCCAGCCGCACAACCACCGTGCGGCGGGGCACCGTAGTGGAACGCATTGAACAGAGCACCAAAGCGGGATTTCACTTCATCCTCGCCATACCCAGCCAGTTCAAAGGCTTTCAGCATAATTTCCGGCTTGTGGTTCCGGATCGCACCCGAAACCAGCTCATACCCGTTACACGCCAGATCATACTGATATCCGCGCACATCCAACGGGTTGCCGTTTAGCGCTTCCATTCCACCTTGCGGCATCGAGAACGGGTTGTGTTCAAAGTCAATCGCGCCGGTTTCTTCGTCCTGTTCGTAGATTGGGAAATCCACGATCCAGGCGAAAGCAAAACGGTCTTTGTCAGTCAGGTTCAGTTCTTCACCAATCACGTCACGCGCTTTACCAGCAACCTTTTCAAAGGCCTTTGGTTTACCACCCAGGAAGAACGCGGCATCACCAACACCCAGCCCCAGTTGCTGGCGGATTGCCTCGGTACGTTCAGGGCCAATGTTTTTGGCCAGAGGACCTGCGGCCTCCATGCCTTCGCCCTGATCGCGCCAGAAGATGTAGCCCATACCAGGCAGACCTTCTTTCTGGGCAAACGCGTTCATGCGGTCACAGAACTTACGGCTGCCACCGGTCGGCGCTGGGATTGCGCGAATTTCGGTGCCTTCCTGCTCCAACAGCTTCGCGAAAATCGCGAAGCCAGACCCGCGGAAGTGGTCAGAGACCACCTGCATTTTGATAGGGTTACGCAGGTCGGGCTTGTCGGTGCCATACCATAGAGCCGAGTCTTTATAGGAAATCTGCGGCCACTCCTGATCGACTTTGCGGCCACCGCCGAACTCTTCGAATACACCGGTCAGAACGGGCTGGATCGTGTCAAACACGTCCTGTTGCTCGACAAACGACATCTCGAGGTCAAGCTGGTAGAAATCGGTCGGCGAACGGTCGGCGCGCGGGTCTTCGTCGCGGAAACAGGGCGCGATCTGGAAATACTTGTCAAAGCCCGACACCATGATCAGCTGTTTGAACTGCTGAGGAGCCTGGGGCAACGCGTAGAATTTTCCCGGATGCAGACGCGAGGGCACAAGGAAGTCACGCGCACCTTCGGGCGATGAGGCAGTGATGATCGGCGTCTGATACTCGCGGAAGCCCTGATCCCACATGCGTTTGCGCATGGAGGCTACAACGTCCGAGCGCAGGGTCATGTTTTGCTGCATCGCCTCACGGCGCAGGTCCAGGTAGCGATAGCGCAGCCGGGTTTCCTCAGGATATTCCTGATCGCCGAAGACCATCAGCGGCAGTTCGTCGGCAGCGCCCAGAACTTCCAGCTCGCGCACGTAAACCTCGATTTCGCCGGTCGGCAACTTGGGGTTCACCAGCTCGGGGTCACGCGCTTTGACGGTGCCGTCGATGCGGATACACCATTCAGAACGCACCTTCTCGAGCTCGGCAAAAGCTGCACTATCGCCGTCACACAGAATTTGTGTCACACCGAAATGGTCGCGCAGGTCGATGAACAGCACGCCGCCGTGATCTCGGACACGATGCACCCAACCGGACAGGCGGACGGTTTCACCGACATTGGCGGCGGTCAGAGCGGCGCAGGTGTGGCTGCGATAGGCGTGCATGGATCATATCCCTTCGGGCGCAGAATTCGTCGCGCCGATACACCCCGTCAGGCTTGGAAAGTCAAGGCAGGTATCCCGCTCAAAACGGCCTTTGCACGTTGCCCGAGTAGAAATAGATGCCCAAACCCGCAGCAAAGATGATATTCCCTGCAATCGCATGCAACAGAACCGCATAGAAAAAGGACCCGCGCTTTCGATAGGCCCAGGTGAACAGCAGCCCTCCGCCAAAGGTCATAACGGCGACGATCAAGCTCCAATACATCAGATGGGCCAACGAGAATAACGCCGCGTTTAAAACGTATACCGCTCGTCCACTTGGCAGGATCGTATGGTAACGGCGAAAAAAGAGAGAACGGAACAACAGTTCCTGCGGGAGAGCAGATAACAAGGGGTAGCCAAGCCAAATAAAGGCCAGCATTTCAGGGCGGCGCAGCAGCAATGCAAAAGCAGCATCAGGCCGAGTTATCAGAACCAGAGCAGAACAGATCACTGTCATCGCAATCGCGAACAACAAGACCTCGGACCACGACCAATTCCGCCAGTCATAGCGTAGTTCTGCCCAATAAAAATCAGGTGTCGCTTGTAGCAACAAAATCCCCAAACCGGTGAAGGCAAACAGCGCCGGGAACATCCAGTTCGGTGGAAAGAAAACGGCGATCACCACCGGCACAACGATGAAAAACAGCCCGAACTCTACCCGCAATCGGGTTTGAGATGGTGCCCGGCCTGCTGCCATCCGAGCAGGTTCCGCTCGTTGGCTAATCCCGTTAAATTCTGGTTGCGCCATTTGCTCGCCCTGAGAACACTGCCATCTCCTATTTATCATAGGTTTGCTAGCTACTTAAGGGGTCCACGTCGCCCGCTGTAGTCAACAGCAATCTCTCCCCGCAGGGAGTTCCCAACGCATATAAGCTGAGCATCGCGCAAGTCACGCAGAGTTAGCACCTGTTCCCTGATCCGGCCTTCCTCAAGCAACCTCTGTCGCAACACACCTGGAAGGCAGCCTGAACTAAGCGGCGGCGTTACGTAGTCACCGTTGTGCAGCTTGACGAAAAGGTTGGTGATCGTTCCCTCGCAAAGCTCCTCGCGCTCATTCAGAAACAGTAGTTCATCTATCCCTGCCGGCATGGCTTGGCGGGCTTGATCATAGATCGCCCGCTGCGTGGTTTTATGTTGCAGCCAGGGATCATCTGAGCGTAGGCGTTGATCAGCGATCGCGACGACCCACCTGCCGTTGGGTTGCGCCATTTCGACATGGGTGAACTCGACATCACCCCCAGCGCCCAGCGTCAGCCGACAGCGCTTGACCGCATTGGCGCTAAAGCTCTCTAGCTTTTGCTCTGTAGCGTTTCGATCAAAGGGATACCCCAAGGCATTGGCCGAACGGTCCATTCTATGCAGGTGTCGAGACAGATCATGGAACCCGCTGCCCGGATCGTAGCGAAAAGTCTCGATCAGGCGTGTACCTTCTGGAATTGGCTCGCAAAACGGGCTTTCCATAGCGCTTCCTCGTATTCCGATGGGGCCGTGCTGTCCCAAACCACGCCACCGCCTACGTTCAGAGTGGCTTTGCCATTCTCAACCAATAGCGTGCGAATGGCCACGTTGAACTCGGACCGTCCATCAGGTGCAGCCCACCCAATTGCCCCGCAGTAGATATCACGCGGCCACGGTTCGAGGTCGGACAAAATCTCCATCGCGCGGATTTTCGGCGCACCAGTGATCGAGCCGCAGGGAAACAGAGCCATCAGGATATCTGAGATCTCGGCACCCAGATGCAATTGCGCCTGCACCAACGAGATCATCTGGTGCACGGTTGCATATGTTTCGACTTTGAACAGCTCGGGCACTTTAACCGATCCGGGCAAGGCAACACGGCTGATGTCGTTGCGCAGCAGATCGACGATCATCAAGTTCTCAGCCCGGTTCTTTTCGTCGGTTGACAGAAAATCGCGGCGGCGCGCGTCCTCGGCCATGTCCTGACTGCGAGGCTGCGTACCCTTCATAGGGCGGGTTTCGATCACCCGATCCGCATCAGTGCGGAAAAAAAGCTCGGGCGAGCGGCTGAGCAAATCCGGCAATCCATCTTGCTCGACCAAGGCACCGTGACCTACCGGTTGACCAGAGGCAAGCGCCGCGTAAAACGCAGCACTTTCGCCGTCGACGGTCAAATCGATCGGGAAAGTCAGATTTGCCTGATAGATGTCCCCAGCCCCGATGGCATCATGAACTTGCTGAAACGCGCGCTGATAGCGGTCTTCGTCCCAGCGTGGTTCGAAACCAGTGATGCCGCCCGAAGCCGCGGGCAGATCGCGCTGGTCGGGTGCTTCGTAGACACCAAAGCACAGCAAAGGAAGGCGGCGATCTTTTGGCAGGCGATCAGCCAAGCGAGGCTCAAGCGCATAGCCAAGTTCATAGCTTGCATAACCTGCCAGCCATGCGCCTTCTGCACGCGCCTCATCCAGCGCCGCCAATGCGTGGGGCACGTCCTCCGCCTTGTCCGCGCGGATCACCTTTGCTGGCCAGTCGAAATTGGTTCCGGGGCCAGCAGGCCCTTGATCAAAACGAATACGCAATTGCATCCTCATTTGCCGTGTTGCGCGGTATAGAGAATACGGCGGCAAGGGAAAGAGGGGAAAGCGGCAATTTCACACCCAATTCCGATACCCCTTGAACCTTTTGGCGCGGTCCCTATAACGCAGGACAATTTGGGCACTCGGGGGGTGCCCTGACTCGCGGACAATCGAAGGAACAAGGCCATGCCGAGAAGAACCGACATCAAGTCGATCATGATCATCGGGGCGGGCCCCATTGTTATCGGTCAGGCCTGTGAGTTCGACTATTCCGGTGCTCAGGCGTGTAAAGCCCTGCGCGAAGAAGGTTACCGGGTCATTCTGGTGAACTCAAACCCGGCCACGATCATGACAGACCCCGGTCTGGCGGATGCCACTTACATCGAGCCGATCACGCCTGAAGTTGTCGCTAAGATCATCGAGAAAGAACGCCCCGACGCCTTGCTGCCAACCATGGGCGGACAGACCGGCCTAAACACCTCGCTGGCTTTGGAAGAGATGGGTGTGCTGGACGAATTCGGCGTTGAGATGATCGGCGCCAAGCGCGACGCCATCGAAATGGCCGAAGACCGAGCCCTGTTCCGCGAGGCGATGGACCGTCTTGGTCTTGAGAACCCCAAAGCAACCATCGTGACCGCACCCAAGCGCGAGGACGGATCGACCGATCTGGATGCGGGCGTGCAGATGGCCCTGGATGAGCTGGAAGAGATCGGCCTCCCGGCGATCATCCGCCCCGCCTTTACTCTGGGCGGCACCGGCGGTGGTGTGGCCTATAACCGCGAGGATTACATCCATTTTTGCCGCTCGGGCATGGATGCTTCGCCAGTAAACCAGATCCTCGTCGATGAAAGCCTGCTGGGTTGGAAAGAGTACGAGATGGAAGTGGTGCGCGACACCGCCGACAACGCCATCATCGTATGCTCCATCGAAAACGTTGATCCGATGGGCGTGCACACCGGTGACTCGATCACCGTAGCCCCTGCTCTGACGCTGACCGACAAAGAATACCAAATCATGCGTAATGGCTCGATCGCCGTACTGCGCGAGATCGGGGTAGAAACTGGTGGTTCGAACGTACAGTGGGCGATCAACCCCGATGATGGTCGCATGGTCGTGATCGAGATGAACCCGCGCGTTTCGCGGTCCTCGGCGCTGGCCTCCAAGGCGACAGGTTTCCCGATTGCCAAGATCGCCGCAAAACTGGCCGTGGGTTACACGCTAGACGAGCTAGACAATGACATCACCAAGGTCACGCCGGCCTCATTCGAGCCGACCATCGACTATGTCGTCACCAAGATCCCCAAATTCGCCTTCGAGAAATTCCCGGGTTCCGAACCCTACTTGACCACCGCAATGAAGTCGGTGGGTGAGGCCATGTCCATCGGTCGCACCATCCACGAATCGATGCAAAAGGCGCTGGCCTCGATGGAATCGGGCCTGACCGGCTTTGATGAGATCGAAATCCCCGGCCTCAATGTCGGTGTCTGGGAAGAAGCCGATGACAAAGCCGCCGTGATCAAAGCGATCAGCCAGCAGACCCCCGACCGTCTACGCACGATCGCGCAAGCTATGCGTCACGGTCTGAGTGACGATGAAATCTTCGGCGTCACCAAGTTCGACCCTTGGTTCCTGGCTCGCATCCGCGAGGTCATCGATGCCGAGCGCCAAGTGCGCAAAGACGGCCTGCCGGTGACCGAGGAAGGCATCCGCAAGCTGAAAATGCTGGGCTTCACGGACGCGCGTCTGGGTAACCTGACCGGTCGTGACGAAGACAATGTCCGCCGTGCCCGCCGTAATCTGGGTGTGAAGGCCGTGTTCAAGCGTATCGACACCTGCGCTGCTGAGTTCGAAGCGCAGACGCCTTACATGTATTCGACCTACGAAGCCCCGATGATGGGCGAGGTCGAGTGTGAGGCACGCCCGAGCGACCGTAAGAAGGTTGTGATCCTCGGCGGTGGCCCGAACCGGATCGGTCAGGGTATCGAGTTCGACTATTGCTGCTGTCACGCCTGTTTTGCGCTGACCGAGGCCGGGTACGAGACCATCATGGTCAACTGTAACCCCGAGACAGTTTCGACCGACTATGACACCTCGGACCGCTTGTACTTCGAGCCGCTTACCTTCGAACACGTTATGGAAATCCTGACGAAGGAACAGGAAAACGGAACGCTGCACGGTGTGATCGTTCAGTTCGGCGGCCAGACCCCGCTGAAACTGGCGAACGCGCTAGAGGCAGAAGGTATCCCGATCCTCGGCACCACTCCAGACGCCATCGACCTAGCCGAAGACCGTGAACGCTTTCAGGCGCTGGTCAACGAGCTGGGCCTGAAACAGCCGAAAAACGGCATCGCCTCGACCGATGAGCAGGCGCTGGAAATCGCTGAAGAGATCGGTTTCCCGCTGGTCATCCGTCCCTCCTACGTTCTGGGTGGTCGCGCGATGGAAATCGTACGCGATATGGATCAGCTGAAACGCTACATCAACGAGGCCGTTGTGGTTTCGGGTGACAGCCCGGTTCTGCTGGACAGCTATCTTGCAGGCGCTGTTGAGCTGGACGTTGACGCGCTGTGCGATGGCACTGACGTACACGTTGCAGGCATCATGCAGCACATCGAAGAAGCTGGCGTCCACTCAGGCGACTCGGCCTGTTCACTGCCGCCTTACTCGCTGTCGAAAGGGATCCTCGAGCAGATCAAGGATCAGGCGTTCAAACTGGCCAAGGCACTTAACGTCGTTGGCCTGATGAACGTGCAGTTCGCGATCAAAGATGACGAAATCTACCTGATCGAGGTAAACCCCCGTGCGTCGCGCACCGTGCCGTTCGTCGCCAAGGCGACCGACAGCGCGATTGCCTCGATCGCTGCGCGCATTATGGCAGGCGAAAAACTGGCGAATTTCCCGAAACGCCCGCCCTACAAGACAGTGGACGACTCCAAGATCGCCGATCAGATGACACTTGCAGATCCGGACATGCCTTGGTTCTCGGTGAAAGAGGCCGTGTTGCCCTTCGCCCGTTTCCCCGGCGTTGATACAATCTTGGGTCCGGAAATGCGCTCGACCGGCGAAGTGATGGGATGGGACCGCGACTTCCCGCGTGCCTTCCTTAAGGCACAGATGGGTGCAGGCATGGTGCTACCGTCCTCTGGCCGTGCGTTCATTTCGATCAAGGATGCAGATAAGACCGCCGCAATGCTTGAGGCGGCGCAGGTTCTGGTCGAACAGGGCTTCACGCTGGTCGCGACGCGCGGCACTCAAAGCTGGCTGGCGGAAAAGGGCGTACCCTGCGACGTCGTCAACAAGGTATACGAGGGCCGCCCTGACGTTGTTGACATGCTCAAAGACGGCCAGGTTCAGTTGCTGATGAACACCACCGAGGGTGCGCAAGCAGTGGAAGACAGCAAGTCAATCCGCTCGATCGCGCTGTATGACAAGATTCCATATTTCACCACTGCTGCAGCCAGCCATGCGGCGGCTCTGGCGATCAAGGCGCAAGCCGAAGGAGATGTTGAGGTGAAATCGCTGCAAGGCTGATACACCCCACAGGAAACAAAGCAAAACCCCCGGTCCTTGACCGGGGGTTTTTCGTTTAGACAACTGGCTCAGGTGCCGATTTTCGCCTTTCTTCCCGTTGGAAGAACACCATGTAGAACACTGGCGCAGCGACCATCGTAAGGACCGTGGCAAATGCCAACCCACCCATAATCGTCACCGCCATGGACCGGAAAAAGGCGTCCGTTAGCAAAGGAGCCATGCCGAGAATCGTGGTGATGGCGGCCAACATAACCGGGCGGAGACGCGAGATCGAAGCCTCGACAATTGCCTCGTGCAGGCCCTTACCGGCTTCACGAACCAAATCGATTTCCTCAACAAGAACGATACCGTTCTTAATCAACATCCCGGACAGGCTCAGCAAGCCCAGCAAAGCCGTAAAGGTAAACGGCAAACCTGTACCAAGCAGGCCGATCACAACGCCGTTCACGGACATAGGCACCAAGAGCCAGATGATGATCGGTTGGCGTATCGCATTAAAGATCAGAACGGAAATCAGCACCATGATCAGCAGGCTCAGAGGCAGCTGTCGTCCCAAGCTTTCGTTGGCGTCGCCGGCGTTTTCGTATTCGCCCCCCCACTCCATACGATAACCGGCAGGCAACTCGATCTCCTCGATGGCCTGTCGAACTTCGGAGTGAACTTGGGCTGCGGTCATGCCCGGCGGGATGTCGGCGCCGACTGTTATGGTCAATACGCGATTGCGACGGTGTACAAGCGAGTTCAGGGATTTGTATTCGAACCCATCAACCATTTGCTCAATTGGCACGAATTTCTGCGACTGATCAGAGTACACGACCTGATCCACAATCGAATAATCTCCGTCGGCTGGACGCCGCAGGATGATTGGGATCAGTCGATCTCGTTCGCGGAACACCCCACCGTTAATACCATCGGTCGAGAATTGCAGTGTCGCGGCGATATCCTCACGGGTTACACCGGCAGTCTGAGCGCGCTCGGTCGCATAGATCGGCTGAACGGCCAGCTCCTGCTCACGCCAGTCATGGTAGACATTCAGCGCGTTTGGCGATGCGTCACGCATTTTAAGAACAGCTTCATCAGCCAATTCACGCAAGACAGCCGGATCGCTACCTGAGAACCGCGCCTGGATCGGATCACCGCCGCCCGGGCCAAAGATCAGGCGCTTGGTGCGGAACTGACCTTCAGGGAACTGCGCGGAGCCAAAAGCTTCAAGCTCAGCCTGCAACTTTGGAATATCGTCCAAGGTTTCCGTGCGGATAATCATGTGACCGTAACTTGGGTTCGGTTTTTCCGCGGAATAAGTCAGCAAGAATCTGGTCGCGCCCTGCCCCACAAAGGTGGCGACTGAGACAACATCATCACGTTCAGCCAACCACTCTTCGAACACTGCCATGTCTTCTGCAGTACGCGCGATGGGCGTGCCTTGTGGCAGATTGTAATGCACGAAAAACAGTGGCGTATTCGAATCCGGAAAGAACTGCTGCTTTACCAGACCAAACCCTGCAAAACATGCGACCGTAATCCCCAGCAATCCAGCGATCACGAGCCAACGGAAACGAAGCGCCCAGCGCAGGATACTGCCGTAAATACGGAACATCGGTCCGCCATACGCATCCACGGCACCTTCTTTACCTTGCTTGAAGAAGTAGTGGCCCAACAGCGGCGTGACCGTAAGCGCCAAGACCCAGCTGAGCAGCAACGAGATACCAATAACGGCGAAGAGCGAGAACAGGAATTCACCTGTCGCATCAGGGCTTAGACCAATGCCAGCAAATGCCATGATCCCGATAACTGTAGCGCCCAACAATGGAATCTGCGTTTTCGACGCAGCCTCTTCGGCCGCGTGACGAGAGTCCTTACCGCGCAACATGGCAATCTGCATACCCTCGGCCACCACGATAGCGTTATCGACCAGCATCCCCATTGCGATGATCAAAGCACCCAGTGAGATGCGCTCCATCTCAATCGAGAAGATGGACATGAACAACAACGTGCCGACCACGGTCAGCAGCAGCGTTGATCCAACAACAATCGCCGCGCGCCAACCCATGAATATGGCGAGGACGGCCACCACAATAGCAACTGACATTGCCAAGTTGACCAGAAAGTCATTTGAGGCCTGCTCGACCACGACATGCTGCTGGTAGATAGGCAGGATTTCCACACCAAAAGGTATCTGCACATCCAACTCGGCGAATTTGGCGTCTGCGCGTTTGCCGACCTCAACGATGTTCTCTGTGGACAATCCCGCGATGCCCAAAGTGAACGCTTCGCTGCCATTGAAGCGAATGATCACATCAGGATCAGTCTGGCGGCCGCGATACACGTCCGACATGTCAAACAAGTTGATGACCTGCCCCTGAGAGCCAACCGACAAACCTGCAATCGCGGAAACACTGTCCGAACCCTCAGCCGTCAGAATTGATGTACGGTCATTCTCAGATCGGACAGAGCCGGACGCGTTCACGGAATCCGCGTTAGCGATGGCATCGTTGATAGCCTGTAAAGGTACGTTCTGGTTTACGGATATAGCGAGGTCAGGCTCTACAAAGATCGCCTCTTCCGGTAGGCCCATGACCTCCACATCGGCCACACCATCCACGGTCAGCAACTCGCGCCGCAGGAAAGTGGCCAACTCATGCTTTTCGGCATCCGAAAAACCATCTGCAGTTACAGCGTAGAACAACCCGAATACGTCACCGAACCCGTCGTTAACGATAGGCTGATCTACTCCGGGCGGCAGAGCGCGCGCGGCGTCGCGTATTTTGGCACGCAGCTTAGTCCAGATTTCAGGGAGTTCACTGCCGTCATAGGTGGATTTGATTTCGACTTCGATCAACGAAAAACCGGGTTGGTTGACCGAGGTAATCTTGTCGACCTCACCCAATTGCTGGATCGCGGATTCCAGTGGCTCAGAAACTTCCAAAGCCACCTGCTCGGCCGTGGCACCCGGATATTGGGTCGCGATCACGGCGTTTTTGATTGTGAATGCCGGGTCTTCGAGGCGACCCAATGACATGAATCCCCAAATGCCGCCAAACAAAGCGATCAAGATAACCAGCCACGAATAGATCGGGCGGTCGATAGAGGCGCGCGCGATGTTCATCTGTCGGCTCCTCAGTTCGCGAAGTTGGCAAAGCGGCTGACAGTCTGACCATCGGTCAAGGCCGCTCCGCCCGCCACGACGATCTCATCACCGTCCGACAAACCGCTCAGAACACGGACGTCTCCTGTCTGCGTGGGCTCGATCGTGACTGGAACGCGACGAACTGTGCCTTCGTCGGCACCGACCGGTGAAAACACCATCACACCGATTTCACCTTGGGCGTCTGCGACAATTGCAGTTGCCGGAATGACAATTCCGGTTTTATTGTCCTGAACCTTAACATTCACCGTAACCGACGATCCCGGCAAGATTTGAAGCCCCTCGGGCGGTGTCAGGCCAAACTGAATGCGGAAGGTCTGCCCTACGCTTGATGATTCCGCGTCAAATTCCCGGATTTGGAGCGGGAACACTTCATCACTGACCGGGAATTTAGCTGTGATCGTTATGTCATCTTGTTGTCCGGAACGCTGGAACAGAATTTCAGGGACGTCGACCTCGATCCGCAGCTCCGACATATCGTGGATACGCACAATTGGCGCCCCGGCCGAAACGGTCGTAAAGGACTCGACCGTGCGGCTGGAAACCAAGGCGTCAAAGGGCGCGGTAAGGGTTGCGTGCTCTAGATCGTACTCCGCGTCGCGAACGGCAATCTCGGCCAGCTGCGCAGCCGTTTCCGCATCATCAACGGCCACTTGGCTTGCCGTTGTTCCACGCAAACGGGACAACCGGGCAAGGGTACGGTCCGCTTGGTCTCTTTGAAGAACGGCTCTTTCATAACGGCGCTGAAAGGGTTCCTGATCCAATTGGGCGATGATTTCACCTTTGGGGATCACGAAACCTTCGGTCACGGGCAATTCCACAATCTGGCCAGACACCTGAAAGGCCAGATCAACCGTTTGGCGCGCAGCCACTCGGCCAAAGAACTGGCGAGAAAACCCGGGCGAGGTTTCCTGTACCAGCATCAGTTTCACAGGTTTCACGGCATCATTTGCAACAACAGATGTTGCAAGCACGGTCAGAGCAAGGCTCAGAACAGAGAAGAGCTTCATTTCTTCAATCCCTCGGGAATTCCGGTTTTTAGAATGTTGTCTCGTATTTTGCGCGCCAGCCGCGCAAATTCAGCGGTCTCATCCGCATCCAACCCAGACGCGCGGTGGAACAGGTCACCGGCCTCAGAGACCAGCATGTTGCGCGCTTCTTCGCCCTGCTCAGTCAGAACCAAGAGCCAAGCACGACGATCATCAGGATCACGCTGTCGGGTCAGTAACCCTGACTTCTCAAGGTTATCGGCCGTAGCAGTGATTGTTGACGGCACGCTCAGCATATCGGCGGCCAGAACACCCATGCGCTTAGGCTGATCCAGTTTGATCAGCATGTGACATTCCTGATGGCTCAGGTCTGTTTCTATACAGTCAAAGGTTTCTTCGAGTTTCCAGTATAGCGCATACACCCCCATGATCGCTTGGATCTCGGGGCTTAGTCGGCCAAGTCTGGTGCTGATATCGTCTTGCATATGAGCGCTCCGCACACGTCAGACGCGTCATATACTTCACTTTCTGAACTATTCAAGATGTGAAGTTGAATTTGACCTAACTACCCATATTCCGTTAGGTCATCCTCTCTTGATCAAAACCAGTTGTGGCTGCATTTTAGGCAAACTCGAAACGTCCAGGACCAGCCATGTACACGCCCGCTATCACCGGCACAGGTGTTTTCACCCCCGAGAACATCATCACCAATGCCGAGCTTGTTGCCGCTTTCAACGCCTACGCCGACAAGCAGAACGCTGCGAATGCCGACGCGATCGCGGCTGGTGAGATGGAGCCAATGCAGCATTCATCTGAGGCATTCATCCTCAAGGCTTCTGGCATCGAAAACCGTTATGTGATGGATAAGTCCGGTGTTCTGGACCCGGACGTGATGCACCCCTTGCTGCGCCAGCGAAGCGATGATGAGCCCGGCATCATGACTGAGATGGCTGTGGACGCATGCAAAAAAGCGCTGGCCCAAGCGGGTCGCAATGCCGAAGACGTAGATCTTGTGATCTGCGCCGCCTCGAACCACGAACGGGCATACCCGGCGATTGCAATTGAGATTCAGCAAGCTCTGGGGATCAACGGTTTTGGTTTCGACATGAATGTCGCCTGCTCTTCGGCAACATTTGGCATCCAGGCGGCGGCAGACATGATCCGCTCAGGCTCGGTCCGGTCTGCGCTCGTAGTAAATCCTGAAATTTGCTCGGGGCATTTGGAATGGCGCGACCGAGACTGCCATTTCATTTTCGGCGATGTCGCCACAGCGACGCTTATCGAACGAAAAGAAGAAGCCACAGGGCCGTACTTCGAGGTTCTTTCAACCCGTTGCGCCACGTCTTTTTCGAACAACATCAGAAACAACAATGGCTTCCTGCGTCGATCACGCCCGGATGGCGTAGTTGACCGCCGTGACATGCAGTTTATGCAGAACGGCCGCAAAGTGTTCAAAGAAGTGCTTCCTATGGTCAGCAAGCACATTGCCGACCACATGGAGGCTGAGGGCATTGCCAGCGACGACCTGAAACGCCTTTGGCTACACCAAGCCAATAAAACAATGAACGATTTCATTGGGAAGAAAGTTCTAGGTCGTGAACCTGAGGCCGGTGAGCAGCCCAACATCCTGCAGGACTACGCAAACACGTCCTCAGCCGGATCGATCATCGCATTCTCTAAGTATTCCGATGATTTGGCGGACGGGGATGTTGGTCTGATCTGCTCGTTCGGCGCGGGCTATTCAGTCGGATCCGTGATCGTAAAGCGGCACGACTAAAGCCCAAGAACCTTCTGCAACATCGCTAGGGCGACTTTCGCACACAGCATTTTGAAGGCTTGGCGCGTTAAACGTTAGGCCTTCTCATGTGGACGCGCCGTAGTTTCGGATGCAATCATGGATTCATGCAAAAGGAAACGTCCATAACCGGAGGATGCCAATGCGGCGCGGTACGATACCGTATTGCATCCTTAGGCCGTTCCTCAATTTGCCACTGTCGCATGTGCCAGCGCGCCTTTGGAGCGTTCTATGCGCCGCTGGTCATTGCGAACGGCTTAGAATGGATATCCGGAAAACGGCGCTTGTTTGCCAGCTCGAACATAAGTCAACGTGGGTTTTGCGGCGACTGCGGAACACCTTTGAGCTTGGAAAATTTCGATGATGACGAAATTGAAATCGCGACCGGAACGCTTGACGACCCAGAGATTGCCCCACCTACCCTGCAAATCAACCACAGATACGCTTGCAGTTTCGCTGATCGAATAGGCTCGCTGCCAGAGCCAGACCAAGACATGGTTGCTGAAAACGATGCCTGGAACGCCAAGGTCGTGTCGAACCAAAGCAACTCCAAATCTTAGGACCTACGCTCCTCCCAGTAGGGCAAATGCGTTGAAACCTTTTGGCTCAGCTGACGCTTTCTTCTTCTAGATGCAGCTTCATTTCAATCAACACCTGCTGCAACAAGCTTGTTTCTTTCAGCAGACGCTTGGCCTCGTTTACAGTGATAATACCGTCTTCGATAGCGGCCTGGTATTCGGTCATCAGCATCGCAAACCGCTGGCTTAGCGCGATAACGTCAGAGTTCACTCCACCGGTTCGTGGCTTGTCGGAATTGCGACCGTCATAAGACAGAGTGATGTTCTTGAGGTCAGCCAGCGCTGAGGTGACATGAGGGAAATTTGAAACAGCCTCAAGTCGTGCGACGGCATCCACCGGCATAAACCGGTCAGCGTGTTCCGCATTGTCTGAATAGTAACGGCCGAGTGTCGCCTTAGACTTTCCTGTAATCTCGCAAGCGGACTCGATTCCAACGTCTTTAACCAATGCTTCGGTGTGCTTTTTCAGATAGGCCCCGATATCTGCCATGTTTTTACCTTTTCTGCCTGCCTTACCCACAAGATCTGCCACTGCGGGGGAAAGGGAATAAAAATTTCCCATACTCGAGTCATAATTGAAATGGCATATGTTGGCTATCCCTCAGATATGCAGGGGTTTTGTGAGTGAGTGGCGGCAGTTCCGGCCGGTAGTGAGTGTTTGCGAGGCAGAATATTAACCTCGTTTGGTGAAGGCCGCTTGTTGGCCTACGGCGTCGCTGTTGTGAGCGCAGGGGTTCCATCCCCACTGAGCGTACGCTCTGCCTCTGCAACGACAACGGCGACGTCATTTATTTTCCCTGTTTTGAGACCTTGCTCAGGCCGGACCGGGCATTTAGACCCGGGCGCATGGCAAAACTGTATTTCAATTATTCGACCATGAACGCCGGCAAATCGACCGCGTTGCTGCAGGCGTCTCACAACTACCGTGAGAGCGGCATGGACACTTTTCTGATGACTGCAGCCCTTGATGGGCGTGCAGGTGTTGGCAAGATCGCGTCCCGGATCGGCATTGCCGCCGACGCCAAAACGTTCTCGGCCAAAGACGACGTATTCACCATGATCGAACAACGTCTGAGCCAAGGCAAAATTGCCTGCGTTTTCGTCGACGAGGCCCAGTTTCTGACCGAAGATCAGGTCTGGCAGTTGGCTCGAGCGGTGGATGACCTGTCCGTACCAGTGTTGGCCTACGGTTTGCGGGTGGATTTTCAGGGCCGCCTTTTCCCGGGATCAGCTGCGCTTTTGGCACTGGCTGATGAAATGCGAGAAGTCCGAACCATCTGCAAGTGCGGCCGCAAGGCGACCATGGTGATTCGACAGGATGAGAACGGCAATGCCATCACCGAGGGTGCGCAGGTTCAGATCGGCGGGAATGAAACGTATGTTTCCCTCTGCCGCAAACACTGGCGCGAAGCAGTCGGAAGCTAGACGGGGTTAGGCAACGGGCGCCCCGCAACAAAGGCAGCGACGTTGTCGAGGGCCATGTGCCCCATATCGGTGCGCACTTCCTCGGTAGCTGTGCCCAGATGGGGCAGAAGGGTCACGTTTTGCATGTCGCGCAGAGCTTGAGGAACGTTGGGTTCAAATTCGTAGACATCCAGCCCTGCGCCTGCGATCTCACCCGATTGCAGCGCGGCAATCAGGGCGGTTTCGTCAACGACCTCCCCACGCGCGATATTTATCAGAATGGCCGAAGGGTTCATCGCCCCAAGAACCAAAGCGTCGATCAGGTGGCGTGTTTCGACACCACCGGGGACGGCAAGGATCAGGAAATCGACAGATCCGGCCAATGCCTTCAGATCGCTGGTGTACACGGCAGGAAAGTCCAAATCTTTCGGGCTGCGCGACTGGTACGCGACTTGCATTCCGAACCCGAAATGACACCGTTGCGCGATGGCCTGACCAATGCGGCCCATACCGACGATACCGACCCGCTTACTGGTGACGTGGTGGCCCAGCATTTGCGTCGGGTGCCAGCCCTGCCAGTCGCCAGCGCGGACCAGCCTTTCGCCCTCTCCCGCGCGGCGGGCGGTAGAAAGCAGCAAGGTCATGGCGATGTCGGCGGTGGCATCGGTCACCGCGCCGGGTGTGTTGGTGACGGCAATGCCGGCGGCGCGGGCCGCGTCCACGTCGATATGATTGTAGCCAACGCCGAAATTCGCCAGCAATTTGCAGCGGGGATTGGGCACGTCGGCGAACACCTGAGATGAAAACTGATCGCCCAACGTTGGCACGACCACATCGAAATCTCTGAGCGCCAGTAGCATCTCATCACGGGTCATCGGCAGCGTTTCACTGCGAATTTGGACATCGAACTCGGCTCGGGCACGAGCCTCGACGGCTTCTGTCATCGGGCGGGCAATAAGAAGTTTCATCAGTGCATCCGTCCGCCGATGGGAACCTCACCATCCGGGCCAATCAAGACGATTTCCCCGTTCTCATCGGGCAAACCCAGCACCAGAACCTCGGACATGAACTTGCCGATCTGGCGCGGAGGGAAATTCACAACGGCCATAACCTGCTTCCCCACCAGCGTCGCCGGGACGTAATGCGCCGTGACTTGCGCCGAGGTCTTTCGCTCACCAATTTCATCGCCAAAGTCGATCCACATCTTGATGGCGGGCTTGCGAGCTTCGGGATAGGGTTCGGCGCGGGTCACCTCACCTACGCGGATATCGACCTTGAGGAATTCGTCGAACGTTATCTCACTCACGGGAAAGCTCCTTGGATCGGTCAGTTGCGGCCTTGACGGCCCGGTGCAGCAAGTCGGGGAAGCCCTCCTCCTCGTGCATCAACACCTCAAGCGCGGCCTGCGTGGTGCCATTTGGCGAAGTCACGTTGATACGCAGTTGAGAAGGATCTTCCTCGGCCGCCATCGCCAAGGCACCTGCCCCGGCAACGGTAGACTTGGCCAGCTTCATCGCCAGCTCATGGGGTAACCCCTGCGCCTGACCCGCAGCGGCCAGCGTTTCGATCAAATGAAAGACATAGGCCGGGCCAGAACCGCTAAGACCAGTGACGGCGTCCATTTGCGCTTCGTCTTCAAGAAGGACGGTTTCTCCAATCGCCGAAAGCAGATTTTCTGCCAGCACGACGTCTGCGTCCGAGGCAAATGAGTTCCCGATCAAAGCCGTGACTCCCTGGCGGATCGCAGCCGGCGTGTTCGGCATCGCGCGCACGATCGGCGTGCCTTCGCCTAAAACAGATTCGAACGTGGCAATGGAAGTGCCCGCCGCGACGGAAACAAACAGGCTGCCTCCGCCACCCAGCGCTTTGATAGCAGGTAGTGCTTCGCCCATCATCTGCGGCTTGACGGCGACCAACACCACTGCGGGAGCTTCTGGCAACGGAGTGTTGATATTGACGCCCAGCGTCTTCAACCAATCCGAGGGGTACGGGTCGATCACCCAGACGGATGACGCAGGAAGGCCATGCTCCAACCATCCAGCGAGCATGGCCGATCCCATCTTGCCGCATCCCAGAAGAACCAGCCCCTGCTCGGCGACGCGTGACATGTCCATGATTGCCCCTCCCCTTATTCGGCTTGGGGCAAAGCTTTACGCGCGGCCGTAGGCCTCTGCAATGGCGACTTGCATTGCATCTTCAGGGGTACGGTTGCCCCACGTTACCAATTGGATTGCCGGGTAGAAGCGCTCGGCGCTCAGTACCGCCGCGTTGATCAAAGTATCTATCTGCTCGGGGCTGGCCGTCTGGCCACCGGCCAGAACCAGACCATAGCGATAGACCATCAGCTTTTGGTTGGCCCAGTAGGTAAACGCACCGGCCCAGCACTGGTCGTTCATCTTGTTCAGCAGCTCATACAGCTGTGTTTCGCGTTCGGACGGAGGCTCCATTTCAAAGGAACAAACCATCCGCAGGGTTTCGTCATAGTTCGACCAGGCCAGAGTAATCGAGTATGTCCGCCACTGCCCTTCGACAGCCATTGCGATCTGGTCATCCCCGATCCGGTCAAAGTCCCAGTCGTGGTGTTCGGCAAGATGTTCAACAATATCGATTGGATGAAGGTCTTCTTCGAGAAACTGCTCGGAAAGGGCCATAATACCACCTCACTATTTTCTAGCATTTTGGGGCTGGCAGCGCCCCAGCGCTAGTTGCCTGCTCTACAAACCGGGCTTCCCCCATAGGCCTGTACTAAATATGGTGCGATGCCCACACACTTCTGGCAACCCTATTTATTGGGGATAACAGCAATAAGTTGTGGACGAATAGCAACGGCGATCAAAATATTGGCATCGCCCGCAGCTTTGCCTTGATTAAATTTCGCAAGGCGGCAAGATACACAACACCGCACAACCCGTCTTTGGATTGCGCGGCGCATGGCTTTTTTCGAAAATTCTGAGAATGCGCGTTACTTGTCCAGTTTGGCTTCAAGTGCAGCAATGCGTGATTCAAGTGCTGCGTTCTCTTCTCGTGCCTTCTGAGCCATCGCCCGAACAGCGTCGAATTCCTCGCGCGTTACGAAATCACGGTCAGCAAGCCAACGATCAATCATCGACTTCATCGCATTCTCGGCCTCTTCCCGCGCGCCCTGTGCTACGCCCATGGCATTGGTCATAAGCTGGGAAACGTCGTCGAGAATCTTGTTGCGGGTTTGCATGGCTTTACTCCGATATCGCGGTTGGTCTCTATATGGGTAAAGATTGGTCCGGGCTCAAGGTTGACTTGCCCGGTAAACCCCGGGCAATGAGACGCACATGCAGGCTGTTCTGAATTTTCCCGATATGTCGCCCGAATTGTTCTCGATCTCATTGTTCGGGATGGAATTCGCCCTCAGGTGGTATGCACTGGCATATATCGCCGGCATCTTAATCGCGTGGCGCATGGGGGTGATGGCGTTGAAACGCCCTGCGCTTTGGCCAGACAAAACGCCGCCGATGAAACCAGAACAACTGGAGGACCTGATCACTTGGATCATCCTCGGGGTGATTTTGGGTGGTCGGCTCGGGTTTGTCCTGTTCTACCAACCTGCGTACTATCTTGCGAACCCTGCCGAGATTCTAAAGGTGTGGCAGGGTGGGATGGCGTTCCACGGCGGCCTTTTGGGTGTCGTCATCGCTTCATACTTATATGCGCGGCGCCACCAAGTCCCAGTTCTCTCGATGGCAGACCTTATCGCGCATACAGTACCACCAGGGTTGCTGTTGGGACGGCTGGCGAATTTCATCAACGCCGAACTTTGGGGGCGACCAAGCGAACTGCCTTGGGCAGTGATTTTCCCCGGCTCAGCAGCTCAGGATTGCCCAGGTGTCCTGGCTGGCATGTGCGCGCGCCACCCTTCACAGCTGTACGAGGCCGCCTTGGAGGGTCTTCTGCTGGGCGCCCTGCTTTTGTGGTTGGTGTATCGACGCAAAGCTCTTCAGAAACCGGGCTTCATCATGGGCATATTTCTTGCAGGTTATGGTGCCTCTCGATTCATCGTCGAATTCTTCCGCCAGCCGGACGCACAGTTTATCTCGGCCGGTAACCCACTGGGACTGGCCTGGCATATAGGCGGTTATGGCCTGACTATGGGGCAACTACTGTCAGTACCTATGATTGCCCTTGGCCTGTGGTTTGCCTTGCGGGCAAGATCAACATCATGACCCTGACCGATCATCTGCTGGAGCGCATAGCCCAAGACGGCCCGATGAGTGTGGCCGATTACATGGCAGAATGCCTTTTGCACCCAGAGTACGGTTACTACACCAACCGCGATCCACTGGGCGCACAAGGTGACTTTGTAACTGCGCCCGAAATCAGCCAGATGTTCGGAGAACTGGTTGGTTTGAGCCTTGCCCAAAGCTGGCTGGATCAAGGCCACCCCGATCACTTTGTTTTAGCGGAACTTGGTCCGGGTCGTGGAACGCTTATGGCCGATATTCTTCGTGCCACGCGCAATGTGCCGGGCTTTCATAATGCCGCCCAAGTGGTGCTGTTCGAGGCATCACCTACCCTGCGAGATATTCAGGCCGCGAACTTGAAAGACTACGCTCCGAGCTGGATTGATTCGATCTCGGATTTACCCGAAGCGCCTTTGCTTCTGGTCGCCAACGAGTTTTTCGATGCCTTGCCCATCCGCCAGTTTCTAAGAGATGGCGACGGGTGGCGCGAACGTTTGGTTGGAGCGGAAAACCGGGAGCTCGCCTTTGGGCTGGGTCCGCACGCCACGCAGATCGCGCTGAAGGGGCGACTGGAGGACACCAAAGATGGTGACCTTGTCGAAATCTGTGCTGCGGCTATCCCGATCATTACCGTTATTGCGGGCCGAATCGCGACTCACGGTGGCGCCGGTCTGATCGTGGATTACGGGGATTGGCATTCGCTAGGTGATACACTGCAGGCTTTGAAGGCGCATGAACACGTCGCTCCATTAGAATCGCCAGGTCGGTCGGATTTGACGGCCCATGTTGATTTTGAGCCCCTTGCTTTGGCCACACGGGCAGCAGGGTGCGCTTACACACGCCTGACGCCGCAAGGCGTTTTCCTAGAGCGCTTGGGAATCACCGCCCGCGCGCAAGCGCTGGCCGCGCCGCTCGGCGGGTCCGAGCTTGATACGCTGGTTGCCGCACATCGCCGGTTGACGCACCCCGAGGAAATGGGAAACCTGTTCAAAGTGCTGGGCCTGTACCCTTCCCCCTCTTCGCCGCCACCGGGACTGGAACCATGACATTGGAAATTCTAACCTCGGATATGTTGTCACCCGTTCGTCACGGGTTCTTTAGCCGACGCGGCGGGGCTTCGTCCGGGGTGTTTGCGGGCCTGAATTGCGGTTACGGATCTTCCGACCAAACCGAAGCCGTCACTATAAATCGCAATCGTGTGGCTGATGCGATGGATGTTGCGCCGGATTCGCTGATCGGCGTCCACCAGGTGCATTCCCCTACTGTCATAACCGTCGATGGCCCGATCAATGGTGAAAAGCCAAAGGCTGACGCGGTCGTTACGGCATCTCCCGGCCTAGCGCTGACGATTCTCACAGCAGATTGCCAGCCGGTTCTTTTCGCCGACACACACGCAAACGTGATCGGCGCGGCCCATGCCGGATGGCGTGGCGCACTGGATGGCGTGCTTGAGGCAACATTGGACGCCATGGAGGCTTTGGGGGCCAACCGCGCAAACATTTCAGCGGTCATTGGGCCGACGATCTCGCAGAAGGCTTATGAGGTCGGGCCGGAATTTCTGGATGATTTTGTGGCTGACTCTCCTGATAACCTGCAGTTTTTCGCCAACGGAAACGGCGACAGGCTTCAGTTCGACCTGCCCGCATTCGGACTCCATAAATTGCGGCAGGCTGGTGTCGGTCAGGCAGAGTGGACTCGTCACTGCACATATTCAGATCCGGACAGATTCTATTCCTATCGCCGGTCGACACACGCAAATGAAGCCGACTATGGCCGTCTCATTTCTGCCATCAAGTTATAGGCCTGCACACTGTCACAGCAGGTCTGCCGCTTTTTCGCCACATTTCTTGTGTCTATCTATATGAGAGGACTTTTGTATTTATTGTCCGCTCTCAGGCGTTTAAGGGTCAGCCCTGCTTAAGAGCGCGACGTCTTTAGAAAAGGGGAACTGCCATACTTCGTTTGTCCTGAATTCAACCCGGATCAGCCTTATCACCGCCGCATTGGTGCGACAGCCTAAGGTAGAGATGGAAAAATGGAGCACAAGCCTCCAAACGAGCAGGACAAAAACATGAAGGTAAAATCTCGCTTTCTCGACGCCGTTGTAGCGGCCACCAGAGAGCAAAAACTGGAGATGCCGTGGAAACGGGTTTCCAGTCATTCGGTCAGGGTTGCACGCCGCTTGGCGGCTCGGCGCTGACTATGAAGACCCAAGGGAGCCGAGCTGCTGGCTCTCGTGGTGAAACGCACACCGGAGGGGTGCTCCGATCCGATGTGCGACCTGCCGCCAGTTTTTCGCGGTACGGATTTGGGGCGTGTGTGCGTAGGCAATTGTCGCCTGCGTTGTTACGAGTTTGTCTGGGGGGTCAGTACGTTGACCAAAAGTATGAAATACATCTTCGCGATGCGCGGTCGGTTAGACCGCCGTCCTGTGGTCACCCTTCTCAAGCAAGGCAAAGCAAAAACCGTTCAGTTGGGCCCGTACGGGGGTTCGGCCGATCTGATCGTGCAATAGAGGGGACCCAAAAAACATGAGTATTCCAAGTTCTCTATCACGCGCTGCCAGAAACGCCCTTGAAACATCGGCTTTTCTGCGCGACGCACCTAGGCCAACGACGCAACAGAAGGCGCAGTTGCGCCGCTACGAAGTCAGCACGCTGATGAAAAACGGAGATGTTGTGCAGACGCGCCACGTGGCCCCTGCCCTGCCGATGTTCGAAGATGCGTTCTGCGCCTTTACCCGTGGGTCCCTTGTGGAGACAGAAAGCGGCCCAATGGCAATCGAAGACCTTTTGCCCGGGGACAGCGTTCTTACCCAGGACGGCTCTTCTGAGACCGTGCTTTGGAAAGGTTCTGTAACACTGATTCCGGGACGAGAAGATTCGCGAGGTCGGACACGCCCTTTGACACGGATCATGGCTGACACCTTTGGCATGCAAAAACCACTATCCGGGGTTATCGCAGGCCCAGCAGCCCGGTTGTTGGGAACACCTGCTCACTTGCGGCACATCCACGGTGACGATCAGGTGCTGACTCCGGTCTATGAATTTCAGGATGGGATGAGTGTTATCGAAACCATGCCGCCGACTCCGATCGAGTTGTTTCATATCTGCATGAAACGCCACTCGGTCATTCGCGTCGACGGGTTACAATTCGAAACCTACCATCCAGGCGTCAACGCCGTCCGTAAGGTGAGTCATTCCCTGCGATCGATTTACCTGAATCTCTTCGCACACGTCGAATCGCTGAACGATTTTGGGCCACTGGCCATGCCGCGCGCCGGAGATGGAGAGGTAGACGCCATAACCGCCTGAGGGTTAACACGTACTGCAATGTGGGGGCATTATGCAGCTAATAATAAGTTGGGTTCTTTCGCTGACGGTCGCGGCCTTCCTGCCGCCGTCAAAACATCAGTCAAAGCGGATGATGTTCACGCCGTCCGGCTCATTCGTTCTTCCAGAACGTCGAAAGGCACGCCGGGTTCGTCTTTTGCGCCGCGAATAACCAGCGAAGTTTTGACACTAGCCACGTTCGGTGTGGTCAATAGATCACCGGTCAGGAATTGCTGAAAGCTGCTGAGATCCGGCGCAACACACTTCAGGATAAAGTCAACCTCGCCGTTCAGCATGTGGCATTCCCGAACCAACGGCCATTCGCGGCAACGCTCTTCAAAAGCTGTCAGCTCGGATTCGGCCTGGCTTTCCAGACCGACCATTGCAAAGACTTGAACTTCAAAACCCAGCTCGCGTGAGTTCACTTCTGCATGATAACCGCGGATAAGGCCGGATTCTTCCAGGGTACGCACGCGACGCAGGCACGGAGGGGCTGAAATGCCCACACGTTTTGCCAATTCGACATTGGTCATTCGACCGTCTGCCTGCAATTCCGCCAGAATCTTGCGGTCAATCTCATCCAGCCGTGTCGCGACCATCAAAAGCTCCTGATTTTTCGGTTGTTATATCAGCACCCAGAGGATGCGCAATAATCTTTCGCGCATGCGCAATATTGTTTATTTTCAATGTGCTTTTTTTCAGCGCCATACCCTCAACGCATAACGGTTACCAAACAGGAAGGGGCTTTAAGCCCTGCCAAGTGGTCGCTATATCCATCCGTCAGGGGCCGCGGGCCCAAATCAGGCAGATCGAGTTGGGGGTACCATGGCCGAAACACGTCACACCAAGGTTCTGATCATTGGGTCGGGACCGGCCGGTTATACAGCGGGTGTCTATGCCAGCCGCGCGATGTTAGAGCCAATCTTGGTTCAAGGCATTGAACCCGGCGGTCAGCTCACCACTACCACCGAGGTCGAGAACTGGCCCGGCGACACCGAGGTTCAGGGCCCTGATCTGATGGTGCGCATGCAGGACCACGCCAAGGCGATGGGTTGCGAAGTTATCGGCGACATCATCAACGAATTGGACATTTCCAAACGCCCATTCACGGCCAAGGGCGACAGCGGCAACACCTACACAGCTGACGCAGTTATTCTTGCCACCGGCGCTCGTGCCAAATGGCTGGGCCTGCCGTCGGAAGAGAAATTCAAAGGCTTTGGTGTTTCGGCTTGCGCCACATGCGACGGCTTTTTCTATCGCGGGCAGGAGATCGTGGTCATCGGCGGCGGCAATACCGCCGTAGAAGAAGCGTTGTTCCTGACCAATTTCGCAAGCAAGGTCACACTGATCCACCGCCGCGATGAGCTGCGCGCCGAGAAAATTCTGCAGGATCGCCTGTTGAAGCATGAAAAGATCGAACCTCTGTGGTTCCACGAACTGGAGGAAGTCATCGGGACCGATGCTCCTCTGGGCGTCGAAGGCGTTCGGGTTAAGAATGTGAAAACCGGCGAAATCACCGAGATTCCATGCAAGGGCGTCTTTGTTGCCATCGGCCATGCGCCTGCAAACGAACTGGTCAAGGACACGCTGGAAACACATATGGGCGGATATGTAGTGACCAAGCCGGGTTCGACCGAAACTTCGGTTCCTGGTGTGTTCGCAGCAGGTGACCTGACCGACCATTTGTATCGTCAGGCCGTTACCAGCGCTGGCATGGGCTGCATGGCCGCTCTGGACGCAGAACGCTTTCTGGCAGAGCAGGAATAATCAATGATGGAATTCTCCGGCCCTGTCTGGAGAATTCTATTTCTGTCGCAGATCGACGCCCCTCTGGCCCCTGCGAAGGCGCCCGAGGGGCGTTTTCATTACGCAAGCCAGATGGCGCTGTATGCCTCTCTCAGCGCAGAGGGTGCAGGCGTCGCGATCCGGAGGTATGTTTCGGACGACGACCCACCGCGCGTTTTGCAGCGCGCCCGGATTGATGGCGCACGTCTGGTCGATCTGCGCGGGCGGCGCGATGCCTCAATTGTCTGGCAAAATCTTCGAGATACGCAAGACCGCTCGCCAACATGGGCTTTTTCCGACGACGCCCGCCGCGGCGGTGCTGATGGGCTAATTTACAGCTCACGCTCGCGCCCCGAGCTCAGCCACATCGTGTTGTTTCGTGTCTCTCCTGACCTGATCCAAGCAGACGCAGCAGCAACCGCTTGGGTTCCGCCATACTCCAACCCTTAGCTTGACCCGTTCGCGCGCCCGTATCAGAATCGGGCGCAAGCAAAGCGAATGCAGGTGATTTGATTGAATAGCGTTCTATGGCAAGGCGGGTGGGCAACCCGGCTGAGGATCGGCAGCGGCCTGGTCCTGTTTACCTTTGCCTTTTTCCATTTCATCAATATTGGACTGGGTCTGTTTCACACCGACTACCTGCATGGAATGCAGGATGGCCGAAAGTCTGTCACCCGGCACGATGCAATAAGTGTGGTTTTGTATGTCGCTCTGCTTTTGCACGCCGGGCTGGCGTTGCATGCGATAAGTCAGCGCAGAACACTGCGTATGCCTTTTGCAACCGGCCTGCAGGTTGTGCTAGGGTTATTGATCCCACTGCAGCTTATCTCTCACATCGTGCAAACGCGCTATGCGCATGAAATATATGATGTAAATGACGAGATGGGCTACATCATCATCCTGATGTGGCCAAGCTCCGTCATCTGGACGCAGAGCCTGCTGTTGCTGCTGGTCTGGGTTCATGGCTGCATCGGTTTGCACAGGTGGCTGCGGTTGACCAGATGGTGGTCAAAAACGGTTCCCTATCTGATCGGTGTCGCCGTATTTATCCCATCATTTGCGCTGGCCGGGTTGCTGACCGAGGGGCGACGCATATGGGCAGATTTCGCCGACCCTTTCCTACGCGAACAATATATCGAGCACTACAACTGGCCATCACCCGAGGAATTTGAGGCCATGTTCAGCGTCAAAGACAATGCGCTGATGGCTTTCTGGATCGCGATGGCGACGGCATTGGCAGTTTATGCAATCCGCAAGCTTTGGCGTCGCAGACATTCCGTGAGGGTCAAATATGTCGAAGGCCCAGAGGTTGTCGCCGAAAAAGGTATGACCTTGCTTGAAATTTCGCAGGCCAATGGCATTCCCCACACTGCCCTGTGCGGAGGCAAGGGCCGCTGTACGACCTGCCGAGTGATCGTAGAGGATGGCGCTGATCAGCTTCCCGCCCCCAGCGAGATCGAAGCTCGCAGCCTCGCCGCGGTTGGTGCTCCGCATGGTGCGCGACTGGCGTGCCAAATACGTCCAACCGAACCGCTAACAGCATTTCGCATGTTCCGCCCGGACGGAGGACGTCACAGGGCGCACGCGAGTCAGGGACAAGAACGTAAATTGGCGGTTTTGTTTCTGGACATGCGCGGCTTCACCTCTCGCACCACAGGCCAACTACCTTATGACATCGTGTTCTTGTTGAACCGGTTCTTCGACGCAATCGTTCCGGCAATCACTGCGGATGGTGGGGTGGTAGACAAATATATGGGTGACGGTCTCTTGGCCGTATTCGAAACACCCGATGCCGAAAGCTCAGCCCGGGCAGCGTTGAAAGCGGCCGCAGACGTAAGTCGCGCGCTTGAACGGTTTAACCAGCAACTCGACGGGGAAGACAGCCCACGTATCCGCATCGGCATGGGCCTGCATCTGGGTGATCTGGTTCTTGGGGAGATCGGCGCCGCTGGGAACGCTGCCCGTACGATAATCGGAGACGCTGTTAACGTAGCCAGCCGCTTGGAAGGTGAGACCAAAGGGCTGGGTGTGGAACTCTTGGTTTCTGACGAATTGCTGCAAGCCGCGGGTTTTGACGGTGATCAGAGTGGCATGAAAACCTTTGAATTGCGGGGGGTGACGCGCCCCGTTCTTGCCCTACCAGTGGCAAGTGCTTCGGAAATACTGTCGATCCCTGCGGAGTAGGAACACACGTGCTGAATTTGCACTTCAGTGGCGCGCGAGCGGGAAGTAAGTCGCCAAAAAACGCCGAGACCGAAAAATCCTTCCAATCCGGGTAAAAACCGCGCATATCGTCCTTAATTTCGTGAATGTATATGGACTTCGAACTGCACTCGGGGCACATGCCCCGCAACTATCCCTGAATCACCGGTAAAACCGAACTTCGACAAGAGTATTCCTATGACGATGTTAAGCAATCTGGCTCCGATCCCTGAACTTTATGTATCGTATGAGTCGGCCCAAAAGCTAAAAGTAGAAGCCGCCGACCTGACCAGCTGGGACCTGAGCCCACGTCAGATTTGCGATTTGGAACTATTGATGAACGGTGGGTTCAACCCGCTCAAAGGCTTTTTGTCTGAGGCCGACTACAACAACGTCGTCGAAAACATGCGTCTGGAAGACGGCACCCTGTGGCCGATGCCGATCACTTTGGACGTCAGCGAAGATTTTGCCGAAACCATTGAGCTGGGCCAGGATATCGCACTGCGCGATCAGGAAGGTGTCATCCTCGGCACCATGACCGTAACTGACCGCTGGACTCCGAACAAAGCTCGCGAAGCGGAAATGGTTTTCGGTGCGGATGATGATGCGCACCCGGCTGTGAACTACCTGCACAACGTTGCCGGCAAGGTCTATCTGGGCGGCCCCGTCACTGGCATCCAGCAACCCGTTCACTATGACTTCCGTGCCCGCCGCGACACGCCGAACGAGCTGCGCGCTTACTTCCGCAAGCTGGGCTGGCGCCGCATTGTTGCATTCCAAACCCGGAACCCTCTGCACCGCGCGCACCAGGAACTGACCTTCCGCGCAGCGAAAGAAGCGCAGGCCAACCTGCTGATCCATCCGGTTGTTGGCATGACCAAACCGGGCGACGTTGACCACTTTACCCGCGTTCGTTGCTACGAAGCCGTTCTGGACAAGTATCCTGCATCGACCACCTCGATGTCGCTGCTGAACCTGGCGATGCGTATGGCTGGCCCTCGTGAAGCTGTTTGGCACGGCCTGATCCGCGCCAACCACGGCTGCACCCACTTCATCGTTGGCCGTGACCACGCTGGCCCAGGCAAAAACAGCCAAGGCGAAGACTTCTATGGCCCTTACGATGCACAAGATCTGTTCCGTAAATTCCAGGATGAAATCGGCATCGAAATGGTCGACTTCAAACACATGGTTTATGTGCAGGAACGCGCCCAGTACGAGCCCAATGACGAGATTGCGGACAAGGACAACGTCACGATCCTGAACATCTCGGGCACCGAACTGCGCCGCCGTCTGGCCGAAGGTCTGGAAATCCCCGAATGGTTCAGCTTCCCCGAGGTTGTCGCCGAACTGCGCAAGACCAAGCCGCCGCGCAGCCAGCAAGGCTTTACCGTGTTCTTCACCGGTTTCTCAGGCTCGGGCAAATCCACAATTGCGAACGCCCTTATGGTCAAGCTGATGGAGATGGGTGGCCGTCCGGTGACGCTGCTGGATGGTGACATTGTTCGTAAGAACCTGTCGTCTGAGCTGGGCTTCTCGAAAGAGCACCGCGACCTGAACATCCGTCGTATCGGTTACGTTGCCTCTGAGATCACTAAGAACGGCGGTATCGCCATCTGTGCTCCGATTGCGCCTTACGCAACCACACGCCGCGCGGTTCGCGAGGATATTGAACAGTTCGGTGCGTTCTGCGAAGTACACGTCGCAACCTCAATCGAGGAATGCGAACGCCGCGACCGCAAAGGCCTGTATAAGCTGGCGCGTGAAGGAAAGATCAAAGAGTTCACAGGAATTTCGGACCCATATGACGTGCCAGCAAACCCCGAGTTGAGCGTCGAGACTGAGAACGTGGACGTCGACAACTGCGCCCATCAGGTGCTGCTCAAGCTGGAAAGCATGGGCCTGATCGCTGCGTCCTAAAATCGGAAAGACTGAACTGCAAAAGGCCCTCGTACTCCGAGGGCCTTTTTTACTTTAAAGGCGGATTTTCTATTCACCGCGTCATTTCACTGCGTTCATGCGGAGACCAACCATTTAGTGATTGGTTCGCAACGTTGGCGCTAAGGGTTTGCCGTTGAAGGTGCAGCGGGACACATCCCCAAAAGACGACAAATCTTTTCGAACAAGGCGTCTGTTGCCGACAATAGCCAGTTCGCGCCATGCATAATGTTCAGCACGACATTCCACCAGTTATTGGGAAGTAGCCCGGAAAGGGCTTCTACAACTTGCCCGTACATGCCGTTTGCAATATCGGCTGCCGCATTCGTCAAACTGGCCACGACGCCTTTTAAGTCAAACTCACCTGTTGGTATGATTGGAACACCAAGCTGAACTAAAATCGTTGATATAATTGTTTTAACGGCCAGCTTGCAAAGCTTACATGGAAATCCTCGGAAAGCATTGGCAAGACCGCGACGAACTTGGGAAACGATCACTTTTACTTTGGCGACTCCTTGTGAGACAAAGCTGAACAACAAATTAATCGACTCGTTTGTCGCTCCCCTGAAAATCTGACCAAGGTTGCTTTCCTGATGTTCCTCTAAAGGTATATCTGTCTTGACCTCAACGTCTCCTGAGACCTTTTGAATAACGACCAAGGTATCGGCATCAAAAGACTCCAGTATTCTTTGAAAGGAAAACTCTCCGTCAACGAGCTCAAACAATATCTCTTCAATCACGATATCATCGGATTGGTACTTTTCCGAAGTCACAAGATGCGGCATGGAACAGCCCTCCAGTAAAGTTAATTTTTGGAAATATGGGCAATCATAGCAGAACCAGCCACTTTAGCGTCAAGTTGATAGTTCAGGAGCGAGATCAAATCCCAGCCAGCAATCTTGATAGATTAACGCTAGAGAGAGCCTATTTCCTTTGGACTTAAAGCTCTTGTCTCAACGCCATTACCGCGCGCCGCTCAAAATCCCCAAACTCTGCCGCTTGCTGCTGGATAGATTGCAGATGCGGCAAACGTGTGGCGTAATCCTCGGCTGAGACCGATTGGATTGCACGTTGAATATCCGCATCGGAATTGCAGACGATCATTCCTGATGTGTCGAAGAAATCACCAACATTTGGACAGCCCCAGTAAATTGGCACTGTTGAGCACAGGATCGCGTCAGTCAGCTTTTCAGAGAAATAGTTCCGCTCTTGCACGTTCTCGATCACCACAGAATAGCGATACGGAGCCAAACCATCGGACTTACGCTCAAACGGCGTGTATCCGCGCCCCATAATATCAACATCCGCATCAGCTTCACGCACCCAGTCGATCACTTTGTGGCGCAACTGATGCCCTTCCAGGTCACGTTTGGCCGAGGCGATCAACGAGCACGATTTGGTTTTTGATACGTCCAGACTTTGCCAGTCCGGCACCATAGTCACCCCATAGGGCAGAAACACAGCGTTCGGGATGCTATTCAGAAGAACTTCGTGAAAGGTGAGAACGCGGAAGAACCGGCGCCACGTATGACGAAGCATCCGATCATGCTTGCCGTGGATAGCCGAAGGTTCACCCATCATCAACGAGATCTTCGCACGCGTGCCCCGACGCAACCGCAGATGCACGGTCGAATTCGGGTACATTATCAGGTGGTCAGAGGCCTCCAGATCACCAACGGTCTTCCCCATCAGTCGATCAGGGCACCCCTCGGGCCAAATAAGCTCGGATAAAGGGACTGTGGCCAGTTTCGGCCCAAGCCGATGCCCATAGGGAAGGATGGCAATGGCGGGCTGTGTCATTTCATGATCTCAGGTAAATCAACCTGACCACGCATTAAAACGTGACCACGCCCAGCCACCCGTATTCCGGTCATCGCATCCGCAGGCCCGACCCGCGTGACAGTTGCCTGACCCGGGCGACCCATGTCGTGCCCCTGTTCTGCGACAAAGCTGTCCTTGGACATTAACCCGTGCTTCCAAAGATATGCCGCCATCGCACCAGTCGCGGAGCCTGTGAATGGATCTTCGGGCGGGCTGGGCGGCGCCATTAACAGCCGTGAAAAGGTATCTCCTGCCTCGGTTGCGCCTTTGAGGGTCACAAGAAAAGGCTCTGCCATATCCGACCCGGAAAACCCGGCCATCTCGGAAACCTTAGGCAGAGCCGCCACGTTCAACTGTGCTGCGCGTAGCGCCTCATGATCACGTAATACAGTGATACAGAAGGGCAAACCGGTGGACACAAATTGTGGTGGAGAAACGATCGCATCCTCAGGCAAGCTGACCGCGGCAGCGACCAGATCTACAGGAACCAGCGCACCAAATTGCGGTGCTACCTGTATCATTTCGATCTCGTCACCGTTCAACTGGATCGCGACGATACCCGCCCCAGTTTCAAGAGTCATAGAATTGCCTTGGAATAGTCCCCGAGACCGCATGGCCGCGACAGTGGCAATGGTGGGGTGCCCTGCAAATGGGATTTCACGACTGGCAAGAAAGTAGCGAACCCGGACATCTGCCACATCGGACGGACCGGTGAATGTGCACTCTACCAAAGACGTTTCTTGCACATAGGCCATGCATACGTCCTCGGACAGAGCTGCACCGCCATGAACCACAGCGCATCCGTTGCCGCCAAAAGCACGGTCGCTGAATGCATCTACCCAATCAAAGTCAAACCAGCTCATTTCTCGCGCCTTCTGCCATGCTAACCGTCACAGGTTCGCATATCTCGCCTGCAGGGGCGCAGATGTCACGGGAAAATCGCCAAGGGGGCCGTTTCAGTGAACGGCCACCGGTGAAAAGTCATGCTCACGGGCCAGGTTAAAGGCCAGTTTTCGGTCAGCGACCAAGGCCAATTGCTGACCGTCCGAGTCGTAGACGGCATACAGTTGCGCCAGATCACCTGCCTGTTCACGGACTTCGCGAGGCAGATCCGCAACTTCAACCGTTTTGACGTAGACGATACGGTCGCCTTCGGTATTCAGTTCAATCGGTGTATTCATAGCTCTTACCCCTTTCTTATGTTGATCGTTTGCACCACGGTTTCCGGTACGGCCCGGGTCAGATCCACGTGCAGCAGACCGTTTTCCATAATGGCCTCACCGACCTCAACACCATCTGCCAGCACAAACATGCGCTGGAATTGACGCGCTGCGATGCCACGATGAAGGAATATACGTCCTTCGCTGTCGTCGCGCTGACGGCCCCGGATCACCAACTGGCGATCTTCGATGGTAATCGACAGATCTTCTTCCGCGAAACCGGCTACAGCCAGTGTGATGCGATACGAAAAGTCCGAAGTCTGTTCGATGTTATAGGGCGGGTATCCTTCATTGCCAGCCTTTGCAGACCGTTCCAGAAGGCGTTCCAACTGCTCGAACCCCAAAAGATGCGGGTATGAGCCAAGAGTAAGTTTCGACACGTATTTTCGTCCTTTTTTGTCAAAGCGACGTCTTATGCGGCCCCTTTCTGGCAACCGCATGTTATAGAATATGGGAAGAAACCAGGATGTCCACAAGGTCTGGCCGGATAAAGCCTGACACACTATCTTGTGTGATAAGCACCACAATACAGACTGAGTCGCCCATGAACGCGCCCACCGATCTTTCGATGAAAACAGACGAAGTTTTACGGGTCGAGCTGGAGGTATTCCGCCGCCAGCACCGAGATCTGGATGAGGCGATTGAAGCGCTGCAAGCCACCGGCACAGCCGATCAGTTGACGATAAAGCGGCTGAAAAAGCAGAAACTGCGCTTAAAAGACATCATCCGCCTAATCGAAGACCGATTGACGCCGGATATTATCGCTTAAACCGAAACAAGTTGAACGCTCCGATTGTTCATTACGGAGCGACATTCGCATTCGCGCTAAAGAAGTTTGTCGGATCGTATTTCCGCTTCAGCTCCTTCAATTGCCCAAAATTCTCTCCGAACGCAGATTCAACAGCACTGTCTTCGTCGGCACCGAGATAGTTCAAATACGTTCCGCTTGTTGCAAATGGTGACAACGCGTCGTGCGTCGCACGCGCCCAAGCAATTTGACCCGCGTCATCTGCTGCATCTGTCCAGAGAGGCAGTATGGCAATCAGGTACTCATGCCCTCGCTGAGCGAACGCGTTAGCGCCATTGCTCTTGGAGCTGGCGGCACCGGCGCAATGTTCGATTAGAATTCCGGATCCAGGAATAGTCATCCCCTTGGATTGCTCGACGATCGTGTCGATGGCGTCATCCGTGAGCGCATTTAGATAAGCGGATTTCCAATAGTTTCTGCTGCCTGCCGTGTAGGCCGCATCCAACATGGATTGCATCGCAGGAAACGGCATCTCCTGAATATCGACAACCAGCGGTTCTCCTATCTCCGCCAAAGGCTGGATTGCTTTTCGGCCAGCTTCTTTGTCGTCTCCGATCCAACACGGCACCAGCGCGATCAACGGAGTTCCGTCTGGCCCCCACAACAAAGCGGCATAAACCATCAGCTCATTCGGAGCACGCGAGACAATATCCCGAAAACCACGCAAAACTTCCGCGGCTGCCTCACGCGGGTAGGCGATCATACCTCCCAGCACTGTGGAAAGTGGGTAAGCCTTGTAGAGAAACGAAGTCACGACGCCAAAGTTACCACTGCCGCCACAGATCCCCCAATACAGATCAGGGTTACTGTTTGCGCTGGCCGTGAGCGTGGAGCCTTCTGCAGTGACAACTTCGGCTTCGACCACGTTATCGCAGGTGGGACCGTATTTCCGGGCCAGCCACCCGAATCCTCCACCTGTCGTCAACCCACCGATGCCAGTTTGTGAAACGACACCCAAGGGCACTGCGAGGCCATGAAGATGACTCTCTCGATCCACGTCGCCCAACAGGGCTCCGCCTTGGGCACGCACGGTTTGGGCGTTTGGATCTACATGGACCGATCGCATGTCCGATAGATCAATAACAATCCCATCGTCGCAGACGGCCCGGCCGCCCACATTGTGGCCACCCCCTCGGATTGAAACCAGAATGTTGTTTGTAAACGCGAATTTGGTGGCCGCAGCCACGTCTGCCGTACCGTGGCACCGCACGATGGCGCCGGGATGCTTATCAACCAGTGCATTCCAAATACTACGCGCATCGTCATAGTCGGCGTCACCGGGCAAAATCAACGCCCCCCGAATTTGCGTCCTGAGGTCTTCAATACTCTCTTGCGGCACGGCCTCACCGTCCCGGTTCTTTAAAACTACATTTGCCATGGGTTTCTCCTCGGGGACCGATGTCCCGCCTCAATCATACACTATTTTGAATGTATTTTCAGCAGATGGCCGAATGCGCCTCAGAGCCGCCAAACCACATTGCCTCTGGGACCGATTTGGCTATAGTGCGCGCTCTTTCTGGAAGGCAGGGACACAAGCGGATGAGCGATGTGAAAGTGGGGATCATCATGGGCAGCCAATCGGATTGGCCCACGATGAAAGAAGCCGCGGATATTCTGGATGAGCTTGGCATTGCGTATGAAAAGCGCATCGTCTCGGCGCACCGCACCCCTGACCGTTTGTGGGACTACGGAAAGACCGCCGTTTCACGCGGCCTGCATGTCATTATTGCGGGTGCCGGTGGGGCCGCTCACCTTCCAGGTATGATGGCTTCTAAAACGCGCGTGCCTGTAATCGGCGTTCCAGTGCAAACACGGGCTCTATCTGGTGTCGATTCTCTGTATTCTATCGTGCAAATGCCCAAGGGCTTTCCAGTTGCTACCATGGCGATTGGTTCGGCTGGTGGTGCGAATGCAGGCCTGATGGCAGCCGGTATTCTGGCTCTTGAGGATAACGCTCTGGCCGACCGGCTTGATGCATGGCGCGAGGCACTTTCTGCTTCGATCCCTGAGGAGCCTCAGGGATGAGCCGCATCGGATTTATCGGAACCGGCCACATTGCGGCTCCGATGGTTCGGTTCCTCGCCTCAAAAGGGCATTCAATCTGCGTCACCGAGCGGAACACTGACGTTTCTGCCGAACTCAAGGCCGAGTTGAGCGTCACTGTGACAGATGCTCAGTCCGTGATTGACGCGTCGGACATCGTTTTTCTGTGCTTACGCCCGCAAATCGCGCCGGGCGTGCTCGAGAGACTAACGTTTCGCGCCGACCAACAGATCGTGTCTGTCATGGCCGCAGTACCAGAGCAGCAACTGGCGCATCTCTGTGCCCCAGCCTCAGATATTGTTCAGACAATCCCCTTGGGCTTCTTGCAACAAGGCGGATGCCCCTTGGCAGCTTTTGGCAATGCCTCCCTATTGGCTGAGCTTTTTGAGCCTGAAAACCCAGTCGTGACCGTTTCGGACGAAGCGGCCCTCAACGCCCATTTCGCTATTTGTGCAATGGTTCCCGGCATGCTTGACCTGATGGCGACTGGTGCGGCTTGGCTGACTGAACAAACCGGCGACGCGAATGCCGCCGAATTCTACACAACTCAACTATTGGCAGGGTTCCTGTCTACTATGGAAACAGGTACGTCGGGTCGACTGGCGACGGAGCGCGACGCATTGGCGACGGAGGGAACTCTGAGCTTGCAGATGACCGATGGGTTACAGGCCGGCCGCGCCCATGATGCCCTGCGCGATACCCTAGCCGCGATTGGTTCACGTTTGGAGACGAAAGAATGACCGACACACTAGCACCCGGCGCAAAGATCGGAATTCTGGGCGGGGGTCAGTTGGGCCGGATGCTGTCAGTGGCGGCAGCTCGTCTGGGGTTTGTCACTCATATCTTCGAGCCCGGCGCCAACCCGCCTGCTGGACACGTGGCGGATTATGTGACCACCGCGGCTTATGACGACGCTGATGCTCTGCGCGCCTTCGCTCAGTCGGTCGATGTGATCACCTATGAGTTCGAAAACATCCCAACCGAAGCTCTGGACCTGCTTGAGGCTCATTGCCCAATACGGCCTGGGCGCGAAGCGCTACGCGTTAGTCAGGACCGACTGACCGAGAAGAACTTTCTGCAAGGCTTGGGCCTGAAGACCGCACCGTTTGCGGATATCACCGACTTGGGCAGCTTGCAGGCGGCGATTGAACAGATTGGTGTCCCTGCGATCCTAAAGACCCGCCGATTTGGGTATGACGGCAAGGGGCAGGCTCGGCTGCGCACGCCCGAGGATGCAGAAGCAGCTTTGGCTGATATGGCTGGCGCACCCGCAATCCTCGAAGGCTTCGTCGAGTTCACCCACGAGGTTTCGATCATTGCCGCCCGCGGGTTGGACGGCCAGGTTGCGTGTTTTGACCCCGGTGAAAACGTTCACCGCGACGGGATCTTGCACACCACAACGGTCCCTGCCCGCTTGCGCCCGGCACAGCGCACGGATGCTGTGCTGCTGGCTGCAAACATCCTGAACGCACTGGACTACGTCGGTGTCATGGGTGTTGAACTGTTCGTCACGCCCGGTGGTCTGATTGTGAATGAAATCGCACCTCGAGTGCACAATTCGGGGCATTGGACGCAGAATGGCTGCGCCGTGGATCAGTTCGAACAACATATCCGCGCTGTCGCTGGTTGGCCGCTTGGTGACGGGCAACGTCATTCAGACGTGGTGATGGAGAACCTGATTGGCGATGACATGAACCGCGTCCCAGAACTAGCCAAAGAGCGTGACGTGGCATTGCATCTTTATGGCAAGTCCGAGGTCAAAGCCGGTCGCAAGATGGGACATTTCAACCGAATTGCGCGCTAGGGCATCGCGCGGGCGATCAGCCCCTTTCACGAGCGCATTGGGAACCTGACACAGGCTCTGTGTCAGGTCATGAACCGAGCCGCAATGTCTCCGGCCATATAGCTGACACGCCCTGCCGAAAGCGTCGCTGCGACGCGATGGCTTTTGGTGTCGAGGATGACCAGATCAGCGCGCTTGCCTACTGCCAAGTCCCCGCGATCCTGCAAACCCAGTACGCGGGCGGGGCCGGAGGATACCAGCGCCCATGCGCCCGCCATGTCCACCAAGCCCGAGTTTGCCAGCATCAACGCCGCCCGGCGCGGGCTGGGGTAGTGGTAATCCGATGCCAACGCATCACAATACCCCATTGTGATCAGGTCCAGCGCGCTGACGTTTCCTTTGTGAGATCCACCCCGCACCACATTAGGTGACCCCAAAATAACGAAATCACCTGCGGACCGCGCGGCCTCTGCGGCTTCGAGTGTCTCGGGGAATTCTGAAATCTTTGCCCCCCGCGCACGCCAATCCGTACGAGTTTGGGCGGTTGCGTCATCGTGACTGCCCATTCGCACGTCCTGCGCTGCCAATGCGCTGCACAGTTTGTCCAATGCTGCGGGCACTTCCCCACGGCGACTATGCATCGAAAGTAAAAGCTCAAAGTGTTTTTCGGGATTGCGACCAGCCTTAAGCGCCTGTCCGGTCAATCGCGGCGGCTTACGCCCTTCTACCAGTCGATCATGAGGTAAGTGATCGTTGAAAACCACATACGGCACCTGCCATTCTAAGATGCGTTCAGCCAGCCCCGCATAATCATCCAACATATGCGTTTCAAATCGCAGCTGAGGCATGAGGTCAGTGACAACCCGGTCCTTGACCGAGGCGATAGCATCAAACACCTGCCCGGCAAACTCGGGGCCGCGAACACCGCCCTCCCAACTATAGAACTGGGCAAGCACGGCTGTGGTGATGCCGTTGGCAGCAAGCTCGGCCTCGACCGAGAGGATGCCCTCGTTCATTTGCTTCATCGCCCCACGACGCGGCGCGATATGTCGTTCGAAGCCATCCCCGTGCAGGTCAATAATGCCGGGCAATACAAGATACCCCGAAAGGTCAACTTTCCGCCCTTCGCAGTCGGGTTGGATGACACCTTCTGCGAAAGAAAGATCTTCGGCCGTCAAGCCTTGGTCCGGCAGCAGGACGTCTGCGCCGGTCAAAGTTAGGTTTAATGCAGTCATTGCGTGGGCTCCGACTCGGGTTCCGAGCAGTTCTGACCAATGCAGATCTCGTCGATGACGTCCATTACACCGTCTAGCCAAGTGATTTGCGGGTCAAATTGCCCAAACTCGATGAAGTGTAATGCTTGCGCCATGACACGCGGGTTGTTCATCATAAATGTATGGGTCACTGGCAGGACTATATGATCTTGCATACCGTCCACCTTGGTCGTCTCGATTGAAACTTTGCCGTCATCCTTGCCATCAATCATCGAGGAAAACACAGGGTTCAAAGAGTTCTCACCCGCAATCACGCCCAATTCAAAATCCACCGGCGGCAATTGTCGCGGTATCCCTTCGGGCCCGGTGCCCAGGGCCAGACCAGCTGGCCCGTGCAGCATTCCGAACACTTCCCATGCACCAAGTTCATCAACCAGTTGGCTGCCTTGATTGGGTGGGCCCAGCATGACAACGCGACCCAAGTTCTCTGGGTGATGATCCTGGAGCCTGTACCGAAGCAAGATCCCACCCATCGAATGAGCCACCACATTCACGGTGTCCTCTCCGCAAGACGCAAAAGCGTCCGGCAGAGTTTGATTGGCCAGTTCCGGAATAGGCAGGTCAGTCGAGGGGTATCCGGGACGTACCACCTTGTATCCGTGCGCCTGAAATAGCTGCTCCATGACAGTAAATGACGCTTCGGTTCGCGCAAGCCCATGCAGTAGCACCACACATTTCGCTTGGGCCACAGCAGGAACGAGAAACAAAAACAAGGCGAGCAGGTATCTCATAGCCGCCAAATAAGCCCTATCTGCAGTCGATGAAACCCCTAGCGGGGTTTCAGGCGCAGAACAGCCAAGGCGATGCCGCCCAAGACAAGCGCGGCGCCTATTATCAGACGCAAGCTGGCGGCTTCATTAAGCATAACGACCCCGCCAAGAATAGCGATTATCGGAACACTCAGCTGCACTACCGCTGCCGTAGTTGGTGCGAGTTGCGGAAGAACGCGATACCAAAGCGCGTAACCCATCCCGGACGTCACTCCCCCAGAGATAGCGGCCAGCAGATACCCCATTCCGGTCATCTTCCAGTCTCCGCCGATCAGAAGCAGAGCCAAACCGGTTACTGGAAGCGCAACGACAAAGTTGGCCCCTGTTCCCGCCAACGCATCTGGTTCAGAACGACCAACCAGCGAATAGATTGCCCACCCTACCCCGGCAGCCGTCATCAGCATCGCGCCCGTCAGGTCAACTTGCACCGAACCGGAAGGCCAGAGAACGTAGGCCAGACCTGCCATTGCGATGGCTGCCCCAACGATCTGACGGACAGTTGGCGTATTCCCTGAAACCGAAGTCACCGCGAACATTGTAATCTGCACTACGCCAAACAAGATCAGCGCACCAAGCCCGGCATCCAACGTCAGATAGGCAACCGAGAAACCGATCATGTAAAGGGACAAAGCCCCCGCCCCTGAAATTCGGCGCCGGTTTCTGAGCGGCAGATGACCTGCCCTCGCCCACACCAAGGCAGCCAGCACCAATGCGCCAGTCAGCACCCTTACAACAGCGAAACCCGCAGGATCGCTGGCACCACTGTCGATCGCCAGACGGTTCAGGATCGAGTTCGCCGCAAAGGCGCACATGGTCAACGCGGTTAGAAGGAACAGTCTCATATCAACCGCATAGCGGTTTCACAGCGGATTGGACACTCACTTTCCCGCGCGAGATATGAAACAAAAAACGGGGCCGCCCTTAGGCGACCCCGTCCATTAGCACTATGGCTTAAGCAGCTTACATCATGCCGCCCATGCCGCCCATGTCGGGCATGCCGCCTGCAGCAGGTGCATCTTTTTGCGGCCTGTCGGCAACCATCGCTTCTGTGGTGACCAGCAGACCAGCAACCGATGCCGCATCTTCCAGAGCGGTACGGACAACTTTGGCCGGGTCGATAACGCCGAACGAGAACATGTCGCCATATTCTTCGGTCTGTGCGTTGAAGCCGAATGCTGCGTCAGCGGATTCACGGACTTTGCCCGCAACAACCGCACCGTCAACACCTGCGTTCTCGGCGATCTGGCGCAGCGGCGCTTCGATTGCCTTACGAACGATGTTGATGCCTGCGCTCTGGTCAGCGTTTGCGCCTTCCAGCGATTCCAGTGCTTTACCGGCCTGAACCAGGGCAACACCGCCGCCTACAACAACGCCTTCTTGAACAGCAGCGCGAGTTGCGTTTAGAGCATCGTCCACACGGTCCTTACGCTCTTTCACTTCAACTTCGGTCATGCCGCCGACGCGGATAACGGCAACACCGCCTGCCAGTTTGGCAACGCGCTCTTGCAGCTTCTCACGGTCGTAATCCGACGAGGTTTCTTCGATCTGAGTGCGGATCTGAGCAACACGTGCTTCGATCTCGGCTTTCTCGCCAGCACCGTCGACGATGGTGGTTTCGTCTTTGGTGATTTCGATTTTCTTGGCGGTGCCCAGCATGTCCATGGTGACGGACTCGAGCTTCATGCCCAGATCTTCGCTGATGACTTGACCGCCGGTCAGGATTGCGATGTCCTGCAGCATGGCTTTGCGGCGATCACCGAAGCCCGGTGCTTTGACAGCAGCAATTTTCAGGCCGCCGCGCAGTTTGTTGACAACCAGAGTTGCCAGCGCTTCGCCTTCAACGTCCTCAGCAATGATCAGCAGTGGCTTCTGCGACTGGATCACCTGCTCGAGCAGCGGAACCATCGGCTGCAGCGAGGACAGTTTCTTTTCGTGCAGCAGGATCATGCAGTCGTCGAGTTCTGCGATCATTTTGTCTGCGTTGGTGACGAAGTAAGGCGACAGGTAGCCACGGTCGAACTGCATACCTTCGACAACATCGGTCTCGGTTTCCAGACCTTTGTTTTCTTCGACGGTGATAACGCCTTCGTTGCCAACTTTCTGCATCGCGTCTGCGATCTGCTGGCCGATTTCGGCTTCGCCGTTGGCCGAGATGGTGCCAACCTGTGCAACTTCTGCCGAGTCTTTAACTTCGCGCGAAGCCGACTTGATGCCTTCAACAACCTTGGCAGTTGCCAGGTCGATGCCGCGCTTCAGGTCCATCGGGTTCAGGCCAGCAGCAACCTGCTTCAGACCTTCGCGAACGATGGCCTGAGCCAGAACGGTTGCAGTGGTGGTGCCGTCACCGGCTTCGTCATTGGTGCGGCTGGCGACTTCTTTCACCATCTGCGCGCCCATGTTTTCGAACTTGTCTTCCAGTTCGATTTCCTTGGCAACCGAAACACCGTCTTTGGTGATGCGCGGTGCGCCGAAGGATTTGTCCAGAACCACGTTGCGGCCTTTGGGGCCCAGGGTCACTTTAACAGCATCGGCCAGGATGTTCACACCTGCCAGCATGCGGTTACGGGCATCGGTGTCGAACTTGACGTCCTTTGCAGCCATGTCGTTTCTCCTTGAGAAAATGTATTGGAAGGAAGATCAGAGAAGCGCGATTGCTTACTCGATGATCCCCATGATGTCGCTTTCTTTCATCATCAGCAGCTCTTCGCCGCCAACGTTGACCTCGGTGCCCGACCATTTGCCGAACAGGATCTTGTCGCCAGCTTTAACAGCCATTGCGATCAGCTCGCCGCTGTCTTTGCGCGCGCCTTCACCGGTTGCAACAACTTCACCTTCGCTGGGCTTTTCTTTTGCACTGTCAGGAATGATCAGGCCGCCTGCGGTTTTCTCTTCGCTTTCTGTACGGCGAACCAGCACACGGTCATGAAGCGGTTTCAATGCCATCTTTGCAGCTCCTTGGGCTCAAAGTTTGTTTATCCTCCCCTCGCCGGACGGCGAGGTGTTAGCACTCAGAGTATGAGAGTGATAACGACGCATAGCTAGGAGGTCCAAATCCCCGAGTCAACAAGCGGCGGCAGATTTTTTGACAAATGGCCTCAGCTGGCCTGTTCCCAGCTATAAGCCCAGTGTTTCAGCCCTTCTGCTCCTTCTGCGGTAAGGCCATAGACACCCTTTTCGACTTTATCGAACCATCCATAGTGATTGTCGCGCATCAGCCGAGTTGCTGTGGGAACACCGGTTGCTTTAGCGACGTCCGCGCCTTTGGTCGAACCATGCTCTGCCAGATGCGCCGCGCATTTCAAGGCATCCTGCCGATAGGCCGTGACGATACCGTGCCGAGTTGCGCCGCCTGCGTTCGGGTCACCCTCCAGTCGATCGAATTCGCGCAGCAACCGCGCAGCCTTGTTCTTGTTTTTGCGTGATGCATATGGGCCGGGGTCACATTGCACCTCTACTGTACCGTCTGCGCGTACGGTGAGCAGCCCCAGACCTAATCGACGACACAGCGCTAGGTTGTCTTTTATCGCACGCCGGGCTGACCGCCCTGTGGGTTTGCACACCCCGATATAGACCTGATCCGTAACCCTTAGCCGCGTGATAGCTTGATGAAAGAGCGCCAGAGAAAAGCGCAGTTTCAGCTCGACAATCACTGGCTCTTCCCCATCACGAACAGCAACGATATCGGCTGCGCCGACTTCACCTTTGACGGTGTAGCCCTGACGCTCCAACAACGCCTTTATTGGGGGATAGAGATCCTGCTCGCGCTCCATGTTTGCATGCTATGCGTTTTGACATGGAAAACCAGTCGATACCCACAGCTTTCTAATGATCCTTGTGCCTTTGTTCGTACCGGGGCAAAGTCGTGGTGACACTGGTTTCTAAGGAAAATCCTCGATGCGCCTGTTTCTGTTTGTGATTTGTCTACTCATGCCTGCCACAGTGCAAGCAGCCTGTGAAGGCCGTGACCTAAAGGAGGATCTGTCACCAGCGGCACAAGCCGAACTGCAAGCGGCCGTTGCGAGCACGCCCTACCCCGAAGGCAACCATTGGATTGCGACCAAAGACGATAGAGTACTGCACCTCGTCGGCACACTGCATCTGAATTACCCGCAGATGGGTACGATTATTGATGGCCTGGCACCGACACTCACCCAGGCCGATGCTTTCTATTTTGAAATCACCAAGGACGAAATGGCGGCATGGGAACAGGAACTAGCTGCCGATCCAAGCGCCATCATGATCACGTCCGGCCCTACTTTGATCGATCTGATGCCTGCGGAAGATTGGGCAGCACTGTCCGCAGCACTGGAAGAGCGCGGCATACCCGGATGGATGGCAGCCAAAATGCGCCCCTGGTTCCTGAGCATGACACTGGGAATGCCCACCTGCTTGATGCAGACCCCTCAAGCCGACCACGGCATAGATTCACGGCTAGCTGATCTGGCCACCGAACACGGCATCCCGCAGTACTCGCTTGAGAGCGTTGAGGATCTTATGTCCGTATTCGAGATTTACTCGATCGAGGAACAGGCGAAATCCTTAGGTAAAATGGCTGGCACCTTCCAAAACAGCGAAGACCAAATGACCACCATGACAAACGCCTATTTCGACGAACAACACGGGCAGGCTCTAGAATTGGCTCGCATTTTGGGGCGTAAGTTTTCGGGTCTTTCAGCCGAAGAGTTCGAAAAGGAATGGAACCCGTTCGAACAACACCTATTGGTCGAGCGCAACAACAACTGGATGTCACAGATCCTAAACATTCCAGAACAGACGGCAGTAATCGCGGTCGGCGCAGGGCACCTAAGTGGCGAGCAAGGTCTTCTAAACCAGTTGCAGGAAGCTGGATACACGCTAACCCGAGCTCCATTCTGACCTTGCGTCAATAAAAGTCAGACCAACCGTCGCAGCGTAAACTCTGCCGGGTGACAACCCCGGCAGAGCACCCTATAAGGCGCGCAAATTTCCAATCCTCAGGACGCTGACATGACAACTCTTGTATTTGGCCATAAATCTCCCGACACCGACTCTACAGGCTCGCCCATCCTGTGGTCTTGGTACCTGAACGAAGTCAAAGGTGAACAGGCCGAGCCGGTACTGCTGGGCGAGCCCAACACCGAAGCCGCATTCATGCTGCAGCGCTGGGACCTGCCCAAGCCGCGCATCATCGACGACGTCGAAGCGGACGCGCCGGTTGTCATCGTCGACACCAACAACCCCGCCGAGCTGCCCGCCAGCGTCAACAGCGCCGACATCCGCGCCATCATCGACCATCACAAACTGGTCGGCGGTCTGGAAACCAAAGGCCCGATCGACATCACCGTGCGCCCGCTGGCCTGCACCGCGACCATCATGGTTGACCTGATGGGTGACGACGCTGCCAAGATGCCCGACGCTGTTAAGGGCGCCGCACTGACCTGCATCCTGTCGGACACGTTGGAATTCCGCTCGCCTACCACAACCGCGCATGACCGCGCAGTGGCCGAAAAACTGGCCGCTGAACTGGGCCTCGACGTTTCTGCTTATGCTGCAGACATGTTCGCAGCTAAATCGGATGTATCGTCCTTCTCGGACGCCGAACTGATCCGCATGGACAGCAAAGAATACGAAGTCGACGGCACCAAGTTCCGCGTTTCGGTTCTGGAAACCACCGCTCCGGGCGTTGTTCTGGACCGTAAGGCCAGCCTTGCGAACTCGATGGTAGACGTTGCCAAGGAGGACGGCGTCGATCAGGTTCTGCTGTTCGTTGTCGACATCCTAAACGAAGAAGCCACCCTGCTGGTTCCGAACGATCTGGTTAAAGGTGTTGCTGAAAAGAGCTTTGGTGCGTCGGTTGACGGTGACGCTGTGGTTCTGCCGGGCATCATGAGCCGCAAGAAGCAGATCATTCCAAACCTCAAGGTCTGACTTCCGCACAAATCGAATTCAAAGGGCGCCCCTTAGGCGCCCTTTTCAGTTTTCGACCACCTCAGATTCTTCCGACCAAAGGAACAGATTTCCGTCGCGGCGATAAAAGATCATTTTGTGATCTTTGAACAAGTCATCCTCGGTGATCTCTTCCCAATCCAGGGAGTCGCTATTCAGGACCTTGCGGAAATATTGAATACACAAGTTGGTCACACCCACCCACAAGTGATCACCCGGACATGGTTCTCCTTGTTGGGGTTCAAAGGTGTCAGCCCGAAACTCAAAACACGTCTCGAACGGGTAGATACCCCTGCACCTTTCGGCGGCATAGTAGAAAATTTGATACGTGAAGAAGTTTGCCCTGGCTGTATTCGCAAGGAAGAGAATTTCGCTCCACTGAGTTTCATTCTTTTCGAGATAATAGTACGGCGTGAAAATCTCATAGGCCGTTGCAAAAGCAAAAACCCTTTCACCAATATCCGTCATGTATTTGTATGGCCTGTAGGTCAGCGTGCTCCAGTCTCGAATGTCAAAACGAACGTCAGGCCTCTTGGGAATGACATCCTCTTCGGCAAAGATTGCCTTGGCAAAAATAAGGTTAACACCCTTCTGCCCGGTGTTACGGGCTGACGTTGTAATCTTAACCGGCACAATCCCTTCACCCACGGGCTTACCAACATCAGCTGAAACGTTCACTTCGAGCACGTAGTTCTTTTTGACCTCGAACAGACCAAATTGAAAAACTGCCCATAGCCCGGCAAGCGTGATGGCAACGATTTGGAACCATCGGAAAAGCACATCGGTCGTACTGTGGGTTTTGGTATTATCCCCCATTTTACGCTCCGCAAATTCTTTAAAACCTTCGCATTACTTTACCACAGATCACATTTTCGACGAATTACAGGACCGCAGGTGAAGGGTGCGGGATGGTCATTTGGCCCGTGCTTTGGCATAGCTAGCGCAAACCTGCATTTTGCTCCGAGGCCACTATGACCCAGATCATCCACGCCCTTTCCGAAGTATCTGATCGCTACAAAGCGTTGTTCGTTGACCTTTGGGGCTGTGTCCACAACGGCATCACCGCCTACCCCGAGGCTGTTGCCGCCCTTAAGGCCTATCGTGCTAAGGGCGGCGTCGTGGTTTTGGTAACGAACTCGCCCAAGCCGCGCGCGGGCGTCGCCGATCAACTGGCGCAATTCAATGTCCCCGCTGACGCCTATGACACCATTGCAACAAGCGGCGACTCGGCCCGCTCGGCAATGTTCCGAGGAGCTGTTGGCGAAAAGGTTTATTTCATGGGCGAATGGGAGCGTGATGCGGGCTTCTTTGAGCCGCTCAAGCTGCTGCATCATCCTATTCATATTGAACGTGTGCCACTGGACGAAGCTGAAGGGATTGTTTGCTGTGGTCCGTTCGACCCAATGGCGGATCCGTCGGTCAATCGCCCGGATTTCCTCTATGCCAAACAAAAGGGCATGAAGCTTTTGTGCGCCAACCCAGACATCGTGGTCGATCGTGGCGAAGTTCGCGAATGGTGCGCCGGCGCTCTGGCAAAGCTCTATACCGAGATGGGCGGAGAGAGCCTCTACTTCGGCAAGCCTCATCCGCCAATCTACGATCTGGCCCGCCGCCGGTTGCAGGAATTGGGACACGACATCCCCGACGGTGACATTCTGGTTATCGGAGACGGCCCACATACAGACATTCTAGGAGGTATGGGTGAGGGCATTGATTCTCTGTTCATCTCGGGCGGATTGGCCGCAGCCGAAACAAAAACGTCGCACCACCCGCACCACGAATCCCTAACCGACTACATCGCAAGGGAAAATATCAATCCGACATACACAATCGGACGATTGAGGTAGTCAGAAAAGACTTGATTTTCTGCGACTGCGAAGTAATAAAGTTGCCCAACACGGGCGACTTTGATTGTTTTGTTGCCCACTGATCTCGAACGAGGGTGACATGTTGGACAATCTGCCGCGCGGAACGATCTGTATCGAAGACATCGAAATGGGCATGACCCGTTACCTGCGCAAAGTGGTGACGGATGAAGACATTGAGATGTTCGCGCAAGTTTCGACTGACCGAAATCCAGTGCATCTGGACGACGACTATGCCCGCGATACAATCTTCGAAGGCCGTATCGCGCATGGGATGCTGACCGCCGGCCTGATCTCAGCCGTGATTGGAGAGCAGCTGCCCGGACACGGAACTGTCTACATGGGTCAGTCGTTGAAGTTTCTGGCCCCCGTACGCCCTGGGGACATGGTTTACGCCGAAGTCAAAGTCGTCGACATCGACTTTTCTAAGCGCCGCGTCAAACTGGATTGCCACTGCTCGGTTGAGGGCAAGAAAGTACTGATTGGCGAAGCGATGGTGCTGGCTCCGTCCCGCAAGTTCGACTGAGGTTTTCCAGACGTCTCAGGCTCTTGAACAAGCGGTCCAGTCCCGCTAGGCAGTCGCCATGCGCATTATCCGGGATTTTCAGTTTATCGAGCCTCAGGACCGCGGTGCCAGTGTGGCAATCGGGAACTTTGACGGCGTTCATATCGGCCACCAGTCGGTAATAGAACTTGCGCGCCGATCTGCCACGGATGCCCCTTTAGGGGTGTTGACCTTTGAGCCGCACCCGCGCGAATACTTCGCACCGGATACGCCTCCGTTTCGCCTGATGCGTGGCAACGCACGCGCGCACCGGCTGGAAAAACTGGGTGTGCGAAAACTGTACGAATTGCCGTTCAACGCCGCGTTGGCTGGCCTGACCCCAGAGGAATTTGCCCGCACTGTTATCTGCGACGGCCTGGGGTTGTCACACGTGGTCGTGGGGGCCGATTTCTGTTTTGGCAAAGGACGCAGTGGAACGGCCGATGACATGGTCCGCTTCGGGCAAGAAATGGGGTTTGGCGTGACCATAGCACCATTGATGGAACGGTCTGAAAACGTGGTTTCTTCAACAGCGATACGCACCGCCCTGTCCGAGGGCCGCCCGCAAGACGCGGCCACTATGTTGGGCCATTGGCATCGGATCGAGGGCGAGGTGATCGGCGGTGAACAGCGCGGTCGAGAACTGGGCTTCCCGACAGCCAATATGTCGATTGAAGGCCTGCACCCGCCGAAGTTCGGCGTTTACGCGGTGTTAGTTGATGTTTTGGACGGCCCCCACCAGGGCAGCTATCACGGTGCAGCTTCGGTCGGCACCCGGCCTATGTTCAATGGTGAAACCCCAAATATTGAGACCTTCTTGTTCGATTTCTCAGGGGATCTCTATGGCGCGACCCTATCAGTCGGGCTGGTTGATTATTTGCGCCCAGAGATGACATTTAATGGCCTCGACGGCCTGATCGCCCAGATGGATACGGATTGCGACAAGGCTCGCGGTATTCTGGCGGCGCTATGACGACCGATCCTATTGATCGCAAAGGCCTGAGCCCGCGTTTCTGGGAGCGTAAGCCGCTTACCAAGATGAATCAGCGCGAATGGGAGGCTCTATGTGACGGTTGCGGCAAATGCTGTCTGAACAAGTTGGAAGACGAGGACACTGGCGAGGTCGCCCTAACCTGCGTAGCCTGCCGCCTGCTTGACGATGAAACCTGCCGTTGCACGCAATACGACATCCGCCACCAATTCGTGCCGGAGTGTATCGTGATGGCGCCCGACAACATCGACGAACACGCCTATTGGTTGCCGCAGACTTGCGCCTATCGGCTGCTGTGGGAGGGGAAACCTCTTTACGACTGGCACCCGTTGATATCTGGTACGCCCGACAGCGTGCATGCCGCCGGAATGTCGGTTCAGGGTCGCACAGTATCCGAGTTCGAAACACCACTCGAAGAGTGGGAAGACTATATCATCGAGGAGCCCAGCTGATGTACTTCGCCTCTGACAATTCCGGGCCAGTTCACCCGCAGGTCATGGCCGCACTGAATGCGGCCAATGAGGGCTACCAGATGGCCTATGGCGCAGACACGCTGATGAACGAAGTGCGGGACCGCATTCGCGGAATCTTTGAGGCGCCGGGCGCGGCGGTTTATCTGGTGGCCACTGGTACCGCTGCGAATTCGTTGGCCCTGGCCACACTTTCAAACCCTTGGGATACAGTGTTCTGTTCGCCGGTCGCACATATCCACGAAGATGAGTGCAACGCTCCGGAATTCTACAGCGGTGCCAAGCTGACGCTCGTTCCGGGTGGCGATAAAATGGATCCGAGTGCTCTGCGCAAAGCGATCACGGCAGAAGAAGTGCGTGGTGTTCACGGCCCTCAGCGAGGCCCTGTTTCCATCACGCAGGTGACCGAGCGTGGATCAGTCTACTCATTGGACGAGCTGCAAGAGCTCTGCGGAGTGGCAAAAGACTTCGGTTTGCCCGTTCATCTCGACGGCGCAAGGTTCACCAACGCGCTGGTTGCGCTGAATTGCTCACCTGCGGAAATGACATGGAAATCAGGTGTCGACGTGGTGAGTTTCGGCGGCACCAAGAACGGGTTGATGGGGGTCGAAGCCGTTGTCTTCTTCGATGAATCCAAAGCCTGGGAATTCGAGCTGCGACGCAAACGCGGTGCTCACCTGTTTTCCAAACATCGCTATCTATCCGCTCAGATGGCGGCTTACCTACAAGACGATCTGTGGTTGAAAACAGCCCGTCAGGCGAATGCCAGCTGCGCCCGTTTAGCAGAGGGCCTGAGGTCGAAAGGTGCTTTGTTCCTGCATGAACCACAGGCCAACATGATCTTTGCGCAGTTCTCTCGTGCACGGCACAAACAACTGCACGACGCCGGGGCAGTCTACCACCTTTGGGGGGCGGAACTGGATGGTGGCGAGGATGAAGAGATCCTCGCCTGCCGATTGGTGTGCGACTGGTCAATAAGTGCAGAGGAAATAGACAGGTTCCTCGCTCTTCTATGACCAAATGACCTAGCCTGGGATCGTCTCAGGCCGAGACGGTCGATGCCTCTTTCCAGAAGGGAACCACCAACCGCGCCGTATCACTTGGGTGGGTAATTGGAAGCATGTGCCCTGCGCCTTCGACGACCGCGCAAGATGCGTCAGGCAAAAGACGTTGCAGGCCCTTAGCAACGGCAGGCATGACGGGGTGGGTCTTTGTTCCACACAAGATCAGGATCGGCATAGCAGCCTTGTTGATAGCTTCAGGTCTGGCCAGACCCTTGTCATCGTCGAACAAGGCGCCCTCAACTGCCGCTACAACGTTAACTCCGCGAACCATCGCGGTGCGCGTGCGTTCTGGAAGGTCGGGCCAACGGGGGCTGTCTTCGGTGCTCCACATACGGTTGAACAATCTGGCGGCCAACGCGAAATCTCCGGCGGCCAAAGCGTCCTTATAGGGCTGTGCCTCTTCGTCATGCTGCTTGAGAAGGTTCGGAGCGGCCAGTCTCGCGATCGCAAAGAACACGGGTTCTATCAAAACGACGCTGCGGACCAGATCGGGATGTTCTATCGCCAGCCGCAAGGCCACCATGGCACCGAACGAGTGCCCGATCACGTCCATAGGTTCCGTCAATTGTTCAGCCGCTTGTTGCGTCACGAGGTCATAGTAATCACCCTGCCCGTCCCAATCCGGACTGTTCCCATGCGACAGCATATCGGGTGCGATCAGGGTCGCCCGACCATTCAAAGCGGCCGCCAACCCTGACCAGGCACCTGAATGTGCAATGGTACAGTGCAGAGCTAACGCCTTATGCGCGCCCTGCCCCAGAGCCCTGACAAAAGTGGATGGAGCGTGGCTCATCCCTTCATCTCAGCCAGATGTCGATCCAGATCGTCCAACCGGTCCTGTCCCCAGAATCGCTGGTCATCCTCTGTGATGTAGAAAGGAGCACCAAAGACGCCCCGATCCACGGCTTCTTCAAGGTTGGCTGCGTAGGTTTCAGCACCGACCAGCAGACCGCTATCCGCAAGGCTGGGATCAAATCCGGCCTGCGATAGGCAATCTCGGATCACTTCGTCTTGGGCGATGTCCTTTTCCTCGACCCAACAAGCACGCAGAAATGACTGTACCAACTTGCCCACGTCACCGGACCCGTCTTTTACTGCCGCGATCACCGCGTATGAGGATGGTGCCATGTTTGTTGGCCAATGTGCGGGTTGCAGGTTGAACTCTATCCTCTGGTTTCTTGACTGCCGCAGCAATTCCTGCGCTCGGTATTCGACCCGCGAGATATGGCGATCCTTAGGCGGTGTCCCACCTGTGCGCGCGAACAAAGCCATAATATCCAGCGGCTTATAGTTAATTGTCGCATCGTGTTTTGCCGCTATCTCTTCAAGACGCCCCCCTGCCAGGTAGGTGTATGGCGAGAGTGTCGCAAAAAAGTAGTCAATCTGGGCCATGTTCACTTTCTCCGCAGCGTTATCTTTGCTGGACGGTAAGGCCATGCTAAGCGGTGTCAACATCACGAATCTGTCACATTTGCCATTGCTGCCCGGGGACCTCAGCCGATGCCGACACTCAACGAACCCAAGCTAATCGCTGGGAACGCAAATCTTCCGCTTGCCGAAACAATCTCTCGCCGTATGAGCCTGTATCGCGGTGTTGACCAAGGTCTGGTCGATGCACGGGTCGAACGGTTTAACGACGGCGAGATTTTCGTCGAAGTGTTCGAGAACGTCCGCGGCGAGGATATGTTCATCGTCCAGCCGACCTCGAACCCAGCCAACGACAACCTGATGGAGCTTTTGATCATCGCGGACGCACTGCGCCGGTCATCTGCCCAACGGATCACTGCCGTAATTCCATACTTTGGCTATGCCCGCCAGGACCGCCGCACTAAGGCGCGTACTCCGATCAGCGCCAAACTGGTTGCCAACATGCTGACCGGTGCTGGTATCGAGCGGGTTCTGACCATGGACCTGCACGCTGCACAGATTCAGGGTTTCTTCGATATTCCAGTGGACAACCTCTACGCCTCGCCAATCTTTGCGCTGGATGTGAAACATCAGTTCCAGAACAATCTGGACGAGCTGATGGTCGTCTCACCTGACGTTGGTGGCGTGGCCCGCGCTCGTGAACTGGCCAAGCGCATCAATGCTCCGCTGTCGATCGTGGACAAGCGCCGTGAAAAAGCGGGCGAAGTCGCAGAGATGACCGTAATTGGCGACGTCAAAGACAAGATCTGCCTGATCGTTGACGACATGTGCGACACTGCTGGTACTCTGTGCAAAGCCGCCCAGGTGTTGCTGGATAACGGCGCGAAAGAAGTTCACTCTTACATCACTCACGGCGTCATGAGCGGCCCTGCGGTCGAGCGCGTGACAAATTCCGTGATGAAATCTTTGGTGCTGACCGACACGATCCAACCGACCAAAGAGATCCTGAAAGCCAAGAACATCCGTATCGTGCCAACCGCGCCGATCTTTACGCAAGCGATCCTGAACATCTGGAACGGCACCAGCGTATCTTCCCTGTTCGAAGACAAGACTCTGACCCCGATTTACGAGTCGATGTATCACATGGATTAACAGAAATGGGCGGCGCAATAGCCGCCCTTTTTCTTCCCCATACACCAAAACAAGGCAGGACGATACCGTGACAGCCTCAAAACGAATTGTTCTTTCCAGCGACCACGCCGCAATTGAACTGCGTAAAGTAGTGGCCGATCACATCGCAGCCCAGGGCTGGGACGTCGTCGACATCGGCCCCAAGACGCCCGAAAGCACGCACTATCCGAAACACGGCAAAGCGGCAGCTGAGGCCGTGGCATCTGGCGATTGCCAGCTTGGGATCATTCTCTGCGGCACTGGCCAAGGTATCATGATGGCCGCTAACAAGGTCCCCGGCATCCGCTGTGGCGTTTGCTCAGACGCGTTCTCGGCCCGTATGATCCGTCAACACAACAACGCCAACATGCTGTCCATTGGTGCACGTGTTGTCGGAGAAGGACAGGCGCTGGACATCGTTGACGCCTTCTTAACCGCCGAATTCGAAGGCGGCCGTCACGCCACACGCGTGGACATGATCGAAGCGCAGGACGACTAAATGAAAACCTATCGCGCCGTGTCAGGCGCGTTAGGAGATATCCCAATCATCGTCATGTGGAACTTCGCCAATGGCGGTCCACGTCACCCGTATCCGTGCAATCCGTGTATCGGACCATGTTCGGAACACGGCGACGAACCCTTCCGGAGAAACTTCCTCGGCCGTAACCTCCGCGCGCAAGGCCGAGGACGTATCCACATCCCACAATGAAACGCTGATTTGGACCACCGGCTCAGACCGGAAGGACTTACTGAACGTGATGGATTTCTGTCGCTCCCGAGGACCCTCTCCGGTCCACATGTCGCCTCCATCAGCGAACTCGGAAAACAACACTGCCTCGCCTTGATCGATACCAATCGGGTGGGTTTGAAAAGTTTTCATTCCATCTTCTTTGTTTTTCAATCTCTTAAACCTATCCCGCACTTCGAATAAAATCACGACAAAAAAACGGCCCTGACAAAGCAGGGCCGTTTCTATTCATTAAATTCGCTTGAACCTTACAGGCTCATGTGCGTTCCAAGGGCTTCCATATCGGCCAGCAGTTTAGCGGCGTCGTCGACGATGCTCTGATCGTCGCCGTTTTTGGCCACTTCGTGCGAAGCGCGCGCCTCAGCGATCAGGTCGTCCAAATGCGACCGGGTCACCTCGGTTACCGGAATGGCTTTTTCAGCCAGAACCGACAGGCCATCGCCGTTGATCTGAGCAAACCCACCGGTAACCAGGTATTCGCTGGAACCTTCGGGTGAGTCGACCTTCAGGATGCCCGGGCGCAGAGTGGTAATGGTAGGAGCATGATCAGGCATCGCCGTCATGTCCCCGTCCGCGCCGGGAATCTGGACCGCGGTCGCCGCGAGCGAAGCTAGGCTCCGCTCGGGGCTGACGAGGTCGAATTGCATCGTGTTTGCCATCAGGGATACTCCTTAGGCGGCTTCTGCGGCCATCTTCTCCGCTTTGGCGATCACTTCTTCGATGCCGCCAACCATCAGGAAGGCTGCTTCGGGCAGGTGATCGTATTCGCCGGCTACAACGGCCTTGAACGACGCGATAGTCACATCCAGAGGAACCTGAACGCCCGGCGAGCCGGTGAAGACCTGAGCCACGTCGAACGGCTGCGACATGAAGCGCTCGATCTTACGGGCACGTGCCACGGTCAGTTTGTCCTCTTCCGACAGTTCGTCCATGCCAAGGATGGCGATGATGTCCTGCAGCGACTTGTAGCGCTGGAGGATCTGCTGAACGTCGGTCGCAACCTTGTAGTGCTCTTCACCAACGATGGCCGGGTCGAGCAGACGCGAGGTCGAGTCGAGCGGGTCAACCGCAGGGTAGATACCCTTTTCCGAGATCGCACGGTTAAGAACGGTGGTCGCGTCCAAGTGAGCAAACGAGGTTGCCGGCGCAGGGTCGGTAAGGTCGTCCGCAGGGACGTAGATCGCCTGAACCGAGGTGATCGAGCCCGACTTGGTCGAGGTGATGCGTTCCTGCAGGGCGCCCATGTCGGTGGCCAGTGTAGGCTGGTAGCCCACCGCCGAAGGAATACGACCCAGCAGAGCCGAAACCTCGGAGCCCGCCTGCGTAAAGCGGAAGATGTTGTCGACGAAGAACAGAACGTCGGTACCGGACTGGTCGCGGAACTGCTCGGCCAGTGTCAGACCGGTCAGAGCAACACGCGCACGTGCTCCCGGAGGTTCGTTCATCTGACCGTAAACCAAGGCCACCTGCGATTCCGACAGGTTGTCCGGCTTAATAACGTTCGATTCGATCATCTCGTGGTACAGGTCGTTCCCTTCACGGGTCCGTTCACCAACACCCGCGAACACCGAGAAGCCCGAGTGCACTTTTGCGATGTTGTTGATCAGTTCCATGATCAGAACGGTTTTACCAACGCCGGCGCCGCCGAACAGACCGATCTTACCGCCTTTGGCGTAAGGGGCCAGCAGGTCAACAACCTTGATGCCGGTGACCAGGATTTCCGACTCGGTCGACTGTTCGTCAAACTCGGGTGCGGGCTGGTGGATCGCGCGGGTTTCGGTTGCGGCAACTTCACCCTTTTCGTCGATCGGCTCGCCGACCACGTTCAGGATTCGGCCCAGGGTGGCATTACCAACCGGTACCGAGATCGGTGCGCCGGTGTCGGTCACTTCTTCGCCACGGACCAGACCTTCGGTCGCGTCCATCGCGATGGTGCGGACAGTGTTTTCACCCAGGTGCTGAGCAACTTCCAACACCAGGCGTTTGCCGTTGTTGGTGGTTTCCAGCGCGTTCAGAATTTCAGGCAGTTGATCTTCGAAGTGCACGTCGACGACGGCCCCGATGATCTGTGTGACTTTGCCTTTTGCATTCGCCATGTTTCGTCTCCGGTTTTCTTACAGCGCTTCGGCGCCGGAAATAATTTCAATCAGCTCGTTGGTGATCACGGCCTGACGCGAGCGGTTGAACTGGATCGTCAGCTTGTCGATCATCTCACCCGCGTTGCGTGTCGCGTTGTCCATCGCGGACATCCGTGCACCCTGTTCAGACGCTCCGTTTTCGAGCAGAGCCGAGAAGATCGCGGTCGCAACCCCCTTGGGCAGCAGATCGGCCAAGATGGCCTCTTCGCTCGGCTCGTAATCGAATACGGCACCGCTGTCGTCACCCGTCGCTTCGTCTTCGAACGAGGCGGGGATGATCTGCTGTGCCGTCGGGATCTGGGTCACAACGTTGACGAACTTCGAGTAGAAGATCGTGGCAACGTCGAACTCACCCCCGTCGAAGCGGGACAGGATGTCCTTCGCGATGTCTTGCGCGTTGGTGTAACCAATGCGTTTGACTTCGCTCAGGTCGACATGTCCGACAAACATATCGCCAAAATCACGCTTGAGCGCGTCGCGGCCTTTTTTGCCGACAGTCAGAACTTTGACAGTCTTGCCTTTCAGGCGCAGCTCTTCCGCTTTGACACGGGCCAGCTTGGCGATGTTCGAGTTGAAGCCGCCGCAGAGGCCGCGTTCAGCTGTCATCACAACCAGCAGATGGACATCATCACTGCCCGTACCACGGAGCAGTTTGGGGGCGCTGTCGCTGCCCCCGACCGAAGCCGCCAGCCCCGCCATCACGGCATTGAACCGCTCGGCATAGGGACGCGAGGCTTCGGCAGATTCCTGGGCGCGGCGCAATTTTGCAGCCGCGACCATCTGCATGGCCTTGGTGATCTTGCGGGTCGATTTGACCGACTCGATCCTGTTTTTAAGGTCCTTAAGATTTGGCATATGCCCGCCTCTCCCTTAAGCGAAGGTTGCGGCGTATTCGTCCAGCGCAGCCTTGATCTTGTCGGAAGCTTCACCCTTGATCTTGGGATCTTCGTCCGTGATCCACTGGAGCAGGTCCGCGTGCTTGCCACGCAGGTGCGCCAGCAGGCCAGCTTCGTAACGGCCAACATCGGACACGTCTATCTTGTCGAGGTAACCGTTGGTGCCCGCGAAGATAACGCAGACGATTTCAGCGTTGGTCAGCGGCGAGTACTGCGGCTGTTTCATCAGCTCGGTCAGGCGCGCACCACGGTTCAGCAGCTGCTGAGTCGCGGCGTCGAGGTCTGAACCAAACTGCGCAAACGCAGCCATTTCACGGTACTGAGCCAGCTCCAGTTTAACCGGACCCGCAACCGACTTCATCGAGTTGGTCTGAGCCGAGGAGCCCACACGCGAAACCGACAGACCGGTGTTCACAGCAGGACGGATACCTTGGTAGAACAGTTCGGTTTCTAGGAAGATCTGACCGTCGGTGATCGAGATCACGTTGGTCGGAATAAACGCCGAAACGTCACCGCCCTGAGTTTCGATAACCGGCAGAGCGGTCAGCGAGCCTGCGCCGAAGTCTTCGTTCAGCTTCGCCGAACGTTCCAGCAGACGCGAGTGGAGGTAGAAAACGTCACCAGGGTAAGCTTCACGTCCGGGCGGACGGCGCAGCAGCAGGGACATCTGACGATACGAAACAGCCTGCTTCGACAGGTCATCATAGATGATCAGAGCGTGGCGGCCGTTGTCACGGAAGTACTCGGCCATCGCGGTCGCGGCGTAAGGTGCCAGGAACTGCATCGGCGCCGGGTCGGACGCGGTCGCAGCAACAACGATCGAGTAGTCAATCGCGCCGGACTCTTCCAGTTTCTTCACCAGCTGAGCAACGGTCGAACGCTTTTGACCGATCGCAACGTAAACGCAGTAAAGTTTCTTCGACTCGTCGTCGCCTGCTGCCTCGTTGTAGGTTTTCTGGTTCAGGATCGCGTCCAAAGCAACGGCAGTTTTACCTGTCTGACGGTCACCAATGATCAGCTCACGCTGGCCACGGCCAATCGGGATCATCGCGTCAACCGACTTCAGGCCAGTTGCCATCGGCTCGTGAACCGATTTACGCGGGATGATGCCCGGCGCTTTAACGTCCGCAACGCCACGCTTGGTTGCGTTGATCGGGCCTTTGCCGTCTAGCGGGTTGCCCAAGCCGTCAACAACGCGGCCCAGCAGTTCGTCGCCAATCGGAACGTCCACGATCGAGTTGGTGCGCTTAACAGTGTCACCTTCTTTGATGTCACGGTCAGAACCGAAGATAACGACACCAACGTTGTCGCTTTCCAGGTTCAGGGCCATGCCCATGATTCCACCGGGGAATTCGACCATCTCACCGGCTTGCACGTTGTCCAGGCCGTATACACGGGCAATCCCGTCACCGACGCTCAGCACGCGGCCGATTTCGGCCACTTCGGCTTCCTGACCAAAATTCTTGATCTGGTCCTTCAGGATTGCAGAAATCTCTGCAGCTTGGATTCCCATTTATCCGACCTCTTTCATTGCATTCTGTAGGGAGTTGAGCTTGGAGCGGATCGAGCTATCGATCATCTTCGAGCCCACTTTAACGACTAGACCGCCGATGAGGCTTTCATCCACGGTCGCATTGATAGTCACGGTCTTGCCCACACGCTCGGACAGCGTCTTGGACAGTTTTTCCATTTGTGTCTTGGTCAGCGCTTTGGCCGAGGCGACATCTGCGGTTACTTCGCCACGCTCTTCGGCCAGCATGTCGCGCAGAACCTGCACCAACTGCGGCACAACAAACAGGCGGCGTTTCTGCGCCATCAGACCCAGCGTGTTACGCAGGATAGCGTGCAAGCCCATTTTGTCGGCAATTGCGGTAATTGCCCCTTCCTGCTCGGCACGCGAAACCAGCGGAGATGCAATCAGGTCGCGAAGCTCGGCGCTTTCGCCCAGAGCTGCAGACAGATCATTGATGCCGGATTCCAGACCTGCAAGGTCATTGTTCTCTTTTGCAATCTCGAAGATTGCGGTGGCATAGCGCTCGGCGATGCCTGTGGAAATCGAAGCTGGTTCGGACACGTCCACCCTTCCGATATTTGAGGCCCCGATTTTGGGTAGCGGCCGCTACCTTGGGGCGTGAGGAAACCCCGTCCATAAAGGGCGGGGATCAAAATCACCGGGGATGTAGCAGAGCAGAACCAACCAAGCAATATACTATAGCGGTAACGCAGTTATCCACAAATCTTTAATTTTCAGTCACTTAGGTTAAGTGCGACGGTTTGGACCCCTAAGGTCAGTTGAAAAATGTTACGAATATGCAGGTTTTTGCGATTCCTGTGACTTTTTTCCCGCATTTTTTCCACGCTTCAACCGAGCGGATCGTTACGCAGGCTTCAACAATCCATCCAGAGCTTTGATGGGACGCCGTTCAGCGTCTTTTGTGACGCTACCACTTGGGGGTCGGATATGCTTGGTGACCTCGACCATCAAAACGCCGCCCGCCATTACGGTCGGAACACGCTGCCCCGTTTTCTCGATCAGGTTACCGGATTTCAGCCAGAAACGACGAAATGACGGCGGTAGATATAGGGCAGAGCAGTGGCTTTCCCGGATGAAGTGATGCGCTTTGAGCTGGTTCTCCAGCTGCGACGCCGAATAGGGCCGCCCAAAACCAAATGGCGTCCGATCCGACCGTGACCACAAACCGGTCCTGTTTGGCACAACGAACATCGCCCGCCCACCAGGACCCAAAACGCGCCAGCATTCGTCTAGCAATTCACTTGGGCGACTCGAGGTTTCCAAGCCGTGCATAACGACCAATTTGTCCACATGGCCCGTTTCGATCGGCCAAAGTGTTTCTTCGGTCAAAACTGACACATTGGGCATACCAGCGGGCCAAGGCATTACGCCTTGCGGCCCCGGCATCAGGCCGATCACCCGCCGCGCGTCCGACAGATACGGCCGCAGCAACGGCACTGCGAACCCAAACCCCACCACCGTCTGCCCCTTGGCTTCGGGCCATATCTGGGTCAGTCGGCCACGTATCGCCGCCTGCGCCGCACGGCCCAATGTGCTGCGGTAGTAGAAATTCCTCAGATCCTGCACATCAAGATGCATTGCGGACACCCGGTCAATCGGCTTAGCTGAGCGCAGTCTAGCAACGAAAGGGCAAAAGGCCATGCCTCTTGAGATCGTCACCGTCCCATGTCTCAGCGATAACTATGCTTTTTTGGCGCATGATGCCGATAGCGGCAACACCGCATTAATCGACGCACCCGAAGCAGGGCCCATTCTGGCAGAATTGGAAAGCCGCGGCTGGAAACTGTCCCACGTTCTTTTAACCCATCATCATTGGGACCATGTGGACGGGCTGGCTGCCATTCTGGAAAAGCACCCCGCCAAGGTCATCGGTGCCGCAGCTGACGCGCATCGCCTGCCGCCTCTGGATCAAGAGGTAGCCGATGGCGACGTATTCGAATTTGGCGGTGAACCGGTCCAAGTCTTGGATGTGTCTGGCCACACTGTTGGCCACGTTGCTTATTATATGCCCAACAGCTCTGCTGTCTTCACAGCTGACAGCCTCATGGCACTGGGGTGCGGACGCCTGTTTGAGGGGACTGCGCCTCAAATGTGGGCCTCTCTTAGCAAGCTCGCCGCTCTTCCGGACGATACCACCGTCTGCTCGGGGCATGAATACACGCAATCTAACGCCAAGTTTGCTGTGACTGTCGATCCCGACAACGCTGCACTGCAGAAACGCGTAGCTGATATCGACAGTGCACGCGCCGCCGGACAGCCCACAGTGCCTTCGACTCTGGCCCTCGAAAAGGCGACAAATCCGTTTTTGAGAGCTGCTGACCCGGCGATTCAGGCTAATTTGGGGATGGAGGATGCAGACCCTGCCGAAGTTTTTGCAGAAATCAGGGCTAGAAAAGACCGTTTCTAGTGCCTATTTCGGCCTCCTCACAGCCACGGTCACGCTAAATGTGACTGTCAAGTGAAAGAAAACCCTTGAAGCCGGGCCACGATCAACCAAACTCTAATAGTATGAGGACATGGTTGGAGCGGGGCCTATGCCTGCCCCTTTCGACCCAAGACAGAGGAGCACCCGCGTGCCTTCATTCTCGAGCACATTAGAACAAGCCATTCACGCAGCCCTGGCGGCAGCGAACGAAAGGCGCCACGAATTTGCAACGCTGGAGCATTTGCTCTTGGCGCTGCTAGAGGAGCCTGACGCTATCCGTGTCATGAAGGCCTGCAGCGTCGATCTGGAAGAACTGCGCAGCACTCTGGTCGAATTCATTGACGAGGACCTATCGAACCTGGTGACGGACATTGACGGATCCGAGGCTGTTCCGACGGCTGCCTTCCAGCGCGTGATCCAACGTGCTGCGATCCACGTCCAAAGCTCAGGCCGCACTGAAGTTACCGGCGCCAACGTATTGGTCGCCATTTTTGCTGAGCGTGAAAGCAACGCAGCCTATTTCCTGCAAGAGCAGGACATGACCCGCTACGACGCGGTGAACTTCATCGCGCACGGCGTGGCCAAAGATCCGGCCTATGGGGAAAACCGTTCAGTTTCGGGTGCGGATCAGGTCGAAGAAGAGGTTCAATCCAGCGCTAGCGAAGGCGACCAAAAAGAAAGCGCGCTTGGAAAGTACTGCGTTGACCTGAACGCCAAATCGCGCGCTGGCGATGTTGACCCTCTGATCGGCCGTGCCGATGAGGTTGAACGTTGCATCCAGGTACTGTGCCGTCGCCGCAAAAATAACCCGCTGCTGGTGGGTGACCCCGGTGTGGGCAAGACCGCGATTGCCGAAGGTTTAGCGCATAAAATCGTGGGCGGAGAAGCACCCGATGTTCTGTCCAACACCACAATCTATTCGCTGGACATGGGTGCGCTGCTTGCTGGCACACGCTATCGCGGTGATTTCGAAGAACGCCTGAAGGCGGTTGTAACCGAACTGGAAGAGCATCCCGACGCGGTACTGTTCATCGACGAGATTCACACGGTTATCGGTGCTGGTGCCACTTCGGGCGGAGCTATGGATGCGTCGAACCTGCTGAAGCCTGCTTTGCAGGGTGGCAAGCTGCGTACGATGGGGTCGACGACTTACAAAGAATTCCGTCAGCATTTCGAAAAGGACCGCGCACTGAGTCGCCGGTTCCAAAAGATCGACGTGAATGAGCCTTCGGTCGAGGACAGCGTTAAGATCCTGCGTGGCCTTAAGCCGTATTTCGAAGAGCATCACGAAATCAAATACACCGCTGATGCGATCAAAACCGCAGTTGAGCTTTCGGCACGTTATATCAACGACCGCAAACTGCCGGACAAAGCCATCGACGTGATTGACGAAGCCGGTGCCGCTCAGCATCTGGTCGCGGAGAGCCGTCGCCGTAAGACAATTGGTGTGAAAGAGATCGAAGCTGTTGTGGCCAAGATCGCACGCATTCCACCCAAGAACGTCACTAAGGACGATGCCGAGGTGCTGAAAGACCTAGAAGCGTCATTGAAACGTGTGGTCTTTGGTCAGGACGATGCCATCGTGGCATTGTCCAGCGCGATCAAACTTGCACGAGCTGGACTGCGTGAACCAGAAAAGCCCATCGGGAACTATCTGTTCGCTGGACCGACTGGTGTGGGTAAAACCGAGGTGGCCAAACAGCTGGCGGATACGCTGGGCGTAGAGCTGCTGCGCTTTGATATGTCCGAGTACATGGAGAAACACGCAGTCTCCCGTCTCATCGGCGCGCCTCCGGGCTATGTCGGGTTTGATCAGGGTGGCCTGCTGACTGACGGCGTCGACCAGCATCCGCATTGCGTCCTGCTGCTGGATGAGATCGAAAAGGCCCACCCGGACGTGTTCAACATCCTGTTGCAGGTGATGGACCACGGTGAGCTGACTGATCACAACGGCCGCACGGTGAACTTCCGCAACGTGGTTCTAATCATGACCTCGAACGCGGGTGCGCAGGAACAGGCAAAGGCCGCCATCGGCTTTGCCCGTGACCGTCGCGAGGGTGAAGACACCGCCGCGATCGAGCGCACTTTCACGCCGGAATTCCGCAACCGTCTGGACGCTGTGATCTCGTTTGCGCCGCTGCCAAAAGAGGTCATCCTGCAGGTGGTCGAAAAGTTCGTGCTTCAGCTTGAGGCACAACTGCTTGACCGCAATGTGACCATCGATCTCACACCCAAGGCTGCCGAATGGTTGGCCGACAAGGGATATGACGACAAGATGGGCGCCCGTCCACTTGGCCGTGTGATCCAAGAGCACATCAAGAAACCTCTGGCCGAGGAATTGCTGTTCGGCAAACTGGCTAAGGGTGGCTTGGTTCGTGTGTCGGTCAAAAAGGGTGAGCTGAACCTGGAAATTCTGGGGCCGGATCAACCACGCATTCCTGGCGACAAGCCTCCGTTGTTGACGGCAGACTAATTGTTGTTCCACCAATAGTGAAAGCCCGCCCTCAATTTGGCGGGCTTTTTTTTGTGACCCAAGCTGATGTCCCAGTCAGACCCCGAACAAAGGCTATTGCGCGGTCATCTCCTCCATGGGCCGCCACGCATGCAATGGCTTCATAGTTTCGAGGCGGAATGCGAACCAATTGCCTCCACCACCCGGACCCTGGTCGAACCTTCGGTCAATTTGCACATCGGACAGCGCACAGTAGAGTAAAGTTCCTACTCCACCGTGCCCAACAATCAGAATGTCACCTCTGTTCGAATTGAGCAGGCACGCGGTTACGGCCTCATGAATGCGCTTCTGAGCATCTTTGGCCGTTTCCCATCCCCGAATACTTCGGTCAGGATTGGCAAAGAACTGATCCGCGACACGCTCAAACTCGTCGGCAGGAAGAAACCCTGTCGCACTGCGGTCATTCTCATGCAAATTTGGCCGTACTTCGACCTTCAGGCCCAAAGCATCGGCCAATGGCTGCGCCGTTTGGAGCGCTTTGTTCTCGTTGCTGCTAAAGATGTGCTTGGTGCCTGCCAAAGCTCTATGGTGCTGGGCAATTTGGGCAACACGGGCACGCCCAACATCACTCAACGACCAATTTGGGACAGGTACTGTCGGATCCACACGAACTTGAGGGTGCGTCAGATACCGAACAATCCGAGCACCAGCCGGCATCTTTAGCGCTCTGTTAGCTTCAACTCGATCCTGCGGTTCTGTGCCCTGGCTTCAGGCGTGTCAGCCGGGTTAACGGGCTGAAACTCACCAAAACCATTCGCGGCAAGGCGGTCCGGCGGAATACCCAAGGCTTCGACCATATATCGAACCACAGACAGTGCGCGCCCTTGGCTGAGCTCCCAGTTGTCTCGGTATCGACCTGTGCCGGCCAATGGGACGTTATCCGTATGCCCGTCCACCCGGATTACCCAGTTCAGGCCTTCGGGAATTTCTGCTGCCACGCTGCGTAGAATGGCAGCCACTTTGGCGACCTCCTGCTGACCTACAGGTGACAAGACAGCTGAGCCGGTGTCGAACAACACTTCGGAGGAAAACACGAAACGGTCCCCTTCGATCCGCACGCCTTCTTCGTTGCCCAGAACATCCCTCAGGCGCCCGAAAAACTCAGAGCGGTAACGCTGCAAGTCCTCGGCTTGCGCCGCCAATTCTTGCGTCTCGGCCTCGAGTCGGATGCGTTCTGCCTCCTCCAACAAGCGGCGGCGACGTTCTTCCGATGCCGCGCGGGCCAACGCTGCGTTCAGGTCCTGGCCCAATGTCTGAATTCTGATGTCTGCGGCAGCATTACGCTCTTCGTAGTCATCCAGCAGAGCTTGCAGCCCGCCTAACTGTTCGCGCAATGCCGCCATCTGTTGGTTCAACAGTGCAGTTTCGCGCTGCGCTTTTTCCGAAATCTTCTGCTCGACTGACAAGGTTTCGCGCGCCACATTCAGAAGCGCCGCACGCTCTTCTGCCAATGTGCGCTGAGCCAACGCTTCGGCTTGCGCTTCGGTCTGGGCGGCGAGTGCGGCTTCTAACCGGGCGCGCAAGTCCTCGTTGTTCAACTCACCGAACTGAGCTTCTAGTTCCTTTTTCGCGGCCTGAGCTGCAGCCAGCAGCGTCAGCGTTTCCTCGGCCTCCTTGCGCTGAGCCTCCAATGCAAGCGTCATGGCGGTCAGTTCTGCATCAGCGTCCTGCAAGCGGTTGCGCAGGTTTTCAGCAGCGGCAGCTTCGGCCAGCTTGGCGGCCTCTTCAGCGCTCAGTTGTTCTTCAAGTTCGGTAATACGAGTTGTCTGAGCTGCATCGCTGGTCTCAAGGTCTGCGACCAACGCCTCCAATGCCTCACGTTGAGCAGCAGCTAGTCGTGCAGCCTCGGTTTGCTCGTCGATCTCGGCACGGCTTTGTGCCAAAGCAAGACTCAGGGCCTCCTGCTCGCTAATCAATTCTTCGCGTTGCGTCTCAAGTGTTTCGATCTCAGTACGCGAGCGTTCCTGATCCAGCAGCAAAGCTGTGACCTGGGCCTCAAAGTCGGTCAGACGAATCTGCGCCTGCACCAATTCAGTTTCGACCTGGTTCAGAGTTGAGTTCAGCACCCCAAGCCGCGCCTGCAATCGGCTGTTTTCCTGTTCTTCCAGCCCCAAAGCACCGGCAAGCGCCGCAACTTCGTTTGACAAGGCGGTCAGCTCGTCCTCTTGCCCAGAAATGGTTTCGCGCAAAACAAACTGGACCACCATGAAAATGGTCAGCACGAATGTAAGCACCATCAAAAGCCCGGTGATCGCATCCACGAAGCCTGGCCAGACCGAGCCTTGAAAACGCTGACCTGTGCGACGGGACAGGGCCATAAGTTACTCTCCTTCTGGAGCGGTGCGCACGGCGCCTCGGGGGAGCGTCAAAGCTTTGACAAGCAGCTCGATATCTTTTCGGAACTCACTCATGCTTTCCTGGCGACCTGCTGAGATCTCCTCAAGAATACGTAGCAGTTGGACATCCATCGACCGCAAACGCATCCGACTTTCGGCATCGATACCGTCGCCCGTTCCTTGTTCGCGCATGTGATCCAGCAAGGCATCCTGACTTAGTGCCATACGCTCCAACGCAGCGGTCACACCATCGTTATCGGATTGGCGTTGGTTCATCTCTCCAATGGAATCCGCCAACTGGCCCAATCTCGACGAAACCGCTGCGCGATCAGCCTCTTGTGCAGAAAATAAATCCTGCAGAGCGTTCATCTGTTCGGACATGGCATCCAAAACAGGGGTAAGAACCGCCAATTCCGCCCCACCTTCATCCATACCTGCGAAACCAACACGGGTGATCGATGAAAGCCATTCTTCGAGTTCGCGATAAAATCGGTTCTGCCCGTGACCGGCAAAAAGCTCTAGCAAGCCGACGATCAAGGATCCTGCAAGGCCCAGCAAGGACGACCCGAAGGCAACGCCCATGCCCTGCAGCTGAGATTCCAGCCCAACCATAAGGCGGTTAAAAACGGCCAGCCCTTCTTCGCCTTCTTGCGGGTTAAGGCTGCGGATCGTGTCGACAATCGCAGGCACCGTCGTGGCCAATCCAAAGAATGTACCCAAAAGGCCAAGGTAAATCAGCACGTTGGTGATATAGCGAGTGATCTCACGCTCTTCTTCAATACGCTCTGCCACAGAGTCCAAGATTGAACGGGTCGAGGTCGAACTGATTTGCGAGCGAGCACCCCGTTCACGCAATAGCGACGCTAGTGGCGCCAGCAACTGTGGTGTACGGGCGTCCTCGCCGACGACCCCGCCAACAAATGCCTCGATCCAACGCACAGAGCCGATCAACTGTGTAACCTGGTAGAAACAGGCTAAAACACCGATGACAAAAACGAGTATTATGAAACCGTTCAGATAGGGGTTCGCGTAAAAGACCGGCAGTACATATGGCAGCGCCATAAAGACACCGAACCCGGCCAAAGCAATAGCGACCAGCATCGTAACGATCTGACGAATGGGTTGCGAGAAATGCGGTCTCGCGCCCTGTTGTGCCTGCGGCATGCCCTTGGTTCCCGGTTTTTTTGCCTGCTCTAAACCGAATCTAGCGAAAATACGCCGGTGACGCCAAGGGTTTATGCTGTGATGTTCCGGACCCGTTGCGCTAACCACTCAAGATCGGGATCGCGCAGGTCGATCTCAGCGAGGTGTTCAGCGGTGTTGTACAGGTATTCAGTGTTCGGACCGCGGCCGCCAACTGCGTGCGCGATGATCTGTGCCTGCTCTTCCAACGGCATACCGCCGCAATACTGCACGTGATCAGCGTCAATCACGTAAGTTACGGCATTCACCACTTCACCGCTATCCAGTTGAACATCCAGCATCTTTTCGACATAGGCTGAAGAAATCAGCTCTCGCTCTCGCAACTCGTGCAGGGTGCGCTCTTCATGACCTGCTTCAACCGCCAGCGCCAATCCCTTGCAATTGGCCTCAGTCTGCTCATCCAATGCCAGCACAAGACCTGGATGCTCCTCTGTACCTCGGTGATGGATAGAGCTCATGCAAAAGGATCGAGCATAGCCGTGTAAAGTTGCGCGTTCGCTGCGGGATACCGGAAAGCCCGGATTCCACAGCAGCGATCCATATCCAAAAACCCACATCGTCATAGCACTGGTCCTTGCCCGTTTGGGCCTATAAACATCAATTCCAGAGCAGGAAAAAGGGCCATCTGTAAATGCGCGGTCTGGTGCGGTTTATCATTTTCGTCTTTATCGCGTGGAGCGCCTATTGGTTCATCGCCGGTTTCGGGCTGCGCAATGCCATTACAACGTGGTTCGACAAACAGCAGGAAAGGGGCTGGCAGGCCGATTTTTCTGAGGTTGAAACCGCCGGCTTTCCCTTTCACCACATGACCCGCCTGAACAGCCCTGCACTGGCCGATCCAGTCAACGGCACCGCCTGGAGCGCTGACTGGATTGAATTCCAAAGCCCTGCAATCTGGCCCGGTCGCCAAGTATTGCGGTTTGCGGACACACCACAGCGGCTGTCCTACTTTGACCAGACAGCCACCATCGAAGCCCAGGATTTGCAGGCGGAACTACAATTGCAACCCGGTGTCGCCCTAGTGCTGGAAAAGATGGCGCTGACCGCTGGGCCATGGTCAATCACTGACGACACAGAAGCACTGGCTGGCGGAGATACACTTGCCCTATTGATGGAGCAAACCCTCACCCCCGAGGCTTATGTGATCGGAGCACGTATTGACGGCTTTACCCCCGGCGATGAACTGCGGGACCTTATGCACTCTGCGGCGTCATTGCCGCAGGCCTTTGAAACTCTGGCGCTGGATATGACTGTCACCTTCGATAAGGCTTGGGACCGCTCAGCATTGGAAGAAAGCAGACCACAACCTGTAAATATCGACTTGCGACTGGCCGAGATGCAATGGGGCGCACTACGGTTATTCGCGACAGGTGAGTTGGACGTGGATGCCCAAGGCATACCTACGGGCGAGATAGCCGTAAAAGCCGAAAACTGGAAAGATATGATCGCCATGGCCAACGCAGCAGGCGCTTTACCTGACAAGGCAGTTGAACCAGTAACGCGTGCCCTGAACTTTATGGCCGGGCTGGGGGGAAACCCCACCGCGTTAGATCTTCAACTCAACTTCCGTGATGGATTTGTCGGGTTGGGTCCGGTTCCGCTTGGGCCAGCGCCACGATTGATATTGCGTTAACGGCAGTATGGGCCACGCCGGTGGCGCGCCGTGTCCAGATGGAAATGGTCCCGGTGGTACCGATCTGCGTTCGGCCCCAAGACAGTGCCAAATGGGCCGCATGCCCCGCGCCAGATTTTCGTCAGTTGCCGCTTTGAAGGGTTCTTTCGCCAGCCGTTCAGGACTGTGACCACTTCACCGTCTGCCATCTTAAAGCCCGAAATATCAATCGCTCGGCCTTTACCATGCTCAGAGATCTTTGCGCCCTTGCGGTTGTTCCTGGTTCGGCAGGCGTAATGAGCTGCAATCTTCAGTTCGACCACGGGTCCGCGCCGTTTGAAAGTAGGTTTGACCGTACTATCGACCCATTTGTTCAGCGCGATGGCTGTCCCGCAATCCATGGTGGACGGTCGGCTTAGCACTACGCCCGAAACCGAAGTGATCTGTACTGCATCTTTGACACCGCACGCTTTGATCTTACCTGGCACATTCCCTACGGGCTTGCCTTGGATATCAATATCCCCGCAGACCGAGGTTTTGCGCAGCTTTCGTTTTTGGAACAACACTTCCATCTCTACGGCTTTGGGCCGCAAATACGGTCTAATGGGAGAGCTTTGATCCAGCGCGGATAAATCCGTCGGGGCCGCAGCTGCGACCTGAACGGCCTGTGATGTGGGCCGCAATTTGGGGCGGAGTTCATCAGAAACCCTGCTGGCAAAAGCCAGAACGGGTGCTTCGGTGGGACGCGTCACTGGAAATAGTGATTGCTCTGGAGGGGCCGCGCTGGACATCGTGGCGCTGACCGCCACACATCCAAACATCAAGAGCCTCCAGCCGCGCCTCATGGATTTGCTTTCCCTCGCCCAAAATCGGGGGCATCCGTATCCTGCCCGGCATCAATGATTCCGCGTCGAATTGCGCGGGTGCGGGTGAAGTAGTCGAACAGATGTTCGCCATCTCCGGTTCGTATTGCGCGCTGCAAGGCGAAAAGCTCTTCGGTAAAACGCCCAAGGATTTCCAGCGTTGCATCTTTGTTAGTCAGGAACACGTCCCGCCACATTGTCGGATCCGAGGCCGCGATCCGGGTGAAATCCCGGAAACCAGCTGCAGAATACTTGATAACTTCGCTATCAGTAACTCGGCGCAGGTCATCAGCCACGCCCACCATCGTGTATGCGATCAGGTGCGGCGCGTGGGACGTCACCGCCAAAACCAGATCGTGGTGGTCCGCGTCCATCTCATCCACATTTGCGCCCATCCCTTCCCACAGCTCTCGCAAGCGTGCGATGGCATCGGGATCTGACCCTTCAACAGGAACCAACAAGCACCAGCGGTTGTCATAAAGCTCGGCAAAGCCAGCTTCGGGACCGGAGTGTTCAGTCCCCGCCAAAGGGTGCGCCGGGATGAAATGCACACCGTCGGGAATATGTGGAGAAACTGCCTGAATCACGTGTCGCTTCACCGATCCCACGTCGGTCACAGTCGCACCGGGTTTCAGGACCGGAGCGATATCCTCGGCAACGGCCCCCATCGCGCCAACGGGTACGCACAAGACGACGAGGTCGGCACCTTCGACCGCCTCGCGTGCGGTATCGCAAACGCGATCGCACAGACCGATACGGCGGGCCGTGTCGCGGGTTGCCTCAGACCGGGCATAACCGGTGACCTCACCCGCGAGTCCAGAGCGTTTAATGGCCCAGAACATTGATGATGCTATCAGGCCCAACCCAATCAGAGCGACGCGGTCGTATACGTGGCTCATGCCGCCCCTCCCTTGAACGCAGTAATCGCCTCGACAACACGACGACACGCTTTCTCGTCCCCTACGGTGATCCGCAATGCGTTCGGCAGGTTGTAACCAGCCACGCGACGCACGATCAAACCTTGTGTCTTGAGATATTCGTCGCAGGCTTCGGCCTCGGCTTGATCAGCAAAGCGGGCCAAAATGAAGTTAGTACAGGACGTGTCCGACGGTACGCCGATCTTGTCGAGCTCTGCCGACAACCACACGCGCAAGCGAGCGTTCTCAGCCTGACAAAAGGACAAGAACTCCACATCGTTGACCGCAGCCTCGGCTGCAGCCAAAGCCGTCAGTGACAGGTTGAACGGCTGCCGAACGCGGTTCAACACGTCAATGATCGACCGCGCGGCATAACCCCAGCCGACGCGCATTCCGCCTAATCCATAAACCTTTGAGAAGGTTCGGGTCATGATCACGTTCTCAAACCGATCCACCAGCGCTGCGCCGCCGTCGAACCCGTCTACGAATTCGGCATAGGCCCCGTCGATCACCATCAGGCAAGTCTGCGGCAGCGCCTCGGCCAACCGAACCAGTTCGGCCTCGGGAATCATGGTCGAGGTCGGATTACCCGGGTTGGTCACAAAAACAATCCGCGTTTGCCCAGTGACAGCAGCGAGGATGTTGTCCACATCAACGTGACGGTCGCGCTCGGGCACCATTACCGGTGTCGCACCTGCCATGCGGGCGATGATCGGATACATAGAAAAACCGTGCTCGGTATAAATGACCTCATCGCCCGGCCCTGCATAGGCCTGAGCTATGAATTGCAGCACCTCGTCGCTGCCGACCCCGCAAATGATGCGCGCGGGATCAAGCCCGTGACGATCACCAACGGCGGCCCGCAAACTCGCGTGATCAGTGCTGGGATAACGATGCAGGGTTGCGGCACTGTCGCGCACGGCCTCAATCGCCTTGGGACTAGGGCCAAACGGGTTTTCGTTAGAGCTTAGCTTAATCACATGCTCGACCCCGGCCACATGCGACTGGCCGCCCTGGTAGAGCGCAATGTCCATAATGCCGGGTTGAGGGGTGATCTTGTTCATAAGAAGCTCCGTTAATTGGAGCCTCTCATACCTGTCTCAACGCGTTGAGAAAAGCGGCAATTCCGTCACGCCGCTTTGAAGCGGGCCGTCGCCGGGTCAGCACTGTAAAAAGGTGCAAACTCTTCGGTGCGGCGCGACAGGTCATTGACGCTGTCGATGATGAACTGAACCTTCTCTTCGCTCATGAGATATGAAAAATTCAGGCGAACCCAGCCGGGCTTCTTCATTTCTTCTCCGGCAGACAACACCGCATGCAGTTCTTTTGACGTCTCGCGATCAATCCCAAGCAGGCGATGCGCATACGGTCCCGCACAAGCACAGCCGCCACGCGCCTGAATGCCATAGATATCGCTCAGCATCCGAGTGAACAGCTGTTGGTGAACGGGCTGGCCCAAATTGTCGCGAACCAAGAAGGAATAAATCGGCAAGCGGTGCGGGTTATCCGTGCCCAAAAGGGTCAGGTTGGGGTTGTCACCCCACCCTGCCAACGCCATGCGGTTGTACTGTGCGTCGCGTATGGCAATCTCATCGGTTCCGACAACATCTTTAACAATAAACGCAAGCGCCGCACGGATGTCTCCAATCACGTTGGGTGTGCCGGCCTCTTCTCGAGTTGCCAAATCCTCACTGTAGTCGTGCCGCCAGGGCGAGACGAAACTAACCGTGCCACCACCAGGCCAACTGGGGCAGGTACGTGTCACTGCAGTCTGATTAACGATCAAAACGCCCGACGCGCCAGGGCCACCCGGAAACTTATGCGGAGAAACGACGATAGCGTCTTTGCGGGCATCCTCTGTGCCCATCTCCATAGTCAAATAAGGACCACCCCCCGCGTAATCCCAAACCGAAACCGCGCCATGCGCCTTCAACATTCGGGTCACTGGATCTGGGTCAGTGATAATCCCAGTAACGTTTGACGCAGCCGAGAACGATCCGATGATCAGATCCGCATCCGCGTTTTCAACCAGAACCCGTTCGAGCGCGGTCAGGTCGAGGCCTCCATCCGCGGACTCGGGGATTTCAATCACCTGCGCTTTGCTTTCACGCCACGGCAAAATATTCGAATGATGTTCATACGGCCCAATCAATACAACCGGCCGGTCAGCCGCATCCACACCAAGTAAGCTGACCAGCCGATTGAGACCCGCAGTGGCACCGGACCCGGTGAAGATCACCGCGTCGTCTCCCCTCGCACCAACGATGCGGGCGATTTCTGCGCGCGCTTCGCGGCGCAGACGGGTCATATATGACCCACAATAGGAGGCCTCGGTATGGCTATTGGCATAGAAGGGCAGCACCTGTTCGGCGACAAAATCCTCTACTTGCCGCAGCGCTCGACCTGACGCGACATAGTCCGCATAAACCAGCGGCACGTCCCCATGCAGACCCGGTATCAGAGTGTTCTCTCCGATCAGCCCGTCGCGCAGAGTAGAATTGTGAGTGGTGGTTTGAATTTCTGAGCGAAATTTGGACAGGATCATAGTGTGGGCTCCGTATTGCACCACCAATGTGATTGAACCGGAGCGAGGAAACTTCACCTTTCTTTTGACACTTTCATTATTTTTTGTGTCATATGATTAATTATGAAAGAAACTATAGATCAAATAGACAAACGCATTCTGCGCGAGCTGCAAACCGACGCCACGCTATCCCAACGCGAACTGGCAGATCGGGTTGGACTCTCACAAAACGCCTGCTGGCGGCGGTTGAAGGCACTGAACGAAGATGGGGTTATCACCGGATCGACCGCGCGGATCGCGCGGGAAAAACTGGGGCTGAGCCTTGTGGTCTTCGTCATGTTGCGCACGAGGCACCACTCCGCCGAATGGCTTCAGGCCTTTCGCAGCCATGTGCTGACAATCCCTGAGGTGGTCGATTTCCATCGGATCGGAGGCGACTACGATTACCAGCTTCGAGTTGTGACCGAGGACATGGCCTCGTACGACAGGGTCTATCAACGCCTGATCGAAAAGGTCGAACTGGACAGTGTGACATCATACTTTGCGATGGAAGCGATCGCCGAAGGGCGACCGCTGCCGATCTAGGCTCAGGCCAATCCGAGCATCGTTTTCATGCCCCCGATGAAGGTGGCATCGTCCAGAGCCTTGCGGTTGTCGAGATACTCGACCGCGTCCTCACCCGCGCGGTAACGCAGGGTTTCGGTGCCGTCCGTCACCGCGTTCCAGATCACATCAGCCACAACACTGGGCGGAGAGGTGCGTTCGGCCATGTCCTCGGACCCCCAAGTGCTGAACAGGGCCTGCACCACGGGCTGATACTCGGCCATGCTTTCATCGTTGACGAAATCAAACGAACGGCCGCCGAAATCGGTGGCGATCAGGCCGGGTTCGACAATCTTGACCTTGATACCTGCGGCCGCGAGCTCGTAGTGCAGCGACTCCGACAGACCTTCGACCGCGAATTTCGTTCCATGGTACAGCGCCCCCAGCGGGAAAGTAATTTGTCCGCCGATGGATGATATGTTGACGATGCAACCCGATCCGTTGGCGCGCATATGGGGCAACACGGCTTTGATCACAGCCAACAAACCGATCACGTTGGTGTCGAATTGCCGCCGAATGCGATCCATCGGAAAGGCCTCCAACGGCCCGTAAGCGCCATAACCCGCATTATTAAGCAGAACATCAATCTGCCCAAACCGCGCGATCCCTTCAGCAACAGCCGTAGCGACCGAGTCCTCGTCGGTAACATCCAGACGCGTCACCAAAACGTTTTCCAACTGCGTTAGCTCGGTTTCTTTTTCCGGGCTGCGCATAGTGGCGATGACGTTCCAGCCTTGCTTCTGAAACATTTCAGCCGTGACTTTACCAATGCCAGATGACGCGCCAGTGATGAGAATTGTCTGTGCCATGATCTTTCTCCGCTATGAAGTGCCTGACAGTCAGATAGCCCTGCGCGCGGCGACTTGCCTGCCGAATTCTCCGCAAGTTCTGCCTGTTTCTCTGAACATTGATAATTTTCCTAGTTGGAGATCACCTCAGGAAGTATGGTATTCTGAACGACAAGGCTTGATATGACACACTTCAATCTGATTACCGAAATCTGCAAGAAAGTGCGCGGCGAGAGCGAACATGCCACATACTATCCTACTGCTTTAGAGGGTTTCGGTCTGCTGCACGACGTAAGCACTAAGTCCATCGAGGCACAGATCTATGAGCCAATTGTCTGCCTAGTTCTACAAGGCAAGAAAGAAACGCGTATCGGTAGCCGTCTGGTTCATTTCGGAGCAGGCGACTCTTTGATCGTCAGCCATTCGGTCCCGGTGTTGGCCGCAGTTACCGAAGCAAGCCGCCAGAAACCCTATGTCGGCCTCGTATTCTCGCTCGATTTATCCATTTTGCGGGATCTTTCTGACGAGGTGGGATCTCCCACGCCAAACATAGAGACAGCCCATAGCCTTGCGGCCTCCAAAGCCTCACCCGATTTGGTCGATGCCATGACGCGCCTGTTTCGCGCCAGCCAGAACCCCGCAGATGCAAAGGTTCTAGCACCGATGATCAGTCGCGAGATCCATTATCGGCTGCTGCAGGCTGATCATGGAGGAATGCTCCGACAAATGCTGTGGCGCGACAGCACGGCCAGCCGGATCGCTCGGGTCATTGAGGTCATTCGGGCGGACTACCGAACACCTCTACCTGTATCCGACCTTGCGCAGACCGCTGGTATGAGCATTTCGACCTTTCACGCACACTTCAAAGCAGTGACAGCGAAGTCACCGCTGCAATACCAAAAAGATCTCAGATTGCTCGAAGCACGTCGGCTATTGTCTCATGGCCTAATGAGTGTGTCGCAGGTGGCCTTTGACGTGGGCTATGAAAGTTCAACCCAGTTTAGCCGGGAATACTCTCGCAAATTCGGAGTGTCCCCGCGACAGGATATCGGAACGCAAAGCGCAGCCTGAAAAACGAAAAAGGCCGCGCAGATTGCGCGACCTTGAAACTTTGGGTGTCGGCGAAGATTAGTTCTTCGCGTAGAATTCGACGACCAGGTTCGGTTCCATGACAACCGGGTAAGGCACATCGCTAAGGCCCGGTGCGCGAACGAAAGTCGCGGTCATTTTCGAGTGGTCGGCGTCGATGTAATCAGGAACATCGCGCTCGGCCAGAGCAGCGGCTTCCAGAACAACAGCCAGTTGCTTGGACTTATCACGCACTTCAATCACGTCGCCTTCTTTGACACGGTAGGACGGGATGTTGACCCGCTTGCCGTTTACTTTCACGTGGCCGTGGTTCACGAACTGACGTGCAGCAAAGACGGTCGCAACAAATTTGGCGCGGTAGACAACAGCGTCCAGGCGGCGCTCCAGCAGACCGATGAGGTTTTCACCGGTGTCGCCGTTCACACGCACGGCTTCGGCGTAGATGCGACGGAACTGCTTCTCGGTCAGGTCACCGTAGTAGCCCTTCAGCTTCTGCTTGGCGCGCAACTGCAGACCAAAGTCGGACAGTTTGCCTTTGCGGCGCTGACCGTGCTGGCCGGGGCCGTATTCACGACGGTTAACTGGGGATTTCGGACGACCCCAGATGTTTTCGCCCATCCGGCGGTCGATTTTGTACTTGGCAGACGTGCGTTTGGTCACGGCTGATCTCCTTCGTTAGGATCGAGGCCCTGCGGGCCACTATGAAGGGCGTTGTCCTCTTGAGGTCTCCCCCATGACAGGCATCCCCTCGCGGGGGCCACCAACACCAATGAAGTCGCGCTTATATCCGCAGAGCGGACAGAGTCAACACACCACAAGACGGGTGTTGAAAGATTTTTGGCTGGCAGAAAGGAAAAGGTCTTGGCCGTCCTACTACTCGGCCCTACGCGCCGTTTTTGCCGCGTAGCTTTCGGTCAAAGCAACACTTGCATCAACCGAGCGGGATTGGGCTGGAAACGCAACAACCGTGCTGTTCGCAGGACTTGCTTCACCGCTCTGACGTTCGATCTCAACGACTTCGCTGATCCAGAACTCTTGGTCCCTATCAGGGTAATCGCCCTCAAACACCAGAATTGGGGCAGAGTTGTCGCCACCTGAAAATAGCGCCGCTGTGAACTGTCGAGCTCCGTTGGTCAAGACGACAAGGCCATCTGCCTGATCGGACAGAGTTGGAATGCCCTCAACCCGACTCTGCATTGTTCCAGCGCTTCCCTGAGCAACACCCGATCGTTGTTGATTTAGCTCGAACGTCTCAGCAAGGAAACGAGCCTGTCCCCGCCATGACCAAGCTGCCCCGACACTCAAGAAGGAAAGAGGCGCTGCCTCAAGCCCATCGATTTCTGTCTGCGTCCACAGAATGGCTATACGACCGTTTTGTCCGGTTCTCATATTGACCGCCCGTACCTTTCAACAACTCACTTCTTACTGGCCAAGTATTATCAGGGGTAAATCTGGCGGAAAAGAGACGCAAACGCAGCGATCACGAAAATGTTGCTAAAGAGATTAAGAAATTGAAGCCCGGCAGGAAATTATACCGCCGGGCTTCTTGAATTGTCGTGAAGCACCAACCTATTAGAACCCACTCGTAGACAGATCACCGCTCAAAAATAGTGAAAAAACAATGGATGCATGGTATCCGGCTACCGAATGGCCCATACGACAAGGTCATTCCCGCCCACGTGAAAGATCACTTGCAACAAAAAAGACCGCTCAATAGAGCGGTCTAGGTCAAAGATCTTAAGCTTTTGTCGTCAGAGGTCGGAGACCCTGTAGAACTCGGCACCGGCAACCTTTGGATCCCACACTGGCCTGAGACCTTTGGCGACCAATTTTTTGCGTAGACGTTCAGGCTCGCGGTTCCAATAGCCGTCAATGGCTGAGAGTTTTCGAAATCGGCTTTCGAACTTGCGCAGGCTTTCGTAATCCACCAGTTCGCGCATGACCCCCATGTGAAGAACCTGTCCGCTAGCTTCCAAAACGGGATGGCCATCAGTTTCCTTTGCCTGCAAGAGAAATCTCACAGTGTTCGGGAGGACGCTTAGCTCTCGTGAAGCCTCCGAGATTGTAAAGCCAGGTTGACCTGCTTTTACGCCGAGCTTGTTCGCGACTTCTTCGAGATTCACCAACACTGACTGGAACTTGAGGTCAATCGGTAGAAGTTCGACTTTGTTCAGGTGACCGTCGAGCAATAAAGTCAGAATCTCCATGGAGGGCGAATGCAGGGTGATTGCTGTATCACAGATGTTCGACATTCCCACGCTTGGCTGAGCAACCGAACAACCGGTTTGCCGCATTCTTTCGACCAGACTGTTCAGGTCGTTTGAATCTACGCCCTTGTGTCTCCCGCTAGTGTCACCGTCATCCTGAATGACTGGCTTTAAGATACCGCTCTTTAGCAAAAGTTCGGCCTGCGCTCTGCTGCACCCGATAGTTCTTGGGATCTTGGCTACTGGAATAGCTCTACTCAGTTTTTCAAAGAGAGCTTCGGCCTGATCCGCAGGCACGGTTCGCCGTTCATCGTCAATTCGGTCAAACAACGGTAGAAGATCTGATTTGCGAAGCGCGTGAGTGGTCGTCTTAAGATGAAGGCCGTATTGAGCCGACAACGACGCGACCGTGTGCCGTCTCGGTCGGTCCACAGTCTTCCCAAACAATTTCGATCCCGCAGGTACGTAAAACCTGTCGAGAATGTACTCACGAAAGACATCCTGGATGGGTCCAACAGGTTTATCGTTCTTTCTGAACTGAGCCCACTCGTAGAGCTTCCCAAAGATTCCCTTGGGTCCGACCATAGAGGCATTTTTTACCGGACGACTACAGATGATTTCGAACCCCTCAACGATGCCCTTTTCTCCACGGGATGTGAACTCAAAACCCGTTTGACCGGCAACATCCCAATCATCTTCTGAGAGCTTTGACAGTGTAACTTGTGCGCCAAACTCGATACAGGCGCCCAGCATCTCGGTGGCACGACAAGCCAAATCAATCTGCTGCGAGTCCATCCAATGATAGCTACTACACCTTTCAAATCGTGCCTCAGCATAGAGTTGCAGGGCGGACGGGTCTCTTGGTTGAGAAACCTGCAAGCATTCCTCCAATGCGCTCCGATTGCCGGCGAATTCAGCATATTTTCCAACGACTCCCCAAGTTTTAGCCACACGTTTCCTTACCAATGGGAACCTGTGGATGGCGCAGGTTCGTATTGGAGCAAACGACCAGTTGATCCGAAAGGTCCCGGCGCGAACACCGTCCGTTTCATCTTCAATGCCCAACAACAGGCAAGTTGGACAAAACTGAATGCAATTCATATCCAGAAACTCACGATGGAACTGTTCATCTTTGAAGCGATAAAGGCGGTGGGAAACGTTTTCGTACGCCCCCAAGGCAAGCAACTCAAACGAGACCCCTGTAACCTCGGTTAGGCGTTCCAGCGCACTCCGCTTTCCAGAGATCAACTCCCTCTGACACACACCGATGAGTTTCAAAAACTCCGTTGCGCCGAGACCGCAATGAAGCAATCCAAAACGGTTGACCCACGACACAACACTTTCGCCTGCCGCCAAAGGCAGATTGGGACGCATCGCCATTGAGTTACTTCCGCCCGGCCTGAAGATTCTGTCGAGCTGTGCGCGCGGCCTCGAATGCCGCAGCCCCAGCATCAAGTTCAATGGAAGCCCAATTGGGAGACACAAAGACATTTCGCTCCCAATCGCAGCCCTCCTGCATACCCCATGCTTCGGCAAAGTGCATTGTGGTCAAGTTGGGTGCACATTCTTCAACAGCGCACTCAATTGCGTTCAGGATAGTTTCAACCGCTCTTCCAAATCGGCATCGACTCGCGTGAATCAATCGCCCTGCGAGAAGTTTGTCTCTTTCAAATCGAAGACCGATCTCATCGGTGAATGCCTCAATCAGATGCAGCAAATTGGCGTCATCCAAGCCCGGCGCCAGTGGAGCCGGTACGACTTTCGTGAACCTGCGATTCACCTGCGGGTCGTAGCTTGTGATTTCTGCGAGACGCTCCGTCCCGCTAAGGATCGGGATGACAGCGGAATCATTTTGCATCAGAGTTTTTAACATTTTGAGCATGTCGTCGATCTCTCGGGCTGAACCAGAAAGAAACATATCCTGCGCCTCATCGAACCAAAGGACCACGATGTCGAGAAGAGCCAGCCGATGACGTGCAATGCGCCAAATCTCCCACGCGGTGGTACTTGCTGCGACCCGATCCAACCCGGTCGCGGACAAAACGGCACGACCCAGGCTTTTAAGTGTTGCAGGGCTGGGCACTTGAATTCTCAGATAGCGCGGCCAGTCTTCGCCTTGTTTGACTTGAAGCGCGGGGTGTCGTGATAACACACGATTGACAGCAGTAGTTTTCCCGCTGCCCGCAGCTTCGATGATCGTGATGCCACGAGTTTCAAGGTCTCCAGTGAAGCGCCTCGCCCGCGGCAAATAGTTTCCATGTTCATCGCGCATCAAAAGGCGATTGAGGTGTCGTAGAATCTGCTTATCGCGGTCTGTTTCTACGTGGTGCTTCCTCAGCTCCATCAGGGTCGTGTATTTCTCATTTTGGCTGAAATCCGACATCATTCTTCGCCTTTCTTGATTGTCCAGGTTGGGTTCGGTGCCGGTTCTTCCGTACGCGGCGGCACAGTAGTCTTAGGATGCTGAAGTTCATCTGGTTCAGCGGGAGAAATGATTTCTCCGTAGCCAGAAGAAGCCTCATTTAGTGAAGTTGATGAAGATGAGACGTTGAACCCGACAAAGAGGGAGTCTTCGAGGTTCTTGACCCGTTCAGGGGACCAGTTTTGCGAAATCAGGCCGAATTCCAGCGAGCGCTGCTGGTTCATCATATTGATCGCATCGATTGCTTCGAAGACCACACGATCTCGCCATTTGAGCGCCTTTTGGTCTTTCGTGCGGAGGCTGCGTCGCGCCTCCATCCAAACTTGCGCGTGTACGCCAGAAAACCCAGAATGGCTTGCTTGGACCGTCTCCCAGATGTCACCAAGCCGCACTTCGATGGAACCAATATCGTCTGGTAGCCACCGCACTTCGACTTCAGTGTTACCATACCGAGTGAACCAAGCGGCGAGTCCCTCAAAATGGTAGCGAACACCAAGTACGGTGACACCATTCTTACTGACTTTGCGAGAGAGGTGAGTTCCAAACGCAAGCCTCTGGTGCTTCTCATGCGGAGTTGCTCGCAACGGATAGTTCCCTGCCTCATGGTCGGCTTTCCATTGCTCCAGAGGTGTGCGCCCCCCCAATCCAGAATGGGGCGTATTGTGATAGATATCGACGATCCAACGCACCAGCGCGTAACACAGGTCTTCAGAAGTAAGACAAGCGCGATCTTCAGAGGGATGATCTCCCCGCTCAAGAACTGATGAGAAAGTTCGACCATTCAATCGATGCAGCAGCGTCAGCCCGGCCGTCCGAAACAGACGTTCGACTGTTCCGCGCATACCCGGGATGCCCGCGATTGTTCGTTCCAGAACAATCCAGAGTTCCGCGCAGACATCAGCAAATACGCCGGATTTGAAGGCTGAACCATTGTCGGTAACTACCATTTCTGGTGTCGCAGCCATGTGCCACCCTGACACGGCACCTACACGGTCTGCCCATTCACCTTTGTCGCACATGCTCATTCGAAGGCAATCAATAGCACCAGAGGCCTTTGGGTTGCGTGCCAGCTTCATCCCAACGAAGCAGCGCGTTCGACAATCGATTGCTGCGGTAATCCACCATCGCGCCTTTTCGTTGTTTAGACCAAGCTCAAGGAGTTCATCCGTAGAAAAAAGACCGAGGAGGCCACTGTCGGCCATGAGCGTGATAAGATCGATTTTCCACTCGTCGATTTGAATTTTTTCATATGGGCGCGCAACTTCCAGACCACGGCCAACCGGCTTGAACATCTTCTCTGCTGCCTGTCGGCCTTCCCGGTTCAAGACGACTTCAAATTTGTCGAGGTCATTGATTGTGTTGCGAACAGTTTCCCGGGAAGGAATCCGGAACTCCGACAAGCCCTGCTCAACGCGCTGCTGGTTCTCAAAAAAGAACTTTGCTTTGACGTCTTGGTAGGTGTTGGCTTTGGAAGGGCGATTGGGAGAAAGATAGCTTTCCCTGACAGTTGCGACGAGTAGTGCCCGCTCTTCTGGGGTGAAGTAACTGTTACGGTTTCCGCGATTGGACATGTTGTCCGCAAGGCCTGCGAGTCCATATTCGCGATAGGCGGTTACCCATTTTCGGAGAGTTCTGGCATGAACCTTATCGAGCACCTCGGTGGCCTTTCCACCGGGACGCCGACGACGTTGACCCGCGCGGATTTCGTTCTCTCTTTGAATCTCGTCCGGGCTTGGCGCCACTTCGCGCAGGTACTCAGATCCTCGCGAACAGATTTCAGTCATGTTCAGCTCGATTGAGGGATCATTCGCAGCAACCAGACCTTCAGCATGCATATCCAGGTAGGCTGAAACATACGCCTGTTTGAAGCGGAGACGAGCCCTCTGCTTTGGCGTAAGGTCCGAGATACGGGACACAGGAGCTACAAGCCGTTGGCGCGCATGCTCTGGTAAAAAATAGTCCGGTTCATGGAGAATCTTTCCGCTTCCATTCAAGCGTGCCAATTCACCGAACGAAAATGTTTCAGCAAGTCCGACATCGTCTGTTGACCGGAGAATATAGCTATCCCCCGATTGATAGACCAAACGCATCGCCTTGCCTCCAATGACGACACGGTCATGCTGGTTAATCTGAAATCGGCCGTAGTGAGATGAGTTTGCTTGGGTCATTTTTCAGCTCCCACCGCATGCACGAGAGCCTCGGGTGAAAGGACTTCATGACGTGATTGCCGAAGAACGCCCCGCCGAACCAAAAACAACAATGCGCGATAGCCACATGCCGCCATACCAACCTTCGTGCTCAAATCACGCAGTGTGACGGAACCGACCAAGTTTTCGGTAACTTTCTTAGCTTTGTCTTCGGCTCCGGCACTAAACTCGGATGGTCTAACAGACGCAAAAATAGCTGCGTTTCGAAGGTCGATCTGGCAAAAGCTTCTTTCAGTCACCAGGCGAACCTCACAACAGAAGCCCGAGTGGACTGCATGACCAGCTACAACTCTCATTTCGGAAAGAAAACGTTCAGACGATGCTCGTCTTTCTGGTTTGACGGTATAGGCGATACGTGCGCCTGATCTCAGAAATGCAAGGACATCGAAATAGTGACGTTTAGTACGTCCACCCTCTTCCCATTCGAACAGTGCCTGTTCCTTGAGGCGCTCGACCTCGCCACTCGCATTCAAAAGTAAAAGATTGCAGAGTTCGAGGTGGGATTCAGCTTGAACCCGATATCCTTCGTTTTCACCAAGGACGGCAAATGCCGTACAATGCCCCTTGGAGGCGTTCGCAATTCTTCTGTCTGCCCTAGAGGCAGCTGGCAACTTAATGCCACCCTTTACATGGTACATGTTTCTTTCTCGCACGCTTTCGACCGCACCCTCAGCAACCCTGAGATGATGCTTGGTCAATTTCGGATAGACCACGAAACCAGCGGGAATGCCGCTGGTTTATCCGGCTATTCGTGCGAAACTGAAGATGTGAAAAATGCCCTTAATCGCAAAGCTATGGCTCACGCCAAAAAATCGGAGCAATCGAACATTTCTTGAAAGGATGACGACCACGACTCTTGCCTCATTCCGAACTCAAAACCACTGAAGGTCGCAGCAATCGTAGTGAATGCAATGACAGACGACCTGAACTTCCGTTACGGAGATTCAGCAGGCTCTTATACGAGCGAAAGCGATATCGTAGCACTTGTTCGTCATTGGACCCTTCAATTCACACATCTTGCGTTCCAGATCAAGGCAAAACTTACGCCTTCCAAAAATTTCCTTCTACTTATTGGTGTGAGATCAGCGAAAATTGCGACCCTGCCCGAACCGTGAGATCTTCCACGGCGCGAGCCAATCAAACTGGTCATCGAGGAATTGAAAACGCTCTGAGTAGCAAAAACCAACTTGGGTTCTTTAGTGAAAGTAACTGCCTGACGGCTCTTACTGCTCCATCCGAATCAGTTTCACAAGGCAGCGGGTTTCTTACATTCTGAGCACTCCCAAAAGAGAACTTAAAGCGAACAAATTTTGGAGTAAGGTGCCTTCAAAATTTGCTGAGAGAACGACTCTATTCTTGTATGGAAGCAGGTTTATTCTTGGTTTTTCGCTGCGTGAATTAGGCAAAGCCTAATTCAAACCGGTTTTGCTTATTCCCACAGGCCATCAAGGATAAACGTTTTAAAACAATATCTTATTGAGATTTTCCCGAAAATCTCGTACGATTTCACCCAGTTCGAAGTCGATCCAATCCCGGAGCGGCACTATTGGTTGAGTGAGAAAACTGAGATGACGGAGCTGTCATACTTCCAAAACTCCGCAGGCAGCGATGCTTCGGTAAATTGGGATTGTTCGGAGCGAGGCTCTCCGGGCAATACTCACTACCAAAGTTGGTACTGGCAATGGAAGCTAGTCAGTGTCAAAGCACTACCGCGGGAGAATTCAACCAAGATCGCAGCAACAGAAAATGGCAGAATCTGTTGTCGGCAACTGCGTTTCTTTATGTTGATCAAATTTCTCCAGATGATAACCAAACCGTAGTGGGGGACTCATAGTGACTTAAATGCAGGAGGTTGGAAAAACCACTGGTTGAGGAGCAATACGCCTATAAAGTGTGTCCAAATTCAAACGGAGCCACACCACCGAAACCCTTGCCACTTGGATCATATGGTCGTTTTCAGCGCTCTACAGCGGCACTGATTTTCACAGCATAATGCTCTCTTGAATGTCAGATCTCTCTGACGCGAACTGTTACCTGCCGGCACCCTGCGGGGTGCTACCAGCGTATCTGGGCCACGGCGTTGGGAAAGATATCTTGGAGGCCAGTATTGAACATCTCAGTTCCGTCAGCACGGATGCGGTGTTCGTGTTGAGCGTCCCTGCGTTTTACCCTCGATATGGGTGTGTCCCAACGGACAAGCAGACGCCACACGCGAACCTGATGTCTACACCAGAGGCCTGGATGGCGCTTGAGTTGACAAAGGAATCTTTACAGAGACTGAGTGGCAAGACCGTGGCTGTCCCACAGTTCATGCAACCTCATTCGTGGGACACTTCGCAACACGGGTGAAATCCATCCGGAATCGTCGCTGAAAAACCGGGGCCCGCACTTCAATACTGCTATTTGAAGGGTGGGTTCATTTCGCGTGGTGTGAGATAGCGAAGTTCAAAATGGACAACGCGTTCTGAAGTTTGCCTGAGTGCCAACGTCCTGGCTGAAGCCTTGGCAACACCACTGGCTTTGGTCTGCTATCCTCAGCCAAAAGAGGTGGATTCGATGACACAAACTGAGACTGAACACTTTGAGCACATCCAGTTCCGGATCCCGAAGGCGAAGCTGGATGAGTTTAATACGATGGTCTACGAGCGCTATGGCATGAAGCATGGCGGTAAGACCAAGATGTTCCTCGATCTGATTGCGGAACATCAGACATCGCAGAGGATTGCGCTGTTAAAAGCCGAGATAGAGCGGTTGGAACAGCAAAGGCCTGGCAAACACGCGCTCTAGGAAATTAATTCACCGCCGGCCCGATAGGTCCTGTGATCATGTGACGAAAGCAGTTGCAATTCCGGCACAAAGAAACGCGACTTTCTTGTAGTAATAGATACTACAACTTGCAGTTGACACCCTAAGCGAAGACCGTTGTCCCGCCAAAGTGCTGCCGGAACCCAATCGGAGCTGACCCTCCTACCGGCGGAATTCCAGGAGGGCGCGCAATGTCTGAAGCTGAAGCCACCATCAATGTGGTCGACTACGACAACATTCAGAAAAGCGTTGAGCTCGAATTAGGCGAAACCCCATTGGGTTGGTCGGGGATGGTGACTGAACTTTTTGAGCACATCAAAGCACGCAGTGACGAGATCGAGATCGACTATCCGAAGGTTCTCCAAATCAAGGAAAAACTCGGCGAACTCCGAATCTACTTCAGCAAGGCATCTGAGGACGAACGCATCCGCGGCTGGGTCACAGCCACTATCGATAGGGCGAACCAAAGTTGCGAGCGTTGCGGGAACGCGGCTCGCCCGCAGAATTTAGGAAGCTGGATCATAACGTTATGCTGCTGGTGCGCACATGAGGAAGCGGCCAGACGGTTCAACGAGCACAAACGCCGCTATTTCCGCCGAACGGACGCACCCGAACACCTCGTCTGTGCGGTCTGTGGTTACGTTGGACATATCGACCGTTCAGATGACAGGCGGAGGTGCCCCAGTTGCGTGAAAAAAGGATGGTGAGATCTGGGCGGGTTCCACGCTGCTCACGAAACTCATCGCCTCATGTGGAGTGGCTTAAGAACTGGTCTCCCGCTGTTTCAAAGAAGACATGGAAGCTTCAAACCAGTTCGCGCCGACTAAGAAACCGGACGTTCTGGCGCTCTTTATGAAACCAGAATCACCTCCAGATTCTCACCTTGAGTGGGGAAATATACGTGCCTGATACGGTCGGGAGGCAGCGTTTCGAACAACCCATGATAGAAAGATCCCGGAACTACGCGGTGAATCACGACGTTTTGCACGCTTCATATTGACATGACGACCCATGCTGGTTCAGCTTCGCCCCATGACCAACACACGCATCCACTGCCAACGAATATCGGCTTAAGTCGATACCCCACCGAAACACGTGGGAGGCAGCATTGGTTATGCGGGCGGGGCTTATACCCCTGTGAAAGCTCCAGATTAGAGTGCACGAGTCGGTTCGATTCCGACGCCTCCTACCAACCTCTGGAGGCAGTCCATGTCAAAAGACCCCAAAACAATTGAAGACCTGAAAAGACGCCTGAAGCTCTACGCCAACGACGAGCTTCTATCGGAAGTCAAAACGCGCATCGAGACTGGTGAGCTGAAAGAAACGCTTCTGTTCCATGGCGCTACAGGTCGCATGTACTCAGACGATGGGAAAGAAGACCGACGCCGTCTTCCTCCAGACGCCATTCTGCGCTTGGTATTCCCTTTTCACGAATTCGATCCTGACAGTATCAGTCATCAAAACGTCTCTGAATGCCTGTTCGACTTACCGGACGAACACTTCTCTGCTCTGAAATCGACGGTGGCGGCAGAGACAGAAAAAGGCCTGCATCGTCTTATTGCTGCGCTGGAGGAAATCGCTTCAGCGCAAGAGTCCGAGCCCCCTAGAACCGGGGATTCGGCGGATGACTAACACCTTCGACTACGATGACATCCGCGGCTCCGTTGAGAAGCACCTCGGAAAAGACAATCTGGGATGGGTTCGGATTATCACCGAGTGCTTTGAAGCGATCAAGGAGCACTGCGATCAGCGAGAGGAAAGCTATCCCTCGGTCGGCCAGATCAAGCAGAAATTCGGCTCGCTTCGGATTTACCTAGATGGCGCGCAGGAAGACACGTTCATTCAACTGCGGTTGCAGCAAGCTATGCAGGAAGCGGAGATGTCCTGCGAGCGGTGCGGAAACGCCTCTACAACTCAGGTCATCGCCGCCTGGCATGTCAACCTGTGCTGTTGGCACGCGCACGAGGCGGCCAGTGAGCGGATGGAAACCTTTCCCACAGTGCGTTTGAATACTCGTGCCAAGCGAGATGCGCTTCAATGTCGTAGCTGCGGCTATATCGGCCAAATTGCCTGGGGCGCATCGGGCCACCGATGCCCCGCCTGTGTTGCGAAAGGTTGGTAGCCCGATGAGTGATGCAACCTGGGAAGAAGATGAGATTTTTACGCTGGCTGGCTTCAGCCATGACAAGGCAGACATCCTCCGCCCTGTGTTGAGCGCAGCCAACTCCCATGCGTCTTGGGAAATCGTGAAGCAAATGATTTTGGAAAGAGCCGGTTCTGAAGACCTCCTCAAGGTGATCAATGAAAGATCTGAAGAAACTGCAAGATTTAGCGATGAACCCGACAATTGGCGGCAGATTGAAATTAACCGTTTGAGGGAAATCGATCCTGCTCTGGCGGTCTTCGCCCAAGACACAGTGGAACAGATGACGAGCCTGAAGCGCTGGAAAGAGGTCATGGGCCTTATTTCCGAACGTCACACTGCCGATATGAGCATGGAAGCCTCGCGAGCAGAGAGTGAGAAAGCCACTGCTGCTAGGTATCTGCTGGACAAGGTGGACTTTGAGTACCTGCCGCGCACACTCAGAAAAGAGATGCCGGAACATATCAAGCAACTCACAACCTGGAGCAATCAATTTTCCCGGCTGGCCTCACTTGATGAGTTGAACAAACTTCGTGAGGTTTCCCACAGGTTCCCTCATTGCAACTTCGTCATCGAAGAGATGGCCCATGACATCGAGTGCCGATGGAGCATCGGATCTGACATCCTTTATATCCAACCCACCCTACTGGTTGGCGAGCCCGGCGTTGGCAAAACAGCTTTTGCAAAGACAGCCTGTAAAGCTCTCGGCCTTTATGTGCAAAGCGCAAACGTCGGCGGCAAATCGGAGAACCATTTGTTTGGTCTTTCGGTAGGTTGGAGTAGCGCGCATGCAGGGATCGTGACGGAGGCCGTGGCAACGGCACGCATCCTTAACCCAATGATCATCCTTGACGAAATCGACAAGACGCACGCGAGCCGCAACGGAGATATCACCGGCGAACTTCTGGCGTTGCTCGAGCCCTCTGAAGCCAGGAGATATCGAGAGAAATATCTGGCGGCTGACGTGGACGCCTCCCACGTGAGCTGGATTCTGACGGCAAATGATCTGAGTGGCATTCCTGCGCCTCTTCTCAGCCGCTGCACAATCTATGAAATCCCACCTCCGACACCAGAGCAACTACCTGCGATCATTCAAAGCCTGGTGAGCGAATTTGCTGCTGAGTTTGGGTTGAGACCTGAGTTCTTTCGGCTGGATCTGGGCGATGTTGAAGCTTTGGTAGGCACCTATGGGCGGCACAGATCAGTGCGGGTTCTGAGACGGTTAGTTCGGGGCCTGCTGCATCAAAAGACCAAAAATCACCCGTGGAACTAAGGCGGGTCCATGACGGCCAAGCGTGCAAACATACCAAAATAGGAAAGATGAAAATGCTAAGAGTTGTTGTTTATGTAAACCACACCCCAATTGCGGAGGCGCGTGCAGGAAACATGAGCGGGCTTGCGGATATTTCCGACTACAAGGTCCGAGTATTCGAAGATGAAGCCCCACATCTAGACATCCCGGCTCAGGATGTGACCGGCTGGATCAAGGGGCACACACGCCGCAGCAGCGTTTGGTATCTGGTTCGAAAGATCGCCGGGTTGGCCGTTCGGGAGATTGAAGCAAAGTCTGACGATGAGCAGGACGGGCCGCCAGATGACACGCAACAAAACGAAAAATGAGGTGCTGGAGCCGGTTTCCCGTCCTTCTACACCATTGCAACCTACTCGCGCTGAAGGACGAGCTTGTTTGTGGAATTAGAGCCTCTTCGGAAGAAGCGGTCGCACGCCCGAGAATTGGCTTTCCGAGTGCGACGAAGTATTATGCAAAGTTAGCCAATTGCCCGAAAGCGTCGGATACAGAGGGGAATGGGAATGTCAGAAGAAAGGCCCAATGAGACTACGGAAGAATTCGAGAAACGCTGCGAGGTAGATGCGATCACCGTGGCCTTTCTCCTCGTCAAAGCAGCTCAGTTCGCCTCAGAGGATGGGCTAACGCGAAAAAGCATGAGCGCGGATGAGTGGGGAGAACTCGCTCCAAAGCAGGTTTAACAAGGGCAAGTGTCGCCGGTTTTGAAATTGTGCGATAGGCCGCTCGCAGCCCAAAGCAGACGTCAGATTTTGACACACGGTGCGGAATTCGGACATTCGCTGCGTTCCACCCAAACGTCAGCGATGCGCAGACAGCGGACTTTGCAAAATTCAGCGGACGGCCCAATTCGGACGTCGCCCGATGGGCGTCGTTGCTGCGGTGCAGCCCGCCATTCGCCGCGAGCGCCACGCTAGAAAACAAATCGACGCGAGCACATGACCCTGCCGAAACCACCTGCCATGAGGCCAGAGATTGTTCCATTATCGATTTCCAGATCGATATTTATCAGGCTCGGACTCGCCGGGTTCATAAACACCCCTTGTTCGATTTGAAATGATCGTTGAGATGATCCGACAAAGTCGTGCAATACACACGCTAAAGGCCCCGCAGCCATCCCCGTCGCGGCTTCTTCTTCAATCGCATATCTGGGCGCAAACATGCGGGTTGTCGCGTCTCGGTTGGTCGCTGATGGGTCTGTTGTAAAGACGTAATAGCCGATCAGATCCAGTTGTTCGCTGATTTGTGTGATTTTGGCGAAATCTGGTTTCACCTTGGCAAGACCTTCGGCATCAGCGAGGCCGATAACAATGAAACTGTTGCCGGTATTGACCAAAACCGGTGGGATCTCCTGATCAAGTTGATGTCTGCTGATCCCAAGGGAGTTCAGTACATCGTCGATGCTTACACCCTTTTCCGCCCATTCCTCTGGTATCGCGTATTTTGGGGCCAGTTGTTCCATATAGGCGGCACCTTCTTTCATGAGTATGCGCCTCGGCCCATCAACCGTCTCCTTCGAGGTGTTGGGATTGGGAATCCGGCCTAGCGCTTCAAGGCGCGAGAAGGCGGCGATTGTTGCGTGACCGCAATGAGCAATGCGCCGGTTTGGTGTGAAGAAATCAAGTTTGAAGCCTTCGGTCTCAGACCGAGAGACAAAGGCCGTTTCGGACAATCCAACCCTTGCCGCAACGGCTTGCATATCCTGTTCGCTCAATTCATCAGCGTCCAGGACGACGCCTGCGGGGTTTCCTCCGGCGCCACCGTCGACAAAGCCGTGTACGATTTCCACTGTTACCTCTACGGCAGTATTTGTTTGCGTATTCATTGACTTACTCCATGCGTGAGGTCGCACCTTTGAGCGCGGTGCGGCCAGTTCCACGTCAGTTGCTGGCGGCGGTGATGCGGTTCAGAAAGGCGGTCATCTGCGCTGCAATCTCGGGCCCATACTCTTCGAGTGCAAAGTGTCCCGTATCGAGCAGATGAAACTCGAGATCATTCAGATCGCGTTGATAGGGATAGGCGCCTTCGACCGGAAAGATGTGATCATTTTTGCCCCACATCAGCAGCGCCGGGGGTTGATGCTTCCGAAACAGCGCTTGCCATTTTGGGTACTCGGCAACGTTGGTGCCGTAATCCAGAAAGAGTTCAAGTTGCACCTCTTGATTGCCATCGCGGTCAAGCAGGTATTGGACGTGCCAATAGTTATCCGGGCTGATCAACTCGGGTTTTTGAACTCCGTGGGTGAACTGCCATTTGGTGGCATCCAGAGTGAGGAATCCACGAAGCTGGTCGCCGTTCTCTTGCGATGGCTCGGCCCAATAGGCTTTGATTGGATCCCAGAACTCGCGCAGCCCTTCTTCATAAGCATTCCCGTTTTGAATGATAAAGCCAGTGACCCGCTCGGGTTGTTCCGCAAACATACGGAAACCAACCGGGGCACCGTAATCCATCAGATAGACCGCGTATTGATCGATACCCTTCCGGTCGAGCAACGCCGTCATCATTCCAGAGATATTTGCGAAAGAATACTCGAAGTTTTCAGCCATCGGCATGTCCGACGCGCCAAATCCGGGGAAATCGGGCGCGATCACGTGGTAGTTCTTGGCCAGTTCCGGGATAAGGTTACGGAACATATGCGAAGAAGTCGGAAAGCCATGAAGCAGCAGGACGGTGGGCCTGCTCGGATCTCCGGCCTCACGATAGGCGATAGCGATGTCGCCGATTTCTTCCGTGCGGAAGCTGACGGCTTGCGCAGCTTCAACTCCAGTCTCTACGGCGATTGCAGGCGCCGGAGCAAATGGCACAGCAATGGAAAGTGCGAGAATGCTGGCGCTCAGGATGGATTTCAAATTGCGCGACATGGGTATTTCCTTTCATTGGGTTACGGGGGGCGCGTCTGAACACGCCAGGATTGACACTGGTCAGATTTGCTGTCCGAGCGACGCTTCGAGCTTTGCGTTTCGTGCTTTCAGCGCTGCCAGCTCAGTGCGAAACGGGGCCAGATAATCTTCAAACTCTTCAAAGGTCAGGCGTTGGGGGATGTGCTGTGGGCAGTTCCAGTCCATCGCTTCAAGCTTGATCACAACCGCCCGCTCCGGGTGAGCGCGATAGTCCGGCGATCTCAGGCGCTGCATCAGGGCCGGATCGTCCTCGGCACCAATGATCATCGCCTGACCCCAGATCTTGAGACGCTTCTGATTGGGGTAGTCCATCAGAATCAGCGAGATGCGGTCATTGCCCAGCAGATTCCCAGTGCTGAGGTACTGCCGGTTGCCGCGGAAATCGGCGTAGGCAAGTGTCCGTTCATCCAACACTTTCAGAAAACCCGTTGGACCGCCGCGGAATTGCACATAAGGCCAGCCGGTTTCTGAGACCGTGGCCTGATAGAAGCCGTCCCTTTGCTCGATGAAGCTGGCCTCAATTGGGCTGATCAGGTCCTCGTCACGGGTGCCTTCCAGAAACTTCGCGTAACCGTTCGCTGAACCATTTTTGGCCTGCGTTTCGCGCACGGAAGGCGTGAAGCTGATCTCTGCAAAGGGTCGTGCCATTGAATTCTCCATCTCGGTCTGGGCGATGCCCTGGGACTGAGGTGAAGTTAATCAGAGCTTCTATGTTGCGGAATTCAGATACTTGGCAATATATTATTCCAAAAAGTGGAATAATGCTGTGGACAGATTTCACGCGCTAAACGTCTTTGTGAAGGTGGCCGAGTTGAAAGGTTTTGCCGCGGCGGCCCGCCACCTCAACATGTCACCGCCAACAGTGACCCGAATGGTTTCCATGCTTGAGGACAGCCTGGGGATCCGTCTTTTTGTGCGCACCACGCGCTCGGTGATGCTGACTGATAGTGGACAAAGGTTTTTTGAGGATGCCAGACGTATTTTGGCTGATCTTGAAGAGGCCGAGCGCGCCGCTTTCGGTTCCTATGCCGAACCAACCGGGGAACTAAGTGTCACCGCATCGGTCTTGTTTGGTCGTATGTTCATCACTCCGCTTCTGGGCGAATTTCTGGATCTGTATCCAAAGCTCTCAGCGCGCACGCTCTATGTGGACCGCGTGGTCAATCTGATTGATGAGGGTCTCGACGTCGGGATCAGAATTGGCAACCTCGCTGATTCCAGTTTGATGGCTGTCAGGTGTGGTACGGTGAGGCAGGTCGTGTTTGCTTCCCGTAAATATCTTGACCAATATGGCGAACCAGATACGCCCGATGATTTGTCCTGCCACGCGATCATTAATTCTACTGCCCTGAATGCATCCGCCCAATGGCATTTTCAAAGCGGTAGAAAGAGCATAACCAAACGAGTGAACCCACGCATCAGCATGAATACTAATGACGCCGTGATTGAGTTGGCGTTGCAAGGTCATGGGATCGGACGGCTTTTGTCGTATCAGGTGGCACCCTACATTGCAGATGGGCGGCTCAAGACTGTCATGAAGTCATATGAGCCACCCGAGGTTCCCATCCATCTTGTGCATCAAGAGGGTCGAACCGTGTCTGCGAAGGTACGCGCTTTTGTTGATTTTGCGGTCGAACGTCTCAAATCGGATTTCCTTATTGGCCAGAACCAAACTCAGGCCTAAGCGCAAGACCAACAATTAGGCAAAATCGCGCTATTCAGCCGCCGCCGCGGATGAGGCGGTCCATGCATTTGGGACAAACGCATCATCCAAAGCCGTTTCCGCCACATGGTTCGTATAGTTCGACAGGATTTTCAACGCTGTGCCAAGGATGACTTCCAGCATGGTCTGGCGGGTATAGCCAGCCGTCAGAAACGCCTCGACCTGTGCGTCGCTGGGCCAGCCTCGGCTTTCGTTGATCACGATGACGAATTTGCGCAGTGCTTCCAATTTGGGGTCGGCGATAGGGCTGCCATCGCGTAACGCTGCGATCACGTCTTCGGGGACACCGGCCATCTGTGAAAGAGTGGTATGGGCGGCCATGCAGTACTTGCACCCGTTCAACCGGTTGTTGGTCATAAGGATGATCTGGCGCTCAGTCTCTGACAGGCCGGTCTTTCCAAAGATGTTGGAAAGTGTCGTATAGCCTTCCAAAATTGCGGGCGCTTCGGCCATGGCCGCATAAAGGTTGGGCACAAAACCATATCCTTTCAGCGATGCTTCCAGAATTGGTTTCGCGGCATCAGGGGCTGAGGCGATTGTATAGGTCTCAAAATCAGTCATGTCTGGTTTCCTTTGGGAAGAGTTTTCGACGCACGCGAATTGTCATTGCGGACAGGGCGTCTTGGAGAAATGCCGGCCTTTTGGGGAGGGGAGAGGCAGCGGTGGCTCCGACCGGCAAAAGCCACCAAATTCCTCGATCAAAGGCTGCCGACAGGCGTGTGGTGGATGTCTGCCCACTTGGCATGGGCGCCTTGGATCACGGTCTCTTTGTCCTCAAGGTACTTCTTGAAGATGTCCTCATTCACAAAGAGATAGAGCTTGTTGTCCACGATATCGGCATACCGAACATCGCCATCAAGCTTCTTGCCTACATAGACGCCAAAGGCGCAGAACCCGCCGAATTGAGGCAGATGTGCCGTCGGATCCGCCTCGAATGTGGCTTGCGCTGCCTGCGACGCAAAATAGTAGTCCACTCCATCATGGGCCGATGTAAAAGTGGCGTTGCCCATTTCGGGTTTTTCGGCTTCAAACATCGATACAGGATCGACGCCATGCATGCCGAGGGGCTGCCCAGTCAAGGTAAGACTGTTCGAAACGTTGTATTCATCGTCAGCCAATGCCGCCGCCGCCAGGGCGAGAGTCAACGCTGTTGTAAGTGCGGGAAATGTGAAGATGCGTGTCATGATATGTCCTTTCAGGATGTCAGGATCAAATTTGAAGATCGATTTGCGTCAGGCCGATTGGCCAATGCGCTCAACCGCGTCGTCGGTCCACCAGACGCCGTTGGCGACCATTCGGAAGTTGATGATGGCGGCGAGATACCCGTCACCTTCAGGCACCTTGGCCCCGGCTGTGGCATCGCGAACGACAGCGACTTCGTAGCCCAGCTCCAGCAGCTCGTAGAGATGCGCCTGCGTACACAGGTTCGCCGACATCCCCGCGAGGATCACCTTGTCGATCTTGCGTTTACGCAATTGCAGGTTCAGGTCATTCTGAGCAGGGCTGTAAACCTTGTGTGGCGAGCAAATGATGGTTTCGCCATCCTCGATGTACTTCTTGTATTGCGGCATCCAGTCGGCACCTGAGCCCTCGAAGTTGTCCAAATTGAGCGGTCCCAGGCGGTCAAACATGCCGATGCTGTGCATCGTGGCTTCCAGAGTGCCCTCGAACTCCCACTTGTGGTCATGTGGGTAGTAATAGTGGGGCGAGATGAAGACCGGCATCCCCGCAGCCTTGGCGGCAATGAAAAGCCGTTCGATATTGTCGACCGTGCCCTGTTCGGTCACGCTTTCGCCAACGACACCCCACGTCACACCGTCCTCTGACAAAAAATCAATCTGGGGGTCGGTCACCACAAGCGCAGTACGCCCCGGCTCGATGGTCATGTCGATTTGGGGAAGGCCTGGATTTTCCGGGTCAGCATAGTAGGCGCGTGCTTCGTCGGTCGCGGCAAGGGCCTGCCCGCCAGCCACTATTGTTGTACCTGCCGCGGCCGCACCGGCGGCTTGTTGCAAGAGTCGCCGGCGCGCCATATCAACGCGTTCGGGCGTGACGTCGCAAGCGCAGCTTGCTCCATGTTTGTGGTCATGATTGCTCATTGCAAATTTCCTTTGTCTGAGAGGGGCAAATTGGTTTGCTTTACTCGGGAGCGCCCCAGGTGGATCTGACAAAGAAGAAGTTAGGCGCCACATCGTTTGAGGTATCGGCCCGCCCTGCCAAGGTTTTGGCCGAACCTGCCATGTGGTCTTGAGGTGTGTGCCTAGTCGGAGGTCGCCTGCTGCCGGAATCGTGCCGGAGCCTGGCCAACCCAGCGCTTGAAGGCGCGGCTGAACGTGCTCTGTTCCGAAAACCCGGTCATAAATGCGATCTCGGCTATGGAAGCCTTACCGTCACGGAGCAGGTCACGAGCGAGTGCAACTTGTGCCTGACCAAGAACGTCGCGATAGGTCAGCCCTTCTTCGGCCAACCTGCGGTAAAGAGTGCGCTCGCTCATTCCCATCTCTTGGGCGACATGCGCTGCCTGCGGTGCGCCGTTACTCAGGGCCGGTGTAAGCCGGTGGACAATTGCTTGGCTCAGTGAGGTGTCGTCATCGCGAGAGTTGAACTCCTCATCCAGGTGCTTCGTCATGAAATCTGACAAGCCCGGATCGCCAAGACGATTTTCGCTTTCCAGCATAGCAGGGCGCATAGCAATGGCGTTGTGGGCGCTCCCAAATCGAACCGGGCACCCGAAATATTCGGCGTAATGTTCTGGCTCTTGTCTGCATGCATGCTGAAACGTGACATATGCGAGCGACAACCCATCACCCACAAACCGATGCATGTTCCTCGCAAAGGCCGCAAGCGCGCATTCGTTGCGCAGCTCCAAGGCGGCGCGATGTGGTGTTTGTCCTTCAAAAATCCAAAGAACCGGGTCGCCGGTTTCATCAAGTCTGTACACTGCGGTGTCCGTGACGAGACGAAAATAGCGCTCGATCCGTTGCAATGATTGCCGCAAGGTCGGAGCTGTCTTAACGGCCAGGCCAAGTACGCCGAGATCATCGGTCGCAATCGCGTTTGCATAGGCCTCAACTAACGCGGCCTCGTCCGCTTGTTGCGCACGAATCCAATCTATCAAATCGAAATACGCATCATCCGCCAATTGGCCGTGTTGAGCTTCTGGTAAACGCAGCACGACAGCGCCATTCGAAATCAGGGCGCCATCGTCGTTCAGCGTCATCCCGGCGGCGTTGGCCATCGCGCGGGCGAATGCGTAAGTTACACTTGCCATACAGTGAGATTAGCACTGGAAAGCTCTTTCACACCAGATCGTCCAACCCTGTGATAGGTATAATAAATAAAGACAGCCTCGATCTTCGGGCGCTTGAGGATAAATGCGCCAAACTGATAAAACTCGTCATCAGGTTTTCTGAACGGTATCGTCCGAAAGCGTGCGGAAGCATGCAGTCATAGAGGTCATGGTAGATGGGCGAAATTTTTATATCTGTGCTGCTGCCGCTCGCAGTTGTTGTCATCATGTTCTGCCTTGGCCTCGGACTCACAGCGGCTGACTTTCAACGCATCGGACGACGTCCACGTGCCTTTTGCGTCGGGGCTCTCAACCAGATCGTTTTGCTGCCTTGCATCGCTTTGATGGTGATCTTTATCTTTGGGATTTCCGCCGAGACAGCCGTTGGCATTATGATTTTAGCGGCCTGTCCGGGCGGGGCGATCAGTAACATCGTAACCAAGCTTTCGAATTGGGATGTTGCTTTGTCTGTTACTCTTACAGCAGTCTTCAGTCTGACTTGTGTCGTTACCGTACCGCTTATCCTAGGGTTTTCGATGCAGATGTTCATGGGGGCAACTGCGCCCGCTATCGACATCTCTTCGACGGCTTTAGCAATGTTTTTTTTAACAGCTTCTCCAATCCTAGTCGGGGTGACCGCGCGGTCATTGGCGCCGCGGATTGTAGCCGCTGTCGAACCAGTCTTTAGCAAGGTCTCTATGCTACTTTTTGCGCTGGTCATCGGAGGCGCGATCATTTCAAACTGGGTGGTGGTCGCGGATAACCTCCTTAGGCTTGGACCCGCACTTTTGGTTGTAGGTGCGTCACTCACGTTTATTGGCATCATGAGTTCAGGGATGCTCGGATGCACAGACATCGAGGCGAAGACGATTTCAATTGAGACCGGCGTTCAAAACGGAGCTTTGGGGATCGCAATTGCCACCTTGCTGTTGCCTAACACCAATGGGTTAAGCGAATATGCCATCCCATCCGCAATTTATAGCGTGGTCTGGATCGTAACAATGTTGCCTGTGTTCGCTTTCCTTGCGCGAAAAAGCCCAATTTTGTGATCCGCTGTTGCGTCATGGGGATTCCAATAAGTTTTGGCGTTGAGAATGCGGTCTTGCTGGAACGACGAAGTTAGCATTCCTGAGTGTCTTTCTTGTGGCGTAGCAGGGACATCAGTTTGCGGTCACGACTGACCTGTGCAGCAGGGATATCTTCAACCGGCGTTCGCGCTGACAGTTCGGTGGCCAGCTTGTCATTTGCCACGCTGGTCCAGTCGATGTTCTCGTACGAACCGATGCCAAAGCCCCGGTACATTGCCCCGTAGCGTGCAACATAGTCAGTTACGCCGCCGGGAGCGTTCAGATGAATGGTCTGCATTGGGCCCATGATTGACCAGCGCAGCCCAAGCCCGTCGCAGATTGCCTTGTCGAGATCGGTGGCAGTTACGATGCCGTTGCTGACCAGACTGAACGCCTCTTCTAAAAGCGCGCCTTGCAGGCGGTTCACAACGAAACCGTCGATCTCCTGACTCAGCACGATGGTTTCGCGCTGACATTTGATCATCAACTCGTTCACTGTTTCAACAGCGCGCAGATCAGTCCATGGCGACGGCACAAGTTCGACAGCAGGATGCAAATGTGGCGGGTTGATGGGGTGTACGACCAGACACCGCTGTCTGCCCGGGATGTGTTCGCAATAACGCGACGCGGAAATGCCCGAGGTTGAGCTTCCGATGGGCACATCTGCGCCTGCGATGGCGTCGATTGCCAGCGTGATCTCTCGTTTGATCTCGACGTTTTCGGGGCCGTTCTCCTGCACGTAGATCGCGCCCTGCACAGCGTTCTCAAGCTCAGAGGCAACGGAGATGCGCCGCAGGATTGTCGGGGCATCAGAGGCATCTATGAGTTCGAATTCGGCCAGATCCGCGATACGCTTTTCCATTGCCTTTAAAGCGTTTTGCGCGGCCTCAGGCGACAGATCATACATCGCAACATCGTACCCGGCCTGTGCAAATACCGCTGCCCAACCCTGCCCAATCAACCCTGCGCCTATAATAGCGATTTTGCTCATAAGTTTTCGTCCTTGGTGTGAGGAATATCGGTGTCAGGAATTGCTTAGAAGGCCACCTGGTCGCCGCCTTTGAGGCCTAGAATTTCACGGGCTTCATCGGGTGTGGCGACTTGAAGGCCAAGCCCTTCAACGATGGTCCGGATCTTGCGAACCTGTACCGCGTTGGATTGGGCAAGTTCGCCGCGGCCCGCCCAAAGGCTGTCTTCTAGCCCAACGCGAACATTGCCGCCCAAGGTTGCCGCTTGCGTCGCGATGCGGAACTGGTTCGCGCCAGCGCCCAGAACGGACCAGCGATAGTCGTCTCCGAACAGACGATCAGCTGTGCGTTTCATGTGAAGGACGTCTTCGTGGTGGGGACCGATGCCACCCAGCAAGCCAAAGACTGACTGAACGAAAAACGGCGCTTTGACCAAGCCGCGATCCGCAAAATGCGCAAGGTTGTAGAGGTGGGAGGTATCGTAGCATTCGAACTCGAACCGCGTACCGTTGCCATAGCAGGTTTCCAGAACATACTCGATGTCCTTGAACGAATTGCGGAAGACGAGATCGCGGGAACCCTCCAGATGCTCGCGTTCCCATGCATGTTCGAAGGTCTTGAACCGGTTTAGCATAGGATAGAGGCCAAAGTTCATAGACCCCATGTTTAACGAGGCCAGCTCGGGTTGATATGTCGCAGCGGGTGCGGCGCGTTCTTTGACGCTCATATACGGGCTGCCACCGGTTGTGATGTTGACCACAGCGCCTGAGCTTTGCTTGATTTGAGGCAGGAACGCGGCGAACCCCTCGGGGCTCTGGTCAGGCCGCCCGTCTGGATGGCGTGCGTGCAGGTGAAGTATCGCGGCTCCGGCTTCGGCGGCGGCGAGGGAATCATCGATGATTTCTTCCGGCGTCACCGGCAAGTGGGGCGACATAGACGGCGTGTGAATCGCACCGGTTACGGCACATGTGATGATGACTTTGCCTGCGCCGTTGCTTATATTCTCTGTTGATTTTACATTTAGTGTCATAGTGTTACCACATTTCCGTCAACGGCAAGAGATTGCCCTGACAAGTTCACGCCAGCGTCCGAGATGAGGAACGCGACAGTTGCCGCGACATCATCGGGGCTCACCATGCGACGCATGGAAATCTTGTTGAGATACTCGTCCTTCATGACCGCATCGCTGACACCCGTGGCAACAGCCTGATCGTGGATCACCTTTTCCATCCTCGGCCCATCGACGAACCCGGGCAGAATAGCGTTCACGCGAATATTGGAGGGGCCTAACTCTTTGGCGAGACTTTGGGTTAGGCCGATGACGCCAAATTTGGCTGCTGAGTACGGGGAGCGTCTGGCGTAGCCATGCTTGGCAGCAGCGGAGGCCATGTTGACAAGCGCGCCGCCGCCCCGTGCTTTGATCATGGGTATCGCCCGTCGAGCGGCCAGGAACTGACCGGTGAGGCAGATGTCGATGCACCGACGCCAGTCTGCGGGCGAAAGGTCTTCTAGATTGCCGGTTGGCCCGGCTATCCCAGCATTGTTCACTAATGCGTCCAGCCCGCCAAAAGCCTCCTGAACCTCGTCAAAAAAGCCATCTATCGCATTTTCGTTCGAGACGTCCGCCTCAACCGCGATGCATCCTTCAAGCTCAACGCAAGATCGACGCAGCGCGTCTGTATCGACATCACAAATCGCGATCTGGGCACCTTGTGAATTGAGCATCCTTGCTATGCTGAACCCGATTCCGCTGGCACCGGCCGTGATCACGACCTTCTTGCCCTCCAACCCCGGCAGGGACATCTGCCTTGCCTCTGTCTGGTTACTAGATGAGTTAGTGGTCATGTCACCGCCTCTACTTGCCGAAGACCGCATCCGGGACCCAGAGCACAAGGCTTGGCCAAATGATCAGAAGGGCAAGACCTGCCAGTTGCAGCGCTACAAAAGGGATGATGCCGCGATAGATGATGCGGATAGAGATTTCGGGTGGGGCGACGCCTTTGACGTAGAATAGTGAATAGCCGAAGGGTGGCGTCAGGAAACTGGTTTGCAGATTGACCGCCACAAGCATGGCGAACCACAAAAGTTGTTGTTCACGGGATATCCCTAACCCAAAGTCCAATCCCGCTACGATAGGCGCAAATAGTGGAAGGACGATAAAGCTGATCTCGACCCATTCCAGGAAGAACCCCATGATGAAGATCAGCAGAAGCAGGATGCCCAGTGTGCCGTAAGCACCAAGATCGAAGAACAGGATTGCGTTCTCGATCATCTTGTCACCCTTGAGGCCCTTGAAGACCATGCCAAAGATCGTGGCGCCAACTAATACGCCTAGTATCATCGCAGAAGTATTGCCTGTTTCTCGGACGCAGCCGGACAGGGTTTTAAAGGTCAGTTTGCGATTGATGGCCGCGAGGATCATCGCACAAATCGCGCCTAGACCTGCGGCTTCGGTCGGGGTGGCCGTACCCGTGGCAATCGACCCAAGAACAGTCAGGATAAGAACAAGCGGTGCAAACAAGTCGCGCAGCAGCGCCAGTGCTAGGGATCCTTCGGCTGGAACCTGTGTTGATACAGGGGCATCGGTTGGCTTCGTCAACGCAACGAATACAATATAGCCGATGTACAGGCCACCCAACAGCAGGCCAGGAACTACGGCCCCCAGGAACAGCTCGCCAACGGAAATCTGAAGAATATCGCCCACCAGAACCAGCATGATCGAAGGCGGAATCAGAATTCCCAGAGTGCCCGAGGCCGCAATGGTGCCAACAGCCAGCTCCGGCTTGTATTTCTCGCGCAGCATAATGGGCAGAGCCAGTGTGCTCAGCATGACCACCGAAGCACCAACGATGCCAGTGCTGGCCGCCATGATGATGCCCAATAAGGCGACGGAAATGGCCAACCCGCCTCGTCTCCGACCCAATGCGCGCTCAAGCGAATAGAGAAGGTTTTGAGCTAAACCGGATTTGTCGAGCATCGCACCCATGAAGACGAACAGGGGCACCGCAAGCAAAAGCCAGTTTTCAATAACGCCTGCGTAGATGCGCGAGACGCCAATTTTGAGGAATGCAAATGGCAAACCGCCGATAAAAGAAAACAGAATTCCGATGCCGCCGAGAACAAAGGCAACCGGATAGCCACTGAAAATTCCCAAAAGCAAACAAATGACCATGGATAGGGGAATGATGTGTTCAATCATGGGAATCCCCCGTCCCGAACAGACTTTTGAGTTTTTGGATAGTCAGGCCGAGACCGGCAATCAGCATCAAACCAAAGCCGATGGGAAGAAACGCCTTCAAAAAAAACCGATCATACATACCGTCATAATCCGAACCTTCACCCATGTTGAATGAACGCAATGTAAAGTCATAACCGTGGAAAACTACGATGACGCAAAGAGGCATCAACAGAGCCAGATGGCCTATCACCTCAATGATGTCCTTCGTTTTTTTACTAAAATGCTGACGTAGGAAATCGACGCGCACGTGACGGTCGCTGACGATTGCTCCGGCCATTGTGAGCATCAGCATGATTCCAAAGAGGTGCCATTGCAAATCGCCGATACTAGAAAGTGTCAGCTTGGACCCAAACAGGAAAATGTCATTTTCCCACCGAAGGATTGTACCGAACTTGGCTGCTGACAGCGTCACGCCAATAAGAACCAGAATGAGGATGGGAATAATGAGCCAAGCCGCGGCCCGACCTATCCATACGATCCCGCGAAGAACCGTATGGACAGGGCCGATACCACGATTTGGATCACTCGGTGGAGCGTCCATATCGTGTGCCATTTTGGCTTACTCGGCGGGGAGAGTTTGCAGGCCGGTCCAGCGTCCCGACGACGCCACGAAGTCCTTCATCGAGTGGTAGGCCTCGCCATAAAGCGCATCTTTCTCGGCTTCGGCACTTAGCACACGTTCTGTAGCAATCCGCAGTTCCGCAAGAACTTCGTCTGGGAAGGATTTGACAATGGTGCCACCCCCCTCGAACACTTCGATCTGCGGCGTTTGGGCCGCAGGGGCATATTGCAACGTCCAGGCCATACTGACCTGACAGGCCGCTTCATACATCGCCTGTTCAGCCGCGCTCATGCCATTCCAGACATCCATATTGATCATCAGCACATCAACGCTGCCCGGCTGGTGCCATCCCGGATAGTATTGATATTTTGCGATCTGGTTGAAGCCAAAATCCTTGTCGATAATTGGCAAGGAAAATTCGGTCGCGTCGATGCGGCCACGTTCCAACGCAAGATAGATTTCGCCTGCGGGCATGAACTGAGCTGATGCGCCAAATTCGTTGAGAACACGTGCACCAACGCCACCCATGCGCATCTTCAGACCATTAAAATCTTCGACTGAATTGATCTCTTTGTTGAACCAGCCGCCCGGTTCGGGCGCGGTGATGTGGCAGGCCAGTACCTTAATGTTCAGATCGTCAAACCCGCGCTGAACGATTTCGAGACCACCGCCCACATGCAGCCAAGCCGCCAACGCATCTGGTCCGGCCCCAAAGGGGGTTGCCCCGATCTGAGCCACTGGGATTTTGCCGCCCCATTGACCAAGGAAGCTCCATCCCGCCGGGATCGCCCCGGAGCTAACGTTATCAAGAATCTCACCTGCGGGAACCAGTTCACCCGATCCATAGAGTTGCAGACCAACATCGCCGTCGCTCATGTTGCGCAAGGTTTCATCCATGATCTTAGCACTGTCCGCCAGGAACGTCAGATCCTTTGGAATGCTCATGTGGACGTCCAGAATATCTGCGGATGCCGAAGTCGCGCCATAAGCCATGGAGCCGGCAACAAGGCTCGCGGCAATTTTCGAATATTTCACTGTATTCCTCCCGTAACTATGCCCGACACGAACATCCATAGCGGCCAGTTCGTAAGGCTGGTGCATGATATTTTGATTATTGATCAAAAATCAACTTAATAATAATTGCCCGTTGTTGCGCATGATTCCAATTGGTTGGCTAGGTTTAGGCTGACTTGGGGACCTCACCTAACACTACGATTCTAAGAATCGAGGCCGAAAATGAAATTCCTGAACATCGCCTATCACGATGTGCATCTTGGACATTCGACACTCTGCAAAATCGACAACGCGTTCTTGCTGCATGCTTCAGGCAGGCGTGCCATCATCAAACAAAGTTTTCACCAGCACGTCATAAGCATCCGAAATGTCGAGAAACAGTTCCTGCGTGGCGGTTGGTTCGTCGCCGTCGCGAATGGCTTGCACAATTTTCCGGTGATGATTGTTGGACACTTTGTACTGATTTTTTCGCTCCAGTTGATACAGATGCGGGCTGACCCGTAACCAAAGCGTGTTGATGATGTCGATCAAAACCGGAGAGTGCGACTGTTGATATATCCTTAGATGAAACTCGTAGTTGGCCTTGATATATCCCTGTACATCGTCGGATTGCTCAGCTGCCTCCAACTGCTTCAGCAGTACCTCGAGCTCGGTCAAAAACGCATCGTCACGATTGGCCAGCGCCCATTTGACAGCCAACGTTTCAACTTCCAGGCGCACATCGCGCAGGTCGGTCAGTTCGTCATAACCGAGGCTGGGAACGCCCAGCGAACGCCCCGATACATTTGCCACCACTCCAATCGCCTGGAGACGCGTGAGCGCCTCGCGAACAGGCATGGCGCTCACGCCAAACGCTTCGGCGACCCGAGCGACATGCACCGCCTGACCAGGTGTAAATTCACCTTCGCGCAAAAGAGTGCACAATTGATCATAGACCTGATCGTGAAATTTCTCTTTCTGAATCGGTTTGGCATTTTTGAGCATGACCCATCTATTCGCACACATTCAGTGAGGAAATCCACCTTACATTACCACTCCATGTCACCCATTTCAGCGGGTATCGGACAAGAGGAGTTGACCGCCCCTTCCACCGCGCAAACTGTGAATTTAAGTAGGGCCAGCCTTGAAAAAAAAACAATGTAGCAAATGTCGGCGTAGTGGGCAGTAAGCACACTATTGCAATGACTCTTCTAGAGTCTGCTAAGGGGTTCTTTTCGGTGGTTCGCAACGTAACAGGCCTACCACGTTTTGGGTCGTTCGTTGAACTTTGCAAAGTCCGCTTTCTGCGCATTGATGTCATTGGGGCTTCGCGCAGCATCGGTCTATGTGGGCTCAATACCGTCATTTGCTGCATACTGAGCGTATGCCGCTTTTAATAGGGATCATTTACCGCTGAGCCTATTATCGCGGCTTATGTCAAATCTGGAGAAGTTCGTTGGATGAGGCCAAAGTCAGCAATTCTTATACGTGAGATTAATTTCGACCTGCGATGGTTGCACGGTATTCTACATGAGGATTTGACATGAAAAAACTTGCAACCATTGACCTGCCCAGGACAAACGCAAACGCTTTTGAAGTGCTGGCGCGCTGCCAGTCCGCAGCCGAAAGTGCCGGAGCAGAACAAGCCAGAATTCAGGGCTTCCTTGAGGACGCCGTCCAAGGTGACTTTGAGCACTTGCTGCGTGTGGTGAAAACCCACTTCAAGGTCTCTAGCGCCGGGCCTTGATTAGTGAGGGCCTGGCATGCCGCCAGGCCTCTAACTCAAAATACCCTCTGTCACCAGTAAGGTTGCCTAGCAGGCTGACGGCTCATGTTGTGTTCGAGAACCTGGTCATCGCCCACGTAAAACCGGTGCGAATTTCCGACAGTTTCAGGAAAACGAATGTTTCTTCCGGTGATATCTTGAAGGACGATGCCCGCAGTATCACTATTAGACTAAGCGTCCTAAAACCAAGTCTTGTTCATTGTTTTCACTCCCTGATTGGCTGCGTTCCAAGCCAAAGCAGCTCACCGAAGCAAAACAAAAGCCCGCAAGCGAGCTTGATGCCGAACCAGTTGCGAAGGTCGGCACCAATATCGACCGGCCGGTCATCAATCTTTATCGACCCCATATCACCTCCGGGGATTGTCTGATTGTCACCGGGTATCAGGACTTCTTGTCTTCGCTGTCGATTTTGATGAAGGAATTGCCTGAGCTGAGGGATCCCGAAAACGACAGCGATATCCGGATCCGGATATCGTTCGGGATCGACACAGCGAATACCAAAAGGCTGACCAACCCCAAACCAGTCACCGAAGAAATGAAACTCTACTGGCTGGAGCGCTCCGGGCTTCAAGTGGAGGAGGATCACGATCTCATCGCAGTGCTGGCAAAACACGCCATCAAAACCGGGAAAATTGATCTGCGTGTCTTCGATCCGGAGCTCGCCAAACGCAAGTTGGGGATATCTGGGGATCGGCGGCTACACTCAAAAATCGTCAGCTCACCAAAAGGTGCCGTCGCCGGGTCCGCAAACTTTTCCTACTCAGGGCTCTACAGAAACATCGAGTATGCCGATGACCTGGATGCGGGCACTCATGAACTTCAGGTCGAACGCACAGAAGCCGCTGAGCAGGCTTGGGATGTGTCTGTCGATTGGAATACCGAAGCGCTGGAGATACTCGAAAAGCTTATCAAACCGGTGACCGCTGAAGACGCGATGGCGCGAACTATCTCGGAACAAAAGGGGTTTGAACCCTGGCTCACCGGAGCCCGAAAAGAGATCACGAGCCATACGCTGTTTGGGTATCAACAGGAGCTGACCTATGAGGCGTGTTCCATCGTCTATGACCATGGCATCGCCTTCGTAGAAGCGCCAACCGGTTCGGGAAAGACAGAAATCGGCTGTCACCTGGCTGAAGCATTGTCAGAAACATTCTCAGAAGTCGTTCCCCGCTCCCCCGTCCATGGCGTTGCGCGAAAAAATGCAGCTGTAATTGCCCCGCCCAAAGTTATTCCCAGTTGGCGCAAGTACTCGACAAACTCGCTCCAACCTGTCGCAAACAGCAAACTTGCCAAACAACACCTCCGTGGCGCTGGCGATGAAGAAAAATCTGGGCTCAGGCTCGATCAGTTTGGCATTCTGATAATCGATGAAAGCCACACAGTTACTCCGGGCTTTGAACAAGCATCTCAAATGGCCTCAGCCATCGAACTTGCCCCGCCAAGCTGGAATGTCTGTCTATCGGCAACGCTGCTCGGGAACCGGGATGTCGACTGGTTGACCCATATGCAGGAGAAGCGGGCATCCATTTTCATGACCCCAACCTTCATTCAGGCCATGGGTGAGTTGTTCGAGCGCGAAACCCACGTTCCCAAGGATATCTTCAACCAGGATGCACAACTGGCCGTTCTGTCAGAACCTGAAACGACGCTCACGCGAGAGGCTCGCACCGAACTCGCTCAACTTGTTTCGCCGTTTTTGACACGCAGACAAAGGCGATGCATCGGCGAGGACGAAGATCCCAAGAAGCACAGTTACCCGAAACTTGAAAACCACGGGCGCCCGAAGAAACTTAAGGTGACAAAGCCTCAGCAAACGCGCCTGGATGAGATTGTGGCTCTCTGCAAAGAGCTTGCGCCTGGCGGTAGGGTGACCGCAGTCGAGAAAAGCCGGTTCGGGCACGTCAGCACGCAACAAAGCACGCAGGATCAGCTCTACATCCGAAACCTTTTGAACATTCTGCGCGTGAGTGCTGCCCAAGCCCATTGGGAGATGTCTCATGGAGCTATTGGCAAATCGCTTCGCGAGTTCGAGCGTGGTGGAAAATCGAAGAAAAAGGTATCCCACCGCGACCAGTCCGACATGTTCGCGGCACTGGGAATAGAAGCGCCTGAACCCACAAAGAAATGCGACGCTCTAAACCAAAAACTGAGTCTCAGTGTTCTCAAGGAGCTTGATGAGAAGCGGTATGAGGCGTGCCTGAGAATACAAAACGAAAAAGACAGGGTCGTCTTTCTCGCGGAACGGACGGACACACTCGAGATTTTTGCAGAAGCGCTGTCGCGCAGAGGCCACCACACCAACTATGTCGTGGGAAACCAAACCAAGGGTGAAGATCGCGCCGTGAAGGCGATCTTTGGAGATGGCCCCGACAGTTTCAAGCGTATCAAACAGGGCAAGTCCGTGGAGTCTTACTTCCGACCTGGAGGAAAGAACGAACCAAAAGGATCTGCATCGGTTTTTCTGACTTACAAGATGGCTGAAGGCATCAACCTTCAGTCGTCAGACACGCTGGTGTTGCTTGGTCTGACCTCGAACCTGAAAGAGCTCATCCAAGGTCTGGGTAGGATCGACAGGATCGATAGTGAGTTCGGGGTCGTCAATTACCACCTTGTTGATGTGCCAGTAGGTCAGTTTGCATCTGACGAAAAAATCGCCCAGCGCATAGAGAACTATAAAACTTTGGCTGGGGAGGCGCTAATCGACGCCGTTTTAGAAGAAAGCACCGAAGACGCAGAACTGATCCTCAATAGTGTTGTAAAATATCTGCGATCCCCACGGCTGCTTCGCGACAATAACTTTCACGACGTGCTGGAACGCACCAAGCAAACAATCCCAGAAGACCGCTACAAACTCATCGACAAGGCCAAGATCCAGGGCACCTGGGGCGCCGAGTTGGCGCTCTTATCGGCCCGTGAGAAATTCACGGCGCTACATCTCAAAGGACTTAGCAAGAGCAATAGCTTCTTTCCGCCACGCCTGCTGCTTCTAAAGGATACTGCGCCAGGCCTGATATTGGAACGCGACCAGCTGGCCTGCGTCCAATCTCTGGAGACTGCATACGAACGGACCAGAAGCCTGGGCATGGAACACGCCCACATGTCTCTGGAAGATCTCTCCGAAGCGCTAGAGACGATTTCAGAGCAGATCGGCAAGCTGACCGAATGGGACTTGCGCCCCGCTCGCGTTGAGAGCCTCATGAAAGCTTGCGCCGAGTTCATGGGACGCAAAGGTGGTGTAGAACTCAGTGATCAAGAGTGGTTTGGCCATCTGTCACTGCTTGCCGTGGAAATGGTGTGCGAGGCGTGGAGCCGTGAGCTTGATCCCTTCTGGGAACAAGCGAAACACGAAGTACGTGACAGCTTCGCCTATGAGGATCTTCCCAAGGGTTACATCGCGCTTCAGGTTATCTTGGAAAAGCTCGAAAGCGATCATCAGGCGTCCGCTGAGATCCATGAAAAGATGGTCCGGGTCATCGAAGAAGCTGAGCAGGTATCACGCGACCACGAACCCGCAATTGGACAACGCATTTCAGTGGTGTTCTTTTCGGATGGAGCAGGCGAGCACTAGGCGGCCTCAGACAGCAGCGAAGCCAGATCACCCAGTTTTATCAAGTTTCCACATGAAGCGGACCTTTCTCTGTGATGAGATTGATTATCTGCTCGCAGCTCAAGCCGGACATGTCTGCGCGCGACCTAGGAAGGCCAACGGAAGTTCGCTGCGGGTGCAAAGTCGGCGCAACTTTAATGGAGAGCAGAACTTCAACGAAAAGAAAATTTGCAATCTGCGCCTATACCCGCGAGTAACGATACACACCCTTCACATTCTGATGCAGATAACTTCCAACAGATGCTGCTGCGATCAAACCCTCAAAAACCTGCCTCGGCACATCGAAGTACTGGTAGAGCGACCCGTTCAGAAACTCCACTTGAAGTGTGTTTGAAACGTCATCATATCCGACTGCACGTACGTTGCTTGAGTCAACGGGAACCATTTCCATAGTTTATTCCTTAATCAACCTATCAATTTTTGGGTTTTGCGCACGCCAAGCCTCAACCATCTCTTTGTAGTTTGGTTCATTCTCCATCGGAATACCCCAACCTCCAGGGTGTTGGGTCTCATCAAGAGAAACCTCGTCAAATACGATTGGGTCCTGGCTGTCGGGACGCTTGTTCGGTGGTGGGGGTTCTATTGTGGTACGCATGGGCAACTTAACGCTTTCCCCCAAAATAATTGCTTCGCCGGTACGCAAGATCGGCAGCATTCCCGTCAGACCGTCAAGGTTATCAGACATCGCTGAAGAAACTTGCGAGCGATCTGTTGCGTTCGCGAGACGTAAGGCAAAAAATGTTCCGCATTGAGACAGTACGGTCGGGTCGATCTCAGCAGGTCTCTGACTGACGATCATCGCACCGATGCCGTACTTCCGACCTTCTTTGACAATTCTTTTGACAATCTGCGAGGCGGCCGACTCTGATTGTTGGTTCAAATAAATGTGCGCCTCTTCCATTACTATCAAAAGAGGTCTGAACCGCCCCCCTTGCGACAAATCTCTTGACCAGAACACCGCGTCGTAAATTAACCGCAAAAGCACTCCAATGGTCGTGCGTAAAGTATCGGATGGCACCCCTGAAAGGTCTAATATTGAGATCGGATTTGTACTTCCGATCCAACTCCTCAGTAGCTGATCTAGATCAGCTTCGGTTTCTCCTTCGCTATTCGCGAGGAATTCACCGGGGCGGAAAATATAGTCATACTTGGGAATCCGCAACTTGGTGCCGAGTAGTTGCACTTGCTTTCCTATGTTCAATGCGCCCGGCAAGTAGTTGATTTTTTCTTCACCAGCAGCCGTAACAATGTTCTTGAACTGGGGAGGAATTCCTTTGAAGGCATCTCCTTTCAGTTCGTTACCACCTGCGTCTGTTGCATAAGCGAGGTTGTCTTTCGGATCGCCTGCGCGTTCACGATAATAAGTTGCAAACGTCTCGACAAAAAGCTCATACCAAAGATCATGAAGACTGAACGGAATAGGGGAATCCACGCTAAGCGTATCTTTAGACACCCCTTTTCGAGGGGTCTTTTGAAGTGACGCAAGCTTGTACTTGTGCACCCGCTCCATGACAAGATTGCGATCTTTCTCACTATTGAAATCGCCAAATGCAACTTTGCACAATTCATCAAAGCTCAGCGCCCAATAAGGCACCAACAGTTTCTGAGAATCCTTTTGAGTAGGATTAGATGGTGAGATTTTGAACAAATTGGCTTTGTCATCCAAAGCCCGCCCATACTCGCCATGCAGATCGAGCATGATGATGCGAGCAGAGGGATAATTCTGCCGATCAGACAAAGCATTCATTAAGCTAGCCACGGTTGTGGATTTGCCCGAGCCTGTGGTGCCAACCACCGCCGAATGTCTTGTGATCAATTTGTTTACATCGACCAGTGCTGGTATCGACTCAGCGTTTGATACATGTCCCAGCTTTACGAAGTAAGGCTTGTCAGGTTGACCATATATCCCTTTAAGCTCTTTCTCAGAAACAAGATGAACCGGGTCACCAATTGTTGGATACTGAGACAAGCCTCTTTGGAATGTGCCATTCTTAGGTCCTTCGCCGATCAACTGTACAGTCATCCATCGACTATTTATGTCCAGCTCATTTGTTTTTGATACTGGAACGGCACTCGCGCCGACCTGGCTAACAATTCCAAACAAGTTGTCAAATCCAATTGGTATGCGTACGAAGCTCCCCACTTGTCCCGCTCGATAACCTTGGCCGTCGATGTACACAAAGCCTGTCAGGGACTTCGACGACATGGCGAGGCTGACAGTGGTCCCGCTTACGTCTTGCACGTCTCCCAAGTAACTTTCGTCAGCCTGCATGCTCGTCACCCAAACCGCTACCAATCAAATGTTTTAGGAACCTGGTCAGTTCAGCGAAATCACCCAACTTAACAGACGGCATTGTGGCTCCAGCACTCTCCTCAACTTGGACGTTGTGCAGGAACGCCCTCAATTCCCTGTCGGCATCATCTGCTGGCTTTGAGGCATGCCATTGTCCTAAACTCGTACCGATAATAGCTTTATCGAATGTCCATACATTCAGATTGTGCTGCTTTTTGGCTAACTGATATGCGTTGGGATATCTTTCGCCAGAACCATCTTCACTTTCTGCAAACTCGTAGTTTCCGAACTGCAAAGCCAATACCATTCCAGTTGGGTTTGCCTTTAGCGCATTCAAGATCGCATCGTTTAAATGGCCATCGTTGAAGGAATAACCCGAAAGCACCAAGAACGATGATTTTCGACGTATGAACTTATTAAGTTGGTCGATGAGAGCGAGGTAAGGCATTTTCCTGCTCTCCTCGTATTTTAGGTGAGACGGATAAATGAGGTGGGAATCAGAGTCTTTGACAGAGGACGAACGAAATACTCTTTTTTGATCGTTGTTGTTTTCTTGGTGCCAGTTGATCGAACCATGGATTTTCCAGAGCCGAGTCCAGTGGGCCGGGATCATATCGTCTTCCACAGCTCTAAGGTCGAAGAAAGACTTCTTTGCACCTACAAAACCGTCGAAGTACGGCACCTCATAGTCTTCTAGAGCTTGTTCCATAAGAAGATCGTAGTTTGTGGTGAATACTTCAATTGGGACTTTTCGATCAATAGACCTGACCCAACTACACAACTGATGATATGGTGTTTCGTCATTGGGAAGCGGTACATTTAGAACGGAGACAATCTGCTCACAGATTGCCTGCTCTAACGAGATTAGGTCCTCCTCGATGAAACCCCGTACATCTCCACCTTTGGCTACTGAAAGTAATCCCCGCAGGAAACTTAGAATATCTTCAACGTTTTCTGGATTTTTGCCAGCCTTCTTCAACTCTTCCAAAAGCTGGTTGTATTTTGCGTTCCCGGTCAGAGCGCTTGAAACCTTACTCGTTAAGGCGGCAACATCAGGTATAAGCGGCCATTGGCCGTCCGGCATGTTCACTGCTAGAGGACAGCCTGCTGACAGGAAGAATCCAATCGCCTCGTTATCTTGCGAAAGAGATTGCCTGAGGTATTTTAGATGCCGAATTGGGTCATGAAAATTAGTCACAAATATTTCCTGCTTCTTCTATTCGTCTTCTGCCTCAAGTAACGGCAACTCCAACCCATCGATCTCTTGTATTGCGCGCCCGGCTATTCCTTGCAGATCGCCATACATGCCGACAGTGCTTTCAATTACACTTTGAATTTGCGTCTCGCGCTTTGACCAAAGGCGCGTCATTGCTTTTCTCTCTCGATCCAAGTCGGCTTGCATATCTGAGAATTTTTCAACGATTGCTTCGACGCGATGTCTAAATCGAGGCCCAGTCAAATAATCATAGACAAGCTCCATTTTGGTTTCCTGACCCTCTTTGGCTTGTCGGCTCAAGGCTACCTCAACCAGTGTCTGCCTGAGAGCAATCGCAAGACCAGTGCTAAATCGTGGAGAACAAACCCAGACTCCATCCATTTGCCCGAAAGTCTCGATATCCTTAGGAAGAGCACGTGACACCAGAACAGAAATCTCCGCTTTTGCGGCACGTTGATCTCCTCGAAGTTTCGCTAACCAGCCATCGCTCCAGTTCTTTGTTCTCTTTGACTCCCAGAGAATTGAACCTGTTTTTATGCCGTTTGGAGCAACCACGGTTTGCAAGACGTCTCCGCCAAACTCTCCTTTTGGCACAGGTTCAATCTCATCATGAGGAAATTTTGCTGCAAGTTCTTGTTCAAGCTCTAGCTCCATTGCCTCACCTTGCAATTGCTGAGAACCTTGCTCAGCCTTGCGTCGCAATTCCTCGATTTGCCTCTGCATTGATTGTATCTGTTCTTCTTTTTCAGATACCTTGAGCTTTAACTCACCTTCTATCTCAGCCTTTGTTTTCTCCCGGACTTCAGAAATCGATTGCTGAACACGCTTCTCGACAGTCAAATCCAATTCACGTTTCTGTTCTTCCAGATGTCGCTCTTTCTTTAGCACATCTGCCTGCACCTTCTGAGCTTCAGCAAGCTTTTCGTTGCTGGATTTCAAAAATTCTTCCAACTCCTTCACTTCATTAGCTTTGGCGTCGAACTCAGATTTTAGAGCCACCTGGGCCTTTCGCTTCTCTTCTTCTGCGATCAACGCTCTTTGTTCTTTAATTCGCTCTTGAAGTTGATGATCCAGATTTTCTCTCGCCAGCTGGAGTTCATTCTCCTTCGCGTGAAGCGCCTGCTCGCGAGTCTGAAATTTCTGTTTTTGCTCCTGGAGCTTCCCTTCATACTCTGACCGAGTAGCCGCCAGCAACGGACCAGCTAGAGACTCGGTGAGCTTAATTTCAGTGCCGCAATTTGGGCATTCAATAACTGGCTCTTGCATCCAATGCTCCTTGATGAATTTTGTCTGGCGAAACACTAGGAACCATAGAATACGTGTACAACCATGCGGCATTGTAGCGCTTGCACAACAACTAATTCCATTCCCAAACGAATAACCTTCCGACCTAACTCTGTCCGTGCTTCTGACGTTGGTCAATGGGTTGATTTTCACCTGCGGCAAATGGCTGTTTGGTAAAGCCGCGCCGCAGCGATTGCAGGCCTTTAAAGGCTAGGACTGGGCCGCTCGCTTGGCTTCGCAAAGACCGTTTCCTGCGCAACTCGGACATCGACGGCAGTCTCAGTGTTGTCGCTTTCTGAAGGGTGTTGCCATCAATTCTCGTAAGACTTCTGCGTACACTCACAATCTCGCAAACTACAAGGCGCCGTTGATCAACGATCCGACGCCTTGTTTCCCAATAAATCGAGTTGTGGGCGCTAATGACCTTGTTTATGGGCGCCAAAACCACCGAAATGGGTTCGTATTGCCTGGCGGTTCATGTCGCTATTGCTGCTACCCAGCCTAGCCGCACTTAGAGTGGCCACAGCTACGGCAGGTCATGCAACCTTCGTTCATCACCATATCGAATTGACCGCAAGATGGGCAGGCCTTACCCCGAGGGGCGTCCATGTTGACGACTTGCGCCTGAGGATCGGATTTGAGCCCCATCCCCTCACCTTCGAGAAAACCGATATTGATCAGGTGCTGCTCAATTACGCCGCCAATCGCTGCGAGAATCGAGGGGATATACTTGCCCTGCACCCAAGCACCACCGCGCGGGTCGAACACAGCCTTTAGCTCTTCAACCACGAACGATACATCGCCACCACGACGGAACACGGCCGAGATCATGCGCGTCAGGGCAAGCGTCCAAGCGTAATGCTCCATGTTCTTTGAGTTGATGAAGACCTCGAACGGGCGGCGGCGGCCACCGATGACGATATCGTTGATCGTCAGGTAAATCGCGTGCTCACTATCGGGCCACTTCAGCTTGTAAGTCGAACCTTCCAGAGATTGCGGGCGATCCAGTGGCTCGGACATATAGACGACCTCGCCGCCATCCACCTCATGAGGCGCAGCCGCACTTTCACCCGGAGCGGTGTCGGCGCTCTCGGAAACTGTCAGCACCGAGCCGGTTACATCATTCGGGCGATACGTGGTGCACCCTTTGCAACCTTGGTCCCAAGCTTGCATGTATACATCTTTGAACGCATCAAAGCTGATATCTTCTGGGCAGTTGATGGTCTTAGAGATCGAGCTATCGATCCATTTCTGAGCTGCTGCCTGCATCTTAACGTGGTCAGACGGTGACAGCGTCTGAGCATTGACGAAATAGTCGGGCAGCACTTTGTCACCAAACTTGTCGCGCCACATCTGCACGGCATAGTCTACGACCTCTTCTTCGGTTCGCGAACCATCCTTTTGCAGCACCTTACGGGTGTAGGCATATGCAAAAACCGGTTCGATCCCCGATGAGACATTGCCCGCGTACAGAGAAATCGTGCCGGTCGGGGCGATAGATGTCAGCAACGCGTTGCGAATACCATGCTCGCGGATTGCATCGCGCACATCATCGTCCATTTGTTTCATGGTGCCGCTGGCCAAGTACTTCTCGGCATCGAATAACGGGAACGCACCCTTTTCCTTCGCCAAGTCGACCGACGCCAGATAGGCGGCGCGCGCGATCGCTTGCAACCAGCGCTCGGTCTGACGCGCCGCTTCGTCCGAGCCGTATCGCAAGCCCATCATAAGCAGAGCATCCGCTAATCCGGTTACACCCAACCCGATCCGGCGCTTGGCCTGCGCTTCGGCGGCTTGCTCAGGCAGAGGAAACTTCGATGCATCAACCACGTTGTCCATCATGCGAACGGCGGTGGCGACCAGCTCTTGAAGCGCCTCTTCGTCCAGATGGGCAGCATCTTCGTAGGGTTCTGCCACCAGCCGTGCCATGTTGATCGAACCCAACAGACAAGCGCCGTAGGGAGGCAAGGGCTGCTCGCCACACGGGTTGGTCGCCGCGATGGTCTCAACATAGTTGAGGTTGTTGGCCTGGTTAATTCGGTCGATGAAGATAACGCCCGGCTCGGCATAGTCATATGTAGCCTGCATGATCTTGTTCCACAGATCGCGGGCCTGAACGGTGTGGTAAACCTTATCGCCGAATACCAGCTCCCACGGGCCATCAGCCTTAACCGCTTCCATGAACGGATCCGTCACCAGAACAGACATGTTGAACATGCGCAGGCGCGCCGGGTCGGATTTGGCGGTGATGAACTGTTCGATGTCCGGGTGATCACAGCGCATGGTCGCCATCATCGCACCGCGGCGCGAGCCTGCGGACATGATGGTCCGGCACATCGCATCCCAAACATCCATGAAACTCAACGGCCCCGAAGCGTCCGCTGCCACCCCATGCACATCCGCGCCTCTCGGACGGATGGTAGAGAAATCATAACCGATCCCCCCGCCCTGCTGCATGGTCAGAGCGGCCTCTTTCAACATGTCAAAGATACCGCCCATGCTGTCGGGCACAGTTCCCATCACGAAGCAGTTAAACAAAGTCACCTGCCGCGCGGTGCCAGCGCCTGCGGTGATGCGCCCAGCCGGCAGATATTTGAAATCCTCCAGCGCCTCATAGAATTTTTCTTCCCAATGCGCCGGGTCTTTTTCCACCCGCGCCAGATCGCGGGCGATACGGCGCCAGCTATCTTCGACTGTCTGGTCAATTGGCGTGCCATCCGCCTTTTTAAAGCGGTATTTCATGTCCCAGATCTGCTCGGCGATGGGGGCGGCAAAGCGGCTCATTGGTGATTCCCTGTTCTGAAAGAGGCATCCAGACTACCTCAAATCACAACCAGACCACAACACCTTGATGACACCGCACATAGAGCTACAATATAAAGATCAAGCTCGGGACGACTCTGTGGGAAACCTGTGGATAAGTACGTAAACCTCATAAAACTCTCGGTTGGTTCCGAAAGCGTCGACACGCTGATCGCGTGGCAGGACAGCCGCAAACCGCTGTATGAAGACGGCTGCCCGCGCCACGTCACTCGGATGTGGCCCAAACGCGAAGCCGAAATTTTGAATGGCGGATCAATCTATTGGGTGATCAAAGGCGTGATCCAATGCCGTCAGCGTATTCTGCGGTTGGATGAGGTGCGCGGAGAGGACGGTATCCGCCGTTGCGCTATCGTTCTGGATCCCGAAGTACACCGGACCCAAAATGCGCTCAAACGACCGTTCCAGGGCTGGCGTTATTTAAAACCCGAGGATACACCCGCCGACTTGCCCGAAGGTCGCGAGCAAGACGACGCCCTGCCCGACGACCTGAACCGTGCTTTAGCCGAAATCGGCGTGCTCTAGTTACCGCAACCGATCCAACAGCTCAGTCAAAACAGCTTTTTCAGCGGCATCACATTTCGCCATCCGGCTGCGCCACAGGGTCGCCTGTGATTGCAGAATCATACCGTCAGACAAAATCTTAAGGTGGTTTGCACGCAAGGTTTCACCGGTCGAAGTGATATCGGCAATTGCTTCGGCGGTTTCGTTTTTCACTGTGCCCTCGGTCGCGCCCTGACTATCCACCAAAGTGTAATCCGCGACACCCGAGTCGGTCAGGAACTCACGAACCAGCCGGTGGTACTTGGTGGCAATCCGCAAACGATGCCCGTGGGTCTTGCGAAATGCTGCAGCTGCCGCATCCAGGTCGTCCAACGTATCCACGTCCACCCAGCAAGCAGGCGTTGCGATGATCAGGTCCGCCTTGCCAAACCCAAGCTGAGAAACCTCTTCAACTTGCTGCTCCCAACGGGGCAGTTTTTCCTGCACCAGATCGATACCAGTGACACCAAGATGAATGCGTCCTGCTGCCAGCTCACGCGGGATTTCTCCGGCAGAAAGCAAAACCAGAGAGACTCCGTCAATTCCCTCAACCTTGCCCGCGTACTCTCGATCCGAGCCGCTGCGTGACAGGGCTATGCCGCGCTTGTCGAACCACGCAAAGGTCTTTTCCATCAACCGGCCCTTAGAGGGCACGCCCAGTTTCAGGCTCATTGCGCGTCCTCCTCGATTTCCAGCATCAGATCGGGACGAATGACGCCACCAACTGCAGGGATTTCCGCACCGTTGCCCAATTGTCGGGTCAACGCATCATAGCGTCCGCCGGTTGCGATTGGCGGCAGATCAGGCCGCCCCTCGGCGTAGAATCCAAAGACGAAACCGTCGTAATACTCCATCGACGTGCGACCATAAGCGGCTTCAAAATCAAGCCGCGCCACGTCGATTCCACGTGCCTGTAATGACGCGATCCGCGCTTCCAGCCGGTCCAGCGCCGGAGTGATCTGTGGCAGGTCAACCGCCACGTCCCGCAGTTGTTCCAGCGCAAAGGGCATAGTTTCGCGTACGTTCAGCAGCGTTTCCAACCCGGCCAGTTCATTGTCGGAGATCGGCGGCGTATCACGATCTTCGCGGAGGGCTTCAATCCGCGCCTCGATTTCGGACGCGCGGCGCTTGCCGATCATGGGGATGTCATTGTCCAACGGGTTTTCCGCGTTCAGAAGACTGTCGCGCCCTTCCGGTCCGGGTTTACGCCCGGCAAAACGATCCAGCAGAACCCGGAACCGCCGAGGTCGCCATAGATGCCGCATCAGAGCGGCTTTGCGGCGGTCAGTTGTGCGCAAGCCCTGGACAGCCGCAGTCAGGATACCGATGTCCCCAGTCGCGGCGCGCAGAGGCAGCCCACGCAGTTGCAGGGCGAACAGCGAGAAAACTTCGGCATCTGCACCCGAGGGATCATCACGATCAAAGACCTCGTAGCCGACCTGAATGTACTCGTTCGACCGATCCGGGTCGTGCTCCTGCCGACGGAAAACCTCACCGGAGTAGGTGTAGCGCGCCGGTTCAGCGCCTTCGTTCATGTGCATTTGCACCACGGGCAACGTGAAATCCGGGCGCAGCATCTGCTCACCGCGCAACGCGTCAGACGTTACGTAGGCACGGGCGCGGATATCCTCGCCGTACAGGTCCAAAAGTGTTTCGGCCGGTTGCAGCAATGGAGGGTCAACAACTTGTGCGCCTGCCGCCTCAAACCGCACACGCATCATCGCAGCGCGGGCCTGTATCTGGGAACGATTGGGCATGGCTCAGTCCTGACTGTCCAGAATTTCGCGCACCTTGGCGACCAGATCACCGCGAGGCACTTCGAACTGGCTGGGGCGTTCTTTCCATTCCTCAAGCGTGGCGCTTTCGGCGATCTTGGCGCCCAGTATCAGGTCTTTGATCTGGACGATCCCGTTGGCCTTTTCGTCTCCACCCTCGATCACTGCGATGGGCGAATTCCGTTTGTCCGCATATTTCAGCTGATTGCCGAAGTTCTTGGGGTTGCCCAGATAAACCTCGGCCCGGATACCCGCATTGCGCAGCTCGGCCACCATCGCCTGATAGTCTGCCATGCGGTCCCGATCCATGACAGTGACGACCACGGGCCCTGTAGCTTGCGCCGCGATGCGGCCCTTTTCACGCAGGGCAGCCAACAGGCGGTCAACACCGATGGAAACGCCGGTCGCCGGTACTTCCTGCCCGGTGAACCGTTTGACGAGGTCGTCATAACGACCGCCGCCCGAGACCGACCCGAACTGCCGCTTGCGGCCTTTCTCGTCAAAGATCTCAAAGGTCAGTTCAGCCTCGTAAACCGGCCCGGTGTAGTAGCCGAGGCCGCGGACGACCGACGGATCAATCTCAATCCGGTCCGCTCCATAGCCGCCTGCGGCTAACAGCTCACCAATCTGTTCCAGCTCAGCAATACCATCAGCGCCAATTTTGCTTTCGCCTACGGCCGCACGAAGGTTTGCCAGTGTCCCAGCGGTGTCTCCGGCTTTGGAAGTCAGGAATGCAATCACCGGCTCGGCCTGATCATCGCTGAGACCTACGCCATCGATAAACGCACCTGAGGCATCCAGACGGCCCTTGGTTAGCAGCTCGCGTACACCCGCTTCGCCTACTTTGTCGAACTTGTCGATGGTGCGCAGGACGTTATCGCGAGCGGCGGCGTCTTCGCCCAGCCCCATCGCTTCGAGCACACCATTCAGAACCTTACGGTTGTTGACCCGCACGAGATAGTCGCCGCGCGGGATACCGACGGTTTCCAGCGTATCCGACAGCATCGCGCAGATCTCGGCATCCGCAGCCATTGAGGCCGTGCCCACCGTATCCGCATCGCATTGATAAAACTGGCGATACCGTCCCGGTCCCGGCTTTTCGTTGCGCCAGACCGGGCCCATCGCATAGCGACGATAAGGTGTGGGCAGATCATTGCGGTGCTGCGCGTAGACCCGTGCCAGTGGTGCGGTCAGGTCGTACCGCAGGGCCATCCAATCGCCCTTGTCATTCTCGTCAACTTCCTGCCACGCGAATACACCTTCGTTCGGGCGGTCCACGTCGGGCAGAAATTTGCCCAGCGCTTCAACGGTCTCAACCGCGCTGCTCTCCAAGGCATCAAACCCATACCGATGATAAACATCTGCAATAGCCCGCAGCATCTCGGTGCGCTGCGTGACTTCCTGGCCGAAATAGTCGCGGAACCCTTTCGGCGTAATTGCCTTGGGGCGGGGCTGTTTCTTGGGCTTGGCCATGTGGGGCGTCCTTAGGAGTATCCTTGTTCCGCGCGCGGTCTATCCCATGCCCCGCATCGGGGCAAGGCGCGCTTTCGCTGGCCTTGCCGTCACGGTGTCGCTATGACCTGCATGAGACAGGAGAAAACCATGCAGCATCTGGAAGAACAGATCGCCCATCTGACGCGTACGGTCGAAGAATTGAATACGGTTGTGACCCGACAGCAGGGCGAGATCGACCGCCTGACCCGCCGGGTCGAGATGCTGCTACAGCGCGAGGCTGAACGGGCGCAGGAAGGCTCGGGCGGGGTTGTGTTCGGAGACGAACGCCCGCCGCATTATTGAAGAGTTACATTCCCAGCGTCGTTTTCACCGCGTTATCGACCACGCCACCCAAGAGCGCATCCTTATCCGCAGCACACCGTTCCGACAGCGCAGCTATGAATGCCTCACGCAGTTGGGCCTTTTCCTCGTCGGTGGCCGCGTGGTCTTCAATGTTGACCTGGCGATTGTAAAGCGACAGGGCCGTCATCTTTCCAACCACTTCTACAACAAAGGCTTCATCACCATCCGCCTCTTCGGCAATCGAGGCGCAGGTGTAGTGCATGACGGGCAGTGCGTCCTGTACCATCTGCTTTGCGGCGTCGTCAGCGAACGCTCCACCCGGCAGTGATACGCAAAGCGACGCAAAAGCGATTTTGATCGAATTCAAACGCATCATTCTCACTTCCAGTTATGTCCGATAATGGCCCCGGCCACGCCACCAATCGCGGCACCTTTGCCGTCGCCGACCAGCGCACCGACGCCTGCGCCAATCAGCGCGCCTTCGATTGTTTTCTTCTTTTTGTCATCTTTGCTATCCGCCAAACCGGCAGATGCCGAAACCAATGCCAGCGATGCCGCTGTTGCAAAGGCCAGAGTTCTGAAACCAATGGTCGAAAATGCCATAACGGTGTCCTCCTGTGCCACTCCCCAAACCGGGGCATGATCACAGCCTAGCGGTGCAAAAACACTGTGGCAACAAAAGGGGCTTAGATTTCCTCGACTTCGGTAACACCGTCCAACGACTTGATCGCGCCTTTGATCTCGGGATTGATCGGGAAACTTTGGCCCAGATCCATCTCAACGTCCCCGGGTAGCCCGGGGTCCATCAGGCAGATATGGATCGGTCCCTTCGAGGCCCGTTTCGCCGCGCCGGCGGCATCTTCAAGCACTTTGGCGACCGTTGCCAAAACACCCGGTTCATCGACAAATATCCTCAGCCCGGTCGCACCGGCCTCAGCCACAACCGAGTCTACTGGCCCCACGGAACGCCCCAATAGTTTGAGCTGATCGGATTCCATTGTCGCCTCGGCGCTCAATACCACCTGCGCGCCGGTCTCAAGAAACTCGCGCGATTTCTCGAGCGTTTCTGAAAACAGAGTGACTTCATAAGCGCCGGACGGGTCCGACAGCTGTACAAAAGCGAAACGATTACCCCGCGCAGACTTTCGTTCCTGCCGCCCAGCAACAACACCCGCCATCTTGGCAATGAACGGACCGGAACGCGCCTTTTCCGTAACGTCGTCCAAGGTCATGACCTGCTTACGCTTCAACGCGGGCATGTAGTCATCCAACGGGTGACCCGACAGATAGAAGCCAATCGCCTTGAATTCCTCACTCAGACGTTCTGCCGGCAACCAGTCAGGTGTGGACGATAGACGTGGTTCAGGCAGATCATCCCCTGCCTCTCCGAACAACGAGACCTGGTTCGAGTTCTTCTGTTCGTGGATCGCCGCCGAGTACTGCACCAGCGGATCAAGGCTTTCGAACACACGACGACGGTTCTTATCAAGCTGGTCGAACGCTCCTGCCCGCGCCAGCATCTCAAGCGGACGTTTTCCGACCTTTTTCAGGTCAACCCGACGGGCAAAGTCGAACAAGTTTACGAACGGTTTGTCTCCGCGCCCATCAACTACGAGGTTCATGGCTTCGGCACCCACGTTTTTGAGCGCGCCCAGCGCATACACCAACTGCCCGTCAACCACATCAAACGTGGCCAGAGAGCGGTTCACGCAGGGCGGCACATAAGGTAACTCCAACCCCTTGCGGACTTCTTCGAAATAGGTCGCCAGCTTGTCGGTCAGGTGGATATCGCAGTTCATGACACCCGCCATGAACTCGACCGGGTGGTTCGCCTTCAGCCAGCCAGTTTGATAGCTGACCACCGCGTAGGCAGCGGCGTGGGACTTGTTGAAGCCATAGTTGGCGAATTTCTCGAGCAGGTCGAAAACCTCAGAGGCTTTCTTGGCGTCCACGCCATTCTCACCGGCACCCTTTTCGAATTTCGGGCGTTCGGCGTCCATCGCTTCTTTGATCTTCTTACCCATCGCGCGGCGCAGCAAGTCAGCGCCGCCGAGACTATACCCAGCCATCACCTGAGCGATCTGCATCACCTGTTCCTGATAGACGATAATGCCTTGTGTTTCCTCAAGGATATGGTCGATCAGCGGGTGAACAGAGGTGATCTTGCGCTGACCGTTCTTGACCTCGCAATAGGTCGGGATGTTCTCCATCGGACCCGGACGATAGAGCGCAACAAGGGCAACGATATCCTCGATACAAGTTGGCTTCATGCGTTTGAGCGCATCCATCATGCCCGAGGATTCCACCTGGAACACCGCCACGGTCTTGGCGGCTGAATAGAGCTTGTAAGTCGCTTCGTCATCCAGAGGAATTGCGTTGATCTGGTTCTCAGCCCCATCGGCTGGCTCATAGAGCTCGGTGCCGTCCGCCGCCACATGCAGGGGTCGCCCGGATTTGAAGATCAAATCCATTGCATTCTGGATCACGGTCAGTGTCTTCAGGCCCAGAAAGTCGAACTTCACCAACCCAGCCTGTTCAACCCATTTCATGTTGAACTGGGTTGCGGGCATGTCGGATCGCGGATCCTGATAGAGAGGCACCAGAGCGTCTAGCGGGCGATCTCCGATCACAACACCGGCGGCGTGGGTTGAGGCGTTGCGCAACAGCCCTTCAACCTGCTGGCCATAGGTCAGCAAACGATCGACGACTTCTTCGTTCCGCGCCTCTTCGCGCAGACGCGGCTCGTCTTTCAGCGCCTTCTCGATGGAGACAGGTTTTACACCCTCGACCGGGATCATCTTTGATAGACGGTCCACCTGCCCATAGGGCATCTGCAAAACCCGCCCAATATCACGGACAGCGGCCTTGGATAGCAAGGCACCGAAGGTTATGATCTGCCCCACCTTGTCGCGGCCGTATTTCTGCTGAACGTAACGGATCACCTCTTCGCGGCGATCCATGCAGAAGTCGATATCGAAGTCAGGCATCGAGACCCGCTCGGGGTTCAGAAAGCGTTCGAACAGCAGAGAATAGCGCAGCGGGTCAAGGTCGGTGATCGTCAGCGCATAGGCCACCAGAGAGCCCGCACCCGAGCCCCGCCCCGGCCCCACCGGAATATCTTCGTCTTTTGCCCATTGGATAAAGTCGGCAACGATCAGGAAATAGCCCGGGAAACCCATCCCTTCGATGATGTCGAGCTCAAAGTCCAACCGCTCCTGGTACTCTTCTGGCGTCACCGCATGCGGGATCACGGCAAGACGTTTCTGTAGACCCTCATTAGCGATGCGGCGCAGCTCGGCGACCTCGTCATCCGCGAATTTCGGCAAGATCGGATCACGACGGTAAGCCATAAAGGCGCAGCGTTTGGCGATCTCGACAGTGTTTTCGATCGCTTCGGGCAGATCGGCAAACAGAGTCGCCATTTCCTGCTGAGATTTGAAGTAGTGCTGCGCTGTCAGACGGCGGCGACCGTCCTGTTGGTCGACATATGCCCCTTCAGCGATACAGATCAGCGCATCGTGCGCCTCATACATATCCGTTGTAGGGAAATAGACATCGTTAGTTGCAACCAGCGGCAAGTTTTTGGCGTAGGCCATTTCAACATGGCCGCGCTCGGTCAGGCGTTCGGCCTCAGGCTGCCCACCTTCGCCCGGATGACGCTGGAGTTCGATGTAAAGACGATCCGGGAACATAGTCGCCAGACGGTCTACCAACGCTTCGGCAGCGGGCCGCTGGCCTTGCTGCAGCAACATCCCCACTGGCCCATCCGGTCCGCCGGTCAAACAAATCAAACCATCCGACCGTTCAGTCAGCTCTTCCAAAGTGACCTGCGGCAGTTGCCCGCCTTTATCCACGTAAAGACATGAGCTGAGCTTCATCAGGTTTTCATAGCCCACTTCGGACTGCGCAAGCAGAACCAACGGCGCGGGCATTTTGGGCTTTTCACCGGGTTGCGCCTGCACATAAGTCAGATCGACCTGACAACCCATGATCGGTTGCACTCCGGCCCCGCTGGCCGTCACTGAAAACTCCAGCGCCGAGAACATTGAATTGGTGTCCGTAACCGCTACGGCGGGCATCTCCATTTTCTCGCAGAGCGCGGGCAGCTTTTTCAGCCGCACAGCGCCTTCCAGCAGAGAGTATTCGGTGTGAACGCGGAGGTGAATGAATCGAGGAGTACTGCTCATGTCGCCTACGCTATCCCAGCCGGCGGCGCGGCAAAAGCGGTAACCGCAGCTTTGGAATGCCTAAAAAATCGACGATGATTATTCGGCTTTTCCAGAAGGTGCTTCGGGATTGACCGGGCGTCGCATTCAAAAAGCGCTTTATTTACAAGCGACTACCTCCTACACAAACGCGACACTCACAGGCCGCTCGGGTCTAATGGTGCATCATATAGGCAGTTTTTCTTGCCAGATAAGGCGCGCTGTTTCTAACATCTGACGGCAAGCTATCCGCCCGCCACTCTTTCTACGTCGCATCGAAGGAGGGCACCCAAGGGCGCAACCGGGTAAGGCGACGGGTTTCTCGTATGAATATCACGTTTCTTCTGAACGGAGAGACAGTGGAGCTGGCGGATGTCGATCCGACGGCGACCCTGCTGGACTGGCTGCGCGAGGATCGCGGCCTGACTGGCACCAAGGAAGGCTGCAACGAAGGTGATTGCGGTGCCTGCACTGTCATGGTGACGGACCAGAGCGGCGCCAAAGCGCTGAACTCCTGCATCCTGTTCCTGCCGCAGCTGCATGGCAAAGCAGTGCGAACTGTCGAAGGCGCAAGCGGACCAAACGGCGAAGCGCATCCGGTTCAGCAGGCAATGGTTGACCTGCACGGCTCGCAATGCGGTTTCTGCACTCCCGGCTTTGTCATGTCGATGGTCGCCAGCCACGCGAACGGCGCGACGGATCACGACACCCAGCTTGCCGGCAACCTGTGCCGTTGCACCGGATACGCGCCGATCATCCGCGCAGCTCAGGCCGCTGAGGAACAACCCGTGCCGGTTTGGGTCAAAGACAAACCAGTGGCAACGCCAAGCGCATCACCCATGCTACCCGGCTCGTCTGACGAGTTGGCAAAAGTGTATATCGAAAACCCAGACGCAACACTGGTCGCCGGGGCCACCGACGTGGGGCTTTGGGTCACCAAGCAATTGCGCGATCTTGATCCTGTAATCTTCCTCAACCGCTGCGAGGACCTGCAAGAGATCTCGATCACCGAGGACGAAATTCGCTTTGGCGCTATGGTCGACATGAACCGCATGGGAGAAGCTCTGGCCGATCTTCACCCCTCGTATGCGGAAATGATCCGCCGTTATGCCAGTGTTCAGGTTCGCCACGCAGCGACGGTAGGTGGCAATATTGCCAACGGCTCACCCATCGGAGACAACCCCCCGGCCTTGATCGCCCTTGGCGCAACTCTGCACCTGCGCAAAGGCGACGAACGCCGATCGGTTCCGCTTGAGGAGTTCTTCATCGATTACGGCAAGCAAGACCGCGCTCCGGGTGAGTTCGTCGAGGCCGTCAGCTTCCCCCGTCAGGCCGACCGCCTGAAGGCATACAAGCTCAGCAAACGGTTCGATCAGGATATCTCGGCCGTGTGCGGGTGCTTCAATATCACCGTTTCAGAGAACACCGTAACGCAAGCGCGCATCGCGTTTGGTGGGATGGCAGGCGTTCCAAAACGGGCAACCAACGTCGAGGCCGCATTGGTTGGCAAACCCTGGACACGCGAAACCATTGACGCAGCGATGCCCAAATTTGCCGACGATTTTTCACCACTCACGGACATGCGCGCCTCGGCCACCTATCGTCTGGAAACCGCCAAAGCGATGCTTGAAAGGTACTTTTTTGAAGATCAGGGCGAAGTGACCAACGTATTGGAGGTGTCGGCATGAGCGTGACCAAACCCCTTCCGCACGACGCGGCGCCGCTGCATGTCTCAGGTTCGGCGCGATACGTTGACGACATTCCAACCCCCAAGGGTTCGTTGCATTTGGCTTTTGGGCTGAGCCCGATTGCCAAGGGCAAGATCACGTCGATGGACCTGTCGGCTGTGAAAGAGGCTGAAGGCGTTGCCATGGTGATGACGGCTGAAGATTTGCCCTTCGCAAACGATGTCTCTCCGTCGATCCATGACGAACCGTTACTGTCCGACGGTACAGTGCACTACATCGGTCAGCCCGTATTTCTAGTTGTCGCGACCAGCCATCTGGCCGCCCGTAAGGCCGCGCGTTTGGGCAAGATCGACTATGCCGAAGAAACTCCGATCCTGACGGTCGAAGAGGCGCTGGCAGCCGACAGCCGCTTCGAGGACGGCCCCCGCACCTATGCCAAGGGTGACGCAGACGCGGCCATCGCGAGCGCGACTCACGTGATCGAAGGGTCCTTCGAACTTGGCGGGCAGGAACATTTCTATTTGGAAGGTCAGGCCGCCCTCGCCGTGCCGAATGAAGGCGCGGATATGCTAGTGCACAGCTCGACCCAGCACCCGACCGAGATTCAACACAAAGTGGCCGATGCTCTGGGCGTTCCCATGCATGCCGTCCGGGTTGAAACCCGCCGGATGGGCGGCGGCTTTGGCGGCAAGGAAAGCCAGGGCAACGCTTTGGCGGTGGCCTGCGCAGTGGCGGCCCGGGCTACCGGCAAGGCCTGCAAGATGCGTTATGACCGTGACGATGACATGGTCATCACCGGCAAGCGTCACGCCTTCCGGATTTCCTACAAGGCCGGATTCGATGAGCATGGCCATATTCAGGGTGTCTCGTTCTTGCACCATGTGATCTGCGGTTGGGCGCAGGATTTGTCCCTGCCCGTAGCCGACCGCGCAATGCTGCATTCGGACAACGCGTACTTGCTGCCGAATGCTCGGATCGAGAGCCACCGACTGAAGACCAACACCCAGTCTGCCACTGCATATCGCGGGTTTGGCGGCCCTCAGGGCATGGTGGGTATCGAACGCGTGATGGATCACGCGGCCTATGAATTGGGAATGGACCCGGTCGAACTGCGCCGTCGCAATTACTATGAACCGGCGCACAAGATTGCTGAGGCAGCCCCGGCCGAGAAACCGCTAGGTCACCCCGACCCGCACGAAGACCTGACCAGCCGTGGTGCGGTTGAAATGGGTGATGCACCGGTACGCCCCCTGCCCGCCGGTGGCAATACCACGCCCTATGGCATGGAAGTCAGCGATTTTGAGCTACATGGCATGACCGAGGCACTGCTGAAATCCAGCAACTATGCCGCGCGCAAGGCCGCCATCGAAAAGTGGAACGCCGAGAACAGTGTGATCAAGAAAGGCATCGCCTTCTCTCCGGTCAAGTTCGGGATCTCGTTTACGCTGACCCACCTCAATCAGGCTGGCGCTCTGGTGCATGTGTATCAGGACGGATCGGTTCACCTGAACCATGGCGGCACCGAGATGGGCCAGGGCCTTTTCCAAAAGGTCGCGCAAGTGGCCGCGTCGCGCTTTGGCATTCCGCTCGAGATGGTCAAGATCACGGCGACCGATACCGCGAAGGTGCCCAATACGTCGGCAACGGCAGCGTCCTCAGGCAGTGACCTGAACGGCATGGCCGTGAAAGCTGCCTGTGACACGATCCGCGATCGGATGGCCGAGTATCTGGCTGAACGGCATCAGGCCGATCCTTCGACAGTCACCTTCTCTGACGGCAACGTGTCGGTAGGCGAAGAACGCTATACCTTCGCCGAAGCCGCCGCACTTGCCTATCAGGGGCGTATCAGCCTTTCGGCCACTGGGTTCTATAAAACACCCAAGATTGAATGGGACCGGATCGCCGGACGTGGCCGGCCGTTCTTCTACTTCGCCTACGGCGCTTCGATCACCGAGGTCGCCGTCGATACTCTGACCGGTGAGAACCGCATCCTGCGTACCGATATCCTGCACGACGCAGGAGCTTCGTTGAACCCAGCCTTGGACATCGGGCAGGTCGAAGGTGGCTACGTTCAGGGTGCAGGATGGCTAACGACCGAGGAACTGGTCTGGGATGGCAAGGGCAATCTGCGCACACATGCGCCATCGACCTATAAAATCCCTGCCTGCTCGGATCGGCCCGACATCTTCACCGTCGCACTTTGGGACGGTGAGAACCGCGAGGACACGATCTATCGCTCGAAAGCAGTAGGGGAGCCGCCCTTTATGCTAGGAATCTCTGCCTGGCTAGCGCTGTCCAACGCGGTGGCAGCTTGCGGGGACAGTTATCCGGCACTGGATGCGCCCGCCACGGCCGAAGAGGTCTGGCACGGTGTCCAGCGGATGAAGGGAGGCATCTGATGGGATTTGATCGAGAGGCTTTGAGGGAGGCGGTCAAAACCCACGGGAAAGTCACCCGGGTTGTCATCGCTGCGATTAAGGGGTCTTCCCCGCGCGAAGTCGGTGCCGCAATGCTGGTTTGGGAGGACGGGCAAAGCGGAACAATCGGAGGCGGCACGCTGGAATATCAAGCTGCCGAAGCTGCCAGACAGCAAACCATGGAACACCGCCTGACACATCACGCACTCGGTCCGGACATGGGCCAGTGCTGCGGCGGGGCCGTTTCACTATTCAGCGAGGTTTATGATCTCAAGACGGTTGATGCGCTAGACGACACGGTCATCGCGCGATCTGCCACAGAAGGTGAAATGCCCCTTTCCGTCAAACGTTTGCTGGCAACCGCGCGGGGTCAAGGGATTGCACCCGAACCGCAACTAGTCGAAGGCTGGCTGGTTGAGCCTGTCCACAAACCAACACGGAACCTCTGGATCTGGGGCGCAGGTCATGTCGGACGTGCACTGGTGGACGTTCTGTCCCCCCTACCCGACATCGCGATCACCTGGGTCGACACCGGGCCTGAACGCTTTCCAGCCTTGGTCCCAGCTGGTGTAACAACAGTTCCAGCAGCCAAACCAGCTGAGTTGGTACGTCATGCACCGCCAAATGCCGAGCACCTTGTGCTTACTTATTCACACAATCTGGACTTAGAGCTGTGCAACCGGCTGCTTTCGCATGATTTTGGGTTTGCGGGGCTGATCGGCTCGGCTACGAAATGGGCGCGATTCCGGTCGCGGCTGGCGAACCTTGGGCATACACCCGAACGGATCAGCCGGATCACCTGCCCGATTGGTGACCCAACGCTGGGCAAACACCCGCAAATGATCGCCGTTGGCGTCGCAGCCGAATTGCTGCGCCCCACCCGGCAGAACGAATTGAAGAAGGACCTGAGCGCGTGACCACTCCACTGCTAAGCTTACAAGGGCTAACCAAAGCCTATCCCGGCGTCGTGGCCAATGATCAGGTGTCCTTTGACATCGGTGAAGGTGAGGTCCACGCACTTCTGGGAGAAAACGGCGCGGGAAAATCCACGCTGGTGAAAATGATTTATGGCCTGGTGAAACCCGACAGCGGCACAATGTTGCTGCGCGGACAGACCTTTGCCCCACCGGAGCCCCGCGCAGCACGCGCTGACGGGATCGCGATGGTGTTCCAGCACTTCTCGCTCTTCGACGCGCTGAATGTGGCCGAGAACATCGCCTTGGGGATGGAGAACCCGCCCGCAATGGGTGATCTGGCCTCTCGTATTCGCGAAGTGTCCGAGACGTACGGCCTGCCACTGGATCCTTACCGAACGGTTGGCGATCTGTCCGCTGGTGAGCGTCAGCGGGTCGAGATCATCCGCTGCCTGCTGCAAGACCCCAAACTGTTGATCATGGATGAACCGACCTCGGTTCTGACCCCGCAAGAGGTCGATATCCTGTTTGAAACGCTGAATAAGTTGCGGTCCGAAGGCACCTCGATCCTCTATATCTCGCACAAGTTGGAAGAGATCCGTACCCTTTGTGACCACGCTACGATCCTGCGTCTAGGCAAGAATGTAGGCGAATGCGTACCGGCCGAGACCTCGGCACGGGATATGGCCGAGATGATGGTGGGTTCGACGTTGCAAACTCCGGAACGTTCCGGCCGTGAGTTCGGGGATGTCGCGCTAGACGTCAGTGGGCTGTCTGTGCCGTCCCCTTCGGAATTCGGCACTGCTCTGCGCAATGTTCACATGACCGTTCGCAAAGGCGAAGTTCTGGGCATCGGCGGCGTCGCAGGCAACGGGCAAGATGAACTGCTGGGTGTGTTGTCAGGTGAAATTCTGACCACTGCGGATGCCATCAAGTTCAACGGTCAGCGCATAGGCAAACTGGGCCCAACTGCGCGGCGTAAGCTGGGCGTACTGACCGCGCCCGAGGAACGTCTGGGTCACGCGGCAGCACCGGATATGAGCCTCACCGAGAACGCTTTGTTGACCGGATCGGTTCGCGAAGGATTGGAAAGCAATGGCTTCCTGAAGTGGAACGAAACCAAGAGCTTCGCCGAAAAAATCATCAGTGATTTCGACGTCCGCACGCCGGGGCCAGAGAACGCTGCTCGGTCGTTGTCTGGCGGCAACCTGCAGAAATTCGTGATCGGTCGCGAAGTTCTGCAAAACCCTGATGTTCTGGTTGTGAACCAGCCCACTTGGGGGGTGGATGCGGCAGCTGCGGCATCTATCCGACAAGCCATTCTGGATCTGGCGGCCAAGGGAACAGCGGTGATTTGCATCTCGCAGGACCTCGATGAACTGATGGAAATCTCAGACAGCTTCGCGGCCCTGAACGAAGGTCGCCTGAGCGCCCCACGCCCGACCACGGGCCTGACAGTCGATGAGATCGGCCTGATGATGGGCGGCGCGCATGGCATGGAGGTGGCCCATGTCTAAACAGTTACAAGAAAATAGAAATACGGGGGAATGAGCAGATGATAGTGTTGGAGAAACGGCCTCAGCCGTCCAAGGCGTGGTCTTATGCCACCCCTCTGGTCGCGGTGCTGGCGACGATGGTATTCGGCGGCATTCTGTTTGCTATTCTTGGCAAAAACCCGATCGAAGCAATTGGCACCATTTTCTGGGAACCTCTGTTTGGTGAGTTCGCCTTTTATTACCGTCCGCAGTTGCTGGTGAAAGGCGCGCCACTGGTGTTGATAGCCATCGGTCTATCGTTGGGCTTTAGGGCAGGTATCTGGAATATCGGCGCCGAAGGTCAGTACATCATGGGTGCCATCTTTGGTGCCGGTGCTGGTCTGGCCTTCTATCCTCTGGACGCCTTCTACATCTTTCCGATCATGGTGATCGCTGGCGCGTTCGGCGGTTGGCTGTGGGCGATGATCCCAGCTTTTCTAAAGGTTCGCTTTGGCACCAACGAAATCCTTGTGTCCCTGATGCTGGTTTACGTGGCCGAGCAGATGCTGGCATCGGTTTCCCTTGGCCTGCTGAAAAACCCCGAAGGTTTCGGCTTTCCCGGCTCTCGCAACCTACAATCTTACGACAGCGCTCATAACGCCGAACTGATTGCAGGATCAGGCATGCACTGGGGTGTTGTTACCGCCCTGATCGCAGTGATCTTTGCCTACGTTCTGTTGAACCGTCACATGCTTGGCTTCCACATCCGTCTGACGGGCGAGGCGCCACGTGCAGCCAAGTTCGCGGGTGTGAACCCTGCCCGACTGATCCTGTTCTGCCTCGGCCTGTCTGGCGCACTGGCAGGGCTTGCGGGGATGTTCGAAGTCTCAGGCCCTTCGGGCGTGGTCAGCATCGACTTTAACGTCGGTTACGGCTTTACCGCGATTATCGTGGCCTTCCTTGGCCGCCTGCATCCGGTGGGGATCCTGCTGGCCGGTGGGCTGATGGCCCTGACTTACATCGGCGGAGAAATTGCACAGTCTCAGCTGGGCTTGCCTGCCGCTGCCATTCAGGTGTTCCAGGGAATGCTCCTGTTCTTCCTGCTGGCATTCGATCTTTTGACAAACTACCGCATCCGTGCGGCCCGTAGCGAGGTAGCGTGATATGGACCTTGGTGAAATTAACCCCGTCCTTCTGGTCGCCTCTTTGATGGTGGCCGCAACCCCCCTGCTTCTGGCCGCGATTGGAGAACTGGTCGTCGAAAAAGCGGGCGTTCTGAACCTCGGTGTTGAGGGTATGATGATCGTCGGAGCGATCAGCGGCTTTGCGATCTCGGTCGAGACTGGCTCGCCTTGGCTGGGCTTTGTTGCCGCCGCGATTGGTGGTGCAGTACTTTCCTTGCTGTTCGTTCTGCTGACGCAGTTCGCACTAGCAAACCAAGTGGCAAGTGGCCTTGCCCTGACACTGTTCGGTCTCGGTTTCAGTGCCTTGTTGGGTCAAAGCTATGTCGGGATCAAACCACCTAGCATGGGCGACATCCACATCCCTTTGATCAGTGATATTCCGGTAATCGGGCCGATCCTGTTCCAGCATGATCCAATCCTGTACCTCGGAATCGCCCTGACCGCAGTTGTGTGGGCCACGTTGAAATACACCCGCGTTGGCTTGATCCTGCGCGCGGTGGGAGAGAACCACGATGCTGCACACGCTTTGGGCTATAAGGTCATCAAAATCCGCATCCTTGCGATCCTGTTTGGGGGCGCCTGCGCCGGACTGGGCGGTGCCTACATCAGCCTGATCCGTGTCCCTCAGTGGACCGAAGGCATGACCGCTGGTGTCGGTTGGATTGCTCTTGCGCTGGTCGTGTTCGCCAGCTGGAAACCATGGCGCGTTTTGCTGGGTGCCTATTTGTTCGGCGGCATCACAGTGTTGCAGCTTAATTTGCAGGCGGCGGGCGTTGCCATTCCTGTCGAGTATCTGGCAATGTCGCCCTACATCATCACGATCCTTGTGCTTGTGATCCTTTCGGCCGACAAGAGCAGCGCACCTGCCTCACTGGGCCGGACCTTCCACGCCTCACACTAGGGGCCAACTGAACCAACTTGGGGAGTAACCTATGAAATTCACAACACTTCTGGCGAGCGCCGCCATGGCGCTGGGTCTGGCCTCTGGGGCCATGGCCGAAGACAAAACCAAAGTCGGTTTCGTCTATGTCGGCCCGGTGGGTGACGGCGGATGGACCTATGAACACAACAAGGGCCGCCTGGCCGTTGAAGAAGCTTTCGGCGACAAGGTTGAAACTGTCTTCGTTGAGTCGGTGCCCGAAGGCCCGGACGCTGAGCGCGTGATGACCCAGATGGCGCTGGAAGGCGCTGATCTGATCTTCACTACATCGTTCGGCTACATGGACCCGACCATCAACGTGGCCAAGAAGTTCCCGAACGTGAAGTTCGAGCACGCAACTGGCTACAAAACTGCTGACAACGTCTCGGTGTACTCGGCTCGCTTCTATGAAGGTCGCGCCGTTCAGGGTCACATCGCGGGTAAGATGACAAAGTCGAACATCATCGGTTACATCGGCTCGTACCCGATTCCCGAAGTTATCCGCGGCATCAACTCGGCCTATATCCACGCCAAAAAGGTGAACCCGGATGTCGAGTTCAAGATCATCTGGGCCTACACTTGGTTTGATCCCGCGAAAGAAGCCGATGCTGCCAGCGTTCTGATCGAACAAGGTGCCGACGTGATCCTGCAGCACACCGACTCGACCGCGCCGCAGGCTGCCGCGCAAGAGGCCGGCAACGTTGTAACCTTTGGCCAAGCTTCGGACATGAGCGAATACGCTCCGTTCCCGCGCGTCTCGTCGATCATTGACGATTGGGCTCCCTACTACATTGCACGGACCCAGGCTGTAATGGACGGAACATGGGAAAGCGCCAACACATGGGATGGCATCCGGGAAGGCATGGTCGCAATCGGTGAGATCTCGGACGCTGTTCCGGCCGATGTCAAAGAAGAAGCTCTGGCACTGAAGGCTGCCATGGCCGCAGGTGAATACCACCCCTTCACTGGCCCTCTGAAAAAGCAGGACGGTAGTGACTGGCTGGCCGAAGGTGAAACCGCAGACGACGGTACACTGGCGGGCATGAACTTCTATGTCGAAGGACTGGAAGGCGAAATCCCGCAGTAAGGTTAAAACCGATCAATAGGAATTGGCCCGCATTGTTTGCGGGCCTTTTTTGTTTCAGGCGTCAGACATCTCAACACTAGTCACGAGATGTCACCCGAGACCCTTCAAAGCGCGGTACAACAATCTGTTGCACCTGGAAGAAAAGAATGAAGACCCAGCATCATCCGCTGCCTGCAGCTGAAAAACACCAAACCCGGCAATGATACAGCCCAATTCCGTAGCCAGTTCGTGTGCTTCATATCCGCCGGGAACATCGCCTTCCAAAACTGAAAGCCGCGCATGCATAAGTTCATGTGCCAGCAGATTGATGAGCTGAACAGGCCTGTGCATTTCCTCTGGGTCGTACCAAATGACCGATACTCCCTCCCCCTGTAGATATGTCCCCGCGACCTCGCCTAAGGACTGGTACGTGTGATTGTACTCGACGGACGGCACATCCAACGGCTTTAGCTCGACCGGGTCGAAAAACGCCATATGACGTTTGATATCTTCAAGCACCGCTTTCGCGGTCCCCTCATCGTGACCACCAGGTGCCGAAAGGAACACATTGGCTGGCACAATCGTGTTCGACGGAGGTTTGAACCTCTCGTCGAACCATTCAAAACACTCCTAAATCCATACAGCCAGGTCTTCTGACAACAACGGACGAGGTCAAAACATGTTCATGTTTATCAGTGCCCGCTTAGCACCAGTGTATTCACCGGCATCAGGATCAGTCGCAAACGCAGGCCCGCAGCATGGACGACCCCAATAGTGTCTACAACGTGCAGGAAAGCGGCTTCCCAGAACCCGAGGTCTTCGTGCTCCAGTCGCTCGTGATTGTCAGTGTAGACGTTCGCGAGGCAGTTACTTCCCGGCGGAATGTCATCAGCCATCCCTTTGTACAGCGGCTCAAAATATACCAGAATCGAGCCGGGATTATTGTTGGACTGAACGTCCCGCAGCTCATCCGAAGGCCGGATTTGACCAGATGGGATCACGTCCTGAACCTGAACCACAACCACTGGAATTACGGTGAACGGTTTGGTCATGCACCCGAGCTCACCTATCATACCGGGCTTGATGACCTGCGCGGAAAGCTGGGTGAACGCAGCCTGGAAACGATCATGTCCGGAAACAGATGGAACCAGTATCCCTGCCGGGCGCAAAAGCGGGCTGACATAGTCGCCAACCTGCAGGCCGAACTGTTCAATGCGACCGGTGACGCCTGCTGTGATGACGGTTTTGTCCAATTCGGTCAGAGCAGCATCCAATTGCGCACTCGCGCTGGCCAATTGGGCCGGGATCAGTTCTTCGATCTGTTGGATGACAGCTGCCCTCTGTGACTCAGCAGCCTTAAGCTTTGCTTCACGCTCTGCCACCAAGTTTTCCAGCCGATCAATCTCGGCCAACCTAACGGCGCTGGACCCTTCGTCGCGCAGCGTGGTGTTGCGCTCAAGGTCTTCGAGCGATTGATCCAACGCAGCCCGAGCTCCGGCTATCCCTGCCTCAGCCTCTGCCAGATCGGTCTCGGCTACTTTCAACGAGGCCTGAACCTGTGCAATCCCGGCATGCGCAGCCTCGACCATCGCCGTCTGGGTAAAATCTTCGATCCGAAAGATAGGCTGTCCGGAAACAACCTGCTGGTTGTTGGTCACATAAACCTCGGACACACGCCCCCCCAACTGTGGCAAGATCGTCACAGTGCGGAAGTACGATGCAGCCGTCTTGCTGGCCGGGTGGAAGTAGAACAACGTCGTAATCACGGTCAGCGCCAGAATGGCACAGGTTGTCAGGCCCCAGCGCAGTTCATACCACATGGTAAACAGCGTGATCTCATGCCCAATTCTCTTGCCCTGCACGAAACGACGGAACAGGTAATCCGGCAGCACTGTCACCAGCGCGCACATCAATGTCTCAAGCATAATTTACTGCTCCTGCTGCGCTGTAGGTTCTGTTAGTTCAGCCGCAGGGACCTCGGTTTGCTGCTTACCCAAAGATCGGATCGCATCCGCTATGGCACGCAACGGAGCAGCGATATCCGGGAACTGGAACCCGGCCACAAGAATGGCCGCAACCCAAAACAAACCGTTATGGGTGAACAAAGCCAACAAGGCCAGAATGCCAACCAGTTGGAACTGAGGATGGTTGGATTCATGCGCGATTTTTTCGGGGATCGAGTGCAGGGTGAAATACCCCACACCGATCAGGATGATAACGCCGACGGTAAAGACAATCATGAAAGTTAAAAGAAAATCACTGCCGTCCGCTTGAGTCACGTAGGACGGAATATGTCCTGTGGCCATTGGGTGTAATTCTGCCGTGCTCACCCTGCCCTCCTGTTTCTGTTTGATACGTGTTTGGATGGGTTGATGCGTAAATTCAAGCCTGCTTAAAGTTCCCGTCAGATTTCAAAGGCATCCACTTCTTGAACAAGGCACGGGCCAATAGGGGAAACATGATAGATTTTCTGATCATCGGCGGCGGAATCGCTGGTCTTAGCGCCGGCGCGCGCCTGTCCCGTCACGGAAACGTGACCGTACTCGAGGCTGAGGACGCGCTGGGTTATCACGCGTCTGGCCGATCTGCTGCCTTGTTCGAAGAGAGTTATGGCCCGCCTTCGGTTGTAGCACTCAACAAAGCAAGCGCAGACTTTCTAAAGACTGAAAACGGAGGCTACCTTACGCCGCGCGGTCTGATGTTGGTGGGTCGCAAGGATCAGGAAACAGATTTTGAACGGGATGTTGCTGATCTGAATATGCAGACGATCCCAACGACCGAAGCGATGGCCCGCATACCGATCCTGAACTCTGAAACTCTGGGTTTCACAGCTGTTAGCGATGCGGCATTCGACATTGATACCGACAGATTGTTGCAGGACTTTGCGCGTATCATTCGAAAGAATGGCGGAGAGGTTCTGACCAAATCCAAAGTCACCTCAATTCGAAAAGACAACCATTGGATTGTCGAAGCCGGTCGTGATTTTGAAGCCCGAACCCTGATCAACGCCGCCGGTGCCTGGGTTGATGAAGTCGCAACGCTGGCGGGTATTGCGCCAATTGGCATCATCCCCAAACGCAGGTCGATGGCCCGGCTCCCGGCTCCTGGCGGGCACGACGTCAGGGGGTGGCCCATGATGCTGGGCGTAGCCGAAGCGTGGTACGCCAAGCCCGATGCTGGCAAACTGCTGGTTTCCCCTTCCGAGGCTGACCCAGTGCAACCGCACGATGCCTTTGCCGATGATATGGTTCTGGCCGAAGGATTGGCGCGATACGAAGAAATGGTCAACGAACCCGTAACAAGGGTTGAGTCGAACTGGGCCGGATTGCGTAGCTTTGCGCCCGACGGAACGCTCGTGCTTGGGCGTGATCCCTTTGAGCCCTCGTTCATCTGGGCTGCCGGACAGGGCGGGTACGGTTTTCAGACCTCGCCGGCTGCATCGCAACTGGTCGCGGACCTGGTGACCGGTTCGAAACCCGAGTTCGATGCCGAAATCATTACAGCCCTCAGCCCGGAAAGGTTACGATGATGACCAAACGATCTCTGCCTTCAAATGCCAGCGTCGCCACCGAAGGGCATGACGGTCGGCTGATCGCGCCTGCGGCAATCCGCAACACCGAGGTGCTGTGTGAGCTGCTGGGGCAATGGGCTCCTGAGGAGGGCCACGCACTCGAGATCGCCAGCGGAACCGGCCAGCATGTCAGCGCCTTTGCTCGCACTCTGCCTGAACTTTACTGGCAACCCACCGAGGTAAAAGCCGACCGCCGTGCCAGCATCAACGCCTATGCTGCTGACCTAGCCAACGTCACCAACGCCGTGCAACTGGATGCAACGGCAAGGGGGTGGCATGAGAGCTTTAGCGATCAAGACCTGATCGTTCTTATCAACTTGTTGCACCTGATCAGTTGGCCGGAAACAGAAGTTTTGATTACCGAGGCTGCGCTGGCGTTGGCTCCACAAGGCCGATTTATCATTTACGGACCGTTCAAGCGGTCGGGTCTCTTAACGAGTGACGGCGACCAAAGGTTCCACGACGCACTGGTTCAGCAGGATGCAGAGATTGGGTACAAGAACGATACTGACATCGCCGAAGTGCTGGCAGCCCAGAACCTGTCTGTCGTTGGACTTATCGACATGCCTGCGAATAATCTGGCATTTGTCGCAGAAAAGAATGCCATCTGATCAAGATCAAGGCCCAGAATAGCGCAACAGAACATATTCCATTTATTAAATGTTAAATGGAATGATGAGATGAGCTGGCAAGACAAAATCCAAAATACTCGAAAAGGTCTGCGCAACCTGAACGGCGCTTTACCAGACACCACGCGTGCATTCGGTGCACTTGGCGCAGCTGTAAAACAAGGGGGTGAGCTGGACTACAAAACCAAGGAGTTCATCGCGCTGGGGATGTCCATTGCAATCCGCTGCGAACCTTGCATCACCCTTCACACCGAAGCTTTGATCAAAGCCGGGGCATCCCGGGAGGAGTTTTCGGATGTACTGGCAATGGCCATACAGATGGGCGGAGGTCCATCAATGATGTACGCAGCCAAAGCGTTGGAGTGCTACGATGCATTGGCCGCCTAACCCCGCAAAATCAAAAGGCCCCGGAAACATCCGGGGCCTTTGTACATTTAGCCGTCCTTGCGGATGGTTTCGTTTTTCGGGTCGTAGGGGCTGTCGCAGGTGACGACCGCATCCCACAGTTTGTCCTGAATTTTGACCTTCAGCTTGGTGCCTTCGACCGCCAGCTCGGGCTTCACATAGCCCATGCCGATGGATTTCTCGAACGCCACCGAGTAACCGCCCGAGGTCAGACGACCAACGCGTTCACCTTCCGGTGTGTACAGCGCCTCGCGGCCCCACGGATCGGCATCGTCCGGTCCGTCGATCAGCAAGGTGCAGCACTTAAAGCGTACGCCGGTCTCTTCCAGCTTGGCCTTGCCGTAGAAGTCTTTCGACAGATCGACAAAGCGCGGCAGGTCGGCTTCCAGCGGGGTTGCGTCGCGGCCAAGTTCAGTACCAAACGCACGATAGGATTTCTCCTGACGCAGCCAGTTCTGAGCGCGCGCACCGACCAGCTTCATACCGTGCTTCTCACCGGCTTTTTCCAGCAGGTCGAACAGGTAGTTCTGCATCTCGATCGGGTGGTGCAGTTCCCAGCCCAGCTCACCGGTATAGGCCACGCGGATCGCGTTGACCGGGCACATGCCCAGTTCGATCTGGCGGGCCGACAACCACGGGAAGCGCTTGTTGGACAGTGCGGTTTCCGGATCAGCGTCTTTGATGACCTCTTTCAGGACGTCACGCGACTTCGGTCCGGCGATGGCGAAGACGCCCCACTGGGTGGTCACGTCCTGGATCTCGATGTAACCGAACTCCTCCATCTTGTCCTCGGCCGCCTTACGCAGGTAGTCGGCGTCGTACTCGGTCCAAGCACCGGCAGAGACGATGTAGTAGTTGTTCTCGCCGTTGCGGACGATGGTGTATTCGGTACGGGTGGTGCCGTGCGAAGTCAGCGCGTAGGTCAGGTTGATACGACCGACCTTGGGCAGCTTGTTGCAGGTGAACCAATCCAGGAACTGGGTCGCACCGGGGCCTTTTACGACGTGCTTGGTGAAGGCTGATGCGTCGATCAGGCCAACGCCTTCGCGTACTGCTTTGGCTTCTTCGACGGCATACTGCCACCAACCACCACGGCGGAACGAACGGCTTTCTTTGTCGAAGTTATCAGGTGCATCGACGGGGCCGAAATAGTTCGGACGTTCCCAGCCATTGACCCAGCCGAACTGTGCGCCACGTGCTTTCTGACGCTCATAAGCTGGAACGGTCCGCAGCGGACGGCAGGCTTCACGTTCTTCATCCGGGTGGTGCAGGATGTAGACATGCTCATAGCACTCTTCGTTCTTGCGGGCTGCGAACTCGGTGGTCATCCAGTTGGACGAGTAACGCTTGGGGTCCAGCGATGCCATGTCGATCTCGGCTTCACCATCGACCATCATCTGCGCCAGGTAGTAGCCGGTGCCGCCTGCAGCAGTGATACCGAAGCTGAAGCCTTCGGCCAGCCACATGTTGCGCAGACCCGGAGCCGGGCCAACCAGCGGGTTGCCGTCAGGGGTATAACAGATCGGTCCGTTGAAATCGTCTTTCAGGCCGGATTCGGCGCAGGACGGAACGCGCTCGGTCATTGCCATGTACTGTTCAGCAATCCGGTCCAGATCCAATGGGAACAGGTCGGCGCGGAAGCTGTCCGGCACACCATATTCAAAACGCGCAGGGGCACCGTGCTCATAGATACCCAGGATCCATCCGCCTCGCTCTTCACGGGCATAGGATTCTTTGTCCGCGTCACGGACAACGGGGTGCTCGGGGTTGCCTGCTTCACGCCATTTGACCAGTTCAGGGTCTTTGTCCATGACGATAAAGGTGTGCTCGACCGGGATGGCAGGCATCTTGATACCCAGCATCTTGGCGGTGCGCTGAGCGTGGTTGCCCGATGCGGTCACAACGTGCTCGGCAGTGATGACGACCTGTTCGTCAGAAGGAACAAGGTTACCGCCCTGCTCAACCATCTTGGTACAAGTGACTTCCCAGTGGGTGCCGTTCCAATGGAAGGCATCGGCCTGCATCTTACGAACGATATCAACACCGCGCTGACGGGCACCTTTGGCCATCGCTTGGGTCACGTCGGCAGGGTTAATATAGCCGTCTTCGGTGTGATAGATCGCACCCTTCAGGTCCGAAGTCTCGATCAGCGGCCAACGCTCTTTGATCTGGTCCGGTGTCAGCCATTCGTAGGCAACGTCACAGGTTTCAGCCGTGGACGCGTAGAGCATGTATTCGTCCATACGCTCTTGCGTCTGCGCCATACGCAGGTTGCCGACAACCGCGAAACCCGCGTTCAGTCCGGTCTCTTCTTCAAGCTGTTTGTAGAAATCAACCGAGTACTTGTGGATATGGGTTGTCGCGTAGGACATGTTGAACAGCGGCAGCAGGCCCGCCGCGTGCCATGTCGAACCGGACGTCAGCTCGTCCCGCTCGATCAGCATCACATCGTCCCAGCCTGCTTTGGCAAGGTGGTACGCAATCGATGTTCCGATGGCGCCACCGCCAACGACCAGTGCTTTGACTTGGGTTTTCATAGCCGGGTGTCTCCCCTTGGAATCTGTTGCAACCATATGGCGCAATTGCCCAGCCCATCGCGACATTCATCCGACCAGTGATATAAAAAAAACGACCCGCGCATGGCGCAGGTCGTCGTTTTTTTAAATTTAGACTTCAGTTCCCGCCTACCGAACAACGTTTGCTGCTGCCCAGCGTTGCACAACCGAGGCCCTCACCGCCCTTGCGAACAGTAACCTTGGCAGGGCTGGACTTTTCTTCGGAAGCCTTGGGGCTTTCACCAGCTTCCGCGGTCTTGTTCATCAGACTTTGGAAAATCCCGCCCAATGTGCTCGCACTGGCAGTCTTTGGGTCAGCGGTAGAATCGGACTCAGTTTCATTGAGAGCCGACTTAAGAAGCATGTCTTGCGTACGAATATACGCCAATTGGGACAGCTCCTGGTTCTCGAAAACCTCACCATTGGTAATGTCGACCAAACCTTCGGCATTGAACCCGGAACTCGCCAAAGTGTTGACCATTACAGAAGCGACATCCATTTTGTTTATCTTCTCCTGCGTCACCTTCAACTGCGCCCGCTGCATGGTTTCATAGAGTTCATGCATCTTTGCTGCGATTTCAGGTTGCCGCTCGTCAGGAACTTCGATCCCTTTCCCCACGACCAAAGCCGGCAATGGCTGAAGTGCGTTTAGCCCTGCATAGTCCACCATGCCCATGAACTCTCGGATCGTGGCATCGCTTGCGTCGGCATGAAGGCGAACGACAACCTCCTGATCGAAACCAATCCGTCCGGTGAACGCGCGGTATTGGGACTTATCATCACTGTCCAACAGATTAGAAGTCTCTTCCATGAAGGCTACGCCATCAATCACGGCGTAGCCCTCTTCGACTTTCATCCCTTCCATAAAGGCAGCCTGTGCACCCAGGGCCAACCCGGCAATGGTGTTTCGAGGCGACTTTGGCTTCAGCGAAATATCGAGCCAAAGAACCTCCTGATCCTTTGCGTAAACGGTTCCGGTCTCTGCCAGCTTGCGGAGCATACCATCCTTGCCGGCCTGGCTTAGCCGAGCCAACTCAGCGGGGCTGTCGATGGAGCTAACCAACGGGACCGGTCGGAACTCGGAAAGAACCATGGATACGGCTTCGTTGTCGGCTTGGGTCAATTCATAACGCGACCACCCTTCGGGCGGCTCGGGCAGATATGGCTTTGCTCCAGCCTCCCACAGTTTTTGGCGTTCACGTTCTGCTTGTTCTAAATCGCGCTCTTTTCGGCTCAGGTCGAGCCGTGCGTTTATAGTGTCAACATATCCACCAACCGAAAGCATACCGTTGGTTTTTTTGTCTTGCTGGTAATAGTCGAGGCCCACCAAAACCATAACCACGATCAGCGCAAAGCCGATGACCCGCAACCCATCCATTTAGAACCTCAAATTTCTCACTGCTCTTTTCCGAAAGCATAGTGATTAATTGGGGCAGTCTTATGGCTGCACTGCAGAAATTCTGATTTGTGCAGCAGATCAGGAGTACGGAACAATCTTCCCGGGGTTCATGATGTTATCGGGGTCCAACGCCTTTTTGATCACCTCCATATAGGTGACCGCCGGGCCGAGCTCTTTCACCAGGTAAGGCCGTTTGCCCTGTCCGATTCCATGCTCACCCGTACAAGTTCCCTCCATCGAGATAGCGAGGTCATTCAACCACCCTACAAAACTCTCGGCTTTGGCCACTTCCTCAGCATTCTCCATGTCGATCAGAAGTAATGTGTGAAAGTTGCCATCCCCGACATGCCCAACGATCGGAGCAAGAAGCTCAAGCTCTTCCGCCTTTGCACGGGTTGCAGTGACGCATTCCGCAAGTCGCGAGATCGGAACACAGACATCTGTGGAGATTCCACGCGCACCGGGTCGCAATTGCAAACTGGCCCAATACATATCGTGCCGTGCTTGCCAAAGCTTGTTCCGCTCTTCGGTAGTCGATGTCGCGGCAAAATCCACGCCCCCGAATTCTTCGGCAATCTGGCCAAAGGTCTCGGCCTGTTCAGCCGCACCACTTTCGGAGCCGTGGAACTCTAACAAAAGCAGCGGCGTTTCCGGGAGGCTCAGCCCGGAATAGGCGTTCGCGGCCTTTACCGACATCTCGTCCAGCAGCTCAATCCGGGCCACCGGAACGCCATACTGGATGGTCATCATCACGGCCTGACACGCCGCATCGACAGTAGCAAAAGAGCACCGGGCCGAAGTGATCGCTTCGGGTATGCCCTGCAACCGCAGCGTAAGTTCAGTGATGATGCCGAGGGTCCCTTCGGCACCGACCAGCAAGCGTGTCAGATCATAACCTGCCGACGATTTCTTGGCTCGGTGCCCAGTACGGATAATCTGCCCATCTGGCATGACGGCCTCAAGGCTGAGAATATTGTCCTTCATCGTACCGTAACGCACAGCGTTAGTCCCCGAAGCCCGCGTTGCGGCCATCCCCCCCAACGAGGCATTCGCACCGGGATCGATGGGGAAGAACAAACCTTGGTCACGTAAGTGCGTGTTTAGGTCCTCTCGGGTCACGCCGGGTTGCACGACACAGTCGAGATCGCTGGTATGGACAGCCAGCACTTTATTCATCTGAGACAGATCGACTGAAATCCCCCCCGCCGGAGCATTTACGTGCCCCTCAAGCGAGGTGCCTGTGCCAAACGCAATCACAGGTACTTTGTGCAGCGCGCATGTCTTGACGATTTCCGAGACCTCTTCCGTTGAATGGGGGAAGACAACCGCATCCGGGGATTGGTTCTCAATCCATGTGGTCGTGTGACCATGCTGCTCGCGGATCGCCTGCCCGGCCTGGAGGCGATCCCCGAATTTTTGCTTCAGAATGCTGACAGCCGTCTCGATTCCGGTCTCGTTTCGCGGCAACGCGGCTGCCTGCACCATTTAGCTTCCTCCTATTCGCCCAGCGCTATGCCTTCACGGCGCGGGTCAGCACCGCCGCTTAGCACTTCGCCAATCTCAATCGCGTGCAAACCAGAGGTCAGGTCACGCGGATTAACCTCAAACCCCAATTCGATCAGCGCGTCCGAGTAACCTTCCGCTGCTGTACCCTGTTCAACGTCATAGGTTCCGAAACGGTTCACCAAATGCGGCAGAGACAGTGCCTGCTGAACATTCATATCCCAATCCGCCCAAGCGACGATGGATTTGGCTACATAGCCGATAATGCGGCTCCCTCCGGGCGATCCGATGGCCAGAACCGGCGAACCGTCCTGCATCACTATTGTCGGGCTCATCGATGAGCGCGGACGTTTACCCGGCTCCAACCGGTTGGCGATCGGGACACCATCGCTATGTGTCTTGAACGAGAAATCCGTCAGTTCGTTGTTCAGCAGAAAGCCGTTGGTCATCAAACGCGAACCAAACCCGTTCTCGATCGTCGTGGTCATGGAAAGAACGTTGCCATATTGATCCACGATGGAAATGTGCGAGGTTGACGGGAGCTCTAGCGAGGTATCATCAGCCCAGTTTGACGCATGGTCGAACTCAGGGTTGCCCGGCGCAACTTCGGTCAACGCCCCTTCACCACTTAGCAGCTGACCACGTTCGGACAGATAGTCAGGATGTACTAGCCCTTGCGTGGGCATTGGGACGTAGTCATGGTCAGCCATGTAACGCCCGCGGTCGGCAAACGCCAAACGCGAAGCATCCCCGATCAGACGCCATGCGTTCACGTCTTCTGGACCCATCGCCGCCAGATCGTAGCCATCCAGCATGCCCAGAATCTGACCCACTGTCAGGGCACCTGATGACGGGGGGCCCATGCCGCAAATCTCATACGATCTATAGGCGGCACAGACCGGCTCACGCTCGATTACTTGATACAGGGCTAAATCGATTCCAGACAGAACACCGGGATTGCCCGGCGCGCTGCGCACGGTGCTAACAATACCGGCGGCAATTTCGCCACCGTAAAAACCGGCAGAACCTTCGCTGGCCAGAGTCCGTAATGTTTCCGCATAATCCGGGTTCATTAATCGTTGGCCCTGCTGCAACGGCGCCCCGCCTGGGAGGAAGTACTCAGCCGTTGCGGGGAAACGAGACAGGCGCTCGGCATCCGCTTCGACTAGGGTCGCAAGACGCGGGGAAACTAGAAACCCATCCTCAGCTAGCGTTATGCCGTCCTGAAAAAGGCCCGGCCATGGGCTGCGCCCCCAACGCCGATGCGCCTCTTCCAAAAGCGCTGGCGTACCGGGGGTACCAACGGATAAACCGCCAACCACCGCATCATAAAACTTCAGAGGCTCGCCGTTCTCATCATGAAACAACCGGTGCGAAGCCTCCAGCGGGGCGGTTTCACGCCCGTCAAGAGTGGTCATCTGCCCAGTCGACGCATCGTACCACACCAAAAATGCACCGCCGCCGAGGCCCGAAGACTGAGGTTCGACAAGCCCGAGCACGACCTGCACGGCAACCATAGCGTCAGCCGCTGACCCACCCGCGCGGAGCACTTTTGCGCCGGCCTCAACAGCCAATGGGTTCGCAGCAGCAACCATCCAATTTTGCGAGGTGACTGGCTGACCAGCCAGTTTCGCTTCGAGCGAGGCAATGACTTCTTCGGTAAGAGCCTGCACCTGCCCTTCCGACGCCCCCTCGGGTGCAACGGCGTCAGCGGTTTCTTGTGCGAAGGATGGCCCGCTAATAGCCAGAGCCGTCAAAAACAATCCAGAAATCAGACTTCGCTTCATAGTTTCCTCCTGAAAAATCGCTTTCTGTATCCTTCGCAGATCTCGTGCTTCACAGCATGGATGGCACGACCTGATCTGGCGGCCGGTGACCGTCTTCGAAGGTCTTAATATTTATAATAACTTTCTCCCCCATCTCGATCCGGCCCTCCAACGTGGCCGATCCCATGTGGGGTAACAGAACAACGTTCGGCAGTTGCCGCAATCGCGGGTTTACGTCTGTACCGTGCTCATAGACATCAAGGCCAGCGCCGGCAATTTCACCGGAACGGATTTGCCGTGTCAGGGCGTTTTCGTCGATCACTTCGCCGCGCGAGGTGTTCACGATTACGGCTGTCGGCTTCAACAGTTTCAGCCTTCGCGCATTCATCAGATGAAAAGTCGAAGGGGTAGAAGGACAATGCACCGAAATCACATCCATCCGCGCCACCATCTGATCAAGGCTTTCCCAATAGGTCGCCTCTAACTCTTGTTCTATTTCAGGGCGTAAACGGCGGCGGTTGTGATAATGAACCTGCATTCCAAATGCGCTAGCGCGACGGGCCACTGCCTGGCCAATGCGTCCCATGCCCAAAATTCCAAGACGGCGGCCACCAATGCGGCCACCCAGCAACGCGTTCGGGGCCCATCCAGACCAGTCACCTTTTTGCATGACCGACAGGCCTTCGGGAATTCGGCGAGTGACTGCCAGAATCAAGGCCATTGTCATATCAGCCGTATCGTCCGTCAGAACGCCCGGTGTGTTCGACACCAGAATGCCCCGCTGCCGGGCTGTTGCGACGTCAATATTGTCGACCCCAGCCCCGTAGTTCGCGATCAAACGCAGGTTTTCACCAGCCTGCCCCAGCAGACCACCATCAATCGTATCGGTTACCGTCGGCACAAGGACATCGGCCGTCTTTACCGCGGCGACCAGCTCTTCACGCGACATGGGAGTGTCGTCGTCTCGCAACTTGACGTCGAACAACTCACTAAGCCGGGTTTCAACCGCCTCGGGCAACCGTCGCGTTACGACAACACTCAGACGTTCTCTTGGCACTTTCGCCCTCCCACTGCTTTGCAAACCTTCGCGCGCCATGGCATCGTGGCGCAGGATAAGGCGGGGCACAAGAACCCCAAGGGCATTGAGTCGACCTTTTTTCGAAACCGAATAAACAGGCACAAGAGCAGACAGGCAGTGAGTGGTTCCAAACCGGTGAAACGCCGTTTCTTGGCGGTATTGTCCGTATTCATGATTGCGTTTGGCACAGTGTCCGCCAGCGCACAGGACAAACGCGGCCCCGTAACAAACTTGCCCCTGCCACGCTATGTCTCGATGAAGGCAGCCGAGGGTAACGTGCGTCGTGGTCCGTCGCTGACGCATCGAATCGACTGGGTGTTCAAACGACGTGGGATGCCCCTGCAAATCACCGCCGAATACGGAAACTGGCGCAAGGTTCAGGACCGCGACGGCGCGGGCGGTTGGGTTCACTACGCTTTGTTGTCCGGGGTGCGGACCGTGCTGATCGAATCCGAACTACTGCCGGTTTACACCAGTCCGGACCAAAACTCGCCTGTTAGTGCTCAATTCGAAACCGGCGTTGTCGCCCGCTTGGGAAGTTGTAGCTTGGACTGGTGCCACATCTCAGCCGGAGGCTACCGGGGCTGGACGCAGAAATCGAATCTGTGGGGCGTTGATCCGTCTGAAATCCGCGAATAGCGGGGCTGTTTCATCTACCCCGCCCAAGACCTAAACGCTTCAGGCGCTTTCGGTTTTTTGCGAACCCATTTCCTTGTCCAATAGCAAAAGGTTCCAACGATCCCCATTGGCCGCTTTGACCTGATCCAGGATTTTGCCGAACAAGTCCTCTTCTTCATTTTGCTCAGCCAGAAACCAGTTCAACATGTTCTGCGTGCTGTATTCCTTGACGTCATGCGCCAGTTCGAACAGCGCATTGATTTGACCGGTCACCGTTTCTTCGTTGGCCAACGCGTGCTCCAACGCTTCGACCGGCGAGTCATAGTCGGTCTTCGGCTTGGCGATCCCGTCAATTTCGATTCTTCCGCCGCGTTGAGCCATAAAGTCGAAGATACGCATGGCGTGAGTATTCTCTTCGGCCGAGTGGCCCCGGAACCATTGCGCAAATCCGGGCAAATCCTGCGACTCAAAATAAGCCGCCATGGCCAGGTAAGTGTAGGACGCGTGAAGTTCATTGTTGATCTGACAGTTCAATGCTTCTGCAACATTCGGGTTCAGCTTCATCTTTTTCTCCTGTGTCACGGGATACCTAAGCAATCCCAAAGCTATGGATTCCCACGGCGCAGCACAATGGATAATTGTATTTTTTTCATACTTTACAATTATTTAAAACCACCTCATTGGAACTGCAAAGCACTTGCATAACCCGTGCCAATTTCGAAGTTTCTCTACCCTCGCCTGCAAGCTTCACCACTCGACGGTTCCGCCAGCGCTCCACCGAGAAATTTTTGACCGCTATGTCTGTATATGCGTAGAGCGTTCAAAGCCCACCTGGAGCCGCCCAGTAAGGTTTGAAAAATTTACATTCAGCGACCGCGGGAACGAGCAAAAAATAATTTTCACTTCAAGCCAATTTTTTCACTCAAAAGCCCTTGATCCCTCCAAACAACAATCGTAGATAGCGCCTCACCGTTGGGGTGTAGCCAAGTGGTAAGGCAGCGGTTTTTGGTACCGTGTATCGTAGGTTCGAATCCTACCACCCCAGCCACCTTTTCCAGAAAAGCCAGGAAAATAAGGGGCGACAGAGCCTCCGGAAAATCCGATGTGTCACAGCATTCGGAAACTGTGACACATGCTGTGACACAGCCGGCCAGTAACCGACCCGGCAGTCGGTTGCGCAAACCCCGTTACCATGCCGGCCCCTACCTCATGCGCCGCGGCCGTATTTTCTATTTCCGAAAACGCCTGCCAAAAAGACTATCAAACCAGGTCCCAAACCAGTTTCTTTGCCTGTCGCTGCGAACCGACCTCCCGCTCGACGCCGTGAAGCGCGCAGCCGCGCTGCTCACCGTCCTCGAGCAGATGGAGAAAACACACGTGGACGCACTGATTAAAGATTCGCTGAACCCCGAGACCGCCAAAGCCGTCTTGACTGAGATGCTACGCTCAGCACTTGAGGGCATGCTACAAGAGCAAAACCAAGACACTGTCATGAGCGCTGGCGAGGTCGACCAGAGGATCGAAGCGCTGCAGGAAGAAAACCGACGTCTCCGGCAGGCCGCAAGGAACAGACAATGGGCCGACGTCGAGCCTTTGCTGCGCGCCGCTGGAGACCGCGTTGCCCTAAATCTTCCCACACCGATCTCAAACGATCTGGGCAAACGTGCGACAGCTTTGCAACGTCGGTTAAATGAAGTGGAAATTGCCGCGCAAGAAGGCGACGACGTGCGCTATGCCAGTTCGGATCTCTTGGCTGAACACGGGCTGGATGACTTCGACAAGTTCGTTCAGGCACCAGTTTTACTTTCCCAGGCGCGGGCAAGGACCGACGAAAACTACCCTTCCGATGACATGAAGAAAATAACCACCTCCGTCTACCGGCTGATGGAGGAATGTCTCGGCGACATCCCGGTCGCTTCTCTCACGAAAGAAAGACAGAAAGAGTTTTTGGGATGGGCATCCCGATTGCCCCGCACCCAGGGCAAGTCGCACGGCCGAAACCGCTTCGAGAGCGAAGGGAAAAGCATAACCAAGGAATTTGAGATTTCTCAGGCGGACGCCGCCGATTTCCAGGTTATGGAGGAAGTTCGTGCCATTGAGGGACTATCCAACCCCGAAAAGCGTGCCTTGCTTGCAGAACGTCTGGTACCGCGCGTAACCCTGCGTACACTCAAAAAGTATCGGGATGCGATGAACAGGATGTTCAAATCGGCTTCAGAACTCGGCCCGGAAATCCCTAAAGCTATCTCCTACAAAGAAATGCAAAGGCACATCCAGTCACTTGAACCCAACGATGAGCTGCATGTACGCGTCACGAAACCTAAAAACCGGATGCCCTGGACCACGGAGCGGATCGCGCGTCTCTTGACGTCACCGATCTATTCGGGAGCGGCGTCTGAGCATCGCCGCTGGCAACGAGGCAATGTAATCGTACGGGATGCGGATTATTGGGTGCCCCTGATCGTTCTCTCCATCGGTTCTCGCATTGAGGAGATTTTGTTGCTTAAGCGCAGAGATATCCGGTTTCGCGACGGCACCTATCTCTTAGCAATCTCAACTGGACCAGAAGCCGTGGGCAAGTCAGAGGACAGCAAGCGGTTTATCCCCATCCCGCAGATCCTGTTGGACTTGGGGTTCGTCGAATGGTTCCAGTCACTCCGTGACGATCACGGCCCACTGCTCTTTCCCGAGGCAGTGCGCAGATCGAAAACGGGTGACGTAACCAGCGCCTACGGCAAGCATCTACGCCGTATTTTCGGACATCTTGGCATCGGAGATTTCGACGAGGATTTCTATGCGCTTCGCAAGACCTTCTCGAGCATGTTGAAACGCGAGATGGTGGTTGACGGTGAGCGGCAGGCAATCGCGGGGCATAAGAATGGCAATGTCCTGAACATCTACTATACGGCACACCATGTCCAAGACCTTAAAAAAGCGGTCGACAAGGCGAATTTCAAGCTGATGATCGGTAAAAAGCATCGCTATGGCTTCCCGGTTATTCTGGCTTGCAACCTCGCCGAAAGCTCTACACTGGAAATTGAAGTAACCCTTGGTGAAAGCAGTCAGGTCGAAAGCGTGACGGTAACGGATCCGCAATTGGAGAAGCCGCTATATCAAATGCAAGAGATCGGGTGTCTCTCTGATGACGCGCTTAAGAAAGTAGCCTTCAAGCTTCGCGAGGTGACTGACCTAAGGCCCCTGAAATTGCCGAAATACAAATTGAAGCGCGCGGCGTTTGAACACTTGCTGGCGCTCGCTTAGCAGCTACGAGAGTGGCTTTCAGACCTGGCGCGAAAATTTGCGCCGGGCCTACTTTCAACACATGAATTGTTTTTTCACCTCATTTTGTGTCCGTGATTCGACAAGGTAAAGGTAAGAGTTTGAGGCACAAATACCATTTAATTTCATTGCCTAAAGGCTTATGTAGGCGGTATTGAAAACCATAAGAAAAGTAGCAGAAAATTGATTGAAGACGACGGCGAACGCGAAACCAACAAACCGGACGTTCAGCTTCCTGCCGTCGTACCTGATGAGGATTCTGCACCCGTCAAGCTGGAACCACCGGAAAAGGGAACACGCTTATCTGAGGGCAGTCGAGATGTGGTTGATGCCGGTCTTTCTGCGGTACCATTTGTGGGTGGTGCGCTTAGCGGATTAGGTCGAAGTGTCCTGCCCTCGAAACGGGACAAAAACATCACGCAGTGGCGAAGTGACGTCACTGAAGCTGTCAACAGCACGAGTGAACGGTTGAGGGCGCAACAGAAGATCACTGAAACGGTTCGGCTGGAACATGAACAGCTCAAGAGCACTATTTCTGCAACCGCAGAACAGGTAGAACACCTTTCACAGAGCGTTCCTACTGGCATCATTGAGCCAGATCCATTGGATCCCGAATTCAAGATCTACCGAAACCTAATTGAACAGTCCAAATTCGCGACGGCAATCGGTCTTCTGAGGGCGCGCTTGCAAGAGGCTGACGCAACCGGACCTCTACCGCCGAAGTCTGCAGCGAGGGTGACATCCTTGATTGCGACATGCGAAAAAGGTTTGGGAAACGATCAAGAAGCTGCACGACTATTCATTGAAGCCTCGGAGATAGATCCAGAGAACCTCAAGCACCGCTCGAATCTGGTTGTGGCGCACTTGCTACAAGGCGACCCGGAAGCCGCCGAGCGGTGCGTGAACGAATTGTTGGCCACAGAGCCGAACAGCGCGCTCCATTGGGCAAATTGGGTTTATGTTAGAAGCGCGAAAGGCGATTTGGTCGATGCATCTGAAATACCCTTGGAGTTACGTCGGAACAAAGATGTCTGTGTTGCACGCATGGTTACCCTCCGCGCAGCAGGTGATTCACGGTGGTACGACGAAGCCAAACGAGCGTTGGCTATGCACCCGGATTCAAAGACTCTTTGTCGAGCCGCGGCTGAGGGAGATCTCGAGCGGTTGGCGTCCTTGCATTTTGAAGGGTACGCATCGCCGCAAGAGTTTTCAGACGCGAAGCAACAATCCGGACAGGCCGCTGAGTACCTGCTGGAGCTTTGGAAAAGCCACACGCTGACTGAACTCTATGGGATCGCACCTGACACGACGCTTTTGCAGAACACGATCATGGGTCTACGCTTGGAAGAACGTCTTCCGGAAGCCCGAGCACTTGTTGACGCCAATGTTGATACCCTCTTCGCAGATCCCAGCGCGCGCGCTGCGGTTGCTGGCCTCGCGATACAGTTAGACGACGATGAGCTACTTGACCGAGCATTAACGGACCGCTTTGCCGGAGACGCGCCAATAAGATTGGAGCGTGCACTCAACAGAGGAGAGTGGAAGGAAGCGCTTGAAGTAATTGAACTCCAGACCGAAGACCTGGACGGAAAAACACAGATCCCACCAGAAGACATAGCGAAAGTTTCGAATGTCTTGCTGTTGCCGGAAGCCGAGCGCAACGATGCGTTTCAGGAAGCTCTGCAAGAGATAAAGCCTGACGCGCACAGCTATCTTGTTGTTTGCCAACTTGCCAATCGCTTCGGTGCTACCGAAGTCGGCGATAAGGCATTCGAACTTGCACTCACACAAGATCTCGCAGGCAATAGAGAGCTTCGCTGGCGCTTGGCCTCAGAGTGCATAGATCGCGATCAACCAGAGAAGGCAATCGGCCTTCTCGAGGGTAACGTAGACACTGGCATGGAAACGAGAGAACGAAGGATGCTGGCGCTGGCCTATGCATCGGCCGGCATTCCACTGGCGTCGGGCGTCGCGTTTTTTAACTCTGTCCAACGTGCAGGAAACGCAGGCGAACAGACACAGCGCGCTGGCGGCCACTTTCACCTCAATCGCCGACGCCCTCAGGATGCCCTTCCATGGTTCCGACGCGCTTTAAACCTCGACCCGAATAACGCGCGCACGCAGCTCGCATTATGGCAGAGCTTTCTCAGGGCTGGGAGGGAACGCGACGCCCAGAACTTCCTTGCAACAATTGCGTTGGAATCTTTAGAGGGTGAACTGCGCGATAGAATGGACTTGTGCCAAGTTTTGTGGCGCAGCGGCCGCCGAGATGCGTTGGATTACGCTTACGACATCGCTGCGCGACATCAAACAGACGCCGGAGTTTGCAACTCGTACGTCGGATTGTTTTTGGTTGAAATGATGGTCGACGGAGACGCTCCATTGATACCGGAGAGTTCTATCGTTGAGGAAGGCAGCTTCGTAAGACTCTCCAGGTTAGACAATGGAAAGCCATTTGAATTTGTTGTCGTCGCAAGTGAAGATGACGTGGCTCTTCATCTTCGCGCGGATCACCCAATAGTTGAAGCGGCAATGGGTAAAGCTGTAGGCGAGGAATTTAAGACCGAAACCGGTCCAAACCGGTTCGTATGGAAGATCGAACAGGTGAAATCCAAATATCTTCACCTGTTCCATTTTTTGTCACATACACTCCAAGATCGTTTCCCAGACGAAACGGCATTGTGGTCGGTCACGATCAAAGATGATGATGTCACACCCATCTTAGAGAACTTGAAAGCTCGGCGTGCGCAGGTCGAACGCATAGAAACTCTCTACCGAGACAACCCACTGCCACTGGCTTCAGTCGCATCCATGGGTGGGGGGAACTCGATCGAGTTTGCGGTGTATCTGGCGCAATCTGGTCAAGAGATGTTCAGCGCAACGGGTCGCACTCCGGACATACGGCTGGAAATCGAGCATGCTCGCCAGGCCGTCGAAAAAGGAGTGGTTATTGACACTCATACAGGATGGCTGCTCAGCAAGCTTGGACTCCTTGGATCAGTTCGAGAAGCATTCCATACTGTTTATGCCTCCGCCTCTTGCGTCGATGAGCTTGGTGAGATGGTGGAAAATTTGAAAAGCCACGAAGATGGACGCCTGACCGCAGTGGCTGAAGGCGATAAAATTGTGTCAATTCAACAATCCGCAGAGGATCTCGCGGCTCAAGTTGACGATCTCAGGAACGTGGCAGCGAATATCAAAAATGACTGCAATGTTGTTGGGATAGAAGTTTCGGATTCACTTGATCTGAAACTGAGAGAACTTTCTGATTTCCTTGGCACGCAGTTTGACACACTTTCGGTTGCGCAGCGTGAAGGTACCACCGTTTTGAGCGCAGATCTTCGATTGCGTCAAATTGCACAAGATGTCTTCAAGATCGATGCGTTCGGCTTCGATGCGCTTTTGAGCTTGCTTTTGGACGAAGGCATAATTGATGAAGTCGCCCGGGCGGAAGCTCTGCTCACGTTGGCAGCATTGCGTCACTCTTTCATTGGCCTGAACGCGCCGACGTTGATTACAATGATGAGAATCGACGATACAGACGACATGGGTCGTTTCCAGAGAGCTTCAGAGTATATTGGCCGGCCAGATGCAAATATCAGAAAACACATTCAAACCGCAGCCGCCTTCGCGTTGCTCGCCTTCGAGGATCCGCGTGCACGTCGAAGAGCTGAGAAGGCAACAGGAATGATCTTACGCAGTTTGGTTCGCTTCAAAGGCGTTCCACTGAAAGACATAGTAAATGCCTTCGCGCGGCTCGCAAACAATTCTGAAGTAACGTCTTACGTCGTGTCCTGGCTCCGAGGTCACTTTCTTATGGATCTTTATCAAGCTCAGATGGAAGAGACTGACAAATCCAACGCCGATAGTTGATAATTGGTGAAATCGTCAATTCCGCCAATGGCTTCGAATTGAACGATGTCAGCATCCAGCCTCGCGCCTCGGCTATTTTTTTCCGGATCGGCGTTGTGGACCCATCTGCTCTTCATGAAGCGACTATCCAAACTCAGAATCCATTCTACAGCGCTGGCCGGCCTGCCAAGCTTGTCCCAAACCCAGATATCGAACCGCTGGCAATTGCATCCGGACACCGTGCGCCGGGTACTGCGCGAATTGAGTATTCGTCCCGCGCCCGGGCCATGGAAGCGCCCGCGCTATGCCATCACGGATGTCTGGCGGGTCGAAGGCGTGCCCCATGCCAAGATGCTGGATCAAGATCAACATCCGGCGCTGCTTGAGCCACTGCTGACCGGCAAAGACCTTGCTGCGGAACTCGGCTGCGTTCCGGCAACCATCCGCAATTACGCCCGCGATAACATCATTCCAAGCCTCCGGATTGGTGGCTCGATCCGGTTCCGGAAACACCAGATTGAGGAGCTCTTTGATGTTGTGTGAGGCCGAAAACACCGCAATTCGCACCTTTGCCAGATCTGGAAAAAGTGAGGAATACGCCCACAAAACCTCACCTCAATACGTTTTGTAGCCCTTTTCCTCATTTCGCTTCCAGAGTGCCGAAATTCGAAAAAAGAACCTCAAAACGCATCTCTGAAGATCACCCGAATTTCCAAGAACTACCGCGTCACTAACGCCAAAAAACAACACCAATGATGGAGGCAAGAATGCAGATGACCCTCGAGCAAGCTGTCAAAAAACTCGACGCCGGAGACTACCCATTTTCGCAAGCAAACGCGAAGAAGATCCGGGGATCCGCAAACAAATGTAGGAAATTGCCAGGGTATAATTGTCCGCTGGCGATGATCCCGATCGATGTCGATGCCTTCGTCAAACGATGGTCAAGTCACATCGCCAACAAGGATGCGCCGGAAGGCTTCAACACTTTCAAGCAGTTTGAAACGTGGCACGGCAACGTAAAGAGCCTGATGGCGCACGCGTCAGGATTGCGCGCCGAGGAAAAGCGTCTGCGCGGGCTGGAGGACGACTGGTCACAGCTCCAGAAAGCTGCGACCGCGCTGATCCAACCGCGTAGAAAAGGCAATAACATCCAAACACCAGAACTTATTGCACTGACCGTTCTGACAAGCCTTGCAAGAAGCAAGGGCGTCCAGCCGGCGCAGCTGAGTGTTGATATGTTGCACCTCTGGATGAAAGACTGTCACGATCAGGGTCGCAAGAACGCAATTCGTAAAGCTGCGCGTCTGCTGGATCGCCTGCATGAGTTCCCGGAGATTGTCGGACCCTCGCTTTTGCCATCTGTTATCGGTGAGATTCCCAAGGCCACACGCCACCGCGTGACACCAGATTTACCGGCCAAAGTTATCTCGGCTATTCGAGAATACCAGGCGACGATGCGCCTCGGTCGACCCTATGATGGGCTCCTGGCAGGCCGCCGTCGCGCGCCGCTTTCTCCGCAGACTGTCAAATCTGCCGGGGATGATCTGAACTGGTACTTCACCTGCCTCTTTGAACTCGGTCGATTGGATTTGGACGGTGGCCAATCCATCGCGGAATTGACCAAGGCAGATAATCTGTTTGCCGCCTTCGATGCGGAAGTGGGCGGCGAATACTACTGGAAGCCGCTCGTGGCCAGAACGCTAAAGAAAAACATGGGGGCGGTATTTCGCTTCGCCCGTGAGTTCCACCCTGAACTCTCAAAAGTTCAAAAAGAGTTTTTCGAGACCGAGTACTTCCAAAACTGGGATACAATGACGGAGGCTAACCAGGCGTTCTGTCGGCGCCTTGTCACGTCACCTCGGCGTGTCGAAAAGTTTCTATCTCTCGCAGGTGAGTTTCATAGCCAGGCTTTGCCGCTGATCCAAAACTACAATGATCTTTCGATGGGTGATCAGGCTCGTGCGGTGAGACTTTCACTTGCCGCTGCCATGGCCGCTGTTTTGACCTTTATGCCGCTTCGGGTTGATACACTGGTCAATCTGTCGATCACTGGCGAGAAGGCCAATGTTTCCTTCCCGATTGGTTCGCGAACTGTCAGCTTCGCCATTCCAAAGGAAATGACGAAAAACAAGAAACCTCTGACAGCGTTGATCAAGAAACGCGGCAAGGTCGATCCTCGTCGCATCCTGAAATGGTGGCTTGCCGAAGCGCGCCCGCACTTCATGAAGCGGCTTCACAACCCGGACCCACAGCTACTGTTTGGGGGAGCCCGTTACAGCAATGCGGCCGATGCCTGGCGCTACGCCACCGCTTCGGTCGATTTGTACATGAAGCTGCATCAGGTGCGCCACGCTATCGCCTCGATACTGATCAATCAGCCCGGCGCCGACCTGAACGTCATATCCGCACTTCTCAACAACTCTCCGGCCACGGTTTCGAAGACTTACGCATTCTTTGACCAAACTGCAGCGATTGAACGCGGCCAGGATGGGTTGGATGCCGTCAACAACGCACTCGCAAAAGGGAAAAACAGATGAAGTATCTGATCACGGAACAGGAATTGCCGCTGCCTATGCGTCGGTATCTCGCCGATGTCGATACCGGACGGGCCTATTATGCAAAAAGCCTTCACCCGAGTAGGCATGCTCTTTCCTCAGCCTTTCGCGGTCTCATCGAGACCGCGCGACATCATGGTTTTGCGGAAAAGCTATCGCGGGAGACTGGAGTGGCTTTTTTTGATCGCCTGAGGGCGGACGGGTGGCAAGAAAACAGCCTGAGTAGTCAGGCAGGGCTGCTTCGGAAATACGCGTTTGAAACCGAAGAGGGCATGGAGTGGGCGATCGAGAGCGGCGCATTTGACCGCCGCCCACTCGAACTCGTCTTTTGTGCACCGCACTGGTCGCGATTTCTCGCAATCCAATCGGAGTTGCAGGAGGTCTGCGAGCCTTCGCTGATCCGTCTTGCCGATCGCTGGATGCGCTGGCGTCAGTCGATGCCTCGACTTGATGATGCCACAATGCAAAGCTTCAAAGCAGACGCGCGCAACCTCGGGCTTCTGGCTGAATTGATGTCGGAAATTGATCCGGAGAACCCGGACACAATCTTCCTACAGCAATGTCAACGCATACGTCGAACGGTTACCCGCCCAAAATCGCCTTCGCATAAGAAGCCCTCGTTTCACGACCTTCCGGAACCTTTCTATACGGAAATGGCTCGGATCGCCGCGCGGTCCGATAAGCCCAACGGGTTGTCCAGTGCCCGGATCGAATTGTTGTCCTGCGCTCTGCGACGCTTGGTTCGGATCACCAATAGCAGGCAAATGCCAGTGGAGCTTTCGATGGAGACGGCGAAAGCCTTCGCCGAAGACGTCTTCGACAGCGACATCAAAACGCGAAGCAAAGCAAATTACTGCGACGCACTCGCAGGCTTTGCAAAACACGCCAACTATCCCAGCGAAATTCGCGAGGCGCTTATGGAAACGCACAATGCATTGAAACTCGAGTCCTCGTCCGATCTGCGTCGGAAGGAGGTGGCTTTGGCACAGAACCCATTGAATCTGGTTGACCTCGCAGAAATTGCCCATGCGCGACTTCGACAGGCTCCTCACCAGGATCATATCCGTACCCGTCGTCGTGACTACGCGCTTGCTGGCGCTATGGCTTTGTTGGCGAAACTGCCATTGCGCTCTCTCGACCTGCGGACCGGGCGGATCGGTAGGGAATTCCTTAGAGATAGTGAAGGTTGGAGCGTGGAGATCGAGACATCCAAGACTGGAACTTTCATCAACGGTCGACTTGCAGAATGTCTGATCCCCTATCTGGATGCGACGCTACTAATGGGAGTCGGCGAAATGCATCTTTGGACCGTCTATAAGGCGCGGATCGGAACGGCACTATTCGGCAATCCTGCTCGCGGTTGGAAACCTTTCGGTGACAATTGGTTATGGGAAAACATGCGGCAACTGACCGGCCACGGGCCACATATCGCTCGTAGTCTCACATATGATGCCGTGGTGGAGGACTCCGATCTGGATCTACGCGTCGCGCAAGCGCTCTGCGGTCACGCCCACAAGACAAGCCGACACTTTTATGAGCTGAATGCAGATCGCTACCGGCGATTGGAAGCGCAAGAAATCCTCGCGGAAATTGCTGAATCGAGAAGGAAAGACCCAGACAATACAAACATGATCGCGATGTAATTCACCGCGCCCCAGATTGATAACAAGTGCGGCATAGGCGGCAAAATCTACTCAATAGCCCTCGGCGACTCCTCACTTCGATCGGTCGCGCGCCTAATAGGGTGTGAAGTATCCCGGCCCTGACTTCCTCTCATCTTGCTACGTCTTTGTGAGCAGCAAGATGAGAGAAAGCTCAGAGCTCAGATCAATAGAAACTACGTGCAGGGTGAAAGGAGAACGCCCCCGCCTGCGCGCTTGTCGTCCGATGGGGGCGGCGTAAACACAGGGTAATTCCCAATGAATAACAACCAAATCCTGACGCAAGTCTGCGTGTTCCTCGAATCTGCTGATCTCGATCTTCAACATGCAGTGTTGCTGCTCGGTGGATCCGCAGCCCTGATGCGCCTGCAGCGGCTGCGCGCGTCGGTCGCAACTGCCAACGCCTACACGGTCCAGCATCGCAGTGGCCTGGAATGGCTGCGCGACCTGCTCACTCTGGAGCACGTCGGTGATCCGAACCGTATTGAAAGCGGATTTTTCGCTGATATTTCACCGGAAGATCCGGCGGTGCTCGTCATCTGCGGGCTGACTGACCAGCTGGAAGCTTTGATCGCCAGAATTGATGAACCAACGCTCACGCCTGTAGTGGCTGAGACTGAAGCGGCGGCGTGAGGAGATCGTGATGAGCTACACATACACTCGCCGGGAACAAACGCTCGAGGAGCTGGGTGCTTGCGTGATCTCGCAAGCGGCCGCTTTTGCAGACGACTGCGCACGGCATGGGCCAATTCCGCGCGGGCTGATGCGGCGCAACTTTTCGCATATGCTCGAGCGGCTGGAACGCGGCGATGTTCTCGATGAGCGGGACGATGCGTGTATCGCAATGGTCGGCAAGGATCTCGTCTCCGCTGCAAACGCTCGGTGCGCAGGTTACGGAAACAAGGTGCTCGAGATGGACACTGAAGAAGATGTTCTGATCGACAGCGAACTGGAGCGGCTACGTCTCCGAATTCTGACATGGAGTCAGTTTCAGTTTCTACGAAATCGCCTACGAGCGCGGGTGAAAGCGCAGTCTTTGATCGGCAAGTATGATTGACGAACGAAGTGACAGCGCTTCAAGCCCGAATTGCTCTCTGTCGCTGCCCAATCAAAGCCGCCACTTAAAGAGGCAAAAGGAAGCTTGGTAAACCCGGTTGGAGGCCGACATCTACGCAGATGCCGGCTTCCAGAAACAACTTAGTTCCTACTTTGCTTTATTCAGTTTTTTGCCGCTTTGACGTAGCGGTTTCGACTTGAATGACGTTAACAACCAGCCCTGCTCATTGTCGAAAGAGAACATCTTTTCCGGTGCGAGGCGCTCCTGCAGCAAATCGTAAGCTGTAGCCATGTCATCATCGGATGGTAGAGGAAGGACAATTTCATCCTCGCCGTAAGTCAAGGCAGTCTCTGCGATGACCGGCATCAAGCCTGGTCGACCGAGTTTGTCTGTCCAATCGGAACGGAGACACAACGGTCCGGTAACTGAATGGCCTCTGTGGAAAAGCGTAAATCGTATCCTTCTTGCGTCTTCACTTAGACACAGGATTCCATTTGCAATGGTCTCAATTATCAGATCGGACAAGGATTTCTGTACGGACATAGTGCTCTCGTTGTGATGTAGTGTTACTGGTTAGCAAAAGATGTGTTGTTTCAAAAAAATGAGAAACTGCCTGTTTGAATCCTGAAATGATGAGCTGCTTGTCGCTTTGAAACCGTGCAAGTGCACCGCTCGCAATGCCCGGTCCGCCAAGCCTCGGATATAAGACTTGCCAGCCAAGACGGGTCGGAGCATCTACAGACTGAGCTGTAACTGGTGCGGTGAGGATATGCTTCCCTCGGCGTACTTAGTTATTGTCCTCCGCTCCACCTTCCCAGCGCTGCAGATCCTCTTCGGACATTGGCTCGAGAAAGTTGGGGGAAGAAAGCCGAGGTAACCCGGATCTATACGCGTGGGCTATATTTGCGGCATCTGCGCCTGCTCGATGTGTTGTTGGGCGCTCCGCTCGCGTTTCGTAGACTTGCTCGATCGCACCGTGTGCAAAAACGCCGTCTTCTTGAGAAAACGAGACCCAGACGATCCGGTCAAAGTCAACGATCTGCCTCGCACGTTCACCGAGCGTTGCGAGAAGACAGTCAAGCCAGCGTTGGTCGAGCTCAGGAGCGTCGCTGACAAGGATGTTGTCGCCTACAATTTCTTTCAACCAGCGTGCTACATCTTCCGCGGCTTCCGCCGTCTTCAAGGCGCTGAAAGGGATATTGTGTACGGCAGCGCTTTTCACTGACCAATCATCGAGCAACCAGTCAGGATCTGGCTGTATGAGCTTGCTTTCGACAACGACATCCTGCTGTTCGATCCACGCAATGCCAACTTCGATTGGCCAGCTTTCAGGGCTCAACGAGGATGCCTCGAAGTCGATGAATACGAGCTTTTTCGGATAGACTATTTTCCCATGCTCATCGAGCCCGACACCGAGACCAAGGGAGCGACGTTTGGCAAAAAATGCTTCTTCTTCCGGCGTCGGCCGGCTGATTGAGTTCAATAGGTTTTTCAGGTCATCCTGAGACATGATCTTTCGGTGGCAAGTTGGGCTCAGACCCACAGGTTCCGGTTTTCGTCAAGTGTCATGGCAGGTTCTGCGGTTACGGGAATGCAACTTATCAATTGTGGGAACATCAAAATGACAACGTGGGAAATCGCCTTCAATATTGCGGCCGCGGGAGCGACAATCATTCTTCTTCTTCACCTATGTCGGCTACTGAAAACGTGCGAGCGGGATCGTTCAAACGACGCTGAACTCGTGAAACAGTTTAGGGACACCGCGCCATATGACAATCTCGAAGACCTATTATCGAACAAAGAATGAATTTTGATCGGTGACGAGTAAGCACCTCTCATCTGTCTTATCACGGCACGAAAACCTCGAGTTCGGATCCCAGCATGTCGTCAATTGGGCCGCAGTGCTTGAGCCGTGCTCCGTCAATCGCGCCCAGAACCTTTGCCTTCCGGTCAGGCAACCTTGCCCAACTGGCATAACAGTGCACTTACTGATCCAGTGCATGTGCGCTGGATCAGCAAAAATACGATGTTTTTCCGCAGAATTTGGATAGACATGTTCAATGAAGAGGTTCGCCTCAGGTTTTCTTTCTGTCTTTCTTTCAGCCAACGCCACTTGATGTCAGACCGTGACTAACCTTCGGCTTGCCATGGCAATCTTTGCAACACTAAGACGGGTTTTTGCTCGAGCACGGATGTGCATTGGCACAAGAAACTGGGCGCGCCTAAACGCGCCCAGTTTCGTCAAGTCGCGACGTGAGATATCTCCTTGTCCGGCGAGTATATGTCCAAGATGTTCCAATGTCCGGTCGTTGGTGTTGGGTTGTTGATCATTGGCACATCGAGCACGGTTGGCTTGCCACTGGCGATTGCCGCTTCCAGTGCGGGCAACAGTTCGTCGGCAGCGCTGAGCCTGTGCCCTTCCGCGCCGTAGGCTCGCGCTATGTCGGCATAGCCCGGTCTGTTTGCGGGTGCGGCGGCGGATCCGGGGAACGTGGTTCCATAGGTCAAACCGTAATGCGCTTTTTGAAGGCCGGCGATCGTTCCGAAGGCGTTGTTGTTCATAACCAACCAGATGATACCCAAATCAAGTTCGACCGCTGTTGCCAGCATCGACGGATTTTGACCGAATCCACCATCGCCAACCAAACTTAGTACGACTCGATCAGGTGCTGCCAGTTTTGCGCCGATCGCTCCCGGCGGGCCAAAACCCATCGTAGCGAACCCGCCCGGGGTCAGTATTGAGCCGGGGGTCAGGATATCGAATTGCTGTCCTACACCGTTCTTGTTCCACCCAACGTCTGTGGTGATGATGGCATCCTCAGGCAGTGCCTTGCGGCTATCTGCCAGAATGCGCTCAGGCATCATCGGAAAGGCCGACGAGGTCGCCATTTCCACGTTGCGCGCTTTGAATTTTGTCCGGAAATCCGTGATCTGCTTTTCCAGCGCGGGGCGGTTGAAGCCGTCCGGATACATCTCGCGGGCAACCCGGTTGAGGACACGTAACGCGGGCTTGGCGTCAGCAACGACTCCGATCTCGGTGGGATAGTTCCGACCGATCTCCTGCGGCTCAATGTCGATATGAATGACCTTCGATCCGGGAATGTTGAACGTGTAGCCAGGGTACCAACTTGAACAATCAGCCTCTTTGAACCGAGTGCCCACGGCAAAGATGTAGTCCGCATTCAAGCAGGACTGGTTGACCAACTCGGTGCCCCAAAACCCGGTCATTCCCAGCACAAGCGGGTGGTCGTCTCGCAACGCGCCTTTACCCATCAGGGAATGCGCGACTGGAAGGCCCATATGTTCAACAAATTCTCGCAACTCTTCGCTGGCTTGTGCCAGAAGAATACCACCCCCGACATAAGCGACTGGGTTTTTGGCTTTAGCCAACGCTTCGACAATCTCTCCCGCTGTCTCGTCGTCAATCGACGGTTTCTTGAGCGCGCGCGTGTTGTCGCGGATACGGTCGAAACTGTCCGAGGGGATCACCTCTGAAAAGATGTCCATGGGGACATTGACCAGTACCGGTCCGGGCTGGCCGCTTTCAGCGAGATGAAATGCCTTTTCCAGAATTTCGGCCATTAGATCTGCCCGATCTACGCGCCATGCGCGTTTGACGAAGGGGCGATATATCTCCCACTGGGCAGCGTCCGCGTGCAGGTTCACTTCCTGATGCGGGTGTTTACCGTAGTAATGTGTAGGAATATCACCTGCGATCACCACCATCGGGATACAATCCAATGCGGCGTTGGCGACCCCGGTGGCGCAATTGGTCAGCCCCGGGGAGAGATGGGACAACACCACCGAGGCCTTGCCCGTCACGCGGGCATAAGCGTCCGCCGCGTGGCTGGCGATCTGTTCATGCCGCACGGTGACGAAATCGATGGGACTTTCCGCCAGCGCGGCCAGAACCGCGATATTCGTATGACCGCAAAGGCCGAACACATGCTTGACCTCGCGACGTTCGAGGAAGTCGACGATGTGTTCGGCAACGGTTTTGCCTTCCAGTTTTGCTCCATCCATCACGCGACCTCCTGCCCGTAGAACTCTCCGAACAGATCCGGCTCCGAGGGGCGATCCTCGGGGATCGGACGACTGACCCAGGTGTAGTTCATCATATGTTTCATGGTAACGTTTTCATTGGTGATGTTGCCGCCCCAGATGCCGCAACCCAGGCTGCTGGTCATAGGCATGCCATTGGTCCAGGCACCCGCATTGGCCTTGGACTGAGGCTGTCGCACCATCATACGGCTGACCGGAGCAAGACGAGCGAGCCGATCGATGTGATCGTCATTATGGCTATAAATCCCGCAGGAATGGCCCTTACCTCCGGTATTGTAAATCCGGCTGACCGTTTCCAGCGCGTCATCGAACGTGTCGAAGTGATAAAGCGCCATCAGCGTGGTCAGTTTTTCCTTGGAGAACTTGTGCTGCGGCCCGATTTGCCCCTGATTTTCAACCATCAGAAACTTGCGATCTTCGGGGATGCTAAATCCGGCGACCTTGGCCGTTTGCTGCGGCGGACAGGCGATGGTCGGGAAGGTGCGGTTTCCCTTCTCATCCCACATAGCAGCTTGGAGCATAGCCTTCTCTTCGTCCGAGCACAGGTACCCGCCTTCGGCCTCAAGCGCCTTGACCATATCATCGTAGACCGAACGCTGGATAATGATGTTACCGTCGGCCGAACAACCTGAGCCAAAGTCGGAGGTCTTGGAAATACGAGTGTTTTGAGCGGCGACATCCAGATCGGCTGTCTCATCGATGACGATGGATGAATTGCCGGCGCCGACGCCATAGGCCGGACGTCCCGAGCTGTAGGCTGCTTTGACCATGGGCTTGCCACCCGTCGCCAGCGTAAGGTCACAGATCTCCATCAGATGTTGCGTTAATGGGATCGACGGTTTGCGAATGGATTGAAACAAGTCCTCGGGAGCACCGGCAGCCCGACAAGCTGCACGCATGACCTCGACCATTTCGAAGGTGGTATGAGCGGTTCGCGGATGCGGGCTGAAGATGACGGCATTCCGGGCGTTTGCGGCGGAAACACCGGTCACCGGTGGCGTCATTGCTGGATTGGTCATCGGGATCAGGGAGGCGATGACACCGGCAGGCTTGGCGTATTTCACCAGACCTTTTTCCTCATCCACCTCGACGATACCGGTCGATGGAGTGCGCAGGACATCACGCAGCACCATGTGAATCTTAAATCGCTTCGCAGGACGCCCTTCGCGATCTCCGATGCCGCTTTCGTCCACGCCTTGCTGGGCCAGACGGGTGAAGGTTTTCTCGTTCCCTGCGTACCATGCAATGGCCTGAGACAGGCGGTCCAGCCTGTCCTGATCCCAATCCTCGATTTCGGCCATGGCAGCGCGGGCGCGCGCCAGCATATCGGCCGCCATGTTGCGGTCGTTTTCAGTGAGCTCTTTGCCCATGATGATCCTCTTGGTGTTTTGGAATTGCTGCATCGGGCATACGACGCTGAGATCGCGCCCGGCCGAATGTCCGCTTGGCGTGGCTGAGACAGCGACGCGCGTGTTCTTCATATCCCAACTCGGCAACGCGGCTTTGGTTGGGCAGTTCGATGGAATAGTCGACGGGCGGCATCCGTTCGATGATGCCGGTGAAATCGATCCAGCCTTCGCCGGGATACAACCTTGCATCACGGGCCAGCTGGATCATGCCCTCGCGCGTATCGGCGATGCCGGGCAGGCAATCAGAGATATGCAGGAAATGAAACAGATCCGAGGGGACGTGTAGCAACTCTCCCAAATCCACGCGGCTGAGGTGCAGGTAAAGCGTATCGACCAGAATACCGCCGTTGGGCTGATCGGAGGCACGCACGATATCAAGCGCCTCATCCAGAGTGCGCAAGCGGGAGAAGCTTGGAAACTCAAGGTCCACTGTTAGCCCATACGGAGCCGCCAGTTCGCAGGTCTCGGAATAGACGTCGATCAGGAAGTCACGATCATCGCGGGTGTTGGTCCAAGCGCTCATGATCATGCGTTTGGCGCCCAGTTCCCCACCGATCTCCAGAGAAGGTTCAAAACTGCGCGGATCGACATCTTCGGTGATGCGCGCCAGTTCGACATCAAGGACTTTCAAACCGGTTGTAGAGAGCGCAGTTTTGGTAGCCTGCACCTGCGCCTTGTCGATTGGCGATTGGGTGAATTCACCGGACACATGCATCGGAATAAACCGGGGGCTAACGGCATCGTAACCGGCCCGTGCTGCGATATAGACCAGCTCGGGCGGCGTACAGCCGATCAGCGTCAGATGCGCCAAAGAATAGAGAGAGGGGCTTGCACCAGCCTCTTCGGGTTTCACCATGAACAGTGGCTCCACGTGTCTGCGAATCTCAATTTCATCACACGTAGTGCAAAATATCAGATATTTTTTAAAATATCAACTTTTAATACTGAGCAGGAAATGAAAACGCCCGAGCAATAGCCCGGGCGTGCTTAACCTTCGTGTTGGCAAAGCTTTAAACAGTTACCCAATCGCCTCCGGTCTGGTGAGAGCGCACAGAGGCATCAATGAATCGGACACCGTCTGCGCCTTGTTCGATACTGGGACAAGTAAGCCAATCGGCCGGAACAGTAACGCCATCCCGACGCGCAGCTACAGCCATGGCAAATTCCGTATAGAGGTTGGCCCAGGCTTCGATAATCCCTTCGGGGAAGCCGCGCGCGGTACGGATCAGACGTTCCGCACCGGGTCCGATACCATGCCCGTGGCCTCGGCTGATGATATGATCCGGTTCACCAAACCGATTGAACTTCAGCTGTTCCGAGTTCTCCAAGTCCCACTCGAGGCCTCCTTCGTTCCCGAATATGCGCAGGCGCAACCCACCCCGGTTTCCGGGGGCAAGGCGTGTTGCCATCAAGGTTCCGGGGACTTCATTTTGGTAACGGGTGAACATGAACACCGTGTCTTCCAAAGGCTTTGGCGCGCCGCAGACATGAAACTCGGCCCGTAGGTCGGTCAAGGGCAGGCCCGAGACAAAACTGGCCAGATGCGCGGCATGGGTGCCGATATCGCCGACACAACTGGTCGGGCCAGAAATCTTTGGGTCCAGCCGCCACTTTACATGAGGCGCATCGGCCACATCTTCGGGCGTCATCCAGTCTTGCATAAACTCAACATGTATTTGGTTGATTTTTCCGATGGCTCCGTCGGCCACGATTTGCTTGGCTTGCCGGATCACTGGAAAGCACGACATCGCATATCCGACAGCAAAGACCTGTCCCGTGCGCGCGGCGATCTCCTCAAGCTCCTCGGCCTCGGCAACTTCGTTGGTCAGGGGCTTGTCGCACAGTACATCAATGCCTGCCCCCAGAAACGCTTTGGAAGCTTCAAAATGAACGTGGTTCGGGGTAGTGATCATGACGGCATCTACGCCATCCGGGCGTGCCGCCTCGGCCTGTGACATCTCCTCGAACGACGCGTAGCACCGGTCGGCCGGCAGGAACCACTCGGCCCCGCGCGCCTTGCTTCGCACGGCGTCAGAACTGAGCGCTCCTGCGACGACCTCCCACCGGTCGGTCATCCGCGCGGCCGTTGCCTGCGTGACAGAGATACGTCCGCCGCCAACAACGCCCAGCCGCAAACGACGAGACAACCGGGGGAAAGGTCCGTCAAAGTTCAGGTCTTCGGATAAAAGTCTCTCAGCCATTCTGAATCTCCATTTCCGGGACCCGTACGCCTTCCGGCAGCATTTCCACCGCCATGAAAATGCTGGGGGTAATCGTCTCGTACTGATGCCAGGGATAGTTGCCTTCGGCGTCATACATCGGTTTGTGCGTCGTGCCGGGGGCCATGAATTCTTCGAGGTAAAGGGTTTCAACATCCCGCTCACGGCATTGCTGCATTTTGCCAAAGCCTACGATTTGCGTATGCACTTCGCGAAACCCCGGTACCGGGCAGAACGGATGATCCTTGTGCAATCCGACATTCAATGGGACCGAACCGGAATGGTACATGGTCAGTCCAACGTTACCCACGAAGACCTTTGGCGACATGTAGTGGCTGACACCGCGCAGACGCTCCTCTTGGCGAACTTCAAAAGCAGATGGCCATGTATCTTTCACCCATGCGAACAACTCGTTGTCATCGGCATGGGCGTCGAAATCGTGGACAATGACTGCGCGTTCCACGCCGCTAAGCGTGCTGTCTTGCACGATCACAGAGGAAAGCGGTGCAATGGTCTGATCCTCGACAGAGAGATTTCGCCCCCCAAGGTTAAGGACGATGGCGCGACCCTTGATAGAAATTCTGCGCTCGTCAGCTATGTGCTGGACGCGAAAAAATGGCTGGGCAAAGTCAAGAGTCTGAATAGGCATAGACCAACTCCTTCCTCTCATCGTTCAGGAAATCGACAGGCAGAGGCATCGGCGCTTCGCACCGGCTTTCTATAGTCTGATAGGCGCCGAATTTCGGTGCCCGTTCAATTGCGTCCATGACCTCGAAAACGTGGTAGGCAAGCGCTCCACTTGCACGGGGTTGGCGTCCTTCTTGTGCCGCCAGGGCCAGATCCAAAAGGCCGAGCCCGCGACTGTCTTCATTGAATCCATGTTTGTTTTCGGCCACCTGCCAGTCTTCGCGACCGGTTGGACGAGGCTGGTGAGACCAGCGCGAGGTCTCCCGCGTTTTCAGCCAGACATCCCCTTGAAAGATATTGGCACCATGAACCGGGTCAGGATCAGGAATGCTGATGGTGCCGTTTTCACCGTAGATCTCGAACCGCGGAGTTTCGCTGTCCCAGACGTCGAAGCTCATGGTCATCGACCCTATAGCTCCGGATGAGAACTGAAGTAGGCTTAGGGAGTGCGTGTCGACCTCGACATCTATCCATTCGCCGCTGCGAGGGCCGTTTTCGATCATCCTATTGTCGAACGTGCGCCGAGCCATTCCAGCAACCCGGTCAACGGAACCAAGGCAGCAGATCATGGCGGTCAGGTAGTACGGCCCAAGGTCCAGCAATGGCCCACCACCCGCCTTATAGTAGAAATCCGGGTTGGGATGGTGGCGTTCTGTCCCGTGGGTACCGACATGGGCAAAAACCCCTGTCGGTTTGCCAATGGCACCCTCGTCGATCAAGCGCCGAACGGTCTGCCAGCGACCGCCCAGAAATGTGTCGGGTGCGCAACCGACCAGTAACCCCTTTTCAGAGGCCATGTGCAGGATCGCCTTACCATCCGTTCGGTTCATGACCAGTGGCTTTTCGGAATAGACGTGTTTCCCCGCCTCCAGCGCGCGCAGGCTGATTTCGGCATGCGCCGCCGGAATTGTCAGATTCAGAACGCAGTCAATCGTCGGATCGTCAAACACTTCATCTGGCGTGCAAGCCTGGGCGACACCGTATTGATCCGCTTTGGCGCGGCTTTCCGAAGGATCAAGGCTTGCACAAGCCACGACCTCGATGCTCGAAAATTTGGATAGTGTCTTTAGATAAACATCACTGATACGACCACAGCCAATAAGGCCGACCCGGAAGGATTTCGATGTCTCACGTGTCATCATTCCTGTCTTCGTAGAGGGGTAAGTAATTCGGGGGCATCGGCCCTTTGTTCCGCCCCCCCTGGTTCATCTGCTCCCAAGCGTGGGCAAGTATTCCAACCGAGCGGGACAAGCAGAATAGCCCCCGCGACAAGGGCGCAGGAAAGCCAAGCTCGCAGAAGATCACAGCTGTCGCGCCATCGATATTCATGGCAATTGGCCGACCACCTCGTTGACGGCCGAGTTCGGCTTGAACCTCTTCTCCGATATCGGCAAACCGGCCAGAAACTGTGCCTTCTGCCGCCGCATCACGAACAAGTTGCATCAATCGTGGTGCGCGTGGGTCCACAGGCCTGTGGAACCTGTGACCAAAGCCCGATACAATCTTGTCGTAGGTCTCGCGCCAACTGTCCAAGCCATCCCGAACAGCGTCATTCAGCGAACCTCCCGCATCCATGCGGACTGCGATATCATAGTACAGCTCCGCACACTGCTCTCCTGCCCCGCCGTGCACGTCGCCCAGCATGTTCACCGCAGTCGCCATCGCATTATTGAGACCTACCCCGCAGGTGGCGGCCATACGCGCAGCCGCGATTGAGGGAGCCTGTGGGCCGTGATCCACGCCTGCGACCAAAGCAGCTTCGAACAGGCGCGCTTGTGCGTCGCTGGGCAGATCACCCCGCACCATCAGCCAGATCATTTGCGGGAAAGATACGTTCCCGATCAGGTCCTCTATGGCGTTGCCACGAAAAGCGATCTGACCGGGCTTCATGTCGATGATGGAGGTACGCCACCATTGGCGGATAGCTTGCTCGTCGTTTGTCATACCGTTGCACCTCTAAACTCGCGCATGCGCTGCTGACGAAGTGAATCGAAAACGTTTTGAAGACGACTGATTGAGGCGGTGCAGCCGGTGAAGATTTCAAAAGACGCTGCAGCCTGATGAACTGCCATTCCAGCACCATTCATCACTTTTAACCCAGTTGTGCGGGCGCTGCTCAGAAGGTGTGTCTCGAGCGGGAAATATACTATATCTGCCACCCAAGCATCCGGCCGCAACAATGATGGATCAATTACCGACCCGGGGTACTTATCCATCCCGAGCGGTGTTGCATTAACCACTCCGTCCACAAATTTGACCCGTTCCAACGAAATCGAGGGGGAACCCTGAAGCTTTGCACAAGGGCGCAAGACCTTTAGTCGACTGACCAGCGCCTGCGCTCGGTGGAAGTCAGGATCGATGATCTCCAGATCTCGAACACCTGAATCAAGCAAAGCCAAGGAGACTGCACTGCCCGCGCCACCAGCACCAAACATGAGAACCGTTTCAGTCTTCGATGATCCCAAAAAATCTCCGAAGGCACTGTGGAAACCTATGTAATCGGTGTTGTGGCCAACCATTCGGTCGTCACAAAAAACCACCGCGTTGACAGCTTGAAGCTCCTCAGCAGTCTTGGAAAGCTCATCGAGATGATCAATGACCGACGCTTTGTAGGGGTGTGTCACGTTGACCGCCGCACAACCTAATTCAACGGAATAATGCAGTAAATCAGCGACCGACATTCCACGAAATGGCTCTTTTGCCGTGTCGATCCTACCGTAGCTCAGATCGATACCCTGCGCCCGGCCCTCCGCCTCGTGCATCTCAGGCGTCATGGAGCCAGAAATCCCTTGTCCGATTAGTGCGGCCTTCATATTAGGTTGTTCCTTCCGCCACGTGGTGTCGCGTTTGCGCCGCTAATCGAAACGCAGCGTTACGCGCGCCATAGCCGGCGTAACCAGTTCGGCGCTCAACAATTTCAAAGAAAAAGCCGTTAAAGATAGGGCGACTGTAGATCTGAAAGTACTCGGCACCCGCCGCCTGATCGTAGAGTATGTTATCCCTGCGCATTTGGGCGATCAGGTCTTCACTTAACCCGAATGTCGCTTGCAGATCAGCGTAGTAGTTTTCTGGGATGGACAGGCTGGGAAAACCGGACTTCCGCAATTGGGCTGAGGTTTCAAATATGTCGTCCGACTGGAAGGCGATGTGCTGAACACCAGCACCAAAACCGTCTTCAAGGAATGAAGCCGCCAGTGTTCGACGCCCAACTGCACCATTCAGGTTTAAACGCACTTCGCCTTCGGGGCTTTCGATGGCTTGGCTTTGCACAACACCCGACGGGTCGGCAACGTTCACGATCGGGGATTTTGCCATCTCAAAAGTCGAAATGTAATAGAGCAGCCAGCTTTGCATCTCATCGTTACGCATCGTCTGTGCCAGATGGTCGATGCGGCGCAGACCGGCAGGCTGGATCGCTTTGGTCTTGGCGACTGGCTCGAACTCGATGTCCCAAACCCGATGCAGATCGGATTTCTCATCTATGAAATGGACAACATTGCCACCAACACCTCGGATGGCCGGGATGTCCAGTTCCCCGGTCCCTACCGGCTGTGAGAAATTCGGCGCGCCCAACGCGGTCGCTCGCTGAACCGTCTGATCCGCATCTTTGACACGCAACCCCATGTCACAAACGGAGGGGCCGTGGCCCAGGAACGCCGAATGTGCAAAACCTTCCTTTTCGGTATTCACAACGATGTTTATCGCGCCCTGCCGCCACAACTCGACGGACTTGCTTACATGCTTTCGCTCCATTCGAAAACACATTGCTGACAGCATATCTGCCAGCTGCGCGCCGCTTGTTTCGTCGGCTGTAAATTCAACGAACTCAAAGCCTGACGCATAGACGCGTTCAGGCAAGTCCGGGATGCCGAAATCCGTTCCCGGCTCGGTCCGCGACACCTCATCCAAAAGGTTCACCAGCGACCTATAGCTGTCTCGGGCCAGTGTCCGGCCACCGGGTTGAGGCGCTGCTTCGTTGACGCGCGCAATGGACCAAGGCCCCTTGTATCCGGCGCGGGACAACACCCGCACAAAGCCCGCAAGGTTCAGCGACCCAAGCCCTGGAAGAAGCCCAAAGTGCCGTTTGAGCCTGCGAATATCCATCTCAAGTCGCGGTGCATCGGACAGTTGCACATGAAACAGCCGCTCTCCAGGAATGTCCCGAAGGCGGGCTGGTTTGGACCCGTCGGCAAGCGAGAAGAAGGAATTCAAAGCCAACCCCAGATGAGGGCTGTCGACAGCTTCAACGACGCCTAACGCCTGTTCATCCGAGTGAATAAGATTTGACCATGGTAAGCCCATATAGGCCAGACGCAATCCCATCTCCTTTGCGATCTCGGCCGCTTCGCCAAGATCTGCAATTACCTGTTCTACGGTCGCAGCGGCATCGACCTCAAAAGCGGACCCAATGAGCAGCAATTCCGTTCCCAACTCGCTCATCAGGTCGAGTTTGCGTTTCAGCCGATCAAAGGCGCGCTCCCGTCCACCGCCGGACTGGCCTTCAAGGTTATGGAAGGGTTGCAGCAGGCAAATCTTAAGGTCGAGACCTGATGCAATGTTCCGAATTTGCGATGGCGGTTCGTCAAAAGCGGTCAAATCCGGTTCGTGTAATTCGACACCCCCGAATCCCGCGTCAGCGATAGCACTCAGCTTTTCAGCCAGATCACCGGGGATCGACGTTGTCGAAACTGAGAGGCACATTATCCCTGATATCCAAACATACGCGGCAACCACAGGACCAGATCCGGCATCAGCATCATTATCACCAGAGCGAAGATGAGAACCGCGAGGAAGGCCCAGATTTCCGAGATGATTTCGCGCAGCGGAATGTCCGTCACGGCGTTGATCACAAAGAGTAGAATGCCGTAGGGCGGCGTGATCAGACCGATCATCGAGTTCACCACGACCAGCACCCCGAAATGCACCAGATCAATCCCAAGCGCTTCGCAGGTTGGAATGAACAGGGGCACAATCACCAGGATGATCGTTGTTGCGTCTAACACGCATCCCAGCGCGAGGATCAGCAGGTTAACCAGGATCAGGAACACAATCGGGCTTACATCAGAACCCTCCAGCAGTGCCGAGATCGACTGCGGTATTTGCTCCTGAATAACGATGAAGTTCAGAATAAACGCGCCACCAATGACCACACCGACCGCTGCGGAAGAGCGCGCGCTGTCGACGAACACCTGATAAAGGCCACGGAAGGTCAGCGCTCGGTAGAACAACGCTGCCAATAGCAGAGCGTAGAATGCAGCCACGGCTGCAGCCTCGGTCGGAGTAGTAACGCCGCCATATATGCCGTACAGCAGGATTGCAGGCATCAGCAGAGCCGGAAACGCGTTGGCGGTTTTAGCCGGCAATTCGCGCAGTGGAACAGGTTCTTCCAATGCAAAGTTCCGCTTTCCGGCCAGATAGTAGTTCATCGCCATGAGGACGACGCCCATGATCAGGCCCGGAAGAATACCGGCCAGGAACAGCGACCCGATAGAGGCCTTGGAAACGAGCGCGTACAAAACCATCGGGATCGAGGGCGGAATGATCGGGCCAATCGTCGCCGACGCCGCCGTGATCGCGGCTGCGTAACCTCGGCTGTAGCGGCCATCTTTAGTCATCATTTCAATGATAATCTTGCCGATCCCCGCGGCATCCGCGACAGCCGAGCCGGACATACCGGAAAAGATCAGAGACGCTACCACGTTTACGTGCCCGAGGCCGCCATTGAAACGACCGACAGCTGCAACGCAGAAGTTCAGCAGACGGTCCGTGATCGAACCAGCGTTCATGATATTCGCGGCGACGATGAACAAAGGCACGGCAAGCAGGATCGTGCTTTTGTAGAAGCCTTGCAGGATCTTCTCGCCTGCGAGTGCTACGTCCAGTCCGGCTGTGCCCAGATACACCAATGAGGCCAAGAGGATGGAATAGCCGATAGGTGTCCCAATGCCTGCCAGAAGAAAGAGAGCGAGCAGGCAGGAAAGAAGTTCAAAACTCATTTCTTAACTTCCTCGTCCTCTTCGACGTCGACACGGGGATGGTCGTCAACCACGTTGTATCCAACAACCAGTTCCAACTCTGTCTTTGGAGGGCCATTGCGCATGACGTCGAAGAATAGCCACGCGTAGCGCGCTGCGACGACCAGCATGAATACCGCGTAAATCGAGAATACTGTGCGCAAAGGTATCTTCTCGCCGGAAAACGGATTGCGGACAGTCGATGTCTTTCGGATTTTCATCCAATCGATGTAGTCCCACGTTGGAAGGAAGCTGTAGAGCATACCGACCACGATCGCTGCGGCCGCCAGCATCGCAAAGACCTGCCGCACGCGTATCGGCACGGAAAGGTAGATGATGTCGAACTTTACATGATCTCTCTCGCGCACGATGAATGCGCAACTGAAGAAGATCACCCAGACCCACAGAATACCGATAAGTTCAAGCGTCCAACCGGCGGGTGTAAAGAAGTACCGCAGAAGAATTTGCAGAAGGAAGATTAGGAAGATTGCCGCCAGCATCCCGCCGGCAATCGCTTCGGTCAGTCGGGAGAACCCCTTCATAAAGGCTTTCATTATGGTTCTCCCTCCCTTGTCTTACTTGGCTCAGTTGCCCAAAGCGTTGATCTGATCCAGAACGCCTTCGGGCCATGAGCCAGCGAATTCGCTGTCCAGATACATAGACTGTACCTGATTGCGGAACGCAGCGAGATCGGGTTCGTAGATCTCCATGCCTTGCTCTTTCAGGAAACTGACAAGATCCTCTTCTTTCTGAAGTTGCTTCTGACGGCCTGATTCAGCTGCTGCGTCCGCAGCTTCCTGAACCTTGGCTTGCTGTTCCGGCGTCAACCCGTCCCAAACTTCTTTGCCGATGGCGATATAGTTCAAGTCGACCAAGTGAGATGTCAGGATGATCTGGTTGGTCACTTCGTAAAACTTGGCATCAACCACGGTCGGCAATGGGTTGTCCTGACCGTCAACGGCACCGGTCGACAGAGCTGTGTAAACCTCTGAGAACGCCATTGGTGTCGGGGCGGCACCCAGCGCTTTTCCAAGGAACTGCCACGCATCTGTGCCCGGCATCCGCAGGTTCACACCCTCCAGATCAGCCGGGGTGCTGACAGTCAGTTCCTCCTTTGGTTGCCGCAGGTTCACCTGACGACGGCCCAGATACATGACCGACAGCAGTTTGACGCCCAGTTCTTCTTCGGCCTTTTGCTTAAAGGCATCCATCAAGGGATCGTTGAAGACAGCCACCTGATGCGCGGCGTCCTGGTGGACATAGCCTGCGGTAAAGATCGAAAACTCGGGGAAGAACTGTGCCAGTTCCTGCGCCGAGGTAATCGACATTTCCAAGTTACCCCGGCTGATGGCATCCAGCTCAGTACCCTGAGCGAAAATGGTGCCGTTATAGCTGGGCTCATAACTTGCGAAATCAGCGACCATGGGCGCGAAAACCTCGGCCATAGCGACCGAGCGCTGGTCGGTCTCCGATCCTGATGTTGCGAGGCGAAGTTGCACTTTGTCTTCCGCCAGCGCACCACTTGTTGCGCTAAACAGAACACCGGTTGCGACCAGGGCTGATACAGCAGCCCGGCGGGTAAGTTTGGTAATCACTTTGCTCCTCCCTGAGACATCATGATGCTTCTTTTTTGCGATTCAGAGTTTTGACCTATTTTGGACATTTTGCAAGATTTTTTACAAAATATCTGATATTTTAGACTGCCGTCATACCTGCCACTGGTGTTTTTTGTAAGTTTTTGATCCTGACCGTATCACCTGTTCTGCAGGAATTCTGAATAGCTTCAATAACTTGAAGCGTTCTGAAGCCTTCCCATCCAGACACAATCGGTTCTGCTTCGTGTCGAGCTACTTCAACAAAGTGCCTAAGCTGATTGACCAGAGGGTCAGACGCCCCCTTCTTCAGCGCGGTCGATGAGATTGGCGTCCACCAGTCCCTTTGCTCACTCTGGTAACTCCACAGGCGAAGATCGGGAACGGACAACGAACCATGAGAGCCACCTATCATGTAGCTACTCTCAGTGGTTGCAGGATAGATGGGATATTCCTGAGACGTCATCTCCCAGCTCCACGGGGCGACGATGCTGTCGGACACACTTATGGTCCCTATCGCCCCGCTTTCGAACGTCAACAGAGCACCGGCAACATCTTCGTTGTCGTAACCCCGCTGCGATGAAGCCGACTGAGCCTGAACGGTCACGACTTCTCCGGCCAGATACCGCAGCAGATCCACATCGTGGACCAGATTGACCGAGATGGGCCCTGCACCGGGTTTCTTTCTCCAGGGCGCAGCATCAAAATACTCGTCTGGCTTATAGAACCAGCAATTCGCATGGACAGCGCGCACATCTCCAATCTTCCCATCGACAATGGCTTCCTTAGCCGACCGGATCAGAGGATTGTGTCGACGATGATGTCCGACCATCAGTGGCACATTGGCCTTCTCCGCTGCTTGAACAAGCTCAAGTGCAGCGGTGGCTTCTACGGCGATCGGTTTTTCGACAAGAACGGGACAACCATGTCGAACACACGTAAGGCCTTGTTCAACATGAAGCGTGGTCGGGGTCGCAAGTACAGCTCCGTCCGGCGTCTGATTTGCAAACATTTCCTCAAGGGTCTCGTAACATGCGACCCCGTGCTCAACCGCGTAAGCACGACCTTCATCGCTGGGGTCGACCACCGCGACGAGATCAACATGGCGCAACGCTCGGATAGCGTCCGCGTGGCGGCGTCCAACAAGACCAATGCCGACAATGGCAATGCGAAAGTTCTTAGACACTTTGCTTCCTTCCGGAGGGTCCGGAAAATCCCGAAACCGATGATTGCGATCGAGCTGCTTTTGCCCAACTTGGCCACGACCGTATTGGGGTTTTTGCGATTCCGCAATAATGTATGATATTTTTATTTTTACCATACATCGGTTTGGATTGCTGATGTCTCTAAAAAATGCTAATTCAACGAGGAAACTGATAATATCGGGTGAAACGCATGGCGAAACAGCCGTCTACGATAGGTGCAAGCACCTATCAGCGCATCAAGCGGGACATCATCTTCGGGGAACTGCAGCCCGGCTCCAAACTAAAGCTGGACGCTTTGAAGGAGCGCTACTCGGCAAGCCTTTCGACACTTCGTGAAACGCTGAACAGGCTCGCCAGCGACGGATTTGTCGAAGCTCCCGAGCAACGGGGGTTCCTGGTCACGCCGGTTTCACGAGAAGACTTGACCGAGATATCAGAGCTGCGAGTCCTGTTGGAATGCCACGCTTTGGAGTTGTCCATCGAGAATGGTGACACGGATTGGGAGGGGAACCTCGTCGCCGCGCATCATAAGCTGCATTTGATGGAGCAGCGGCTTCTCAAAGGAGATGACTCTGAGAAAGAAACCTGGAAGAGGTACGACTCGGAGTTTCATCAAGCAATGATAGCAGCCTGCAACTCCAAGAATCTTCTATCCCTTCACTCAATCATCTATGACAAATATCTTCGCTACCAGATGCTCGTACTGACCTATCGAGGTGAGGTAGCAGCCAAAGAACACAAACACATGTTCGATGCCGCATTGGCCAGAGACGCGAATATGGCCAAGAAACTGTTGGAAGATCACATCCGAAACGGCCTCACCCACACGTTGGAGGCTATGTAAGGTGGCATGCTGATTGCGTGCTTCGACGTCTTCAGGTCGATTTGGCAGGGAATAACTCATAATTCTACATCTAAATCGAGAAGTTTGTGAACGGCCCAAAGCGGACCTTCACGCGTCGGGCAGTGAAGGTCCGAATTAGCAATATTAAACTCGGTCTGGTGCAAGAAGCCGCCAGTGTGGAGCTGCCTTTTGAGCTCACCCAACGCAACTTAAACCTACGGTCATGAGTCAAATATCAGGAACACATAGGTCATAAAGGCGGCCAGATGCACGACACCCTGAAGCGCATTGGTGCGGGTTCCGACAAAGGTCAGGATGCTGATCCCTATTGTCAGGGCCAGGAGGACGATTTCCGCGCCGCCGAGCCCAAGTTCGATGGGAAGCGCAACAAAATGTGCCGCGATCAGCACAGCGGGCACTGTTAGGCCAATGGTTGCCAAAGCCGACCCCAGACAGATGTTCACGGCCCGTTGCAGTTTGTTGGCCCGCGCAGCGCCCAGCGCGGCGAGGGCTTCAGGTGTCAGGATCATGGCGGCAACCAGAAAGCCACCCAACGCGACAGGTGCGCCAAATTCCAGCAATTTGAAATCGACAAACAGCGCCAGTTTTTTGGACATCAAAACCAGGGGCAACATCGCCAGCACCAACCAAAGAACATGGAAACCGATGCTTTTGGTTTCCAGATGATGTGCATCCGAGCCACCGGTTGTTGGCAGGTCTTCCTCAGGCTGTCGAAAAATCTCCGGTTTGCCGGCGGTTTGGTAGACGAGGAAAATCCCATAGAGCACCACGGACATGGCGATCATGAAGACAGTTTGCAGAGCCGACAGACCACCGCCCGGGGCGGATGTGGTGAAGCTTGGCAAGACGAGGCTGACGATGGCCACTGGCAACAGCACTACAAGGTAGGCATTAGCACCCGAGAGGTTAAACACCTGCAGCCCGTGCCGCAGCCCCCCAATCAGCAGACTGAGACCAACCAATCCGTTCATGACAATCATCAACACGGAAAACATAGTGTCCCGAGCCAGTGTCGGGTTGTTGTCCCCGGTCAGCATAACAGCTGTGATCAGAGCCACTTCGATGCCGATCACCGACAATGTCAGGATCAATGTGCCATAAGGCTCGCCAAAGATGAGGGCCAAGCACTCGGCGTGGTGCACCACGCGGAAGACCGCGGACAGCATCACCCCAAAAATACCGCCCAGCAGTAGCCAGGACATGCTGGAACCCATGGCCGTTGGCTTGATGACGTCGCCGGCGAAGGTCATGGCAAAAAATACGAGCCAGATGAGCAGAGTGGCTTTTTCTGCGCGAAAGAGGTTTGTGGAGGGGGTGGTCATGGTTGTCTCCTACCTTACCGTTTCTGGGTGGGGACGGATTTGAGGCTGGTGGTTTCGGTCGCCTTAAAGTGGGTTTGTTCCGCTCTGGCAGCCGGAGCCACTGTTTTGATCCTGAATGCGGTGAAGCCCGCGAAGGCGGCCATTGCAAACACAAGCGTCCAGCCCATGACCGCATCGCCAAATACCGCCGAAAGCGCGCTGGTCATGAGAGGGCCTGCAATGCCGCCGATGGTGAAGACAAACAGCATTGTGACAGCACTGGACGCGACATAGACGGGAACAGTGCGGTCCATCGCGTGAGCCAAAAGCAGCGAGTAGAGGGTGAGCATCGATCCGCCCAGGAGGATCAATCCGGCGAGCATTGCAATGTAAAGTGGTGTGCCCACGATGGCTGAGTAGCGCGCACCGTCGCCAGTGGCGAAAGTGGCGAAGGCCGCAAGGGCGCCGGTTGCGACTGTCGCCGTCACTACAATGACGCGGCGCCGATCCATGCGGTCTGTCACAAATCCAAGCGGATAGAGAAACAGGATACGCCCGACGTAAATAGCAGCGATGCCAATAGCCACATCCGTGGCATCAATGCCAATGACAGCCGCCCGATACGGCACAACATTCATGAACACTGTGGACACGATACCAACGGTGAGCGCGCCGAGAGCGGCAGTGGGCGCGTCTTGAAACAGCGCCTTGAAGCGTACATTCGCCCGTTCTTTGCCCTCGGGCGGCGTGCTGGGCGTCGCGGCGATCACCACAATTGCCAGACAGTAGAGCAAGGACATCAGCACAAAAGACTGGTTCAGGTCGTCGGGTGTAACGATGACGAGAACCTGACTGAGAACCGACATCAACCCGAGGACAATGGCAAACACGGCAAGCAATCGGCCCCGCGATTTTTCGTCGACGGTTTCGCTGATCCAGGCGTCACCGATGGCAAAAAGGCCCGCGGTTGCAACGCCGGTCATCAGGCGCACGATTAGCAGCGTGGGCTCGTTCTCAGTCACGGAAAAAAGCAGGGCGGCAGCGGTGCATATGGCCGCCCCCGCAGAAAATGCACGAATATGTCCAATGCTGGTGATCCAGCCTGCAATGTAGAAACAGCCGATCAGGAACCCCAACGAGTAAGCAGCGGGCGCCAGCGCGGCGATTTCTTGAGACGCGCCGGTTTGGGCAAAATAGAGCGCGACGATGGTGCCCGATGCCGCAGTCACCAGCTGTATCGCCGCGACCGCGATAAACAGGTATTTCAGGGTGTGGATTTGATCGCTGAACCGGGCCATGGAACTGCTCCAGGAAAGAGAGGAAAAGTGGGCCGCGCCTGACGCGCGACCTGCTTTAGTTTGAAAAGCTGACTTTGACTTCGACGTTCAAACCGGGAATAAGGCCGCGCTCAAGATTTGGGATTTCCGCCCAGATGCGCAGAGTTTCGTTCGCGGCCAGCACGCTTTCAGCAAAAAGCACGCGGCCACCCTGTGCCAGTGGCTGAACGTCACCTGGCAAATGCAAGTCGACCTGAAAGCGCTCCATCAGAGCACTCAGGCCCTCTGGCGTCGACTGGTCCAGCGCGATCAGGGATTTGTACGGCATTCCGTATACGACGCGGACCGTGTCTGTGTGCACAATCTGCGCCAGCGCTTGACCGTTTTCTGTGTCCAGATAGGTGCCCACCTGTTTGTGGGCGAGCCCAGTTTGCCCCGAAATCGGCGCTCTGATCTGTGTCGAAGCCAGCTCAAGCTCTGCCAATGCACGGTGCGCCTGCGCCTCTTGCAACGCCACCTTGGCCAGTATCAGCCGGTCCGTAGCGTTTTGAACGGCCAGTTCGGAAACCGCATCGCGCGCACCAAGTTTCGCCTGCCGTTGCGCCTCGGCCTCCGCTGTTGCCAATTCGGCCTCACGACGGCTTTCGACCGCACGGCTGGCGGCAAGCTTTTGTTCGTAAGCCGGGGCCGCAATTTCAAACAGTAATTGGCCTTTCTCAACCGTATCGCCCGGTTTGAAATGTACCGCCGCGAGGATGCCGCTCACCGAATTGGCCACCAGAGCGCTCTCACTGGCCTCTATCCGTCCGGTAAATGTCTCTGCGGCGAGCATGTTGGTGAACTCTTTCACAGGCTCTGCGTGGGCACTGTGTGTCATCAGAAGACCCAACAACAGAAGCGGGAGTCTTGCAAAAACGGTCATGGTTGGTCACTCCAGATGCAGGTCAAAGAAGGTGTTGAGCTCACGCCAAGCGTCATGAGTCTCCGGCGCGTTCACGAAGAAACCTGCCATGTAGTCGCCGTGTGACTGGCCGTCGTAGACATGCAGATCGGCGGCAACCCCGGCGGCGCGCAGGGCGCGGTGCATGCGCACAGTGTCGCTCAGCAACAGGTCGCGTGTGCCGGTCAGAAGAACCGTCGTCGGCAGGTTGTCCAGATTGGCGTAGATCGGGGACAGTCGCGGATCGGTGCGGTCGGTACCGTCAGCATAAATGTCAAACGTGCCTTCAATCACACCTTCGCGGGCGCCAAGCGGATCAAGACCCTGCAACGTGATCCAGCTGTCCGACGTCTGCGCCAGATCCACAGCGGGCGTGCCGGCCATAATGGCTCCAGGCAACGGGGTGCCCATGTCGCGTAGTTGTAAAACCGTCGACAACACCAGGTTGCCCCCAGCAGAGGTGCCAAACATCGCCACTTTGGCTGGGTCATGGTCCTTGATAACTTGCTGCCACACGGCGATCACATCGTCTGTTGCGGCAGGAAACGGATGCAGCGGTGGGCGGCGATAATCGACGGACACCACCTCAACACCCAAACCATGCGCCATCCAGATCGCTTCGGCCATGGCGGCCTCACCTCCATTAAAGACAAAGGCCCCGCCGTGCACGTGCACAAAAACGGTGTCCGCCCACCGGGGATCAATAGTAGTTGGCGTGACACGGTAGGTGGTCACCCCCGCCACGTTCTCGATGGCGAATTGAGCGCCGGTCATCTCAAGCAAACGTGCGACCCCTTGCAGGGAGGCAGCGTCAAACTCGGCTTGCAATGTAAGCCATTGCTCGGTGGAGGATGGCGTTTCGGCATGCGTTCCAACTTGACGGCTTTCGATGAGCCCGGCCAATTCCGGGGACACGCCCGCAGGAACCGGTGCGGTCCGCGCCGCCATTGGCAAACCTTCAATCACGGGCTTTGCGCTGTCTGCGGTGGCGACCGCAGGCACCGAAAGAGCCGCAATCAGTGCGCTTGTCAGAACAACTTTCAGGACGGAACGACGTTTCATGTTTGGTCTCCAACTTTCAGTTTGGGTCATTCGTTTTGCTAAACTGGAGATAATTTTGGGGGGGAGGCCGCGCCACTTCCAAAAGTGATCATTTCACGACAAACTGTCCGTCATGGACACGGTTTTGCAAAGCACCTTGGCGTTTCGCCCCGCGCTACAAGGGCTTGACCAAATTGCATCACCGCGGGTGTCCGAACATGCCCTGAAAGAAGCCGGACTGTCGCGAGCAGTAATGGAAGACCCGACGGTGTTCCTCCCCTATCGGCTTCAGGCGCGGTTCATGCAAGCCGCCAGCCTGAAGATCTCCGAAAAACACATCGGTGCCTATATCACACAAGACTTCCATTACGCCTCCTTTGGGGCCTACGCAGACTATGTGCTCGGCGCGCCGAAACTGGATGTGGCCCTGGCGCGGGCCGAAAAAGTCCTGCCGTTCCTGCAACGGGGGTCAGTTATGCGCACCCGCGTGGTTGGCGATCATTTTGTGCTTGGGTTTGATGCCATGCTTGGCGGAATCGCCGGGGCAAATTTGATCGATCAGGATCTGCCGTTTGTGCTGCAGTCTGTGGTGCGCGAGTTCTGTGGACGCCGCTGGCGGCCGAGTTGGGTGGAGATGCCAGAGGTGCACCGAGGTACCGAAACCGCGCTGCAGTACATCTACAATGCAGAGGTGCGTGTGGGGGGATCCGCCGCCAGCATTGCGATCCCTCTGTCAGAAATCGAAACCCCTAATCCGCGGACAACCGATGAGAGGCTGGCGATGACGTTGGCAGGCATCCGCGATGTGCGGTCGCGGCAAACGCCCTCAACCACCAAAGAGGTGGTTGGGAACGCCTTGCGCGCGCAACTCGCCATGGGGCACGCCGACATCGAAACGGTGGCGGCCACATTGGGTGTCAGCGTACGCAAGCTGCAACGGCAGCTCACTGCAGAGAACACCAGTTTCAAAGAGATCCGTGTGGCTGAACAGACAGATCGAGCCAGGTCGCTGTTGTCGGGCACTGACCTTTCTGTCGCGGAGGTTGCCTTCAATCTTGGGTTCAGCGAGGTCAACAGCTTCCGCCGCACATTTGCCAGCTGGTTTGGAATTTCACCATCTAAGTTTCGCAAATTGAGCGGTACGTAGGTAGCAAGGCCTCAATGGAGCGGACACTGGCCCAATGCACAGCGAAGGTTCAGTTTCCGTCCGATCCCGCGCAAGTCGTATGACCGGCGAACTCGCTAACGTCCAAAATGTCAAAAGCGGAACAGTGAGGCACAATACTGGACTCAAACCAATTTCTGAACAGCACCCATTGACTATATTTCCTTTACTTTGTTAATTTTCAATATGTTGACAAAAAATCCAACCACCCCAGCCAGTTCTTCAGAGCATGGAACAACAGCAGGCACTTGGGGCTAAACCCTCCGAGAAATGCCCCGTTTATGCCCCAGTGGTTTCGGGTGTTACGGGTGCGAAGGGTGGACCGCTGACGAGTCGTTCCGGGGGGCAGAAGACTGGTCGCTGGTGTTGGCTAGTGGTGGGTCGGAGCGAACGTTCAAGCCTAGTCCAGCGAAGGACTGGTGAGAGCTCAAAGTACACGATTGATTTGGTACCTCGCCCCGAAGTTCAGTCGTGCGCAGTCAGTGTCGACTCCTGAGCCGTCATTGGTGGGCGGTGCGGAAACTCAGCGATGCGCTCATTATGGCTTTGCAACAGAAATTGCATTGGCGCGACGGCAAAAAGAGCAGGATAAAGTTCGCCGTATTTTTCACCGGGATCCCGTCGAATGTTGTAAAAGTCCATGCCTGGCAATCCGCCATGACCTTCAGTGATGTGGATTTTGAAATCTTCGTAGCGGATCGCCCCCAGCGTTGGGCCGCTGTAGTAGGACACAAAGTTCCGCCGGCCATGGCCCTCACCGTTCAACAACAGTGATGTTTGATCAACACCATCGGTGATCCGGTCATTCGGAATTCCCTCCAAAGCTCCACCCAATCGCGCCGCTGTGGTGAAAAGGTCGGTGACATGAAAGACATCCTTCGGGTCTTGCCCCGGTTCGATCATTCCCGGCCACCACGCCATCGCGGGCACTCGAACGCCGCCCTCCAATATGTCACCCTTCGCACCTCTAAGCAGAGTGTAACCCGCTGTCGGCCAAAAGGCATACATTGGACCATTGTCACTAATCCAAACAACCAAAGTGTTTTCAGCGATCGCTTCAGCTTTCAACGTATCCAGGAGCCGACCGACGTGGTTGCTGTGCATCACCATGAAAGAAGCCTGACGGTTATTCTTGTCAACGCCCGGTGCTTTCAGAAACTCTTTCGAAGCCGAAATTTGCAGCGCGTAGGACGCCCAATATATGTAGAACGGTTTTTCGTCATCAGCCTTGTCAACAATGTATTGCGTTATTTGATCAATGGACTCGTTTTCAAAGGCCTCTTGTCGTTCCGGCGACAGAATACCGGCCACTCCTTCAATTGGTGTACGGCCTTCACCTTTGCGTCCGACATATCCGCCGACCGACATGTCGATCCCAGTGCGTTCGAAATAGGTCTCGTAGCCGGGAAAATCGGCAAATGGTAGAGTCCCATTTTCGTCTTCAAAGGCCGCTTGCCACCAATCCGGCGCACCGTTGAACAGACCATAGTAGGCATAGTCATAACCCTGATTTTCCGGCGCATGTTCTGGCAAGTCGCCCAGATGCCACTTGCCCCACATTGCAGTGTTATAGCCCTGTTCAGACAGGATTTCGGCTGTTGTGACCTCTTCTGGTGAAAGACCATCCGTCATTCCGGGCCATAGCACGGACAAAAGCCCGGTGCGAACAGGATGCCTGCCAGTATTGATCGCTATCCGCGTTGGTGTGCAGGACGGTTCTGCATAAGCTGACCAAAATCGCATTCCTTCAAATGCCATTTGGTCAAGTTCGTCAGAAGGCATGCCACGATGCTTTCCGCCACCTTGCCAGCCCAACTCACCCCAGCCGATGTCATCGGTAAGTATGTAAATGATGTTGGGCTTCTTCCCAAAGCGCTCCTCCAGCGCTTCTAATTTCGCGTTAATCTCGCCATCTTCAACTGCCCAAGCGTCGGCATTACGTTCTGCAAAGTCCAGCTGCGGGCCATCCGGTTCGATTGCCAATGCAGGAATTACAGCGAATACCATTGCAACAGTTGATGTCATTGTAATTGCCAATTTCATTGCGACCTCCCCAGAGTTATTCAATAATCCTAATGTAAGGTCACCGAGCGCACCAATCTGAGTCAAGGTTCGTAAAGTTAATTCGGTACAGCAAGACGTTGGACGACGGCTTTGCCCCACCTCTGCTATTCCGCTAGCAGCCATCCAACACTCTCTTAGAAAAAGAAAGCAAAGTGAGCGTCCCCGGCAACCCGCTAAGGGCCGCCGAGGGTAAGGCGCAAGTTCACTCGAGCGTTCGGCAGTGGGCCTCGCGATCAACGTCGTGGTGAGGTCCATAACAACCTTCTACGCCGTGGCCATGCCAATTGCCTTGGTGGTGCATGCCCGTGCACCCTGACAATGCAATCACTGTGGCAAAGAATGCCGCTCTGCGAGAGTACTTGATCCAATGGTTCTGTTTCATGTGCCAATCAACTTAGAAGCAATCCGGCTACCTATGCTTTGACGCAGGTCAACTCCCCATTGCGGCAGCTTCTACGCAGAGGCAGTTAGCTGACTCCTTGCTGATCTGAAGACCCAAAGGACACGTCAGCTAAATCCGCCAAGCGGTCACTCGCGACAAATTCGTGAACGTCTGCCCCGAGCCCAGTGTGCTCATCGCACGAGTTGTCGGGGGGATGGAAATGTCTGACGGAATCCATGCTCGCGTTGCCCGCTTAATTGAACCGGATTGAAAACTTTGCCCGACCAGATTTAGTTAACAGAAATCGCGCATCTCAACGACCGATACAGAGGACTCGCTCAGAGGACAAACACATGAACGGGATAGAACCGATCAATCTGCAAGAAGGCATTCGCTCCCGTCTGGTGCAAGGCGTGAATGGCTTGACCATGCATATCCTCGAAGCCGGGTACTCCGACCCGTCTCGTCCATGTGTTTTGCTACTGCACGGCTTCCCCGAACTCGCCTACAGTTGGCGAGGCGTCATGCAAGGGCTTGCCGAGCAAGGCTACCATGTCGTCGCCCCAGACCAACGGGGTTATGGGCGCACATCTAATTCGACCACGGAATATGGCTCGGACCTCCGCCCGTTCTACCTGCTTAATTTGGTTCGCGATGCATTGGCGCTTGTTTTTGCAATCGGAAGAAAATCCGTCTGTGCGGTGGTCGGCCACGACTTCGGTTCGCCAGTCGCCGCATATTGCGCCTTAATAAGACCGGATGTTTTCCGATCTGTTGCTCTAATGAGCGCGCCTTTCGACGGCCCGCCGCCGTTTTCCGAAACCGAAGAAGTCGATATGGCTGCGGGTCTTGCGGCGCTTTCTCCACCCAAGAAGCACTACCAGCACTACTACTGCACGCCAGACGCAAACGCTGAAATGCTTGAACCAGATACGGGATTGCCGGACTTTTTGCGCACCTACTTCCATGTCAAAAGCGCCGACTGGGCCAACAACGAACCATTTGTGCTAAACGGTTGGACACCTGACGAATTATCCCGGATGCCGTCGTACTACATCATGGGAATGGACGACAGCATGCCAGAGGCTATCCGTCACCATGCACCGACGAGGAGCGAGATCGATGCTTGCCGCTGGCTCACGCAAAACGACCTTGAGGTCTATATTGAGGAGTTCGGAAGAACTGGGTTTCAGGGCGGACTCAACTGGTATCGATGCAGCTTTTTGCCGGATCATCAAAACGAGCTACGGCTATTCGCCGGTCGAACAATTGATGTTCCCTCTTGTTTCATCGGCGGAGCAAGTGACTGGGGTGTCTATCAATCGCCCGGTGCACTTGAGAGAATGCAAAGGAGCGTTTGTACCGACATGCGACTTGTCGAACTCGTGGACGGTGCAGGGCATTGGGTTCAGCAAGAAAAGACATCCGAGGTTGTCCAACTGCTGATAACTTTCCTCAAGGGCTAGTGCGCCTTCGAGACCTGAAGCAGGGTAGCCGCCGAAAATTACTGCGTCGTCCCGCAGAACGGTCATTCCGCCAGCCCTCAACCATCGTCAACTAAGACAAAAAGAAAGCAAAGCGAACTTCCCCAGGCAACCCGCTACGCTAGGCCCTCTCGACTCCACCGAGCCTTTCTCTGGCAGGGGTTATGTTTGTTCTCGGCGTCCTGATGGGCTTGCTCTGACCTCACCCAGTATTCGCCTTGGGACTTTCACGGTAACGCAGGTGTCGCGCGCAAACAAGCCAGAGGATATCACACACACTTTCCCCCAGTAAACCGAGCAAACTCCTGCAGTTGCTTCTTTATTTAGATGCAGAAGGGTCCTCGGATTTCCGGAGGTAGTTGTGCGCCAATAGCGTCAACTTGTTTAAAGAAGTCTCCTACGTTAGATTGCATTAACCAAAATGAATGTTTGGCAAGGCCGGGGCGAGACCTGTTGCAAACCAAGCTTTTATCCGAGCTTTGCTTCCAATAAACAGATTCGGGTTATCTTCGGGTATGTGTTCCCATCGGGTTTCTGCTGCCCGGTCAATCTATGCTAAGATTCGTCGCGGCAATGGAGATTGGAATACTCGGAGAAGCTTCAGGCTCGGAGAAATCTGCGGGTCTTCCGTGGGAATATTTAGCCCATTAACCCACAAAATGTCCTGCGCTCAAAGCTGCTCACAACAACCAAGTTCGATTTCCAGAATTAGCCTTTAAAGCTCAAAACATTGGAGGATTTGAAGTTGTCCAGATACCTTATCGCAATATTTTCTTTGAGCTTAGTGGTTTCGCCTGCATCGGCACAAAATACAGAATGCAACGTGAATATGTTTGAAGGAACTCATCAAAGCAACATGGGAGCGGTTAAATGCACCGCTTCATCGCCTCAAGTGGCCAGTTGTTGCTACGGAAAAAATGAGTGTAACAGCAAGCTCTTCTTGAACATTGGCACCGATGGAACGATTACCGGGAATTGGTTGAACGAGAGAAAGCAGCGTGGGAAACTCGAATTCGAAGTGACCGCGAAATGCGAATTGGTATCTGCCCGTGGTGTCGGGGGAGATGAAACTGAAGAATGGCAATTTGGAGAGCCAAAGCGGAATTCCCAAGGCTGCTCTCTGGAGGATGTTGCAGAATTTTATAAGTTAGGGCGTGGCCGCGACCTTGAATGCAGGGCGGCGGGCGGTCGGCTGAATTGCTGCCAAGTTAAGTTACCCTTGGTTAGGCCGGAAAGGTTCGCATCATTCGATCCACTGAATCCGCCCACGGATATCCATTCTTTCGATTCACCATATAAAAAAGAGGAGCCGCAGTGTAACGAGCACAGCCTAAGCCTCGAACTCGAGGGCGAAAGAATGGTCGGTTGGAAGAATTTCACGGCACCATCCAATCAAAGGCCTGAAGTTTCACTTCCGCTTGATGCACAATGTCGCCTCACAAATGGGACAATTAACGATGGGGAAGAAAAGCCATTTCCTATCAGTTTAGACCTCAGCCGAGCAAACATTAAATCTGGTGATCCGGAAAACCAGTATGAAATTGCAGAGTATTGGATGCGTCAGAACGAGCCGCGCGTTGCAGTTTCGCATTTTGCAGCGGCGGCAAGAGACGGTCACGTTAATGCTCAGTTGGAACTTGCACGGCTCTTCGAACATGGCACGGATGGGGTTTGGCGCAATCTAGAGGAAGCACAACGCCTGTATTTGCTCGCAGCGGAGCAAGGATCGCAAGAAGCGCAACAAAAGGTGGAAGAGCGTTCAGCTGTGCTTCGAAAATTCGAAAAACTGGTTGAGCTCGCCGAAGGCGGTGATGCGGAAAGGCAGTATAATCTGGCAGCACTGTACGTAACTGGAGAGTATGTTGACACCGATTGGGAGAAAGCAGCTTATTGGCTCAAGGAAGCAAGCGATAGAGGTCATGCCGCGGCTATTGGCCAACTTGGCTGGTGGTACGCGTTAGGAATAGGTGGACTGCAATCAGATAAGGCAACTGCGCTTCAACTCTTGGAGAGGAGTATGGAACTGGGCAATGACTGGGCAATGATAAGCATGGCGCGCGTTATCTATGATGGCATTGAGGAGGTCGCAACCAAGGACTTTGAGGACGCCAGGACACTTTTGTGGCGCGCGCAAAACTCCTCAGATCCTGAAGTGGCGTCAGCTGCAACCTACTGGTTGTCCCTTATGCAAAGTGATCAAAAAGCTGTGGGCACACGCAACGTTATAGAGCAGCGAAGAGAGCAGATAGAAGCAATGGAGCGGGCAAATAATGCATTTGGTAATGCCGCGCACAGTGCTCTGCAAAACCTTGACTAAGTTAATCTGAAATTTGGGTAGTCTTTATGGCGAATTGATTTCTAATGCTCTCGCAGTCAGTTATCAAAAAGCTTGCCCCGCCAAACCGCCAGCACTAGCGACCACCCGTCAGCACCCGGAACCCCAGTCGTAAGCACCCGGTCAGCACCAATGGCGGTCGGCCTAGCTGTCTCGTCGGCACTAAGAAGCGGGTATACCAGCGGTTGAAAATGCCCCCGAAACCGCCCCAGTTTCGACCACCGGTTGGAAAAGCTCATAGCTTTCTTCGGTTGGAAAGGATTCCTACCACCCCAGCCAGTTCATCAGAAAATGGAACTACAGCAGGACCTTGGAGCCAAACCCTCCGAGAAATGCCCCAGTGTTTTCGGGTGTTACGCGTACGTTGGGCGGGCCCTCAGATGTCGTTGAAGGCCGAAGCCACAGCTCCATCTAACAAGCAAACTTTCAAAAATTTAAGAAGTTGCATATAATCTGGCGAATTACAGCAATCGATGGTCTCGTTCACGGGGCATGTCATGGGGGGATTCAAAGGAAATACATCCCAAGGGAATGGCAGCGAGTGGCATGCCTCTATGTCAGTCGCTTTGGCGCTTGGGCTGGGTTTCTTTGTTCTCACTTCAGTAGCTGGTGTACTGGGCGTAGGGTTAGTCGTTGGCTATCGCAACACCTCAGAGTTGCTGACGCAAAAGGCTCAACTCATAATTGGCACGCAGCATCAACAGGTGGAACGCTATCTAACTGCAGCGTCAGATCAAATCGATTTTATCGCGAGTAAGATATCGTTGGGGGAAGTTGAACCGGACGGCTCTGAAGAGTTCGTTAACCTGTTGCTTGGTGCCGTTTCAGCGACCCCTCAGATTCTTCGGATACAATTTGTTGACAGACAACAAGTCCTTACAGGTGTTGAACGTACCGAGGACGAGACGCTTCCCATATTCTCGAAACTTGGAGACGATGTCGACCTGCGCCACCTTGTCGACCAGACAATTGATACTGGAAAAGCTCATTGGGGCAAAATTCTCTGGCGTGAAGAATACGGCCAATCTGTGCTGAGTTACCAAAGGCCAATCGTTCAGCAAGGTACGATAGTCGGCGTCCTTTCAGCATGGGTTTCGGTCATAAAGCTATCTGAATTTTTGGCTGATCAGGAAATGGAATTCGGTGCAAACGTGTTCATTCTGTACGGTAGGAACGCTGTTTTAGCTCACCCACTCATGGCGTTTGGTTATGCCGGTTTAAACCGTGCTGTACCACTGCCACAACAAGACCGATTTTCCGATCCAATTGTTTCCGCGATGTGGCAGCCGAATGACCGTTTTAGTGTCGCGAAATACTTTCTAACCGGAGCGAACACCCGTTTCGTTGCCTACGCCGATTGGGAGTTTGTCATATTCTTCGAAGAGTTATCCGACTATGGCCCGCAGCCACTTACTGTAGCCACTTATTTTGAAGCCCATGACATTATTTCGGAAGCGGCTCGATTAAAATGGGCCATAATTTTCTGCCTTGTCATGGCGGTTATTTCAGCCGGTGTGGCGGCTTTGATTGGTCAGGAAATTGCCAAGCCCGTGCGCCGCTTGTCAGACAGTGCGAAGCGGGTGCATGATCTCGACATTTCGAATGTCGATGAAATCGAAGGATCCTTTTTCCGGGAATTGGATGAGGCGGCACGCTCGTACAATTTCATGCTTGAGGGCCTGCGCTGGTTTGAACTCTATGTGCCAAAGCGGTTGGTACGACAACTAATGCGTCAAAACGCAGGGAAGCACACAAAGTCATCCCACAGGGACGTGGTCATAATGTTCACAGATATTGTTGAGTTTACGACACTGTCGGAACATCTCACAGCTCCTCAAACGGCGTCGTTTCTGAATGATCATTTTGCAGGGCTGGCCAGCTGTATCCAGAATAACGGTGGTACCATCGACAAATTTATTGGGGACTCTGTGATGGCGATTTGGGGTGCTCTGGAGCATCAAGACGATGCGGCCGACTTGGCTTGCAATGCGGCGATTGATATCGGCAAGTGGATTGCGAATTACAATCAACATGAGCGAGTAGATGTAGGTTTAGCATATTCAGTTAGGCTGCGCATAGGTATCCACATAGGTCGCGTGGTCGTTGGAAACATCGGCAGCGAAGGGAGGCTCAGCTATACCGTAGTTGGCGATGCGGTAAATGTCGCTCAACGGCTAGAGGAAGCCGGAAGAGCTCTGGGCAATACCGAAGGGGAAGTGAATATTCTTGTTTCCAGTTCTGTACGAAGCGCGTTGGTCAATCCAATAGAGTTTGAGCGCATCGGCGCGCACAAACTTCGCGGAAGAGAGGAGTTAGTTGAAATATACTCCCTTGCAACAAACCAGCTATGAAGCCTGGGGTTTAGTGAACCCGACAAGCTAGAAGCGAAGTAATGGGGATACATAGGGCGAATGCCGACAAAAGTTCTGAACAGGTGCGGGATGTTTTTAAACCGATACTGGCTCTTGGATGAGCAGGCTGAGTTTCAACTGCGTTCGCTACCGAGGCATTAGCTTTAAACCTCCTAACATTCGCTCCTGTAAGGAAGGCAAAGCTATGCCCCAAATAACCGCCAACTCATGGCATGGGCTTTGAACGACCTCTTGGGCCCCATTCCAGCCAGTTCTTCAGTGCATGTGTGTCGTTCTGCTTGAAACACGACCTGTCAGGTCGGAGATTGTATTCTCGCCGAGCAAGACGGCGACTTCGGCTGACCCTGCTCGCCTTACTGTGCAACTCAATACAGCGTTAACCAAGCCACAGGTTTTCTGAAACCGCTGCGTGATTGTGCCTTAGATCAGTTAATCCCCTCCACACACGGGACGGGAAATTGGGTTACGCTGCCTGCAAGATATGACCGTCGTCACTTCATGAAAGCAGGAACTGTTCAAAGTATCGAGAAACAGCCACAGCCCCCCCACAAAAGGAAAGCCTCTGCCGATGGCAGAGGCTTTTTTAGTACAGTTTGAAAACCGTAGGTTATACGCGGCCTTTCCAAGGGATCAGCCAGCTTTCCAACTTGCGCATTCCGACTTCAATCGCAAAACCGATGATACCGATCACGATAATTCCCACGATGATGATATCGGTCAGCTGGAACTTCGAGGCCGTGACGATCATCTTGCCGAGGCCAACGTTAGCCGCAACCAGTTCAGCCGCAACAACCGTACCCCAACAGACCCCCATGGCCACCCGTGCACCCGTAAAGATGTCGGGTAGCGAGTTGGGTACAATCACCCGGCTCAGGATCTGCCACTTGGATGCACCCAGTGAATAGGCTGCGTGTACCTTGGTGATGGCCACACCTGACACGCCGGACCGGGCCGCAATTATCATGATCCACAAGGCTGCTAGGAACAGCAGGACAACCTTGCCAAGCTCTCCGATACCGAACCAGATGATGATTAGCGGAATCAACGCCAAAGGCGGGATAGGACGCATAAATTCAACAATCGGGTCGAACCATCCGCGTGCCCAGCCAGTTAGCCCCATGGCATAACCAATCGGAATACCCACAAGAGCACCAATCAGAAAGCCCAACAGAACCCTCTGTAGCGAATAGCGCGTATGCTGCAGCAGAGTGTAGCCTTGGTAGCCTTCCTTGTTCAACTCGATGAACCGTTGGAAGACAACCTCAGGGGCCGGCAAATAGAGCCGCGCCATACGCAGGCCTGTAGCCGGTGCAAAAGTTGGCGTGCCCTTGTCAGTCAGGCTTATCTCACCTTCTGGTGTCGAAATTTTGCCGCCCGGCTCAATCGGTGTGCCATTGATGGCAATGATCTTTGAGCCTTCTTTCTTAGACACTTCGTCGTTTTGCCAAACGTTGATCACCTTAAAGCCATAACGCGCCACAGTAAGCGTGTCATTCTTGGCAAAACCGTCCCCCGGTTCGACTTCTACGGCATCGGGCTCACGACCCGGTTCGCCGTTTTCATCAACCGTTTGCTGGATATCCTCACGATAGACACGCACTGTAACAGTAGCTTCATCAGTACTGCCATCATCTAACTGTGCGGTGTAGGTAAACGTGGTGTCGCCGGAATACGGCCCAGGCAGTTTTGGCAGCGGGATGGACGAGTTGGTGAAAGCCACCCACAGCCAGAATACGGTGATGACCGAGATGACTGAGGCAATCCGATTAGCTTTGATGGCGCTTTCGTCGCCAAAGGTTACCGTCTTGACCGAGTTGAAACCCTGGGGTTCGAACTGCTTCGGCAGCAGACGCTTTACGATGAACAGCGATCCGAAGAACGCCAGTACGTAGAGGACTAATACAAGAAGACCAATCACGCGCTTTCCTCCGCTCGGCCCATGATTTCTTCTTCCATGTTCCAGATCATTTCCAGGATTTCCTCGCGCGTACTAGCGTAATCCTTGTGTTTTTTCACGTCGCGCAAGTCATTGCCGGCACCAAGGTCGGCAAACGGCAGGCGATATTCCTTGTGCACGCGACCAGGACGCGGAGCCATCACCAGCAAACGCTCGCCCAAGAGCAAAGCTTCCTCAACCGAGTGGGTGATCAAGATAATTGTCTTGCCGGTGTCTTTCCAAAGGTCCAACACGAGTGATTGCATCTTTTCGCGAGTCAACGCGTCCAACGCACCCAAAGGTTCATCCATCAGGATCACGTCGGGCTCATTGGCCAGGCAACGTGCCAAGGCTACGCGTTGCTGCATACCGCCTGACAGTTCATAAACGGCCTTCTCCTTGAAGTCCGCAAGCCCAACGATATCCAAAAGGTGGTCTACCTTCTCTTTGCTCTCAGCGCGGCTGACTCCTTTCATATCCGGACCGAAACTAACGTTTTGACGGACGTTCATCCATTCAAACAGTGCGCCCTGCTGGAACACCATACCGCGTTCGGGGCCAGGGCCTTTCGCAGGTTTGTCGTTGAGCAGTATCTGCCCGTCGGTCGGGGCCAGAAAGCCCGCTACAATGTTCAGCAAGGTCGTCTTGCCACATCCCGACGGGCCTAGAACGCTCATCAATTCGCCGGACTTGATGTCCAACGTCACGTTTTTGAGCGCCTGCACGTGCCCGCCATTGGGCAGGCTGAAGCGCATCGAAATATTGTCTATGAGAAGTCCAGACACCTGGTCCCCCGTTGCCATCAGTGGGGCACGTTTTCACCAAGAAAACGAGCGGTTAGGTGGACGTGCTTGCCACGTCCACCCAGTTTCGAGCCAAGATTATTCTGACAGAGGCCCAGTGTTCACGTTGTCGGTGTATGAAGCCTTGGCCGCGTCGATCGAACCGGCGCCAACAAAGACGTCCGCTACACCCTTCATGAAGGTCTGTGCGCCACCGCCCAGCCACTTGTCAGACAGCTGTTCTTCAACAGTCGGGAACTTGAAGGTTGAGATGGTCGCCATCGCGTCCGCTTCCGACATACCTGCGTCCTTAGCAATGACTGGTAGCATTTCCGCGTGGTTGGCCTCATCGGCCCATTTGGCATTTGCCTCGGCGGTTACGGCCAAGAACTTAGCAACCAGGTCGGAATTTTCGGCCACATAGGAAGTTGGCGATGCGGTAACATCAAAGACGAGGATGCCCAGCTCTTCCTTTTCGTCGCCAGTCAGCAAGACGTTACCACTGTCCATCATGCGGCGCAGAGCACCACCCCAGCCACAGGCCATGTCGATCGAGCCTTGGCTCAAGGCGGCTTCACCTTCAGCTGGAGCCATGTCGACGATCTCTAGGCTGTCCAAATCCACACCGAAATGTGCCATTTGCGAAAGGAAGCCATAGTGGGCGGCAGTACCCAAGGGAACAGCAACCTTCTTGCCAGCCAGCTCCCCAGCGCTGTCCTTGTCGATTTCCAGATCCGAACGTACAACGCAGTTGTCATTTTCGGAGTAAGACACGGCCACATCAACGATCTGCAGGTCTTGGCCAGCCGAGGTAGCAACGACAAAAGGTGGTACACCCTGGCTCACGCTGAGCTGCACATCGCCCGCCGCCATTGCCGCCGACATAGCAGTACCGGTGTCAAAGCTGACCCAGTTAATCTTAACGCCCATAGCTTCTTCGTAGGCGCCGGTTTCCTTGGCGTATTGGAACGGCATCGGCCACTCCAAAAAGTAGGCCACGGTAATTTCATCTGCCGCCATCGCCTGGCCACCGCTGAGCATTGCCACTCCGGCTACGGCTGACATGAGTTTGGTTTTGATAGTCATTCCAGTATTTCTCCCATTGGACTAGTTGTGCCTCCTGACACCTAGATTACCATCAGACGACAGTCCCTTAGGGTGTTGGAAGCTTCTGTTTATGAACCACCATCGGAGCTGAAATGGCTTTTGAGATCAATTATTTTGTGGGAAAGCGGCCAGAAGTTTGTTCTTTGCTTTGCGTAAACTCCAACACGCCCTCGATTTAAATTTATATTTTACAGATACTTACTCGATAACTCGATTTTACGCCCTTGAAATTTGGATATAAGCAACCCTTAATCTGGCACCATTGGAGCTCATGATCTCTCGGTGAAGCACTTCCAAAGCAACACACGACTTACATCTCATCTCAAGACGTAAGCTGATACCTCAGCAAAGGTGATCGCTTTAAGGCAGACAATGGCCATCGAATGTTTGTGTGATGGGGTTTCGGCGCGGCTAGTACGCCTCGCAAACTTCTCGTTAAGGGCTGAATTGAAAAGCCGATCTTCAATTGAATAGTCCACTTTACCGCAGGCCCAAGGCCACTGTTGTTTGAGGGCCACCGCTACCAATCCAGCGCCCCATATCCAAATCCACGCATTCGGCTGCTTTGGCGATAGAAAAAGCTTGGACCGTATCACCCAATCCGAATTCACTACTCGCGCCAGTTGAAGTGCCATCGGTGACCACAACGGGCAAGATTGTTCGTGAGATCAAATTCAGGCTTTCAGGCAGGTCAAAGAGAATGACCGGTTGAATATTCAGCATCCAACAGAGGCCGTCGTAATCAACTCCGGTGCTTTCATCCTAATTTAGCTGGAACGGTACACCGATAAGCGCAGGAATGGGATTCGCTAACTGCCAGGCTAGGCCCTCCGCATGAGGCTGCGCCGCAACGGCGTTCGCCCTCAAAAAATTTATCAACGAAGAATCCCGAAACCCTTACGCGAAGCAATCTTCTTATCCTTTTCAAATGGTCTTTGTGCGGGTGTTCGAAAGATGGTGATAAATATGAGTTTGGCGAAACAGAAGGCGTGCCGCAGCCAGATTCACAATGCTTCCATGTTAGCCCGAATAAGTCTGATTGGACCGTCACGCCCACGCATGCTCAGATACCGCGCAATGGTCAGGCTTGAACGACTGAGGCCAATGCCCATAAGCTCAAAAAACCGAACAAGAAATTTGTTGATTCAGTCAACCAGCGGGTCAAAGATCATTTTAGTGTTTTCTCTTAATCGAGGTAAAACAATGAAATTTTCAAAACTTCTTTCAATACTCTCACTCACCGTTCTGCCAATCGAGGCCCTTGGACAGTCCTCTGCGTTGCAAGATGCGTATCAACAGTTTCCTGATTTTCCCGCAATCACCGTATATGTCGGAAAAGAGATCGTTACGATGAATCCCGACGCTCCGCGGGCAGAAGCCGTAGCAGTCAAAGACGGCCGTATAGTGGATGTAGGGGCTCTGGCTGATCTCGAACAACGCCTCCCCGAAGGAAGCTTTTCAATTGACCGTGCATTTGAGGACAAGGTGATTGTTCCCGGGTTTATCGAACAGCATCTACACCCGTTGCTTGGCGCGTTGGTGATGATGTCAGACGCCATCATCTCGATTGAAGACTGGGAGACCCCGAACGGTTTTGCTCCGCTCGCTATTGATGAGGACGCCTTCAGAAGCCGTCTGGTTGAAGCGGTCGAGAGTTTCGATGCAAGCACCGGTCGTCCGATGATGGTCTGGGGGTATCACTCGACCTGGCACGGTGACATGAGCCGAGCGATCCTTGACGAACTGGTGCCGGATGTTCCGGTCGCTGTTTGGCAGCGGTCAACACATGAGATGTATTTCAATTCTCTGGCTCTAAAGCAGTTGGATATCACTGCGGATTACATTCAAAGCTGGCCAAATCAACTTGCGATCTCTCAGGCTGACCTTGAGAATGGGCATTTTCTAGAGGCGGCTTTCTGGGAACATGTTTTCTTTGAAAAGTTCGCGCCCGCTTTCGCGTCTATCGACGGAGTCATGGACGCGCTGGAATACACACAGGACTACTACCACAGCAACGGTATCACGACCCTGGCAGAACCCGCAGGTCCCGTGGATCAAAACGCTCAGGCATTGGTTGCCGAAGCGTTTGGGCCGGATGACACGCCGTTCAATTTCTACTTCATTCCGGATGGACGCACATTGGGTGGGATGTATCTCAACTCTGACGGACCCGAACGGATGCTGGCCGAAACCGTAGCCATGTTGGAATGGAGCGAAGGCAGAACGCAATTCATGCCCAAACAGATCAAGCTCCTTCTGGACGGCGCAATCTATAGCCAGTTGATGATAATGCGCGACGGATACACCGATGGCCACGAAGGCCAATGGATTATGACGCCAGAGTTTTTTGAGGAAGTGTTCGATGTATACTGGGACGCCGGGTATCAGATCCACATTCACAATCTGGGCGATGGCGGGTTGGATATCGTCCTCGACACGCTAGAAGCTGCGATGCAACGTAATCCACGCTACGATCATCGCACGGTGATGGTACACTTTGGGTATGCCCAACCGGACCAGATCGCCCGCATTAAGGATCTGGGGGCGCTTGTGAGCGCGAATGCGGTCTACACTCCGACTTTGGCTGACAAATATGCGGCAGATGGCGTGGGTCGCGAACGGACTGAACGCATGGTTCCTCTGGCTGACGCAGTGAATTCTGGCATTCCCATATCGCTGCATTCTGACATGCCGATGGCTCCGGCTGTTCCGCTCAAGTTCATGTGGGCGGCAGTCAATCGTGTTGCAACCAGTGGGTGGGTGCCAGGGCCGGATCAAAGAATTAGTGCGGAGGAAGCGCTCAAAGGGATAACGATTGGTGCGGCGTATTCCTTGCGGTTGGAAAATGAGATCGGCTCGATTGAACGCGGCAAACTCGCGAATTTCACGATCCTCGAAGACAACCCGCTGACAGTCGACCCCATGAAACTGGAAGAGATCGGTGTTTGGGGCACGGTCTTACAAGGTCGGCTGCAACCTGTACCGGATGAAAGTGACCCGGATGACAGGGCAGATATCCAACTGGAAAATGATGACAGGATGCTTGAAGCCGCGCTGCGCCATGCGCGAAACAAGGCACACTATCACGATCACTCGCCGAAGAAGCTCAAGGGCCTACCGGCTTTCAACTAAAAGAGTACATGGAAAAAACTGCAAGCATACGTCCCATAGCTGAGGACGACTACGAAGTCTGGTGCCAACTTTGGAAGCAATACCTCGCCTTCTACGAAACTTCGGTGAGCGACGAAGTCTATCGCACATCGTTCTCTCGAATGATGTCAGGCGATACCGGTGAATTTCAGGGGTTGTTGGCAGTAGTGGACGGTAAGCCGATTGGTCTGGCCCATTACCTGTTCCACCGATCCATGTGGAGCGTGGAAAACACCTGCTACCTGATGGATTTGTTCGTCGACCCAAACACACGGGGTGGAGGTATCGGTCGCGCATTGATCGAAGCTGTGCATAACAAGGCGGCCGAAAACGGTATCACGACTACGTACTGGATGACGCAGGAGTTCAATTACAAAGGTCGAATGCTCTACGATCAGATCGCAGAGAAGACGCCGTTCTTAGTCTACGAGAAGCATTGATCTGAAATCGTAACGAAGGGGCGAGGTCAGACCATGACCCAAACACGACGACGGTTTTTGATTGCCACTACGCTAAGCGCTGGAAGCGCGCTTAGCCCCATTGGTGCGCTTGCACTGGACACGGAGCCCACGCAACTGAACTGGAAGGATCTTGCACCCGGATCGGATACCACGGTCGTTCAACGTCTGCGGAACGGAGGGATTGTCCAACATGGTGAATTGTCAAAACCAGTGGATATCGAAAAAGGGTCCAAACTAACCGCGCAATTCGACGGCCAACGCGTTCAGATTCCCGGCTATCTTGTGCCCCTGAAGTTAGAGCAAGGTCAGGTTCTTTCAGCCTTGCTCGTGCCGTACGTCGGAGCGTGCATCCACGTTCCACCACCCCCGCCGAACCAATTGATCCATCTGACACTCAATGAACCTTACAAGATGGATAAATTGTTCGAGCCCGTCTGGGTGACAGGCATCTTCTCAGCCAACGAATTCGAAACCTACCTAGCCAAAGTCGGATACGCGATGACGGTTGAGGACATCACTCGATACTTCTGAAGCTTGGACCTTCGATGTGTCCACGCCCCATCCAACAATCACTTCTGTTTGAGGCTTCGATTTGTAATTCAGGGTAGTTGCACAGTGCCGGAATGGTTTTTGAACACTTCTATTCCCGAATTTGAGGGAGGACGATGATCCAAACGGTTAAAACTGTTGCTCTTGCGATGCGCGTTACTCACTAGGAACTTAGCCCATTCAGCGTCGGTTAAACCGTCCCGCAATCACTCCCGACCGCGTATCAGTTTTCAAGCGTGTTTTTGTAGATAACGCCATCCTTCATAATAATGAGAAAGTTGGCGTCTGGGTCGACCAGCAGGTTGATGTCCTCAATCGGATCGCCGTCAACTAGGATCAAGTCGGCGTATGCCCCCGCCTCGATCACTCCCAGCGGACCCTGCTGATAAGGGTTTCGCGGGCCTGACAACTCCAACAGCTTTGCTGTGTTATAGGTGGCCTGTTGCAACACTTCTGCACCTGACCACCACCAACCACGACGTTCAAACTCAAGGTTTTGCATTGCCATCAATTCAGGCGCGCCGAACAGGTCCACACCAAAGGCGATGGGGAGATCGTATTTTTTGATTAAGGCAACATAGTTCTCAACATTGTCACGCAGTGGTGCGCCCTTCTCGATAGTCGCGGGGTCGCCTGCCGCCAACATTTCTTCATCCGGTGTGAAAATGAGAAACTGTGGATTGAGAATGGCACCTGCATCGCGGATGGCACGAATAGTCTCCTCTTCGAAAATCATGTTGCCGTGATCGATGCTCTTTACCCCACCCTCGAGTGCTCGGATGACAGATTCATCCGTGTAGGCGTGAACGATTACGTAGGTGTTCCAATCCTCAGCGGCCTCTACTGCGGCGCGGATCTCTTCGGGGCTGTAGTGGGTCGTGTCCAGTGGATCGTAGGGAGTCGAGTTACCTCCACCCAAGCTGATTTTGATCTGAGTGGCCCCGAGGCGCAGCACCTCGCGCGTAGCCGCCCGCACTTCGGAAACCCCATCAGCAATGAATGACCATTCGCGCTCAAAGGCCGTTCGATCAGTTCGTTGCCGATGATGGGTGTCATTGTATAGGCGGAAATCAAAGTGACCGGATGTCTGCCCGATCCAGTGTCCGGAACTAAAGATGCGCGGCCCGGGAACGATCCCCTCATCAATGGCCTTGGCAATACCGTAGGACGGACCACCCGCATCCCGTAATGTCGTAAAGCCCCGCATCAACATTCGCTCCGCTTCACGCGTGACGAGCGCACCGGTGTATGACCAATGTAGGTTATATGCCAAGGCCAAGGGAGAAGTCGGCAACATTATATGATTGTGGCCGTCTATCAGTCCCGGAATTAAAGTCCGCCCTTGCCCGTCAATGATCTTGGCGCCATTCGGTTCAATTGGGTCGGTGGAAACCTCGGCAATCAAATTACCTTCGACGAGCACATTGGCGTTCTCGATCACCACCGCGTTTTCGCTGTCAAAAACGTCGACGTTTACAAATATGGTTCGCAGTGAGTTGTCTTGAGCGGTCGCTCCGAAAGCCAGCAAGATCATTATTGCGGCGGAGAGAATTGTCCGCACTGAGACCACACGCATTGTTTGCACCCATTCGAATGTTTTTGACCACGAAGTAGAATTGCTTGCGAGTCCACCTGAGTCAACTTGGCCACGAGCTCCGACTAAACTTGGATATCTGAGCTACCCGACGATGCAACCGGCTGAGAAGATTGGCGTTGTTTCCATCAGCGTATTTTGGCGGCCGATAGATCAGCCTAGAAAACGAGACCCATTTTGTGAGAGAGTTCGATAACAGCCAAAGCGGATGATACATCTGGATGAAGTCACTCACGCTGGCGAACTATTTGGGTATTGGAGGTTACAGTGAGCGGCGAAGACAAAAAACCCATCCCAGCGCATGTGGAACTAGACCCCGATCACGAAGATGCCATCGTTCGTTGGTGTAACCGCATGATCCGCCACGGTGTCAGGGCATTATCGATCCTAATGCTCGGGATCATCCTTCTGGCTATTATCGACGCCGGGTTCACAACATTTCTGAAGTTGATGGAACCACCTGTTTACATCTTGGAGGTAAGCGACCTACTCGCGGTTTTCAGTGCAGTGTTGGTCGTTCTTATTGCGATAGAGATTTACACGAATATAACACTCTATTTGACCGCCGACGTTATCCACATAAAGCTTGTTGTCGCGACAGCCTTGATGGCGGTTGCTCGAAAAATCATCACACTTGACGACAAAAACTTGGAGCCTCAGTACTTTCTTGGTTACGCGGCCATAGGCCTTGCATTGGGCGTAACGTACTGGCTGATAGACAGAAAACCTTAAGCCGCTCTATTTTTTCCAAAACGCCGACAAAGCTGTTGGCAAGGCCTGAAGCAGCGTTCTGTACTGCGTATACGGTCCTGCTCATCTCTTGGTTATCTCACAGGATCGTTGGATACTTCTGAAAGCTGCCCTATTGCCAAATGCTTCCAAGAATAGCTTTGCGGCGCTTGTCGGACACTCGAGGCGCGGTGTTTAAAAGTTGCGCCTTATCATCCGTTTTCGGGAAGCTGCTCCTTGTAACCCACTTTCGCAGACCTTTGACTGGATCCCCAAATCTGAGCGATATGCGCTATATGGCATTAACCTCCGCGCCGGAGGCCTATGCCATACAGCGCAGCCAATGGAGCACTGGTCATGTAATGAACTATCTTCGCATCCAACAGAGCAGTTGGGGTCCATTACCTTGGCGCTTCATGGTGGCAGCACCAAATAGTCGTGGAGTCAGATTTTTCGCAAATATGCCCACGACACATATCCCTTTAGCCCTCTCGCGCGATTTAAGGATACTTTGCACCACCGGGTGCCACCGGTTTGTTCGCACGTATGAACCTTTAAAGCAGTTCCATTAGGAAGCCCTACGATCACATTGAAACCCGTGCCCGGACCAGCACGTAGTTTTAGCATGTCTCCCTCTTCAACACCGAAAACCTCGTATTTTCCGAGTGAGGCCGCTGTTGCAGCCCCAGCGTGAATGAAAGTTCCTAATAGAAATGTCGCCAATGTTAAAATGATTGCGCTACGCATCGCATTATCCTGCTTGTTGCCTCAACCACTATGATAGCGAGCCAGATCAATAAGAGGAACAACCCGAATGTCTAACGACATCGGGTTCGCAATGGTTCGATGATTAGAATGCACATTTACATTGCCCTGAACCCTGCGCAGAACTGACGGTATGTCAGTTATCGAATATGTCTATTCGGCCCATTCCGCTTTTGCCTATCTCGGTTCGGCTGAGCTTCAACGGATATGTGCTGATCATCAGGTCACCCTGATCCACAAACCTGTGCTTTTGTCCCCCGTTGTAGAGGCACAGGGGAGTCTACCGTTTCATGCGCGTACGCAGGCACACGTAGACTATTTCTTCGGTCGAGAGATTGAACGATGGGCTGAGTACCGGGATGTCCCGGTCATTCGGTTTCGCCCTACCTTTCATGATGCAGACTACAGCCTTGCCTCGGGCATGATTATTGCCTTGGGTGAAACAGGGCCTGGCCCGGATGCTATGGCACATCGCTTGCTAGAGGCGCATTGGCGCGATGACGCGGATTTATCTGACAGGGACACATTGGCAGAAATTGCCGTAGAACTTGGCCACGATGCCAAAGCGCTGCTTGAGATGGCGGGATCAGACCCAATTCAACAACAATTGTCTGCAAACTCTGATTGGGCGCGTGCACAGGATGTATTCGGCTCGCCCACTTATATCGTGAACGGAGATCCGTTTTACGGACAAGACCACTTAGATTTGGTGAAGCGCGCGCTTTCTAAGCCCTTTGAACCTTCGTCTTGGACTAATCCAGCAGTAGGCTAATGCGTGTTCGGTTGTAGCCCACGACGGCTTCATTCCATGGGCGCTACATAGTACCAAGCGCGCAAAGCCCCCTCTCGGGCGAAAACATCCACTTCGCCTGAGCCCGTGGCGAAAACGATCCGGTATACATCGTCATTCAAGGAGACGTGGGTGCCAAATTGGGCTGGATCAACGCTGTAGTGGGTTTCAAAGACTTCACGAACGTCTGCTATTGGCGGATTTTCTTCCGCATCATCCTTTAGACTCAACAACACCTCTTGCCAGAATACCGGTTGAGCACCTTCAATCTGGCCATCGGCCCCAAAGCCATTTTCCGCAATACATGTGCGGCAAAGACCTTCAGCGTCATTCCAGGTGAGGTTTTGGGGATCAAAATAGATCGTTTCAGGCTGAGTTTGAGTATTGCCCGACAAGGATACATCGACCCCAGATACGATGTGCAAGTCTCCTTCGCCAAAGATTGTTGCTTCATCGCCCTTGTTCCAAAATTCGAACGCTCCGTCGTTGCTCAGATACTTTGCGCCCGATGCACCTCGCGCTCTCTCGGCGATGAATGACTTTTGATACTCTCCGTCGGCCTCAAGAAAACTGACCTGAACACTATCGTCTGCCCTGTAGTGGGCTTGAAACCTTACACCTTCGTCCGAGGCATAAGTGACCGGGTCACCAACGAACGGAGAGTCGACGTAGTCAAACTTGACCTTACCCACGACGGCGATCGTCACGAGGGCCAAGAAGGGAATAATTATAAGGTATTTCATGTGACCCAAATAATTGCGCCGGTTATCACTTTGCAGCTTGGTTTCCGTTACGTCGCAGAAAAATCACTTGCGAGATGCAATCACCGTGGACCAAGACAACGGAAACAAAATCGCAGGATCATTGCCATGCAGCCTCTTTCGAAACCAGCCGTTGTTCTTTCTGGGCTCGTCGCCCTTCTGCATATCGCATTTCTTGCGCTTGAGATGTTCTTTTGGGATCACCCGATTGGTCGCAGCATCTTCGACATGAGCCCAGAGGAATCTGCAACTTCGGCACCTTTGGCGATGCAGCAGGGTTTGTATAACGGCTTCCTCGCTGCGGGCCTCGGTTGGGGAATTGTCGCGCGCCGCAGGGATGTACTGACGTTCTTCCTAAGCTGCGTCATTGTCGCCGGCGTTTTTGCCGCGCTTACCGTGAAGCCAAGCATCGTGTTTAGCCAAGCCTTACCAGCAATATTGGCCCTTTTCTTTGTTCTACGCTCTAAAACCTCGGCATAAGCGGCAGTTCTGAGGATACTCCGCTGGTTCTCCTGGTTCAGGTTGACGACAGAGTTTGGAACAGCTTCCGGACACAGCTTCAGTCTGAGAACCCAGACGGCTTTCGAGCCTATGCTCGCTTTATGACCGATGACGCGTATGTCGGTCTCAGCGAAGATGAGGCGCGAAAAACGTTTGCCGAGGAAGATCGACGCCTGATCCTGAACGTGACGACGGTGCGAATGACCCAAGAGCGGGTTCTTACTTTGACAGCCGCACTCTCGAATACCGCGTTGGCATGCCACTTTGAGTGATTGCTTCTGTGATCACAGCGACATCTTTAATTCGTACTGCCCGTTTAACTCAGCTGCCCCTAAACGAGACATCAAACCACGAAACGCTTGATCTGTACGGCAAACATTGATCAACCTCAGATCGAGCGCGGGCAGACGGTTTTGAATTTCTGCAATCAAAGCTGTTGCGATCCCGTTGCGTCGAGCGTTCGTACGCACAGCAATTTGGTGTATCGTTCCTGTTTCAGGATGAACCGCTGCATAAGCCGTGAGTTCTTTACCCTCGTACAATGCCAGGCAAAGCAACTGACCGGATATTGCGTTCAGCGATTGCGTGTCGTTTTGCCAAGACGGCTCCCAGTCGCAAAGGTCATTTGCTATTGGCGAAATATGATCCCAAGGAACTTGCTTGAACGGCAATGAGGCGGCGTTAAACCGGCCAGAAGATGGAAGGTTATAGCAATCAAGTAGCCTTTGCTTCTCCATACCCAATGACACGTACAGCGCCGCGGCGGTGTCATTGTTGCGCAGAACTTCCAACTGAAAGGAATGCACGCCTGCGGAACGTAAGAAGGCAATGCTTTCATTAGCCATTGCGCGTGCGATGCCACGGGATCGATGGGCCGGCCGAGTACCGCTAGAGATCAAATACGCGCGGTCGTTGCGGATAGAAGTCAGCCATATGCCTGCAATCCGATCATCAATGGTCGCAACGCGAGAGCTGAGCAAGTCTAAGCCGCGCTGCTGCATCATGTCTGCGAATTGCCTCGAATTGAGCTGGAGAGGAACCGCATAGTCCGAGAAGGCATCAAGCACAGCCTCTCGCAAAGCATCCATCGAACAGCCCGATGCAGACGTGATTATCCGTGCAGACATAGTATATGTTCCCGGCCCGAAGAACTTGAATGTAGTTCTGAATAGAAATTAGTCCGAAAGTAAGCGGCGCTTAGCGCTGGCACAATGAGCTAGCGCTTGGTCTGTTTGCCATAGCGTTGGTCACTTTTCTATCGAACCAACGCTTCGTACTCCTCCCTTACACCTTCATTGATCGAAATACCTAGCTGGCCATCATGCAGCCGGTCAGTCTGATCCTTGAGGGGACCAGAAATTCAAATAAAGCTTGAGGACAAACGTTCGGATGCGAAAACGAGCACATCACGTTTCCCAAACCCTTTATCGCGTTCACTGAACTTCGTCCGCCATGCCTCTCCATTGGGAACGATGGCCTGTCGAAAACCGCGCTCGGTGATCACATCCATCACGGCTTCGACCACGGAATCCGGCAGGGCATCGTTTGAAAACCAAAATGACGTCAGCGCGTCAGCTCAGCCAAATTAGCGCGCCCAATCTGCTTATGGCGTTGCTCACATTTGTCGTTCCAATTTTTGTCCGGCGTCATTTCCCTCGGCTGCACACGCGTCAAGATACCGCCGAACGGTGTTTTTCATTCCAAAGGTCAGCGCATCACAGAACAGAGCGTGGCCGATGGACACTTCGGCGATACTAGGGATACGCGCGATCAGTTTGTTCGTCCCCGAGACGGTCAGATCATGCCCTGCGTTAATCCCTAGACCCAGTTCTTCAGCAGCAGTTGCAGCAGCTGCCAAACGGTCGAGTTCCTGTTTCTCGGCGTTCGCATCGTCATAAGAACTGCCAAACGGGCCTGTGTAAAACTCTACCCTATCTGTCCCCGTGCGCGCCGCGCTAGCCATCTGGCTTGAATCTGGATCAGCGAAAAGAGAAACGCGATGCCCATTCGACTTGAGCAACGAAACCACCTCTGCAAGCATCGCATCATGCAGGTCAAAATCCCAGCCATGGTCGCTGGTTGCTTGCGCCGGATCGTCTGGCACCAGTGTGACCTGATCCGCGCGCACTTCCTGAACAAGTGACAGAAACCGCGCGTCCGGATAGCCTTCGACATTCAGTTCGCGGTCCGAAAACTCTGCATCCAGCAATGCTCGCAATGCACGAACGTCGCCAGGACGGGTGTGGCGCTCATCTGGCCGGGGGTGGACCGTCACCCCGGCCGCACCAGCAGTCAGGGCAATTCGGGCCAAGTCCACTATATCCGGCCACGGATGTTCTCTTCTGTTGCGCAGCAAGGCTGCGACATTCAGGTTTACTGATAAGTCCGTCATCAGCTTGTCCTATACCTTAAAAGTCCGAACGTGCTCGGGCATCAGCACACCTTTTTTGTTTCTCGGATCAGGGATCGGCTCACCCACCGAGTTGTGAACGGGAATTACACCAGCCCAGATCGGAAGATCATAATCCTCTTCTTCATCAATTGGGCCACCCGTACGGATTTTGGCGCTCCCCTCTGATATCTCCATTCCCAAAACCATCGTTGCTTTCAGATCCTGCGCATGATCTGGCCGCAGACTTTCATACCGCCCAGGAAACAGCCCGTTTACAAACCTGCCCAGCTTGTCGAGCTTTTCGGCCGGATCCTCGACCTTAACGGCCTCACCGTACAGAGTGACAGACCGCGAGTTGACGGAGTGGTGCATTCCCGACCGCGCCAGTACAAAACCGTCCAAAATCGCAACTGAAAGACAAACCTGGGTATTGCGAGAGTTACGCAGGGCGCGGCTGGCCGACGAGCCATGCCAATATACATGGTTACCCTCACGCCACTGCAAAGTTGGTGTGACAAAAGGCTTGCCATCAATGACATAGCCAACACTGCACATGGGCTGAGCGTCCAGAATGGCGTTAATCGTGGCGCGGTCGAAATGCCCCCGCTGATGCGATCGGCGCAGGCGGCTTCGGTCGGTGATGGTAAGTGTATCAGTCATCTTATCGCTCGGGTTTAGTCTTGCTGTTATACTGATGCCCGGATATTGGTTTTTATAAAATGTCCAATTTTAAAACTTCTTCTAAGTCCAATTTAGACCGCGACCTGTTTGCGATTTCGCTGGACACAACGCTCAAGCCATCTCTTCAGGCGCAATTGCTTGAGGCGTTGCGAGAGCTCATAGCCGCGTCGCCCGATCTGGTTGGCGCGCGATTGCCGGCCAGCCGAACCCTCGCATCCGAGTTGTCGATTTCACGCACCACTGTCCAAGCGGTTTACGATCAGATGATCAGCGAGGGGTATTTGATCACACGGCAAGGCAGCGGAACATATGTTGCCAGCGACATCACCCACCTGTCCCAACCGCAGCCGATTGCCCGCCCGCACGGCCCGACGACTCAACCTTGGCGACCTTTCCAAACCGGCCTACCGGATCAATCCCTGCTGCCCAACAGACAATGGGCCCGCCACTTGGAGCGCACTTGGCGCAACCCCGAGCCTGATCTTTTGGCGCGCCCAGATCCCTTCGGTTGGTATCCTTTGCGAGGAGCTATCGCCGATCACTTGCTCGCATGGCGCCAACTGGCCTGTGATCCCGGACAGGTCGTTATAACATCGGGTGCACGAGAAGCCTTCGAAGTTATTTTCCATGGGCTGCTCGGAACAGGGAAAACGGTCGCAATCGAAGACCCCTGCTGGCCCAAGCTGCATGCGATCTTATCTGATACAGCCAATAACGCTCACCCAGTGCGCATCGACAATGACGGGCTGAATGTGGCTCGCCTTCCGCGCAAAGCCGACGCCGCAATCGTCACACCGTCGCGACACTACCCAACCGGAGTAAGCCTCCCCGTGCCCCGCCGTATCGCTTTGCTTGATTGGGCCAGACAGACCGGTGCCTTGGTGATCGAAGACGATTATGACAGTGAGTTCCGCTATCGAGGGCAACCTTTGCCGTCTTTGTCCGGGCTGGATGGGCTGAACAACACAATCTACCTCGGCAGCTTTTCAAAGCTCGTCAGCCCCGCACTCAGGATCGGCTACATGGTGGTGCCGAAAGGCTTGGTGGAAAAAACACAAGCATATCTTGGGCGTATTGGACCACGCGCCTCACTGATCCCACAACCCGCACTGGCCAAATTCATGGACAGCGGTGAGTTCGCTATGCACCTGCGGCGCATGCGACGGATATATGCGCGCCGCCAAGCGCATCTTTTAGAGGCGCTCAGCCCAGCATCAGATTTACTGAACCTTCAGGCGGATACGTCAGGGATGCATCTTTGTGTTGAACCCAAGGCGCGACTGACGGCCAAAATGTCCGACACTGATATCGGCAAGCAGGCCGGGGAAGACGGTTTGAGGGTAAGTGCACTATCGACCCACTGCGTCCTGCCGAAAAAGATGCAGGGCCTTCTCCTTGGCTATGCAGCGTTTGATGAAGACACGCTCTCACATGCAGCGGAACGGTTGATCGATATTCTCTTTGCAAAGCAGTGAACCGCTCCAGCCAACGCCGTGATTGATTAAGACAGCTGGAGAAGTAATGTTTGCTCCCATGAACAAAGTCGATCAATTGTCGTTGGACGGACGGTTACTGAAAATGCTGGTGGCCGTACATGAAACGGGGTCTGTCACCGCCGCCGCGCAGGCGATGGGAGTAACCCAATCCACAGTGAGCCACGGGTTGAACCGCTTACGGGCAATCACCGGTGACGATCTCTTCGTACCGATGGGACGAAGCATTACCCCAACCGAAAGAGCAGACGCTCTGGTTGTCGAAGCCCAATTGATTCTGGAACGGATGGCGCGGTTTTCGCAAGCTGGCGCATATGACCCGAGTTCGGACACACAGCCCTTCGTAATTGCCGCCACAGATTATGAAGTGGAACTAATCATAAAGCCATTCATTCATCGATTGCGCTGTGATGCCCCGGGCGTACAGGTTCGTGTGCTCCGCGCACGCGCAGATCGGGAATGGGCAGATCTTTTGCGAGGCGGAGAGGTTGATTTGGTATTGGCACCAGAACTGAAGTCTGACGAAACTGACATTAAGCAGCGCCGCGTGCTGATCGATGACTCAGACATGGTCTATTACGACGACAACCAGCGCAATGCTCCGGACAGTCTTGAGGACTATTGTGCTGCCGATCACATAATTATGGCGCCCGGCGTGTCTGAGAAAACGTCAGTCGACCACGTGCTGGCTGGCCTTGACCGCACCCGTCGCATAGCGGTCAGCTTGCCCAACTTTTCCGCGGTTGCTTCGGTATTACGCGGCACTGATATGGTCGCGCTCATGCCCTCTCGGCTACATCAGACAACCTTCAAAGACTTCGCCTTTTGCACCCCACCCTTCTCAATGCCGAAAGATACGATATCCGCCATCTGGCACGTTCGTTCGAATGACTCCAAACGGCACAAATGGATGCGACAGGTCATCCGAGAAGTCGTGAGCGATTAATACCGCAAACCTGCCAATCGGAACAACAAGCTAGGCCATTGCCCTCTAAACCCTAAAATGCAGAGCTGCACGAATTCTGCACATCTGCTGCGGATTACCTGCAAGCGGACGTTCCATTCTGGGAAAAACTCGGAATGGAGAAACAAATGCCCAAAGAACTTGTCATCCGTGGCCTACCGGCCTCATTGGCACAAGATAGCTGGTGGCTTGCGAGCGAGGCAGTACCGTCCGAAGGCCACGCGCGCCCTGCCCGCCCGAAAGGTTCGGGTTTGGTCGCCGACAGTTGGCTACCCCGACCAGTCGCAATGCTCTTGTTGGTTTTACTTGGGGATCAATTGCTTTGGGTGTACAAACCAGGGCTGTCCCTTGGTGTTTTTGCATGGTGCATCTTTGCCGTTGTGATTTTTCGCGCCCCCAGCAGCCAAAGGAAGATGGCGGCCTCGGCCATTCTGCTGCTCGGCACTCTGCCTATTCTTGAACATGTGCAACTGTTGTCATTGGCCATCCTCACTGCTGGGCTCGTAACAGCCATCGCGCTGTTGCGGCTGCCTCATACCGTCAAAGCGAAAGATATGGGTCCTTGGCTTGCGGCCTCCATATTGCGGATAATCGAGACATTGCCGACTGCGGGTATGGGAGAAATGTCCTCTCGTTTCAGAGACTGGCGCAATCATGTCAAAGCTTTGGACAGTTCAAATCATTTTATCAAATCGCTTGCTCGAAACTGGGCTTTTCCACTGGGGGGCGTCCTTGTGCTAAGCGCTCTGCTCATCAGCGCGAACCCAGTACTAGAGCACGCGCTGATGCGGGTCTTCCAAGTGGATATCGATGTTTTCTCTCTCGTTCAGCGCATCGTTTTCTGGACCGGATTGGCACTGTTGATCTGGCCTCTGCTGATGGTCACAGCACCTGAGGCACCGGCCAAAATGAAAGCCCCGGGCTGGAATACCTCGCGCTTGCTGAACGCCGGTTCGGTATTCCGAGCCCTAATCCTTTTCAACCTGATGCTTGCCGTGCAGAGCCTGATGGATGCGTCGATCCTTTTGGGTGGAGCTGAGTTGCCGGAGGGTATGAGCCACGCGACCTACGCTCACCGGGGGGCATACCCACTTTTGGCCACTGCCTTGCTGGCCGGAGCCTTTGCATTGGCCGCGCGCCCCTTTCTAAAACAGAACCCTTCGTTGAAGCCGTTGCTGCTGATGTGGTTGGCTCAGAACGTTTTGCTAACCTTATCTGCCGCATTCCGATTGCACCTGTATATCGAGGCTTTTGGACTGACCTATTTGCGCGTTTACGCTCTGATCTGGATGGGATTGGTCGCAGCAGGTTTAGTGATGGTTGCCTGGCAGGTCATGCGGAACAATTCGTCTTATTGGTTACTGCTGCGAGTGACCGCATTGGGGGTTGGAACGCTATATCTCTGCGCCTTTGTCAATTTTGCCGCGCTGATCGCAACTGACACGCTTTCTCGGGCCGCAGACCCCAGGACACAGGCAAACACAGACTGGGTTTATCTGTGCAGCTTGGGGCATTCGGCAGCAAAGGCGATCGTGGAGCAGATGAAACGGCAACCGATCAATTCTGTTCCCAGCTGGGCTTATGACTGTGTGCACCCGACCCCAACTGAACCCGCGTGGCGAGTATGGGACTTTCGCACTGCACGCGTGAATGGCTATCTTGCCTCAAACACACAAAGTGAGGCGCAATGAAAATCCTGTTGGTTGACGATGACCCCGGCCTGCGCGAACTCGTTGGCTTGGCGTTAGAACGTGCTGGGTTTCAGGTGGTGACCGCAAGCGACGGTCAGATTGCGCTCACGCACGCGGCGCGCGAAGCGCCAGACCTGATCGTTCTGGACATTGGCCTACCTGAACTGGACGGCTTCGAAGTGTGCCGACGAATACGGGCTAGATCTGACGTTCCAATCCTGTTCTTGACTGCACGTGATGATGAAATCGACCGTGTGTTGGGCTTGGAGATGGGTGCTGATGACTATGTTACCAAACCTTTTAGCCCCCGCGAACTCGTCGCACGGGTTCGGGCAATTCTGAAAAGAACGTCGGGACCGCGACAAACATCAGTGGTCTCCCATGGCCGGATCACTCTGGATAAAGCCGCGCACACGTGCAGGCTGGACGATCAAAGTGTCACGCTGACTGCAACCGAGTTTAACTTGCTAGCTGCGTTGGTTGACCGACCCTCTCAGGTGCACAGCCGAGCGCAGTTGATCAATGCGGTCTGGGGCGCGTTGTCGCAAGTTTCCGACAGAACCTTGGATAGTCACCTGCGCAATTTACGGGGCAAGTTGGCGCAGGCCGGATGTGCCAACGCCATTGAAACAGTGCACGGGGTTGGCATTCGCATTCACGAGATATCGGCATGAGGCGCAGATGGCGCCCAAGCCTTGCATTTGTGCTGGGGGGTGCCCTCTGCGGTACGTTACTTTTGTCGCTAAGCGGACTGGTAGCGTTCCGGTACCTTGGGCCCGAGTTTGGATATCAAAACTCTGCGATCTTTCTGGCTTTGGTTATAACCGCGATGACTGCCATTTTGGGGTGGCTACTGGTTCGGCTATTACTCAGGCCGATTTCGGCGCTGGAACGTTTCGCCACACAGGTGGCGCACCATCCATCGCAACCGTCGTCACCGCCATCTCATTTCGGAACGCGTGAACTGCGGGCCACCGCGCAAAGCGTTATCAACATGGCAGACACCCTGCGAAATCGTGAGACTACGATCCGCAGCTTCTCGGACCACGTCACGCATGAACTGAAAACTCCGGTTGCGACCCTCCGGGCAGCCACGGAACTCTTGCAGGACGATCCTTCGTTGTCTGGTGAAAACCTGCGCCTTGTCGCTCAGATCACCAGCGCCACGAACCAGATGGAGCAACAGATCGAAGCCATGCGCCAGATGGCACGTGCTCGCGAAGCACGCCATGATGGTTCGACAACTGTGAATGAGGTTGCAAACTCTCTTCACCGCGACTTTCCAACTCTTTCTGTGGCAGTCGATGGCGGCGGGGTTGATATTCCAATCGGTTCCAAGGGCCTGCTTTTGGTTCTGCGTCACTTGCTTAGCAATGCACAAGAGCACGGCGCTAAAGGCGTGAACATAACGGTTGAGGATCGTGACTTACATGTATTCTTGCGGGTCACGAACGACGGGCAAGCGGTATCATCCGGTAATGCGGCCCGCATCTTTGATCCTTTTTTTACGACGAAACGTGAACAGGGCGGAACGGGGATGGGGCTTGCCATCGTTCGCAACACACTGCGAGCGCACAACGCGGATATTGCCTTGGCGCCCACCGAAATCGGCGCGGGCTTTTCCATCCGTTTCGATGCTCAGGCAACTTAATAAAGCAGTTACGTCGCATCACAGTGCTTCCCTTTTCCTTTTCGAAACGCCCAAAAATTAATCAATAATCCCAACCTGCGCGAGAACCTTTGGCGTTTCGCTTGAAAACCCAAGCGTGTTCGTCAAGCTTTACGCATGAGTGAGTATTTTGATGAAATGTATAGCAATGACGGTTCTCTTCGCGGACCTTACGAAGAAATCGGCCGTTGGTTCAAAGCAGAAGACGTTTCGAGATTACGCGCGAAACAACGCGAAGCCGAAGAAGTCTTTCGATTAACAGGCATAACGTTCAACGTTTATGGCAAAGCCGAAGCCGAAGAACGCCTGATCCCTTTCGACATCGTTCCTCGGGTTATTTCCGGCCGGGAATGGCAGCGCCTTGAACGCGGCATCGAACAGAGGGTGCGTGCGATCAATGCTTTTCTGTTCGATATCTACCACCGTCAGGAGATTGTCAGGGCCGGTCGCATACCAGCCAGTATGATTTCCGAAAACGAGGCCTTCCTGCCCCAGATGATTGGGGTCGCCCCGCCAGGAAATGTCTATACCCATATCGTCGGAATTGACTTGGTGCGCACCGGCCCCGACGAGTTTTATGTGTTGGAGGACAACGCGCGCACCCCTTCGGGCGTCAGCTATATGCTGGAAAACCGTGAAACCATGCTCAAGATGTTTCCAGAGCTCTTCAGCGCCAACAATGTAAGAAGTGTGTCGGATTACCCCCGCAGCTTGCGGCAATCTTTGGCGGCCAGCGCACCAAGCTGTTCTTCCGGAGAGCCCACCGTTGCGGTACTGACCCCCGGCATCTACAATTCCGCCTACTTTGAGCACGCGTTTCTGGCCGATCAAATGGCCGTGGAATTGGTTGAAGGTCACGATCTGCGCGTTGTAGGCGGCCGTGTTTGTATGCGCACAACACGTGGATACCGACCAATTGACGTACTTTATAGACGGGTGGATGACGATTTCCTCGACCCGCTGAACTTTAATCCAAACAGTGCCTTGGGCGTTCCCGGAATAATGGATGTTTACCGCGCAGGCGGCATAACAATTGCAAACGCGCCGGGTACGGGGATCGCGGACGACAAGGCCATATACTCGTACATGCCCGAAATCGTCGAGTTTTACACTGGCGAAAAGCCCCTGCTGCAAAACGTTCCAACCTGGCGATGCGCCGACCCGGAAGCTTTGTCTTACGTTCTCGACAACCTGTCCGATCTCGTCGTGAAAGAGGTGCACGGCTCTGGCGGGTATGGCATGTTGATCGGGCCAACTGCCAGTAAACGCGAGTTAGCGGCATTCCGAAGCAAATTGAAGGCGCGCCCGGCCAACTACATTGCCCAGCCCACTCTGTCTCTGTCGACAGTGCCCATCTTTACTCGATCCGGGCTTGCCCCTCGACATGTGGATTTACGTCCATTTGTTCTGGTGTCACCGGATGGGATCAAGATCACTCCGGGTGGTCTGACGCGCGTGGCGCTCAAGAAAGGGTCGCTTGTGGTGAATTCCAGCCAGGGCGGCGGAACCAAAGACACCTGGGTTCTGGAGGATTAAGCCATGCTGGGAAAAACTGCAGGCGGCTTGTTCTGGATGACCCGCTATCTTGAACGCGCCGAGAATACAGCAAGGTTGCTGGAAACCGGTCAACGGATGGCTCTGACCAGAACCAACAACGCAAACGAAGAATGGGGGCCGGTCATGCAAACAGCCGGTGTTCTTGCGGGGTACCAAGCCAAGTACGAAAAGGTGACAAAGGACAGTGCCATCGATTGGATGTTGCGGGACACCGAAAACCCTTCCTCGGTACGGTCAGTCATCAAGCAGGCGCGCGACAATGCCCGGTTGGTTCGCACAGCGCTCACATATGATGTATGGAGCGCAATCAACGCCACTTGGATGCGGGTGGAAGAGCAGCTGAGGCGCAAAGTCAATGAACGTGATCTTCCCGGTGTGCTCGAATTGGTTCGCCACCAAACGGCACTGGTGCGCGGGGCTTACCTGGGCACGATGCTGCGCAATGATATTCATGATTTCGCCCAACTGGGCACGTTCATAGAGCGCGCAGACAACACCGGCCGGATATTGGATGTGAAGTATTATGTTCTTCTGCCAACAGCCTTCTCGGTCGGGTCATCGCTCGACAATGCACAATGGGAGAGCATCCTGCGTTCCGTTGGTGCAGGTGGTGCCTATCGCATGACCCACGGGCAGAAAACTTCTCCATCTGAAATTGCCGAATTCATGATCCTGGATGAACGTATGCCCCGCAGCCTGAGTTATTGCTGCCGCCACATTCAGGAAAGCCTCGCCCTGCTGCAGAAAGACTACGGCTCTGAGATGCCGTCAGGTGATGCGTCCCGAGCGCTATATGCACGGCTGTCGGATCAAGAGATCTCGGGGGTCTTCGAGTATGGGCTTCACGAGTACATTCAGGACACGCTGACGCATCTAGCCGGAATAAGCCGCCAAATCGAAATCGATTATCGTTTTTATGAGTAATCCATGAAACTGCATATCCGACACGAAACCCGTTATGACTTTGATGCGCCAGTACCTTTTGGCCTTCAACAACTGAGGAAAACACCAAAGTCCTTTCGTAATCAGAATGTCCTGAGTTGGGACACTCGGATCAGCGGCGGCCAAAAAGAGCTGAGCTTTGAGGATTGCCACCGAAATACAGTTGAGCTGATTAGCTTTGAACCGAACACCTCATTTGTTGCCTTGGTTTCAGAGGGCGTGGTCGAGGTTGAGGACACTCATGGCATATTAGGCAAGCACGAAGGGTCCACGCCGCTTTGGCTATTCAAAAGAGAGACACCCCAAACCACGCCGAAAAAGGGTGTTTCAGGCCTTGTGAATGCGTTGCCAGATGCTGAACCACTGGACCGTTTACATGCCCTTTCCGCTCTGGTGCGCGATCAGGTCAAGTATGAGATCGGCTGCTCGAAACCGGATTGGACAGCCGAGGACGCCATCGAAGCCGGATGCGGAGTATGTCAGGATCACGCGCACATTTTCATAGCGTGCGCGCGCAAGCTTGGACTGCCAGCACGGTATGTTTCGGGATACCTCATGATGGATGACGTGGAGCATCAGGACGCCACACATGCGTGGGCCGAAGTTCATATCGACGGCTTGGGATGGGTTGGGTTCGATGTCTCGAACGGAATATCCCCGGACAATCGATATGTTCGCGTCGCGACCGGTCTGGACTATGCAGAGGCTGCGCCAGTAATAGGGAGCAGAATCGGGACAGCGGGCGAGCAGCTATCGGTGCAGTTGCTGGTCGCACAGCAGTAGCGGAGAAAAACATGACCTATGCTGTGGGGATGCGGTTGAACCGCGGATTGGTGTTCATGTCTGACACCCGCACCAATGCAGGCGTGGACAACATCTCGACCTTTGAAAAGATGTTCAACTGGACGGTCGAAGGCGATCGCTCCATAACGCTTTTGACTGCCGGCAATCTGGCGACCACACAGGCCACTGTCAGCATGCTGGAAGAGCGGACAAAAGCTCCGGAAGACCGCGCGCCTTCTATTCTTGAAGCTCCGACCATGTTTCAGGTGGCCCAACTGGTTTCTGAAACGCTGAAAGATGTCATTGAAATGCACGCCCGCGCGGGTCAACAGGCCGACAGCGCATTTCACGCCACGCTTATTTTGGGTGGTCAGATTAAAGGCGGCCCTTCCCGGCTGTTTCTGATCTATCCCGAAGGCAACTTCATCGAAGCCGGCGCAGACACGCCGTTCTTTCAGATTGGCGAAACCAAATACGGTCGCCCTATTCTGGTTCGGGCATACGATCCTGAGATGAGTTTTTCCGAGACCGTAAAGCTGTTGCTCGTCAGCTTTGACTCAACAATCAAAGCGAACCTATCCGTCGGAGCACCATTGGATCTGCTGCTATACGAAGAGGACAGCCTAGCCGACGGTCAGCGCACCAGATTCAAGGCAGACGATCCCTATTTCCGGACGATTTCGGATGGATGGGGTGACGCCCTGAAATCGGCTTTGGCAAAACTTCCGGACTACGATCTGGATCTTTCGACAGAGTAACGCGCTTAATTTTCGAGAATAACGGTATTACTCGCCCAACCAGCCGCCGTCATAGCTTCGGTCAGTTCTTCGACCGGCTGCGCGTCGGCAAAGACCCTGTTTTTTACAGCGGCAAGCGGGAAATTGGGCCAGGTTTCCACAAACATCTCTGCCAATCGACGCGCCTCCATTTCCTCACCATTCTTCCAATGCGCTGCCATAAGATAGGCGGTGGAAATCGGCCCGAACGGCCCCCCTTCTGCGATGGTTTCCTCATAGGTTTCGATCGCAGCCGCATAGTCCCCCGTATGAAACTGCGCAGCCCCTAACGCGTTCCCCAGAACCAAACCACCATTTTCGGATAGCGCGCGATACCGGTCGGCATGCGAAATGATACGAGCAAAATTCGATGTGTAGAGTGAAATCAACGCATCAAACTCGGCAACATGCGGATCGTCGGGCGCGAGGTTAGTTGCACGCGAAGACAAGCTAACCGCCTGACCAAAATTCCCAATCCCGAACTCGTACCAAGCCCGAGCTGACAAAGCCCACGGTGCATCAGGTGCCAATTCCAAAGCATAAGCGCTGTGTTCATCCGCCGAACCAAGCAGCTCATCCCCTGCTGGAAGATTGAACTGCAAAACAGCCAGCATGGTTTCAACCTGCGCCGCTCCCGCATATCCGCAGAAGTACAATGGATCTCGCTCAATAGCGGTTTCAAAGACCAGCAAGGCGGGACGCAGTCTGGACAGGTCAACGACTGGGAAAATCAGATCACGCCCTGTGTTGCAAAGGTTCATAGCCTCAACCCGCGTTGGTGAAACGTCATAGATTGTGGATTTAGGCCGCTCGCTTTCGGACAAAGGCCAACCCAGAAAAACAGCGGTCACGAGCCCTGCAACTCCAAGCCCAGCCGCGCTGAACCACAGCAGACCTCTAGACTTCAATTCGGGCGCATCGGTCCCAATTGATTGAAATTCGGGCGCATAGCTGCCAACCGGCAAAGAAATTTCAATTGAATCCTGAGACCCATCCCCGCTGTAGTAAGCCTTGAGCTTTCGACGGACACGCCCCGCATCAACCCGAACCACTCCTTCGCGCCGGGACAGGTCTTCCGCGTCATAGCCGTACACATCCATCGCAATCGTTTTCGCGCGAATGTCATCCTTTCTGCCGGCGAGGGCTTCGCTCACAACGTAAGCCAGGAACGACTGCATCCTGGCAGATCCCTTGAATTCCTTAGAGGCTAAAACCCGGTCCAGCGCCTCTTTGATCTGTTCCTTGGGGAGCGATGGCGCGTTTGACGGCTGATCTTCCGCGGTCTGGGCAGTCAAGAACTATCCTTTCAAGATAAGGGCTTGGCGGCATGTTGCTACGGTAACATGCGCCTTTTTACGTTCAAGATTTATTCTGTGGCATTCATGCTTGGGCATCGAAGCCAAAGAGCGCCCGCGCAATGACAGACAACGAATTCTTTGAAGTACAGTTCCCTGGCTCGGCTCAACAAGTGCACGACCTTCGGGCCCGAGACAGAGAGTTTGACCAGATCTGCGCGGATTATCACGAAGTTTTTTCCGAGTTGGCCAGAGGGTCGAACGCGGCCACTGCAACACAGCCCCGATACCTCGCGGACTTAGCTGAATGCCTTTCGGATTTGCGCGCCAGCATTGAACGACGATTGTCGGCCGCTCGCCCCCGTCCAACCAGTAATCGAGAGTGAGAAATTTGTTATGCGACTAAACCAGGTCCTTCCCATATTCGTCCTGACCAGCACTACGGCCTTCGCCCAACAAAACCCAATTGTTCACGATGGAGAATTTGAGTTTCTACGCGCACAGTTTGGCGAAACCTGGGACGTCGAAGATGTTGAGATCGAAGCCCAACTGGCCGAAATCCGCGACGCAAACGACGGACAGCCCCCGAACTTTCTCTACATCCTGATAGACGATGTGAGTTTCGGCCAGATGGGCGAACGCAAGATGAATTATGTGATGGGGATCGAGACGCCAAACATCAACCAGCTGGCCACTGAGGGCCTGTCGTTGATGCGGATGTATACAGAACCCTCTTGCACCCCAACACGCACCGCCATGCTGACAGGACGCCATCCTGTGCGCGCGGGCGTCGAAGAAGTCAAGGTCGCGCTGGTGGGCGAAGGCCTGCCGGCCTCGGAAGTGACATTGCCCGAAGTCCTGAAACAGGTTGGCTACAGCACCACTCATGTCGGGAAATGGCATCAGGGTGATATCGAAGAAGCATATCCCCACAACCAGGGCTTTGACTGGGCCGCGTTCCCCTTACACCAGCAAGTTCAGCTCAGCCTTATGACACCCGAGGCAATGCGGTCCAATGCAATGCTTGGGTACGTCCCAGAGGGGCAGAGTAACCAGTTCTTGCTGGACGAACGGTTCAAGCCCTACGGCCTGGTCACTGGTGTTGAAGCCGAAGCGGGCGGCTTGGCACGCGAAGTGGACATGGCTGCGGGTGAGGTTTGGACGCAGGCGAAATACGAAGAGATGAACCTGCGCTATCAACAACAGGCGCTGGAACAGCTGCAACGTGTCGCAGCCGAGGATGCACCGTTTTTCCTCCAATACTGGCCTCTTTACCCTCTGAACTTCGTCTATCCAGATCAGGCCATCTCGCGAAACGGTGGCTTCCACGCAGACAAACTGCAACTGCTGGACAGCTGGATCGGAGATCTGCTGGGCGCCCTGGATGAAACTGGAAAAGCAGACAACACTATCGTGATCCTGATGGCTGATAATGGCCTGATGTACCATTACGAGGGCACTTCAGGTCTGAACCAACTGATCTATCGCGGTGGAAAAACCCAACACCTTGAAGGCGGCGTGCGCACCGATGCCTTTATTCGCTGGCCCAATGTCATCGAGCCCAACAGCGCGGCGGGCGACATCTTTCACGTGTCAGATATCTTTACCACCATGGCCCGGATTGCAGGGGCGACCGATCACATCCCACGCGACCGTGTCATCGACGGAATTGATCAAACCGCCCTCTTGCTAAAAGGCGAAGGTCATGGGCGACGCGACTATGTTTATGTCTACGAAGGTCCGGTTCTGAGGTCTGTGGTCAAGCAAGAGTTCAAGATGCACCTGCCCGCCCCCGGCCAGCCCGGTGCCGCGGCCCCCACCTACAACGTCTTCCGCGACCCACGCGAGGAACACCCGCTGGTCGGTTACTCCCTGTGGGCCGGGGCTTCGTTTCAGGACATGATCAAACGTCATCAGAAGCTGATCGCCAAATACCCGCATTCGGAAATTGGGAAAGGCCAGCCCTATGAAGGGATCGAGAACCTGCGTCCGGAATCAGAACTGGCACGCGAGACATTCATGAGTTGGCAATAATTCAGGTCCGTAGAAATTTCATCGTAAATATCATAATGTTTAAATGTGAGATTGTCCTGCGGCACCGGCTACAGCGAGATCTGACCACGAGAGGGGAAAAGTAATGAAATTGAAATGGTTGGTAGCACTTTCGACAACCATTGTCGCTGCGCCGGTCTTTGCGCAGGAAAGCCCCATTCAGCACGATGCTGAGTTTTACATCCTAGAAGCACAGCACGGCGACCAATGGGCTGAGGACAATGCTGCCGTCGATGCCGCACTGGCAGCCTTTCGGGACAGGAACGAAGGGAAAGCTCCTAATATCGTAAGCGTTCTGATTGACGACATGGGCTTTGGCGACATGGGCATACCCGAGCTCAACGCCGTTCGGGGATACGAAACGCCCAATATCAACGATTTCTCTGATCAGGCGTTGCGAATGGTGAGGATGTACACGGAACCCTCCTGTACGCCGACCCGCGTCGCACAGATGACTGGGCGCTTGCCGGTGCGCATGGGCATGGGTGACACAACTGTCGACATTGCGGGCTTTGGCCTGCCAGGGGATGAAGTCACGCTCGCCGAAGTCCTCAAACAAGCTGGCTATGCGACAAGCCACGTTGGCAAATGGCACATGGGGGATATCGCCGAGAGTTGGGCGATGAACCAAGGCTTCGACTATGCCCAGCACGCCATTCACCAACAGGGTCAGCTAACCATCTTCAACGATGATGCGATAAAAGAGCAGGTCTCGGTTGCGATAAGGGATTTTGACGACAAGTACACGTTGGATGGATGGTTTCGCCCGGACTCTGCCGCGATGATGACCGTGATCGAAGGCGAAACCGGCGGTCCAATTCGCGAAATTCGCATGGAACCCGGCGAACGCTGGAACGCTGAAAAGTATGACGAAATGAACCAGGCGTTTCAGGACAAGACGATGGAAGAGTTGGACCGCCTCGCCGGCGGGGAAGAGCCCTTCTTTTTACAGTACTGGCCAATGATCCCGCTGGACAACACCCGCGCAGGCCGATCCGGGCCAGAGAGCGTTAACGGTGGGCTTTACGTAGACAAGATGCAGCTATTGGATCAATGGCTAGGTGACTTGTTCGTACGGATGGACGAACTGGGATTAACGGAAAACACCGTGGTAGTTGTCATGGGCGACAACGGCCATTTCACCAAATATGCACCGCAATCCGGGTTCACGCCTTTGATCTACGCGGGCGGCAAGGGTGACACGACCGAGGGCGGGGTCCGCGTCGATGCCTTTATTAGATGGCCCGGAATGATCGAGGCCGACGGACTTTTGAACAGCATCATCCATGTCTCGGATCTCTACACGACAATGTCCCGATTTGCCGGGGCAGATCAGTATATACCCCGCGATCGGCTGGTGGATGGAGTAGACCAATCTGCCGCTCTGTTGTTCTCCGATGAAACCAAGGCACGGCGCGATCACGTGATCATCTATTCGGTCAACAAACCCGAGGCGATCGTTAAAGATCAGCTGAAATTGAAACTACCTGGACCGGGCGAAAGCGCTATCCTTGCCAAGTTCTTTGACCTCTATCGAGACACGCGCGAAGAGTATTCGGTTTCCACCGAAGTCGGCGCATGGGGAGGTCAGGAGTTCGCCCGCATCCTGGGGCGGCACATGGCCAGGAAAGAAAAGTACCCTGATACGACTCCCGCATACGGCGTTCCATACGAGGGGATCGAAAACCTGCGCCCTGAAACGCAGGAGGCCGTCGAGGCATTCGTGATCAAACAGCAAGCGCCACAGAAATAACCCCTCGCTGTTCGGGAGATGAACCCCGAGCGGCTTTTGAAATCGAACTATTAGAGGCTCCAAATGGCAGGGAACATCATTTTCGCTCTGGGTCTGATTGTTTCACTGGGTATCGGGTTCATTTACTTCCGCGATCTCGGTGACATTTCGCAGATGCTGCTGAAGGTAAAACGCGAAAACATGGTTCGGTTTATCCGGAACGAGTATCGTTTAATTGCAATTGGTCTTGGCGGGTTTGCAATCGCGACACTGGCCCATTTTATCCTGGGGGGCGGCCCGTTCTGGCTGTGGCTGATCGGAGCACTGCTGGTTCTGGTGCTGTACGGCTTCCCTTATGTCTGGGTGCATTTGGGTTTGAGGAACCAACTGAACGACGCGGCCTTTTTCCCAATCAGCGAGGCGCAGAAGTTTGTCGGCCCGACAGCGCCAGTGATTGTCATTGAAAACAATGGTCATGCCCGCGCACATCCAGATGCGCAGATCATGCGCCCCCATCTGGCGGGCGATAAAGATGGGCTCGGCGGTGAAGACGTTGTCATGACCTATTGCGCAATGGCCAATCTGGGCCAAGGCTATGCCCCGCGGATCGAGGGTAAGCGGCTGGACCTTGAAGTTCTGGCCCAACACGGAAACAACCTCATTCTGCGCGACAATGAAACCGGTGAGCCAATCCAGCACATCTATGGCTTTCGCGAGGCCGACCATGACACAAGTGCCGAAGGACCAGCCTGCCCTGTGCGCCCCGAGGCACAGATGAAGCCCTGGCCGACCTATCGCATGACATTCCGTGGGTTCAAAAAGGCCTTTCCAGACGGCGAAGTCTATCTGAACATGCCCTCACCAAATCCTCTGTTACGATTGCTGGATATGGTCACCGAAATCACATTTGGCTGGGGGATCGGCCGTCAGCACCAAGAAGACGCGCCTGTCATGGATAACATGGACCGGTCAGACGACAGATTGCCCAACAAAACCTATGTCTGGGGAATTACCATCGGCAAGGATGCGGCCTGCTGGACGGATGACTTTGTCATAGAAAACGACTGGATCGTAAACGCAACCGTGGGCGGGCGGGATATCGTTGTCAGCCTTGACCCGAAATACGAAAGCCTTGGAGTCTGGTACAATGACAGCGGTCAACCCGTCACGCACTGCGACTTTTGGGGCAATTCCGACCGTGGTCAGTTGCAAAGGGTCGAAACCCTGCGCGCCGGAGTTTTCTGGCATGTCTGGGCCGAGTTCTTTCCGGAGACTGACATCAATCGTACAGGCTCTGGCGCCAAAACAACAAACGAAGCGGCATGAAATTCAAACCAATTTCTTTAAGATGCACTGGCCAATTGCGCTCACAGACCGCCTTTAGGGCTAAGTGCCACCTAAGAACCGGAGGGACAGAATGGATTTAAGACACAAATTGAAATGCAGCGTAGTAGGGACGGCCCTTTTCACGGCTGTGGCCACAACTGCATCAGCGCAGCAATCGGACTGGTCCTATGAGGCCACCATCTATTTATACATGCCAGAAACAGAGACCAGTTTCGAAACACCCGCCGGAACACTCGACGGTACGCTTAGCTTTTCGAAAGCGTTGGAAAACCTCGACTTTGCATTCATGGGCGCGCTGGCCGCCACCAACGGACAGTGGAGTGCTCTGATCGACTATAACTATACAAACTTGTCCTTCAGCAACACTGCACCCGGGCCGGCCAATGCTGACTTGGACACCTCGGTTAAAACACAATTTCTGACTGCAATGTTGGGTTACCGGGTACGTTCAGACGATACTGTCAACGTTGATCTAACTGGTGGCATAAGATGGTACAGCACCAAAACTGATTTCACATTGACCCCCGGAACTGCGCCCGGACGGTCAGCCACGGCCGATGACAGTTGGGTCGATCCCGTCATCGGTGCCCGCGCTCGGTTTAGGTTAGCAGACAGATGGACTGGTACAGCTTTTGTGGATTACGGCGGCTTTCGCAGTGGCAGTCAAACTTGGCAAGTCCTGCTGACAGCGGACTATGAGATCAATGACAGATGGCTGCTGCGGGGTGGGTATCGCTATATCTCATTCGATCACGAGATTAACGGCAGCGACTACGAATTCAGTCAATCTGGTCCATTGATTGGTGCCACTTTCAGGTTCTGATTTCCGCGAACCGACAGCAAGGATCATCCGTAAGCGCGGCGCGCGGCACCAAACTGTGCCTTCAATCGGCTTGCTACCGGCAATCTTTGGGTCTGGGTTGAAATCGCCGTTCCGATGTTCAGTACAAGCACAGCTGAGCAGACAACTATAGTTGCGCTGACAAACGGGTCGGATGCCATTTCATAGTTTTGGGTTCCGGCAACCCAAAACGCGAAACCAAATCGGGTAAAAGCAACCGAGTCCGTAAGACGTCTCAAACCAGGTAGAAAATAGCTGGTGAAGGCAGCTGCCAGAACAACGGCGACCATATAAATTAATCCCGTGATCACCGGGATGGACAGTCCCATTCGGGTGGCATCAAAGTGGGAATACAGCAAAAACCCAGCTGCAAACGACAGGACGCCGATCAGTGCAAGCCTGCTTCTTTCAAGGCACACATGGCGCACAAATGGTTGCACTGCTCACACCCTCCATTCTTCATTAAGACTATCATTGAGGGGTGAATTTGTGAATGATCTGACTGAATGAGGGCCAAAGTTGGACTTTGTTGCGAAAGAAAGTCCAATTTCGTCACAATATGGACGGCCTAATAATTGACTGCTCTGCGCACCTAACTCCACTTTGAAGCCGTGAAGGCAGCGTCAAACCCCTAGGAACTTCTCCGAGACTTCGGGTGTAAGGTCAGCCATAGCGCCCGACCAGACAGTGCGACCTCGTTCCAAGACAGCCGCTTTATCTGAAACCTCGGCCAGTTCCTTGAGCGACTTGTCGATCAGTAAGATTGCAACGTTCGTCTCTTGCTTTAGTCGGCGTAGCGCGGACCAAATCTCTTGCCGGACGATTGGAGCAAGCCCTTCGGTCGCCTCATCCAAAATCAGCAATCGCGGATTGGTCATCAACGCTCGACCGATCGCAAGCATTTGCTGTTCCCCCCCGGAAAGAGAGGCCGCACGCTGGCTCTGACGCTCGCCCAACCGAGGAAACAGTTCCGTTACCCGGCTCAGCGTCCAGTCACCGGGTCGCGCTGCCGCAATCAGGTTTTCGCGTACTGTGAGATCCGCAAAACAGCGACGGCCCTCGGGCACCAACCCCACCCCCTTCCGGGCAACCTTGTGGCTGGGAAGTAGGTGTAAACTCTGGCCATCCAGCTCCAACACACCTTCGGAACGGATCATCCTGCACACCGCTTTCACAGTGGTCGATTTACCCATGCCGTTGCGCCCCATAAGAGCAGTCACCTCACCTTGCGCGATCTCAAGGTCGACGCCGAAAAGCGCCTGGCTATCGCCATAGCTGGCCGTGAGGTTCTCAATTCGCAACAGGGTCATGCTTCATCCCCCAGATAGGCGTCACGAACTTCGGCACTACTGCGGATTTCATCTGCTGTTCCGGTGGCTATGACCTTGCCATAGACAAGAACGCTGATCCTATCGGCCAGCGCGAACACAGCATCCATGTCATGCTCAACCAGCAAAATTGGGGCTTCCTGCCGCAACCCATCCAGAAATCCAGTCAGTCTTTTAGATCCCTCACCTCCCAGCCCGGCCATGGGCTCGTCCATGACAAAGGCCTTGGGCTGCAAGGTCAATGCAACTGCAACTTCCAACTGTCGTCGTTGGCCGTGGCTAAGGTTGGCGCATCGCATGTCGTGTTCTGCGGTCAAGCCCACACGTTCCAAAGCCGCCTCGGCTCTGCCCCGCAAATCGGGGCGCTTCAAAGCGGGCCGCCAGAACCGCCATGCCATGCGCTCTGCGCCCATTGCGCCGAGCACCACGTTTTCAAGCACCGTATCTTCCATACAGAGCTGAGAGATCTGAAACGTCCGCCCCAGACCGGCCTGTGCCCGCGCCTGCGTTGTATGGCTTGAAACATCTTGGCCATTCAACATGACCTGCCCGGAATCCGGCCGCAAACCACCACAAATCTGCTGGATCAACGTTGACTTACCGGCGCCATTTGGACCGATGATTGCGTGGATTTCACCCTGCCTCAGATCAATAGACACGTCATCCGTGGCCTTCAATGCACCAAAGCTCTTGTTCAGGTTCAGCGTGGCGAGAACGGGGTCAGACATGAGCACCCTCCTTGCCAGTCAGCAAGCCAATCAGGCCGCCGCGCCCGAACAGCACGATGCAAAGCAAGACAATACCCAGATAGACGTGCCAGAAGTCGGTGAGCTCTCCCAAGAAATGCTCCAGCGCGACAAAAACGCAGGCTCCGATCACCGGCCCCATTAGTCGCCCTACCCCACCGATAACAATCAGCACGATCAGTTCGCCGGACAATTGCCAACTGAACATCGTAGGCGAGACAAAGCGGTTAAGGTCGGCGAACAACGCGCCGGCCAAACCGGTGATCGCTCCGGAGATCACGAAGGCCAGCAGCTTTAGCCGCATCGGGTTCAAACCAACTGTTTCCACCCTCTCTGACGTTTGGCGCGCGGCATTCAACGCAAGCCCAAAGGGTGCGGCCTGCAGGCGTGAAAACACAAACAGCACCAGACAAAGCAGTGTAAAGCAGACGCCGTAGAACTGGATCGGCACCAACGTGTTCAGGCCAGGAAATCCATTGCGAACATAGATCGACAGGCCGTCCTCACCGCCGTATTGCGCCCAAGAGATGGCAAAGTAGAAGAACATTTGCCCAAAGGCGAGCGTGATCATGATGAAATACACGCCGGACGTCCGCAACGACAGCAGCCCGATAAAGAATGCCACCAGCGCCGACAGGACCATGGACGCCAGCCAAATCACTGGCATGGACTTGGTTCCGCCAGTTGAGAAAAGCCCCAAATCAAGCGCGGTATAGGTCTGCGCATGATAGGCTAAGATGCCCATTACGTACCCGCCGATCCCGAAGAACACGGCGTGACCAAAGCTGACCATGCCACCGATCCCAAGGATGATATTCAATCCTACTGCGGCCAGGGCGAGGATCACTGCGCGCGTCACCAGCGTGATTGTAAAAGGCTGATCCGCAACAACTGCCCAAAGCGGCAGCGCCAAAAGACCCGCGATCACCAGCGCGTTGAGGTAGTTTTCGTTCAGCCTCATGCGCGCGCTCCGAACAGGCCGGTGGGCCGCCAGATCAGCACCAGCCCCATAAGAACGTAGATGCCCATCGAAGCCAGCGCTGATCCGCTTTTCTGCGCAGCACCATTGTCCATGAACAGCTTAAACACTTCAGGCAGGAACACACCGCCTAAAGTATCAGTCAGCCCAACCAATAGCGCACCGATAAAGGCACCCCGCACCGATCCGATGCCGCCTATGACAATGACTACGAAAGCCAGGATCAGCACTGGTTCCCCCATGCCCACCTGCACCGACTGGATCGCACCGACCAGAGCGCCTGCCAGCCCGGCAAGCGCCGCGCCCACCGCGAAGACCAGTGTGTAGAGTTTCGAGATATCGACCCCCAGCGCAGCGATCATCTCTCGGTCATTCTCTCCGGCCCGGATTTGTATGCCCAACCGGGTGCGTTCGATCAGTGCCCAAAGACCCACGGCCACGGCTAGCCCGATTCCGATCAGGGTTAGACGGTAAAGCGGGTATTCGATCCCGCCGGGCAGCGTGACAGGCCCTGACAGAGCGTCGGGAATATCCAGAAACAGTGGGAAGGACCCGAACACCCAGCGCGTGCCTTCGGAAAAGATCAGGATCAGCGCAAAAGTGGCGAGCACCTGATCCAGATGCGGCGCGTTGTACAATCGCCGGATCACAACCATCTCGACAATTGCCCCCGCCAGCGCAGCAGCAGCCAAGGCGGCAATCAGCGCCAATAGGAAAGACCCGGTAGCCCCAGCCACGGCCGCAGCGGCAAAAGCTCCGACCATATACAGCGAGCCATGAGCCAGATTGATCAGCCCCATCACGCCGAAAATCAGCGTCAAGCCAGCCGCCATCAAGAACAGCATGACGCCGAACTGCAGCCCGTTGAGGATCTGCTCGATAATCAGGATCGATGACATGGAAACTCCGATGGTCTGCCCGCCCCGCTATCGGGGGGCGGGCAGTAGGTCAGTTACATTTTGCAATCGGCCGCATAAGCGTCAGAGTGGTTTTCCAGCGCAACACCTAGGATCTTGTTGGTGAACACGTCACCTTCCTTGACCACCTCGCGCGCATAGATCGTCTGGACCGGGTGATGGTTCGGACCAAAGCTGAATTCGCCACGGGTACTGTCAAACTCAGCAGCTCGGAGCGCTTCGCGGAAAGCATCGGCATCCGACGGATCGGCCTTGTCCAGCGCCGACAACAGCAGATTGGCTGTGTCGAACCCTTGGCTGGCGTAAAGCGAAGGCAGCCGCCCGTATTCCGCCTGGAAGCTTTCAACAAACGCCGAGTTGGTCGGGTTGTCGATATCCTTGTTCCACTGCGAGGTGTTCACCACACCCAACGCCGCATCGCCAACCGCCTGCAGGATACCCTGATCAAAGCTGAAGGCCGGACCAACCACAGGCAGATCGATACCGCTGTCAGCGTACTGCTTCAGGAAGGAAATCCCCATGCCTCCCGGAAGGAAAAAGAACACGCTGTCCGCATCGCTTGCACGGATCTGCGCGATCTCGGCAGCGTAGTCAGTCTGCCCAAGCTCGGTATAAACCTCACCGGCCAGATCTCCCTCAAAGAACCGTTTGTAACCAGTTAGGGCATCCACACCTGCGGGATAATTCGGGGCCAGAATAAAGCTGTTCTTGTAACCCGCACCGTTGGCATAGGCTCCAGCGGCCTCGTGAAGGTTATCGTTCTGCCAAGCGACGTTGAAATAGTTCTGGTGGCACCCCTGCCCGGCCAAAGGCGACGGACCCGCGTTCGGGGACAGGTAGAAGACATCCTGGTTCACCGCCGCAGGAACGACCGCCATAGCGAGGTTAGACCAGATGATACCAGTCATCACATCAACGCGTTCGGATTGGATCATCTTGTCGGACAGTTGAACAGCGATGTCCGGCTTGCGCTGATCATCCTCGATCACAACCTCTACGTCATCACGCCCGGACTGCGCGATCGCCAGCATGAACCCGTCGCGCACATCAATGCCCAACCCGGCGCCACCGCCGGAAAGAGTAGTGATCATCCCGACTTTGACTTCGCCCAGCGCACCAGAGGCACACAATGCGGAAACCGCAGCGGCCGCTAGAAACTTTTTCATTGTCATCTCCCTTCGTTGGTCTTCTTGACGCAACTTATGTCATTTTTCCCGGCGCCTGGTCTATGCCTCTGACAGCGCGCGCCTTTCTTGTTTGGCTCAGCGAGCCTAACAAACACCGATCGCATGCCGAATGTCGAGGCAGAGTTCTGCGTGAAATGCCTCAAATCTCCGAAACAGTAAATTCAGTTACCCAATCCTAAAGAAAACGCCCAACCCATCCTCATAGTTTCTGCGCTCAACGCACATGACTCTGCAAAGATGTGTTGACGTATGGGTATTCTCTCGCTCAATGTCAGCGTCAGCTGATAGACAGGGAACTGTGATTGTGACAGCCAGCCTTCGACAACCGATGATGCGTCGCGAAACCGGGTGCGATCTGGTCGCCTGACCCGTTGGGATCAGACCATTCACGCTTAACCCACCTTCGGGTTTGTTTCCCTTTTTCAGGCTGATACCCAAATGTCCAATTCAGACGGATTGCGTATGGCAATCGATATCGGTGGCACGTTCACCGACACCGTCCTTGTAAATCGCGCATCACAAGTGGTGGCGACTACGAAAACACCAACTACGCCTCAGCGCCCCGCTTTGGGTGCCATCGAAGGAGCCAACCGCGTGATCCAGACCGCAGAGGCGGACTGGTCGCAAGTCAGTGGCTTTATCCACGGCACTACACTTGCCACCAACGCGCTTATCGAACGTCGAGGCGCTGAAACCGCATCGATCACGACGCGAGGCTTTCGAGACATTCTCGAGATCGCGTATGAGAGGCGCTATAGCCAATATGCTCTAAACTTGGTCAAACCAGATCTGATCGTTCCTCGCACACATTCTCTGACAATCGGGGGACGGATCGATGCAAACGGGTGCGAGCTTGAACCATTGGACGAAACAGGCATCGCGCCTTTGATCGCCGAGCTAGAGGCGCTGAAAGTCGAGGCCGTCGCGATTTGCTTGCTGCACTCTTATGCCAACCCATCCCACGAGTTGAGACTGCGTGATCTGCTCAGCAAACATCGACCTGACCTAGTCATTTCGCTCAGCCACGAAGTCAGCCCCGAAGCCCGCGAGTTTGACCGTTTATGCACAACGATTGCCAATGCCTATGTGCAACCGATTATGGCCGGTTACCTGCGTGACTTTGAAACTCAGTTTCGTGACAAGGGCCTGACCTGCCCCATCCTGATGATGACGGCAGGAGGTGGTATGACAACGCTGGAAACAGCCGCGAGATTACCAATTCGTTTGGTGGAGTCCGGCCCAGCCGGAGGGGCAGTTCTAGCGGCACGCATCGCCCGTGCGACCGATGAAAAGAACGTGTTGTCCTTTGATATGGGGGGCACCACGGCCAAACTGTGTTTGATTGACGATTTCCGACCCCAAACGGCGCGAAAATTCGAAATCTCACGGGCTGAACGGTTCATCAAAGGGTCCGGCATGCCCGTTCGCATCCCGGTCATCGAGATGATTGAAATCGGAGCCGGAGGCGGCTCAATCGCCAGTGTTGACCGCCTCGGGCGGCTGCAGGTTGGCCCCCATAGCGCTGGATCAGATCCAGGCCCTGCCGCGTTTTGCAAAGGGGGTGACAAGCCGACCGTGACCGACGCCGATCTCACACTTGGCCTGATTGAACCCGGACGATTTGCCGAAGGTCGGCTCAAGATCGACCCCGACGCTGCGCTCGCAGCTTTAGATAGTGATGTGGCAACCCCACTTGGCATTGAGCCTGACCAAGGTGCGTTCGCGGTCAGTGAAATTGTCGATGAAAGCATGGCCAGCGCGGCCCGGATGCATGCGGTTGAATCCGGTAAGGACCTCGCTGATCGGGTGATGATCGCATTTGGCGGCAATGGCCCTCTTCACGCAACCAGGGTCGCCCGCCGGGCACAGATGCAGCGAGTGCTAATCCCCCCCGACCCCGGCGTGGGATCTGCGGTCGGTTTTCTATTTGCCCCTGTATCCTATGAGGTGATCCGGTCACGCTATTCCCAGTTGAACTCGCTGGACATAGATGGCCTCAACCAATTCTTCTCGGCAATGCATAACGAAGCGGAAGAGGTGGTTCGCGCCGGCGCGCCAGACGAACAGCTACATCAGCGCCGGGTCGCCTACATGCGGTACCACGGTCAGGGCCACGAGATCGAAATCCGCCTGCCTGACCGGGATTTAACCCCATCAGATGTCGACACTTTGAGGCAGTCGTTCGAAATTGAATACAGCCGACAATTCAGCCGCGTCGTACCGGGCATGACCATTGAGGTTCTGAACTGGGGGTTATCAGTTTCCTCAACAGAGGCCGCGCTGATTGCCCACCCCAAGGATGCTGAGGCGCACCCTGCAAGCCCTGCTTCAAAACGCGAGGTTCTCTGTGATGTCACCGGAGAATGGCGAACTGCAGATGTTTTCAATCGTGCCGATCTCAGCCCGGGCGCAGCTCTGACAGGACCTGCGCTGATTGTCGAAGCGCAGACAACGACCTTCGTCAGCGCTGACTTCGCTGCCTCGGTAGATGCGCAGAACAATATTTGGCTGACACGCCAAGAGGAGGCCCAGAAATGATCCAATCAGATACGCGCTTGCAAGTGATGTGGAACCGGCTTCTCGCGGTGGTAGAGGAGCAAGGACAGGCTCTCATTCGTGCGGCCTTTAGCCCTATCGTGCGTGAATGTGGCGACATCTCGGCCGGTATATTTGACGCGCAAGGCAGGATGCTGGCTCAAGCCGTTACAGGGACGCCCGGGCACATCAATACGATGGCCGAAGCGGTTAAAACCCTGCGGTCCCGTTTCGCGCAAAGTGAGATGAAACCCGGCGACATTTACATGACGAATGACCCGTGGATTGCGTCAGGGCATTTGAATGACTTCCTGCTCATGATGCCTGTGTTCCACAATGGGGCCGTCATTGGGTACACCGCCTGCACCTCTCATCTGGTCGACCTTGGCGGGCTTGGCATGGGGCCGGAAGGGTCGGATATCTATGACGAGGGGCTTTTGATCCCGCCTTGCAAACTGGTCAGCCAGGGTGAGGTAAACGCGCTATTGCTGGACATTGTAAAGTCCAACTCTCGTGAACCAATTGCCAACGAGGGTGACATCTATGCTTTGATCGCCTGCTGCGAGGCCGGGGCAACCCGGTTGGTACAGATGATGCAGGAATTCGGCATCGCTGATCTGCTGAACCTATCGGACTACATCATAGAAACGTCTAGGCGAGGGACGCTCGAGGTCATCTCGGACCTGCCCAAAGGGACATGGCATCACGTCTTGAAGGTTGACGGCTATGATGAAGATATTGAACTTCACGCCGCCCTAACTATTGCCGACGATCACTTGCTGCTTGATTTCGATGGCTCAGCGCCTTGCGTCGGCAAAGGCATAAACGTTCCGCTCAACTATGCGACGGCCTATTCAGTTTTTGCCCTGCGTTGCGTCATCGGAGCGGACATTCCCAATAACGCCGGCTCACTTGACCCGTTTCGCGTAACCGGGCCAAAGGGCTGTATTCTGAACGCGCAGTCACCTGCACCTGTCGCAATGCGACATACGCTGGGCCAGATGACACCTGATCTGGTCTATGGTTGCCTGTCTCAGGCAGTGCCCGACAAAGTGCCGGCCGAAGGGGCATCCTGCATGTACGATCTGCCGCTGCGCCACGCACCAGAGGCAGTAGATCGCGGCGATGATCTGTTTGCACTTGAGTTGGTGTTCAATGGCGGCACTGGTGCAAGACCGGGGTTGGACGGCTTGTCTGCGACCGCGTTCCCAAGCGGCGTATGGGGGAGTCAGATCGAAACCACCGAAGCCACCGCACCTGTTCTATTCCATCGTCGAGAACTGCGAGCGGACTCGGGCGGCGCGGGTCGTTTCCGAGGTGGTCTGGGTCAGCACATCGAACTCAGCGCTTCCAAGGATCAGGACTTGATGCTGTTTTTGTCTGTTGAGCGGATCAGAAATGCGGCCAAAGGTAGAAGCGGCGGGCAAGACGGCGCACCCGGGCGCATCACCGTAGAACCTGGGGGCAGGAATCTCCCCGGAAAAGGCGAGGTCCGGATCAAGGCAGGAGAAACACTGATCTTTGAAACGCCCGGCGGCGGTGGATTTGGGTCGGCATCCAAACGATCTCAGACCGAAATTGACGCCGATATTCGCGCCGGCCTAGTCACCAACAGCGCAGCCGAAACCCGGTATGGGAGATTGAAATGACCCGCGCCCACATTCATATCGCGCAACTGGCCCCCTACGCCCTGGCTGATCTGAACGCGCCGGACGGTAAGTCATTAATCTCGCTTTCTCAGAACGAAAGTATTCGGCCGCCAAGCCCCTTAGCCGTTGAGGCCGCTGCACGCGCCTTGAAAACCTCGATGCTTTATCCCGACCCAGATTGGACAGACCTGCGTAACGCACTGGCAGAATTGCACGATATCGACCCGGGTAGTGTATTATGCGGCAGCGGCTCTCTGGATCTGATTGGCTGCATTGCTAGAGTATTTTCGGGGCCAGATAGGGCTGTTCTAGCCCCTGAGCACGCGTACCCCTTTTTCCGCACGGCTGCTCAAGTTGCCAACGCGAGGTTCGATACCGCAGGTGAGGAAGATGCGGTTGTCAGTATCGATAGCCTTCTTGATGTAGTGCGCCCGGACACCGGGGTAGTTTTTGTCGCAAATCCGGGAAACCCGACAGGCACACGTGTTCCCAAATCAGAACTTGTTCGTTTGAGACAAGGCTTGCGACCGGACATCTTGTTGGTGATTGACGAAGCATACGGAGAGTTTTCGGACCACTTGGGCGACCGGTGCTTTGACATGGTTCAGGGTGGAAACACCGTGGTTTTGAGGACGTTTTCCAAAGCTTACGGCATGGCGGGCTTGCGCGTGGGATGGGGTCTTTTCCCCCACGCGATCGCGTCTGAGATACGCAAGGCTCTGAACCCAAACAATGTTTCCGTCGCAGCGCAAGTGGCTGCCGCAGCAGCCGCGAGAGACGATGCGTACATGCGGGAGACATGTGCGCTAACCGCAAAGCTGCGTGACCAGGCCGCCGTCAAGCTTCGGCAGACTGGGTTTCACTGCTATCCAAGCTTCACCAATTTTCTGCTTTTCAATCTTGGGAATGCGGAAACGGCCAAGCAGGCCGACGCCGCCTTGCGGGCCGAAGGCGTGTTCTTACGCGCCCAGGGTGGGGCCGGTTTGCCAAGCACATTACGCATGACGGTCGGCCCGGAAGAAGCCATGAACGCGGCTATAAATCTACTCACAGAATGGAAAGAGGAGCGGCAGGTATGACTCCATCAAGAGGCCTCGCGCGATTTGGTGTTTTGGTTCCTTTCACAAACACCAACCTCGAACCTGATCTGGCATTGATGAGCCCACCGGGTGTTTCGCTGCACATTGCGCGGATGGGCGGGTATGATGAGGATGAAATCCCCGATGAGTCCCAAATGCATGGCCTTGGGGCGGCCGATCTGGACGACCCTTTGCACCTTCTGATGGGCGCAAAACCGGACGTCGTGCTTTATGGCTGCACCTCGGCGACACTGACGCATGGCCCGGAATTTGACCGTAACTTGGCCCATAAGATCAGTGTTGAAAGCGGTGCTGAAACGGTCACAGCAGCTGGGGCTTTGGTCCATGCTTTGAACACACTTGATGTTCGGCGTATTGGATTTGCCTCTCCCTACGTGCCTGCCATCAACGACATGGCAATTGAGTTTCTGTCCAAGATTGGAGTCGAGACCCTGCAACGGTCCGAGGTGTCAGGAACATTGGATAACACGGGACAAGGGGCGCTCGACCCCGACGCTGTGTTTGAACTGGGTGTAGCCGCGGACCATCCAGAGGCTGCAGCTCTAGTCTTGTCTTGTACGGATATGCGCAGTGTTGAGGCCTTGGCGCGTGTGGAAGAAGCTGTCGGGAAGCCTGTGATCAGTTCCAACCAAGCGATGATGTTTCAAGCATTGCAGCTGGCAAAAATTCCCGATCCTGTCGAAGGGTTCGGCCAGTTGCTGAGCCGAAAACGGTAAATCTCTTACCTGCGAAGGCGGCAGAGCGCTCAGGCATACTCAGTGATGGCTGAGCGTGACGTTGCCCACGACTTAGGTACAAACTCAAACGACGGGTTCAGAACTTTCTGTCCGCACATCAAGCACGCTAAAACGCTGTACGCGTCAAATTTTGCGATGGACATGCACGGCGCAAGTCGCATGACGCACGACGCGTGATGCAGTCGATCCAAGGAAATAGTCGCTAAGGCCGGGCTTGTGCGAACCAATGACTATGCAATCAAACGCGTTCTGGTTGGCATAATCTATTATCGTCCGGGCAGTATGTCCTTTGACAATTTCGGCTTGCACGCCTTCAAGTTCGGAGATTTTTTCTCGAAGCAGATTACCTGCAGCCCGAAAACCTTCGGTAACAACGTCTTTGTCCAAATAGGCACTGACCGATCCTTGCGGCATTTCATAAACATGCAGAGCCACAATCTCGACCTCATCGCCGGACAAGGCGCGCGCCACCTCAAGGGTGTGCTGAGAAATACCGTGGTCCAGCGCCATCGGAACAAGAATTTTCTGATACATAATACCTCCTATTCTGCCGGGCCAAAGCCCACAGCACGAGGATGATTGTCCGGGCCGCCCCCTTAAACGCAAATCCCGGAAGGTCCCTACCCCATCGGGTAAAGCCTAACATTCAACCCAGTCGCAGCACCCCAAATAGCCTAGATATTTGGCTTGGTCTGACTGAAGGAAATCCTCGACCTAGTATATATTGGTGCAACTAAATGCGATTTCCTGCAAGGAAATGCGTCATAAACCCAGCAATTTGGCCTGCTTATCCTGTCGATGGCAGCTAAATCAGGTGCGACGGCAAATGCAGGATTGCTGCACACAAGGAATGTGACAGCACTAGTTTCAGCGGCTCGTCGGTGTGCTAGACAGCATCGGTCTCCATCGTTCGGAAATCACTTCTCAACCAACCGTAAGAGGCACACATCGGTTCGGTAAAGTGTTGCCGGATCAGTCCGGCCATCACCTTGTGGATCAGTTTCGAAGTCGTCTCGGGATAAACCTCAGTCGTGAAAAGCGAGACCGTTCGAACGAAATTTCTGCCCGGAAACGGGATGGCTTTCACGCTATCGTGGAACCTTTGGGCCCTATAGAAACTTGCGGCCGTAGTAATCGCCCAACCACTGCCCTCAGAGACAAGCCCCATGATGGACTGATTGCATTCAAGCTCGAACCGATTGGGAAGGTCATACTTACTGCGCGCCAACTGAATTTCGATTTGTTTCCCAATCATGTAGTCCCGGGAATACCGCAAAAGCGGCAAGCTTGCATCCGGAGTGAACAACTCCTTGGGTGCGCCGTCGTAGCTATTTGGCAAAATCACTATGAATGGATCGCGCATCAGTGGGTATTCAATCAAACCCTCGGTCCGCTCGGACGGTCGGGTGGCAATACCCGCGTCCAGTTTATGTTCCTGCAGTTTCTCGATGATCTCGTGACTGGGCCGCGTGTAATGACGGAAATTGCAACGCGGCAAAGCCTTCGCCAAAAAGAGGAACAGATCAGGCGCAATTTGATTATCAAAGTCGTCGATCAACGCCAATCGTAAGTCCGTTGCGTGGCGCCAGTTTCCGGACCGTATTTCAGCTTCACCTCGCCTCAGAACAGTCAGACCGTCGCGCACATACCGTGCAAACACCTCACCTGCAGGCGTCAGGCCCATCGGGCGACGCCCGTGATCAACAAGGTCGACACCCAGCGATGCTTCCAGGCTGCGCAGGTGGTTCGAGACTGTACTGATGGACAACCCCGTTTCGGACGCGACCTGCTGGATCGAACCAGACTTAGCGACTAGCTGGAAAACTTCCAACCAACGGAGGCTCAGAGATTTCGACACTGGGACTTCCCCTGGCTTCGATTTCGTCGGCCTCAGCCAAGCAAAGTTTTGCTCTGACGACAATGGTGAACTTGGGCGATCTGACTGGGTATTTAGCTTCAAACGCGCAAGCGGCCTTACTATGCAACTAGGTCAACCACATGTCGGATGATTGGCGTCTTTGCCCTAGAGCACCTGCAAGTGCTGGAACGTACAAGCCTGGTTAGATCATGTCATGACATGGCACTTGCTTCTCGCTAGGCTTTCCCAAGGTTTTCGAAGGATAGCACGCTGATGGCCAACTCGTTTTTTCAACCCGTTTCGGCGATGGATCTTGCTCGGTTTGCTGGCATCCCTACGTTCATGCGGTTGCCGGGCTTATCACTGGATCATGACCGGATTTCCGAGGTCGAGTTGGGCATAGTTGGCATCCCGTGGGATGGCGGTACAACCAACCGCCCCGGCGCGCGGCACGGGCCCCGTCAATTACGCGACTATTCCACAATGATCCGGGCCATGAACCCCGTCACGGGTGTTGCGCCGTTTTCGCTGGTTAATTGCGCCGATCTTGGTGATGTTGCGCCGAATCCTGTAGACATTCACGATACTTTGGACCGAGTGACCGAGTTTTACTCGGACCTGAAAACGCGCAATATCACACCGCTAACTGCTGGTGGAGATCACCTGACCACCCTGCCCGTCCTGCGTGCTTTGGCAGCCGAGGGTCCGCTGGGCCTGATACAGTTCGACAGTCACACCGATTTGTTTGATGGATATTTTGGCGGACACAAGTTTACCCATGGGACACCGTTCCGCCGCGCTGTCGAAGAGGGGCTGGTGGATCCCAAACGTTTTGTCCAGGTCGGCATACGCGGAACGGCCTACAACACTGAAGATATCGAATGGGGTGAGGCACAAGGCATTCGCATCATTCGCATAGAAGAACTGTTTGATCGGGGCATCGAGGATGTCATGATCGAAGTTCGCAGTATTGTCGGGACCGCACCAACCTATTGCACCTATGATATCGACTTTGTTGACCCGACTTTTGCCCCCGGCACCGGAACCCCCGAAATCGGCGGCCCGAACAGCTTTCAGGCTCAGCTGGTCATTCGCCAGATGGGTGGGTTGAACCTGATCGGGGCTGACCTCGTCGAGGTTTCGCCGCCTTTCGACCCCAACGGTGGCACAGCCTGGCTGGGTATCTCGTTGATGTTCGAACTGCTCTGCGTTCTTGCACAGGCCGTGGATGCACGTCGCTAGCTGACGTTTTCGGCAATCATCGAGATCATCTCAAACATCACCGCCGCCGCTGTCAGTGCGGTGATGTTGTTCGGGCTATCCTTTGTGGGCATCATGCAGACCACGTCTCCACCCACGATATTCAAGCCACGCGCGGCACGTAGGATGCCGACGGCCTCGTCTATGTCAAAACCCTTTTCGCCCGGCTCCAGATTGGACACCGCAGGCGCGACAGTCGGGTCAAGGCAATCCAGATCGAAGGTGATATAGACCGGTCGATCACCCAGCACTTCTCTGGCCTGCGCCACCACATCCGCCAGCCCGCGCTGACGGAACTCGCGCATGGTGACGATATTGTAGCCGTAGTCATAAGACGGCTGCAGCCAGTCCAAGCTGCGTGGATGACCCCGCAAGCCAATCTGCATGGACCGCGTCGGGTCAACCTGTCCTTGTTCCGCCAGATAGGCCCCCCAGTGGGCTGCCGACTTCTTGGCGCCCAGGAAATGGTCAACCTTGGTAAAGACATCCGTGTGTGCGTCCAGATGAAGAAAACTGACCGGCTCTCCCCCTGCCAATTTACCTCGGCCCAACGCCTGTACGATTCCACCGGTGATCGAATGATCTCCGCCAACCGAAACGGGTCGCGCGCCTGCTGCGTCGATATCCTTGTAGAACGCAGTGATACGTTCAATGCAGTCTTCATTGTCATTCGCACGAGGAAACGGAACGTCCCCGACATCCGCGATCTTGGCGCTGTTCCAAGGGTCTATTTCGAAAACCGTATGCACACGCCTTTGCACAGCCGACACATTGCGGAGCGCACGAGGGCCCAAGTGCTGATCCCTTTCTGTGGTGCCGTTGCCAGTTGAATGCGGCACTCCGACCAAAGCGATATCCTGACCTTGCGGCCCAACATTGGGGCAGCGAAACAAAGTCGGCACGCCCCACCAATAGAGATTGTCCATCATCGACTGTTCATAGCGGTCTGTCATTTTCGCCCCCGATCAAAGAAAAACGCCCCCGATCAGAACCGGGGGCGCAGGTTTGTTTAAACTTTCTCGTCTTCTCGCCGGAAGGCGCCTTGCACGATCCGGTCGATGACCATCGCACAGAACAGAATGGCAAACCCACCCAGCAGGCCCGGTCCCTTAGCCGCGTATTGCAAAGCTTCAAGGATCTCTTTGCCCAATCCTCCGCCGCCAATCAGTGAGATGATCACGACCATCGACAGACACATAAGAATTGTCTGATTCACGCCGGTCATGATCGACGGCAATGCCAGTGGTATCTCGACGTCTTTGAGCAATTGCCACTTGGACGCCCCAAAGGCCACGGCAGCCTCTTTGATACTTTCTGGAACCCCGCGCATCCCGAGCGCCGTTAGCCTGATCACTGGTGGCATACCAAAGATGATTGTGGCCAGAATGCCCGGAGGGTTACCGGTGCCAAAGAACGCGATGATCGGGATCAGGTAAACGAATGCCGGAAGGGTCTGCATCAAATCCAAAACCGGTTCCGCAGCTCGGTAAGCCCGCGCGGATTTACCAAACCAGATGCCCAGAGGGATACCGAATACGACGCAAAGCAGCACCGCAGCTCCCACCAGTGCCACCGTTTCCATTGCAACATCCCAATAGCCCAGCAGAGAGATGTATGCCAACGAGGACGCGGTAAAGATTGCCACACGCGGCCCTGCCGCACGCCACGCCGTCACGCAGATAACCAGCATCACAACCGGCCAAGGCGACCCGATCAGAGCAATCGTCAAAGCGTCAAGCACTGAGCGCACGCCCGCGACGATCCCGTCGAATATATCCCCTCCAGCCGCGGCTGCGGCGTCAATCTGCGCCTCCATCCAGCTGGCCAATGTAGAGAACAGGGTGCCCTGCCCTTCGCCAAGAATAAGTGCCGAGACTTCTTTCTCAGGGAAGGCGTCCAACATGGCCAACGATGCGTTGACTGTAAACTTGTAGACAATCAAAGGCCCAATTGCGGCGATCAGAACAGCTCCCAACACCGTGTTTCGGGTCGATTGACCGCTTTCGGTGCTGGACGGGTCGATGCGCCATTTCGAGTACTGCTTTTCATACACTCGATCCGCGTAGAACCCCTGCACCAGTTTGAACACCAGCAGCATCAGCAAGCCCGTGACCATGATGCCCAGAGACTCTGCTTGAGCGGCTTGCGCTTTCTCAAGGCTGGCATCAGCGGCTTTCTGAATATTCGCAGCCAGTTTGTTAAAACGGTCGATATCCGCTTTCTCGGTGGCTTCGGCAGCCCGTGCCAAAAGCTCGTTCGCACGTTCCTGCTGACGAGCAGCACGTTCTGCCAGATCAGCGCCAGGGTTGCCCCATGCACCGCGCCCGATCTGGACCCACGCAATGATTTCAAGGATCAGAAAAGTCCAGAACATCCCCCAGATCGCACGAGAAGCGGACCAAAATGGCCCCAAAACTGCCGCCCACACGTTAAAGGTATTGGGAACGGCACTAGTCGCATCGTGTATCTTGTGAAAGGCGTTAACGTAATAATCCCCGTTTGCCCCTGCGAATTCGTGAATCGAGCGATCTAGCGCATCGCGATCGACTTCAATATCCGAGGCAGCGGTGACTTTTACTTCGGTGGTTGCGTCAGTCATTTTTGCCCCCCTGGATGCCACGTAGCAGGCGCGGTTTTGTAACGACACCGACATCATTGCCTGAATCCGTGATGATGACTGGCAACTCTGTATTCACCGCCAGATCGATCAACTGGTCCAAATCAGCCCCCTCATCCGCGCGCGGCGCGCCTTCGGTCGGGCCGGAATAGCTTGCGAGCGGCTCCATGATCGAATGGGCTTTGACCAGCTTCAGCTTGGAAATACCCTGCACGAACTCGCGCACATAATCATCCGCCGGGTTCATAACGATGTCTTCCGGTGTGCCGATCTGTACGATCACCCCGTCTTTCATGATGGCGATACGGTGACCGATGCGAATGGCCTCATCCAGATCGTGCGTGATGAACAACGTGGTCTTTTGGAGTTGCGCCACCAAGGCTTTGAACTGATCCTGCAATTGCAAACGGATCAACGGGTCAAGAGCCGAGAAAGGCTCGTCCATCAGCAGGATTTCCGGGTCGGAAGCCAGAGCGCGGGCGATCCCTACCCGTTGCTGCATACCACCAGACAATTCCTTGGGCAGACGATCTTCGTACCCCGTCAGATCCACCAACCCCAAGGCGTGATCGGAAACAGCCCAGCGTTTTGATTTAGATACCTTACGGATTTCCAGTGGATAGGCCACGTTATCGCGCACTGAACGGTGGGGCATCAGCGCCATATGCTGGAACACCATACCAATCTGCTGAGCCCGGATGCGGCGAAGTTCGGATTCGGAAATCTTGGACACATCATGGCCCAGAATTTCGATTTTACCGGCGGTCGGCTCGATCAGGCGATTCACGTGACGCACCAACGTCGACTTACCCGAGCCAGACAGGCCCATGATACAGAAAATCTCACCCCTAGGTACTTCGAAGGTCGCGCCCTGCACACCAACGACGCAATTGAATCTCTCTAGAACTTCGGGCTTTCCAATCCCTTCGTTCCGCACTGCGGTCATGGCTTCTTCGGCCCGTTCGCCAAAGATCTTCCAGACATCCGTCAGTTTAACGACTGTTTCGGTCATAATTGTCCCTTTGATGCAAAACAGGCCGTCGGGAGATCCCGACGGCCTGCCCGAGTTTCAGTTCTGGCCGACGTCGATCACTCGGACATCCAGCTCAGGACGGCATCTTCGTTCGCGCCAACCCATTCTTCTGCATAGGCCAAAGGTTCTTTGCCTTCGATCACCAGCGCATAGGTCATGGCCGAAACCGTATCGGTATCCAGCTTCATGTTAGAAAGCATTGTGGCCACTTCCGGATACTCTTCTTCAAGGGACTTGGCATAGTGCAGGTGCAGGTAGGCCAGATCCCAGGCAACTCCGGCTTCGGACTTCTCAAGCCAATCTGGGTCGTCTGTCGGCTGCAGCACATTCCATTTAGCCGCATCATAGGCCGGCTCTTCCAGAATTTGCATGTCATGCAGAGCAAAGACGTAGTGCGGCGTATAGCAGAAACCGACCCACGGATCGCCCGCCTTGATCGCATTATCAAGGTTCGCATATGCCACTGTTTCGTCAATCTCGGTCAGTTCAAAGATCTGGTCATAGCCATAGGACTTGGCCCTGATTTTTTCGACGTTCGTCGAGGCCCAACCTGGCGCACCGATCCAAAGCTCACCCTGGCCATCACCGTTGCTGTCGAACAGCGCAGCGACATCGGGATTGGTCAAATCCTCAATCGACTTGATCCCGTTGGCTTCTGCAGTGCCCTTGTCGACACACATTCCCTGAAAGGCTTCGACGCCGTTAGCATTAAACGTAACGGTGCCTTTGTCGGTCACATAGGTATCGTGCAGGTTCTGCTGGTTCGGCATCCAAACCTCAGGGTGCACATGCATCGCACCGGAATCCATCGCCTCGAACACAATCGGGTTGGTTCCGTTCTGCAACTCGACCTCAAGCCCAAGGTTCTGTTCGATCGCGACTTTCAAGATATGCGCGGTCGCATTCACCGAAGGCCAGTTGGGAACACCGATTACAATGTCCGCAGCCATTGCAGGCCCGGCGACCGCCATCGATACGCCTCCCAATAGTGTGGCTAATTTTTTCATTTGATATCTCCATGTTGGCTGTTTTCGGCGCTTATTTTTAACCGCAACGCGACTGCACCGTTCAAACAGTGTTAGGAAGCTGCTGCTCCCCGGTTTTTTGGGCCAACCAGCCGACACGCCAAGCTGGCCCAAAAAGTGAAGCATGTGATTATGTCAGCTATCAAGACTTACCTGAGACATTCTCGGGTATGCGGCATTACCATAACTTAGTTTCGGTTTTTTGCAAAATCAGTCGGGGGTTACGACAGAGGTCGGCAGCGCATCTGCCCAGTGCCGCAACTCATCCAGAAAGCACAAAGCTGTCCGACCTAAATCGGTGAGAGAATACTCTACGGAAACAGGTGACGTTTGCATCACCTTGCGATCAACCAGCCCCTGCGTCTCTAGCTGCCGCAGCCTTTCAGTTATCATCTTCTTGCTGGCGCCACCGATCATCCGGGACAAATCATTGAACCTGACAGGCCCATCCTTCAGGTGCCACAGAATAGAACCCGTCCACTTTCCACCAAGTATCCGCATGCCGCGTTCTATTGAACAGGGTTGCTTGCATGCGTTCGATGCCTGTTTTCTTCCATTTTTGTCGGCTTCAACGGTTGCGCGCATCACAATCCTCATATGCAAGACATAGGTTACCAAAAGTATACTGGTTGCTTTTCGAAACCTTCAACCACAACTTCAGTTCAAGCCCACTATAAGTCAAGTGGGTCGCAACCCAGATAGGACACGAACATGAGCAACATTCTTATCATCAACGGAACGCAACCTTACGAAGCGGCCCCTGGTCGACTTAACGCCAGCCTGACCGAAAAGGCGCGTGAAACTCTGGCTTCGGCTGGTCATAATGTTCGTGTCACCACCGTTGCCGAAGATTATGAGGTAAACGCTGAAATCGACGCCCATCTGTGGGCCGATTTTATAATAATGCAGTTTCCGGTGAACTGGATGGGCGTTCCGTGGTCGTTCAAGAAATACATGGACGAAGTCTACACCTCGGCAATGGATGGACGTTTTGCAGATGGCGATGGCCGGACTTCGGACGCACCCAAGTCAAACTACGGCATGGGCGGCAAACTTTCGGACAAAAAGTACATGCTCTCGGTTACGTTTAATGCTCCGAGAGAAGCATTTGACAACCACGCCGAGCCTTTCTTTAAAGGTAGCAGCGTAGATGATTTGCTGCGTCCGATACACCTGACGGCCAGGTTCCTTGCAATGCAATCGCTGCCTACATTCGCAGCGTTCGACGTCATGAAGAACCCGACCATCGAAGCAGACTTCACACGCTTTGAGGCGCACCTGAACAACGCATTTGCAGAGGTCAGCAATGTCGCAGCCTGATATCCATCTTTACACCGCGGCCACAATGAACGGCTACAAACCTGTTATTTTTCTGGAAGAAGCAGGAGTTCCTTACGACCTAACTCACATCGATTTCTCCAAACAGGAACAAAAATCACCCGAATTCCTCGCAATGAACCCCAACGGGAAGATCCCCACCATTTTTGACCGGGCCGAAGGGCGCGCAATCTTCGAAAGCGGCGCAATCCTGTGGCACCTGGCTGAGAAATACGGAAAGTTCTTGCCGACTGACCCAGTCAAACGATCAGAGGTCATGCAGTGGGTATTCTTTCAAGTTGGTCACATCGGCCCGATGATGGGGCAGGCCATGTATTTCCACCACATCGCAGCCCCGAACGGTCACGTAGAGCCGTTCTCGATCCGGAGGTATGGCGATGAAAGTCGCCGTCTCTTAGAGGTGATGAATACTCGCCTGAACGGGCGCGATTGGATTGCCGCCGATGAATATACCATCGCCGACATGATGCTGTATCCGTGGGCTCGAGCTTATGTCTGGGCGCGGACCGAAGTGTCTGATTTAACGCACCTTAAAGCCTGGTTTGATCGCATTGACTCGCGCCCAGCGGTCCAAAAAGCACTGACCATCCCCAAAGCTAACCCTCATTTCTGGGACGCCGATGCGGATGCCACTGCCTTCGCCAAGGAAAACGCCTCACGCTTTTCAGGCGATGTAAAGAAAGGCTGATACCTTAGCTGCGCGCCGACATCCGTTTGTGTGGCGCGCAAGCCAGAACAGGTATGGCTAAATGCCGGTTAGAAGATGGCGGTGAATGAGGATACCGGCGGCCACTTTGTCTGTGCAGCCTTTGCTAATGTAGTCGTCACTGCCTGAAAGAACTCGATGCCAGTTTGGGGCATTGAGTTATCCACGCAATGTGAAACATAGGGTAACTGCTCAGATCGCTAAGTGCGGCTATTCGTTCGAATACGGTAAATGCCAACTTTGCGGACATAGCAGCCATATTGGTTCTCACAACGGGTCAACAGAAACTGCCTCCATCTGATACCCAATATCGAGTGACGAAACGCCGTCGGAAAATCCAACCGAGCGCACCGTATCACCCCTAACCAATTGCCCAGAAATAGACACCGCCTGGAATAAGCCGTTTACCAAAAAACCCTCCGGATAGTTGACCACTATCATTTGATTTCGCGACGGAGGGAGCGTGTGAACACAAGCTCCCGCAAAAGGAACCAAAACAAACTCCGTTATCTTGGTTTCGGTGAAGTTCAGAGGCAAAACGAAGCCGGAAATTTCAATGGATTGATCCAGAAGACTATCATTTAAGTCATTGCGACTGGATTCCATCATTTTGCCAAACGCTGCTACATCATTAACTTTGGCAGCACCGTTGATGCCAACACTCTCTAACGCCGACAGTGCTATTTTTTCACCCTGAAGCAAATGCGGGGAAAGAGCTTTACCGGCTTCCCGCATCTTTGCCGTATGCACCAGAACTCCGACCAGTCTAGCTTCATCTGCTGTTAGCCCGTAATACGGGTTCTTCTGAGACGATAGGTTGTTGCCGAGATCACTCCAATCAACTGGTCGAGCAGGCCCTGCAAGGCTTGCTGAACCTAGCAACGTGAGGATCAGTATTATTGTCGGGGTTCGCATTGGCTCCGCTTTAATTGGCAAACGGGTTTGGTATTGTGATGTCTTCAGTCAAAGGCCATTCGCGTACAAGCTCTGGCGTCTTCTCAGGTGGATACCAGAGTTCCGGATCAATCTCGTTGGCCTCAATCGTTTCATTGATCACATCATAGACCTGATGTTTTGGAGCCGGGAATGTGATCTCATCATCTGTATACACTGGCCGCGGAACCTGATTGGACTCACCCGTGACCCCCTCGCGCCACCATACTTTTCCATCGCCGTGCAGATTGAATACGACGAGATCTGGCGCGCCAAATGCAAAAGCGCCTTTGTAGTGGTAGCGAACTTCGGCAACCGTTTCGTTGTTGAAAACATCGTCATAACTGTAGTGAGAGGCGACGCAGACTTTAGGCTGTGTTTGCTCACAGATGTAACCGAGGCCATAAGCTGGCGTGTGCGATGTGTCGATTGTGTATGCCGCCATTGCAGCCGGCATTCCAAGTGCGCGAGAGGTAACAGAGACAGTAGCTGTTTGGACTTCGCTGATCAGCATATCCACACCTTCGCAGTACTTTATGGTCAGGCTGTTCGGGCGGTTATCGCCGGTGTAGCAAAGGCTTTTACCATTCCAATCCAATCTGTAGCTCGTCGCGCCATCTTTGGTGTGTGATGTTGGCCAATGGGTAATTTTGACACCATTTGCTTCGTACACCGTTCCACCCTCATCCATGTAGTCGAATTCCACCACATTGGGGTTATAACCTTCGCCGATTGGCCAGGCATTGAAGCTATCCTGGTGCCACGCTGTCATGGCCATCATGCTATCGACGAAATGCTGTGTTCCATATTGAGGTTCGGACCCGCTCGGGCCGTAAATATTCAATGGTGTGTATCCACCTTGAATGGGACGGAACATCGTGAAGTATGGCAGGTCGCTCACATGATCCATATGAAGATGGGAAATGAAGACGTGATTGATCGTATTGAAGGGAACGGAGAAGCTGTTGTAGTTCCGCAGTGAACCAATCCCCATGTCAAAAACGAAACGGTCGCCATTTCCGAGTTCGACAAAGATACTCATCCCTGATTGATCCTGTGATGGGTAGTAAGTCGAACCCATGAAGCTCACGCGGATCTCGTTGTCCTGTAATTCCTCTGTTCCGGGGTAGTACAGCATCGCCGCATTGAAGTGAGACGCGGCTTCTACATGAGGAACCATCGTTTCACCTTCAATCCATCGTCCTTCAGGGTTTCCCGCTTGGTCGAAGAACTCAATGGCTTTCTGCATTTCCGGGGTTGGCTGCGCCTGCGCAAGGACATCTACCGATTGGAATAAACTCAGAAGCGTTGCAGCACTTAATACTGTAAAACTTTTCATGATGATTGTCCCTCCAATCCTCTGCAAAACTTCTGCGAGGTTAACCGAGGATCATGAACTTTCAAAACGAGCCGCTATTGCGACCACGGGAAGTGGAGCTTCCTGAAAAAAACCGAAAGGCTGTTTTGAGCTCAACGCGGTCGCTCGTTGCACTTTCTATGAACTACCACTCAGCGGGCATTTCAGCCCTTGATCGATATAGCCCAAGTGTCTGCTGTTGCGTTTTGAACTGGCTTTATCTTCCTTCGTTCACCCAGAGAACACCGCTTGAGACTTCAGCCCTGTTCCGGTGAGTAAAGCAACAGTGGTATCAGCTATCGCGATTTGTCCACCTTCCAACAGCTTCTTCGTCCCAACCCATGCTTGAGCGCTGGTTGCCTCTGCCAGAAGCCCAGCTCTTGCCAGCCTCTTGGCCCCGACAATGATTTCTGTCTCTGAAAGAACCACTGACCCTCCATCGGTCAACGCCAGCACTTCCGCCAGATAGGAAAGCCGTACAGGCGTTTGTACTGCTGTACCCTCGGCCACCGTCGGCAAAAACTCAGTTTGTTTCGTGCCCTGAAAGAGATGATGTAGAGGGGCACAATTCTCTGGCTGAACGACAAATAGCCGTGGCATGCGGTCGATCTCACCGCTGCACATGAGTTCGCTAAATGCGAGGTAACATCCCAGTACATTGCTGCCTTCGGAAGCCGGGATGACAATGTTGTCTGGCGCTCGAAATCCAAGGTCTTCCCATATTTCGTAGCCAATGCTTTTGGTGCCTTGAGGGAACATCGGATGCCAGTTGTGGCTGGCGTAGAATAGTGTTTTCGCCCGCTCAATGGCAGCCCGCGCCGTGTCACCACGCGATCCGGGTACCAATTCCACATCTGCGCCATAGGCACGTGCCTGAGTTACTTTGGCTGGTTGAGTGTATTCGGGGACCAGTATGGTCACATCCATTCCTGCAGCGGCTCCGTAAGCTGCAACCGATGCACCTGCATTGCCTGAACTGTCTTCACAAATTTCGACGACGCCCAGTTGCTTCAGGTACGAGATGAGAACCGACGTACCCCGATCCTTGAAAGACCCTGTTGGGGCAAACCACTCCAGTTTGAGATGAAATTTGTCGCCGCCAATCTCAGGTGCAATCATCGGGGTGCAACCTTCGCCAAGGGACACAGGTTTGTCGATCTCCAAAGGCAGAGACTTAGCATAGCGCCAGATTGACCGTTTGGATGTGTCAATGTCGCTGCGCGTTATGCCGGGCTGATCGGTTATCAAAAGGGGGTTGCCTTCTGGCGAACGCCAGATGGGATCGCTCAGGAGATAAGTTTTTTGTGTGATCATATCGAGAAAGGCAGCGTGTTCGGTCATTTGGGGTCTCCTTGTTGCCGGAGACGCTACGGTCTGTAACCCGAAATGACTGCGCAAAGTTGCGAGATAAACGCGTATTTATTGCGTCAGTTATCGAAGTGTGAAATTTTGAAGCATGCGCCAAGACCTAGATCAGATAGATCATCACATTCTGGACATCCTGAAAGATAATGCTGACCTTCCAAACAAAGTCTTGGCGGAGCGGGTCGGGCTTTCGCCCTCTGCCTGTCTCAGACGGGTCGCGCGGCTCAAGGAGATCGGAGCCATTCAGCGGATCGTTGCGGTCGTTGACCCCGATTGCCTCGACAGGAAACTCACCGTCATCGTGTCGGTCAAATTTGAACGGCACGGCCCTCAGCACCGGCGGCAATTTTTCAAACAGCTTGAACGCGAAAAGGCGATTTCACAGTGCTATATGGTGTCTGGCGAAGTCGGCAGCATACTGACCATGAACGTCGCGGATATGGAAGAATACACCGAACTTGCTGACCGACTGTTCCACGCGGACAAAAATGTCTTGGCTTTCACCACGCATATGGTCATGTCCAAACTGAAGTAAGTTACCACCTAACCCCACAAGGCAGACCTTGGGGTTATTGCAGCATACAGAACTTTGGGCTCGGAGCGGCCATCCGATCCGAGCTGACGAACGGCTTCTCAAAACAAATTAAGTCACTATTCGGCGCTGTACCAAATCGGTGATGTGTAAGCACGGTCCTGGACTTCTGCCGGAACGGCTTCAGGCAGCGGGATATCATAAAAAGCAGCGTCTATAGTCGTCCAACGTGGCTTTGGAATTTCGATCACTCTCACGTAGTAAAACGCGTTGTTATCCGGATCAAAATCTGGGTCTTGCCAATACGCGGCGAGTTCCACGGAGCCGATTGAGTTGCTGTACGTCGCGTTTGCAACATCTACCGTTGAGCCCACAGGTTCAAGCGCGCGACCATCCTCTCCAATTTCTCGGTCACCTGAGACGGCCACGTCAAAAATCCGTTCATGGGTGTCGCCACTCTCATCAATCCAGCCTTTGATGATTTGGACACGGTCGAGGTTCGCGCCATCCGGATCGCGCAGCGCACGGATCAAGAAGCTGGGAGAACCCCCATCAGGCGCGTTCTTCAGGTCTCCGCCCATTGGCACGCCGTTCTGATACCCATTTGAAACAAAATCCGAGGCGTACAGATCATCGGCATCGAAACCCCAGCCCCCAAAAACCCGGACTCTCATTCGCGGCCCTGTCGTAGCGTATGCCTCCTTGCGTTTGATGGCTCCGTGAACTTCCTCACGGGTATTTTCTCGTGCCCAAACAGCGGTGAGGCCCGCAGCCGACTCTTGCGCCGTAATGATACGCAATGCCGGGTCTTCGGCAGGGATCACATCGACGTTGTGACGGTTCGCCGAAGGCTCCGTGTGTTGGTATTTGCCAAAGTAGTTGTCTTCCCGAGTTGTCGGAAGCGCGGTGTGCGTGTCAGTCGTACCGTAAAAGCCGAATTTGAACGGGTTTACGCCGGTCTCCTGCTGAACCTCGAGCCCGACTTTCAAGGCGGAGCGTCCGTACTCGTAGCGCAGCATTTCAGGTGTCTTTGCGACGGTGCCCGAAATGTTCGCAACGTCCCAGGTTTCGAAATCCGCGAACTCATCATCTGGGGACAGGTAGGGGTGCGTTTCCTCGTCACCCTTAATTTGTGTCACCTCGTGCATTGGTTCCCATCGAATACGTTTGGCGGCGTAGTCTGCGTCCATAGGCGTGCCGTCAAATTTAGTAGGCGCGAACATTATACCGTTTGAGATGTTCCCGTTGTGGGGCACGGAAATCACGCTTCCACCCGTCGCCTCTTCGTAAGCGGCCAAATAGTCCCACAACGGTTCAGGATCTTCGCTTTCAAAGAACGAAAATGGACGCGTCCGACTCGTCTTATCGGCACCGTCACCGAAGATAACTACGCGGTGAAGGTTGTTCCCCTGCGGCGTCGATGTCCATTCGTATCCAGTCAGCGAAGTGAACACACCAGGTTCGTAGTAGTCGTCGACTGTTTCCACAATTTGCTGCCAGAGATCACCGTCTAAATCCAAGCCAGCCGTCGGGTCCCGACCTTCGATTGATGCGATCTCGATGATGTTGGCGAACGCCTCCATCCGACCTTCCTGCCCGGAATTGAACCTTTCATAGGTCAAACGGCCCCAGTCGTCGGCCAAAAGCCGAGGGTCAGCCGCGCGAACAGCCGTCGCAAGCCCCAACATTTCTGCGTGTTCGGTGATAGCGAGAAAATCGAGTGGCCGGATGAGCTGTACAGGTTGCCCTGTGTTTGACGTTATTCTTTCCCCCTTCGCAACGCGGAAGGCGTCATGAATGCTCAAAGAGGTCCCCACAAGCCCTGCATCGAACGAGATTTCCGTGTGGAAGTGAAGATCGCCGAAGAGAACTTGATCAGGATAAGACCGGTCAACAAACGGAGAGTAGGTCGGCGTAGGGACCACATTATCTGGAGGTACTTCGCCTTCGAAGCTAACCGCTTGCGTTCCCAATGAAAGCGCTAAAGCCGTAGTAGCATGCAGCAATAACTTGGGTTCAAAATGAGTTCTCATGACCGACCCCCCAGGCAGCAAAGCTGAAGCGCAGTGTAAGAAAAAACATGCAAAAAATCAAATATACGGGTGGGTGAGCGTGCTGTTCAGAGTCCGCATTCGTGACCCTGATTAGAGGATTTGCGCAACCGTTGGACCGTCGCAAAACGTCAAAATACGGGGTCGGTGACCTTCCTCACGTTTACGAAGCCTAACCACCACATGCGATCTTTTAGGAAGTTGCGGGCTCCAAATTCACCGGAGACGCTCGGTGGAAACGCATCTTTTCATGCGAATGGACTTGAGTGTTACAGTTCGTTCAGAACACGACACCTGCATCGTTCAGCAAGCGTGCCGCAAGAAACTTGGGGGAACGTGAAGTGATTGAATTTTACCGATCCATTTGGAGAACAACGGGACAACGTCAAGTGGTCAACATCTTGCTGTCGCTCTCCATCGCAGCCTTGGCTGCTTTTCCTCTGAATTATCAGAAGGAAATCGTAAACGGACTAACCGAAAAGAATATAAGCGCCGGAACCTTGCTGTGGCTCGGTGCCGCTATGGGCGCGGTGATAACCCTAAGCCTCGCACTGAAATGGTTGCTGGGCTATCTTTCGAGCGTTCTGGGCGAGGATATGATCCGCAAGCTGCGCAAGCGCATTTGCAACCTGTCTCGCGAAAACCCTGCTGGGTCTGAGAAAGTCGCTTATGGTGCCAAGGCCACAATGGTGTCGGCAGAAGCTGAACAAGTGGGAAAGTTCACCGGAAGCGCCTTGTCGGAGCCGCTGGTACAGGCCGGAACACTCGTTGTGATTGTCGGGTACATTGCAGCCAATCAACCCTCTTTGGGATTGATTGCAATCGGCATGATTATCCCTCAGGTGTTTATTGTACTCATCGTTCAGACCCGGGTGAACCTGCTAGTCTCAGACAGAGTTCACACATTGCGCAAAGCAACAAACTGGCTTGTTGATGCTGAACGCTCGGCCGTGGAAATCACGCCCAAATTCGACGAGATCTACGACACGCGTTCCCGGATATTCGTCTGGAAGTTATCTTCGAAATTTGTTCTCAGCGCCATTAACGGAGCCGGAACAGTGGCGGTTCTTGTCGTGGGCGGCTGGCAGGTCCTGGAGGGCAATACCGATGTCGGCACGGTCGTCGCTGCGACCGTTGGCTTGACTCGTCTGCAGGGCCCGACGCGACAGCTGATTGCCTTCTATCGGCAGGTCAGCGCAACCGCAGTGAAATTTGATCTGCTGCGTGAAGCAGGCGTAGATATGGCTGACGCAACCAACTGAACTTTGCCCGGCTGGATTGCCGGCCTGTTGTTTCAAGGGGTAAAGCAATGACCAATGAGGCTGGTTTTGTCTTTGCATTGATCGCCGTCGCTGGCGTTCTGATGGCAAGCAATCGGGTTCGCTACGACTTTGTCGCTTTGATTGTGGTCATTTCACTTGCCCTGAGCGGCACGCTGACAATTGGGGAAAGCCTCGCGGGCTTTGGAAACAGCGTGGTAATTCTTGTGGCGTGCCTTCTGGTATTGGGGGAAATGCTGGACAGAACTGGTGTGGCGCGCGCGGTTGGCGACGCAATTATGCGCTACGGTGGCAGCCGCGAGACTAATCTTCTGATCCTGATAATGGTCAGCACTGCCCTTCTGGGAAGCGTTATGAGTTCGACGGCGGTTGTCGCAATTTTCATTCCGATCATTTTGCGAATTGCCGAGCAAACAGGAAACGACAAAGCGCGGCTTCTGTTGCCGATGTCCTATGCCGCGTTGATCAGTGGCATGTTGACCCTCATCGCCACCCCTCCAAATCTGGTCGTAAGCGACGAATTGGTTGCTCAAGGGTATCAGCCTCTGGGTCTGTTTTCCTTTTTCCCGATCGGCGCGCTTGTTCTTTTGGTTACGGTCGTTTTCATCCTGTTTTGGGGCCGGTTTCGCCTGCAGTCTGACTCGGATACTCAAAAGGAGGACTTAGCGACAACCGAAACGACGCTTGCGGCAATGTGGAGGTCTTTTGACCTTAATTCTCAGTCTGCAATTCTTGTAGTCGCCCAAAAAATTCCATCAGAAGACGTCGACGGATTGATCGGAGCCGCCTCCAAAACTGTAATAAGGCTGAGGTCAGGCGCAAAAGGCAAATACATCCCGGCGATGTTCCGTAAAGGGATGGAGTTGCTACGCGGGGATCGTATCTTAGTGCGCGGCCCGGAAGAGGCGATAAAGTCTTTAGCGCAACGAACTGAGTTCTCCGCAAGCATCGACCCTGAAACCAAGGTCGACACATTGATCGGTGAAATCGGGTTTTCGGATGTTCTGGTTCATCCAGAGTCGCCACTGATCGGCAAGGCTGTGAGCAATGGACTTGGCCTGGAGGCGAAAGATGTCGAGGTCATCGCGTTGGTCAGAGATGGCGAACCCGTTGAGGAAGTAGCAGGAACAACCTTGCGATCCGGGGATCGCCTATTGATCGCCGGGCCATGGGACGCCTTGGATCGGGCGGTCAGACGCCACGACTCTCTCGTGTTGCTGTCCTTTCCCCAAGAGCGAAAATCAATGCCACCCGCAACCTCGGGATTCTGGGCCGCAATAACTATCATGGCCGGAATGATCGCAGCCACGCTGCTTGAACTCGTTTCGATTACGGCCGCGGTCCTGATAGCCGCTGTCGCCGCGGTGGTCTTTCGCACTCTTTCTGCCGAAGACGCCTATCGCGCGATCAAGCTTCCAAGCCTCGTACTGATTGCCGGGATGTTGCCATTGGCAGACGCTCTTCAAGTCACTGGGGGCGCCGACCTCATCGTCGAACAATTGCTGAACCTTGTCGGCGATGCCAGCCCAAGGGCGGTTATGTCGGCAATCTTCGTTTTGACCGCTTTGCTCGGATTGGTTCTCTCCAACACGGCCTCTGCCGTACTTGTGGCCCCCATCGCGATCTCGGCCGCAGAGGCGCTTGGAATTTCACCGTATCCTGTGGCGCTTTGCGTTCTGATTGCGGCGTCGGCGTCCTTTTCCACGCCCATTTCAACCCCTGTAGTCACGTTGGTTGTCGCTCCTGGGGGCTACAGTTTTGCGGATTTTCTCAAGCTAGGTGTGCCGTTGACCATCCTGTCAGGAATTGCCGCAGTGGCGATCGCACCTATCCTCTTCCCGTATTGATCGCAGACAAGGTTATTTGCTTGCGCGCTGTGAGGGACCAACGCGTGTCGCACCAGCAACTTCTGAAATGACGCAGAGCGAGTAAGTGCAAAATTCGACTTGTCACCAATTCCCGCTCAGTAGTGCGTAAACTCTTGAACCGATCACCACAGGCTATCTGTCTAGGGCAAACTAAGTGTCGGCGACTACAGGTAGGGTGACAGTAACCGGGCCAGCCCGTTGCGCAGGCGGACCCAAAACGGGAAGTTCTTGATGTCTTCGAGGTTCATCTCGCGCGCTCCAAGGGCTTTTTCGTCAAGGATAGCATGAAGCTCTTCCGACAATTCTCGCTGATAACATTCAGCATTGAACTCAAAATTCAAACGCAGGCTACGGGGATCCCAATTGGTACTTCCAACAAGCGCCCAAACGTCGTCCACAAGCATAAGCTTTGTGTGATCAAACGGTGGCTTGGTGAAAAAAACACGGCAACCATGTTCCATGATTTGCCCGATCTGACCCATTGCTGCCCACTCGACGATCTTCACGTTGTTGTCGGAAGGCAGGTAAATTTCCACCTTTATGCCGCGGAGAGCCGCCACTGACAGCGCCTCTATCAGCCTAGAATCCGGGAGGAAGTAAGGGCTGACAATGCGTACGCGCTCTCGCGCAGCCGACAGCGCTGCGAAAATGAGCTTGCTAAGCGTCTCGAAATCCTCGTCTGGTCCGTGTGAAATCCCGCGCGACCAGACTGAACCGTGTCGGGAAAGCTCGGGAAACCAGACAGAGCCGCTCAACTGCTCCCCGGTGGTAAAGGCCCAATCCGTAACGAATACTTGCTTGAAGTGGCTTACAACCAGCCCCTCAAACTTGAAATGTAGACATTGTGTTGGCCCCTCGGGGTTGAGGTTCAGGCAATGAGCTTCGCGAATATTGGTGCCGCCCGTGAAGCCAATACAACCGTCTACAACAAGGATTTTTCTATGGTTTCGTAAGTTCGAGAAGCGTCGTGAGGAAAAACCGCTGGTGGGAAGAAAACTCGCAGCCTCAACCCCTTCCTCCTTCAAACGAGTAACCATGTTTTCCTTGCTATAGCGCGCACCAACACAGTCGATAAGAACGCGCACCTCCACGCCGCGATCCTTGGCGCGAACGAGGGCATTCAGGAACTCTTCTCCCGCTATGTCGCTATCAAAAATATAGCTCAGCAAGCCAACGGAAAACTTGGCGGCGTCGATGGCCGCAATCATTTCTGGATAGGCTTCATCCCCGTCCCGCAGACAATGGACCGTGTTTCCTGGCAGGAGCAGCTTTGCGCTAAGAGCCTCCCCAGCGCGGGCTAAACCGGCAATGTGAGGAAGTTGAACATTGGACTCTTCAAACAACACTCTCTCGCTTTCCGACAGCGAGAAACTTGGAATTTGATGCATGGTATCTGACAGGCCCATTCGCGTGCCAGCCCGGTTAATGCGGTTAACGCCCAGAACGATATATGCCAATGAGCCAACAAACGGCGCAAGCCAAGCGAGAGCTGACCAGCCGATGGCCGCTCGCGTATCTCGCTTTCCTAGAACGGCGTGCACCGTGACGCCTAAGGCCAATGTCACCTGCACAAGCGAGATTAAAAATGCCCAAACGTAGACGAGGCTCAAATCACGATCTCCCCGGATGCAACCATACAACTTAAAGTCTCAACCTAACTGATTTGACAGGCATCAGCGAAGAATGTTTGAGTTAGAAGGGCATCGCGCCGGTCCTAGCGTCACAGACATCGCGCTGGCGCAAACCCTACGCCGTTTTCGAGCATAAACAAAAGCGGGCTTAGCGCCTCTTTGCGGGCCTAGATGAGCGGTTCGGAGAACGTCCGCTATTCGCCTAAGTTTCGGAGCGGGCATTCCTATTTTTGGGCTTTGATCTGCCCTGAAGCAAAAAGGCTAAATCGCCCACTTGTATCTCCAACGCCTAAATCGTCACCGGCAGCGATATTCCTCAAAAGCGACTTTTCGTGGCACCGGTAAAGGGCGTTACATTGGCGACTTCATGACAGATGCGCGTTCGATTTCAGACCAATAGGCTACAGGCGACGTATTCGCCGAGATACTTGACGCTTTGCAATCCGTTGGGATCGATCCGGAGATCGTGGCTATCGAACAGGGTCGTCAGCTGGTCATTTTCACGCACGTGGATTCCCAGCACTGTCGAACTGGCGAACACACGTCTAACCGACATCGGTTGAGGTATTGGTGGTCCGAAATGATACTCTGCACAAAGCTTTGGAAGCAAAGTCGACGGGTTGGATATCACCGCGCCATTCGTCAAGGCTGGGAACCAGCTTTCCCAGCTTGCTGGGATGCAGGACCACGCGAAGATGGTGCAAGGCGACGAGTAAAACTACTCTAAGTGGACGAGAGGTTTGCTGGAGCAGACGCTCACCATGTCACAATGATTGTTCCGGCTCGCGCTGCTTTCTATGGCGAGGTGTGCGGCGTTCTTACACCAAGAGCAATTTTGTTTTGACTGAGCACAAAGCAGGCAGAGGTGAAACGCCGGTTTTCGGTTTCCACACCTGGTCAGGGAAAGTGGCGCCGCAGATCTTTAGAAACACTGCGCACAATACTGAGGAGAGAAGAACGCAACCGGTGCAGATAGCCTGCCACAAGCCGCGCTATTGCGGCCCCCAGTAATGTCATTTGATTGGCCAATGCCAACTTCAACATGTTTTACCCGAATTGTGAAAATTCCGCCAAGGCTACACCCCGGTCAGCATCAGTTAATGCCAATCCCAATGTCAAAAGAAACCAGTTGAGCGCCTGCGTTCACAACTTCCACGACATGCTCGCCGGTTTGCCACAGCTGCCCTTGATAAGGCGTGTCAGAAGAAATCAAATCTAACAATAGAGAGCCGTCTGGATTGAAAATCTTGTAGTCCAAAGCTCCGCCATGTGAACCAACGTCTACGTTCAGGAATTGACCATCGTTTGCACCCAGCACGTAGCGCACCGACGTGCCTGGTTGAAGCGTGGCACTCATTGCAGTGCCGCTCGTTCCCGCATCAAACTTAACGACCTGATCCCCTGAAACTGTCGGCGCCGCAGCATTTTCCATGGCGCCATCCCCATCATCAGCCTTGTCTGCGCTTTCACCGGTACGCCGTAGGTCAGCGACTTCTGGTCCAGACCAAACGATGCACTCGTACTCAACACCATTTCCGTCTCGAAGTCGGACCATAGTCGCGGCTTCGCTCAATTCTTGACCGAGAACCTCGCCCCCAACATTCCCTAAGCGAGACACCAATTCATCAATACACGCGTTTGCTTCGTCAGAGATATCAGAGAACGCAGGCATGGGAAGAATAGCTGCTAACCAAAAGTATTTCTTAAGCATCACACATTTCCTTTTAGTCGATAAAGCCGCTGTTCTAGCGTGTTGAAAAGATAGGTCGTTACCTCGGTTGAGTAGCGAAAACCGCCCGCTGTGTTCACCCTGGGACAGGAAGCAAGCATTCACGCGAGATCCCTAAAACGAAGGCTCATAACTGCAACAAACATATCCTGGCTTAGAGCGCCCCTTCATCGCTGAGAGATTCAATTCCCGCTGTTGTTCCATCGCTGTAAGCAATGCAATTCCATGGTGCTTGGTCAGGACCCACGCCGACTTGTACTTGTGTTCCCGCTTCGCTGAACGCCGAGGAAAGCACAACAACCTGCGTGTTGTTGGTCGTGGCGGCTACATCGCGCAAACAGGCTTGTTGTGCTGGAGTAGCTTCGGCGGACACGCTAGTACCACCGGTATCATCGCACGCGGAAAGCGCAAAAGTAGCTACTGACAACAAAGTAAACACGCTGATTTTTGTCATTGAAAATTTCCTTCTGTTGCTCTGAAAAGCCCACGAAAAGGGTGAAGCAAGTGGAAAGAAGAAATTCGAACATGTCAATGTGTGGCTTGTGAATGTTCAAAGCACCGGCACGGATCACGTAGTTTCGGCTCACTTACGAATAGCTGCCTAAATGCGCAAAGTTAAATTTGCAAAGTTCGATTTTGAGTGTCCACTTTGGGCTGCGAACAGCCCATCGCGCAAACCGCGGGGAACGACTGTTCCGAGCCCAAAGCAGTCAACGACTGAGGGATTGGGCTCTAGTCTAGCGTTGCTTCAAACACGAATTTCTAAACGCGATGAAGCGCGAGCCAAATCAGAAAACCAATGTACAAAAAAACAGATACGTTCAAAACTGTATCGACGATCGAACCAGTCATTCGGCGACCTCTTTTGACAGCGACTTGAGGAGACAGACCACAAGAATTGGTACGATGAACACAAACGCAATGGCCGAGAGTGCGATAATAGACCTAACCAGAGAAACATCGTTTACGAGGATCATAGCTAGCCCCAGGGCTCCAAGGACAATCCCCCAGACGGTCCGAACGCTCGGTGAAGGGTTCTCATCCCCGCCCGTTCCAATCATTGCAAGTGTGAAGCCCGCGCTTACTACACTCGTAACAACAAACAGGAAAGCGGCGGCAATCGTTGCGATCTGTGTGACAAACTTCAATGGGAACTGTTGCAGGAGCGCGAAGGTCGTCGCATCGAGGCTCTTTTCGTTGACTTCGAGAAGATGACCACTGCCATCCAACACATCAAAAAAACCTACACCGCCGAACACACCAAACCAGAAAACCGAAAAGAGAGTGGGCGCTATTATGACGCCGGCTAGAAACTCGCGTATTGTGCGACCCCGCGAAATTCGCGCAATGAAAATGCCTACAAAAGGAGACCACGCAAGCCACCAGATCATGTAGTTAAGCGTCCAGTCCTGAAACCACGTGGAAATGCTCTGATCAAAAAATTCTGTTGTTGAAAAACCGGCAGGCAAGACGTTGAAAACATAGCGTCCAAAACCCGAAACGATCGAATTCATCACAAATGACGTGGGACCGACGACAAGTAAGAAAACCAAAAGACTGATCGCAATCGCCATGGCTAAATTGGACAGCTTTGACATTCCCTCTCCCAAATCGCGTCTCAGAGGAATAAGGAAAGCAACACACATGGCGGCAAAAATGATTGCTGTCAGGTAGGAAGAATTTGGTACTCCAAGAACTCCTGCCAGTCCCGTTTGAATTTGAAACACACCCATAGCCAACGATCCCGCAAGGCCAACGGCTATGGCGACGACAGACAAGAAGTCGAACAACCAGGCCAATCCACGGGTCCATGCTTTCTCTCCGTACACGTCCAGCAGTGGAGCGCTTAGCAGCAACGAACGCTCACGTCGAAACGCAAAATAAGCAACTATGAGTGCAACGACCCCATAGATGGCCCAGGCATGGAACCCCCAGTTCAAATAGGTCACGAAAATTGCGAGGCTTGCGGCTTCTGGATCAGAGGAAAAACCGCGTATTACCGAGAAGTGAGTGAGCGGCTCTGATACGCCAAAAAACAGTAGGCCTACGCCCATACCTGCTGCGAACAGCATAGCAATCCAAGCTGTAGTCGAAAACTCGGGCTCTGAACCTTCTGGTCCAATTCTGATCGAGCCGTACTTGGAAAACGCGAGATAAATTGCCAGCAACAAGAGCGCGCTGGCTTCAAGCATAATGAACCAGCCTCGGCTTTCGAATTGGATGGTGACAATTCTTGCGGAGACGGAACCCAAGCCGTGCGGGTCTAAAACACCCCATACAGCAATACCGCTGCTGACCAAGAGAGCCGAAATCAAAAGCGCGTTGACTTTCATTGATTACCCAACCGAAAAAGAATGGCTTTCGCCTAAGCGTAACCGCAATCCTCCAGCGCTTATAGCTGGAAACTTTTTTTTCGGCTTGAACCAGACGGCCGCTTTTGTTCGCAATCTGCAAATTTGCGCAGTGGTTGATATTGCCCGCGCCGCGAATGAACGCCCGCTTCTTGCAAGAGGAGATTTAGCGGTTATCGCTCGGAACTAGCGCATCCACTTCGATTTCGGCAAGCTGAACCGCTTTTCCCTTATTGGGGTCTGCGACCCGTCCTACGTCAAGACCAAGGCTTTCGTTTGCTCTTAGGGCGCATCCAACGGTCTCCTCGCCCCTCTGCATCTTCGATTTGTGCAGGGAGGGCGAACCGACGGTGCAACCGAAAACGTTGTGTGAGCATCAAGGCTAGAGGGTGGACATTCAGGTGGATGTAATCTTAACGCAGAATGGCTTTCAGCATTAAATCAAAGCTTTATATCAATTTAAATGGTGCCCGGGGGCGGAATCGAACCACCGACACGAGGATTTTCAATCCACTGCTCTACCCCTGAGCTACCCGGGCACGGGAACGATATTTATCGTTGGGTGGAGGCCTTCTATGACTTGCTACAGGCAGTGTCCAGAGGCTTTTTTAGATTTTTTCAATGTGGACGAAGTTGTTCAGTTTCGTTGTCGGAAACGTCCGCCTCCAAGTCCTCTTCGCGCTGTGATGGCACAGAGTAGGAACCGTTCAGCCATTTGGCCAAATCAATGTCTGCGCAACGTTTGGAGCAAAAGGGGCGGAACTTGACGACAGTGTCTTCGCCACAGATCGGACAGCTCATTTCAACACCTCCGACAGTGGAATGCGCCCTCGTTTACGTTGCAGCTCGTAATTACCCAAAGGGGTCCAACCCGCCATTGTCGTTTCAATTCCATCCACTTTGAGAGCGGCTCGGAGAGCTGATTCAAAGCCTCTGCGGTCTTTCTTGGGCATAGGGGCCAGATCCACGGTGATTTGCCCTCCCAATCCGCGCACACGCAGCGCACGGGGCAAAGCCTTGGCGCAGGCAAAGTTTGCCTTTGTTCCGGCGGCCAGGGAGGTATCGGAACCGGTATTCACATCAACCGCAACCAAAGCGCGCGTTGCCTGAATGTAGAGATGCCCGCCTCCGGGCAGTGGCTCGGCAATGCCCCTGCTAACGTCCAACGCATCCAATACGCCGTGTGCCTCGAACCCTCCGGGTTGAGTAACCACTTCGGCTGGATCGGTCCAATCGCGCCACGCCAAAACATGGGGACCATCACCCTCGAGCAAAAGCTCGGCCTCGGTTCCTTGATCGTTCAGAACAGAATCGGCATTGGCCACCATCGCGCTGATGTCTTCAGCGATTTCAGCGGAATCCTCGCCCTCGCAACTGGACCGCATGATCAGCCCATATTCACTGCCGTCCATCGCGTCATGAGCGATTTCAAGAAGCCGATCCCGTTCATCCTCATCGCGAATACTGCGTGAGATATTCAGGCCCGGCGCATTGGGAGTAACAATGGCATAGCGGCTTTTAAACAGGATACGGTCTGTAACCGGCAGAGCCTTACCAGGCTCAGCGTAACCTGTCACCTGCACCAGTACTAAGGCACCCGGAGCCAATCCTTTGACTTGCCGCAGAAAGGCGGGACCATCGGGTGTTGTAAGGAACATGCCACCCTGCCCTTTAACCGGGCGATCGGCGCGGGCACGATAAATCGTACCCGGCATGGGCGCATCCCCAGCGACCAAAAAATCGTCAAGCTTGCCATCTACCATCAAAGCAGCGGCTTCGCGGTTGTCGATGTGATCCAGAACGATGGTGCGACCCTTCATGATGCCTCACGATACAGGGGATAGCCGATACCTTGCAAAAGCACGGCAGTTTCAGAAAGCGGTAGGCCAACGATGCCCGTAAAAGACCCCGAAATCCAAGGGATGAAAGCTCCGGCCGGACCTTGAATGGCATAGGCACCCGCCTTCCCCTGCCAGTCTCCGGTGGCGAGGTAGGCGTTGATTTCAACGTCCGACAAGCGTTTGACTTTAACCTGAGAGACGACGTCGCGCTGCAGCACCCGATCTCCACGACGCACGGCGACCGAGGTTATCACGCGGTGCCGCCGACCAGACAGAGCATGCAGAAACTCCGCTGCCTGACCCACGTCTTCCGGTTTACCCAGAATGCGCCGCCCCAATGCGACGGTCGTATCGGCGCAAAGGGTAAAATCGTCGCTGCCCGCTTCAACCGCCTGCACTTTTTCGCGCGTGATGCGGCTGCAATAGGGAACGGGCAGTTCACCCTTCAACGGCGTTTCGTCAATATCAGGGGCACGGATGGCATCGGGCTGCACGCCAAGCTGGGCCAGCAGGTCCAGCCGCCTTGGGCTGCCCGATCCTAAGATAAACGCCATTGCGGCAGGCGTTACTTGAAGCGGTAGTTGATCCGACCCTTGGTCAGATCATAAGGGGTCATTTCGACCTGAACCTTGTCGCCGGCCAGAACGCGGATGCGGTTCTTGCGCATCTTGCCTGCCGTATGTGCGATGATCTCATGGCCGTTTTCCAGCTCGACCCGAAACGTCGCATTAGGCAGGAGTTCCTTCACGACACCGGGAAATTCGAGCGTATCTTCCTTGGCCATGTTGTCTCCATCATTACGTTGCACTCGCAGAATCTGCGAGGATGTGCGCCTAAATGAGCCTATTTTGGGCTTAATTCAAGGCCTCAATCAAGAAAGAGGGGATATTGTGACCGATTCGACTCGGGGGATCTGCTCATCCCAATGGGTACGATTCAGCACATGACCGTCGGCGCGGACCTCGGATATGGCCGAGAGATCGACGTCCGCATAGGTCCAACCCGGCTGGTTCAGAGTACCCTCAGCGAGCACTCCGGTCGCAGGAAAACCCTTGTCCGGAGGACCAAAGACGCCTCCGGTGCCGGTATTCATGTCTACCGCCTCGGACCACTCGTTGTTGCCGACCAAGGACGCCATCACCGTAACGCATTGATTCTCAAGCGCTCGTGACATCGCACCGATGCGAACGCGCCAATACCCGGCCAATGCTTCGGTGCAAGACGGGACAAGGATCAAATCTGCCTCCTGCAGGGCGCGGCCCAGCAGAGGAAACTCACTGTCATAGCAGATCAACACGCCGATCTTGCCCAGATCGGTTTCAAACAGCTTGAGCGGCCCGCCAGGCGCGATGTCCCAATCCTCGCGCTCAAACCGGGTCATGATTTGTTTGTCTTGATAGTCCTGCCACCCTTCCGGCGTGAAAAGCGCCGCGCGGTTCACCGGACGACCCGGACCATCCACTACCGGGGCCGATGAGCCCAAAATATGGACCTTGTGGGCCTTCGCTAGCCGCAGGTGCAGATTGTTGAAATCTTCAATTCGATCCGAGACCGCACGGATCGAACGTTCCAGATCCCCGGCAACCTCAGGCCCGTCCAGCGTTGACAGCTCCATCGCACCGTATTCAGGAAACACCAAAAGCTCAGCCCCCTGCCCTGCGGCTTCAGACACCCAGCGTTCGAGTTTATCCTCGTACTGCGCCCAACTATTGAGCCAATCAAGATCATAGGCGGATGTTGCGACTTTCATTTTGGCGTCCTCAAATGCTCAAACCGGCAGGACATTAGGCAGGGCACTTGGGGCTGTACAGCCCTAATAACAATTGCACGGCTAGCGGCGCCCATTCCTTTTCAGTGCAGCCTGCATAATGCGAAGAAATCGGGGGCATTCCAAATGACTCTTGGCCGAACACTTCATGATGTGCCGGATACCGTCCCGCAGTGCAGTCAGCTCTTCGACCCGTTCGTCAATTTCTCGGGCCTTTGCATCCAGAACAGCACGGTCCAAATCAGGTTTATCTTCAGAGCCGATCAATTCGCCGATTTCACTCAAAGAAAAACCGGCCATTTGACCAAGGGCGATAAGTGACAGACGTGTTTTCACCTGCTCTTCGTAAAGCCGCTTCAAACCTTTTCGACCGACTGATTGGATTAAACCAAGCTCTTCATAGTAACGCAGTCTAGACGCAGAAAACCCGCTTTCGCGGGAGAGTTCGGAAATATCGAGCATGGCGTTGACCTCAAGCTGACTTGAAGTTGTATCGCTTGATTATCCACGAGATTTCAACCCCGAACCGAGAGTTAACCACATGACCAGTAACCTATATCTAGACGCACTTATTTTAGGTTTTGGCGCCACAGCCTTCATGGACCTGGCTGCATTGGCGCAAAAGCGGTTTCTGGGATTGCCATCGCTCGACTACGCGATGGTCGGGCGCTGGCTCGGCCATATTCCACGCGGAAAAATAATTCATCGCCCCATTGCCGCCAGCGAACCTATCTTCGCGGAGCGCCTGACCGGTTGGATCGTGCATTACGCGATTGGCATTATTTTTGGCGTGATTTTCTTGCTCTTGGTTGGTCAAGATTGGCTAGCGAACCCAAGTCTGCTTCCCGCACTGGCCTTTGGTGGAGCAACAGTCCTGGCACCATTTCTGATCTTGCAGCCCTGCCTCGGTGCCGGCCTGGCCGCAAGACGTACACCGCACCCCAGTATCGCGAGATGCAAGAGCATCTCAACTCATCTGATATTTGGCCTCGGGCTCTGGTTGACTGGTCTTTGCGTCACTTGGACAACGGCATTCGCGATGTAACCCGAGCCTCAGGTCTCAGAGCTCACGGGTCCAGAATTGCAGCGGTTTATAGGTCTCATTTTCGTCACCCACGTCCTTCCACGAAAACTGTGCCACTGCCCCCGGCAGAGGTGCATATCCCCGTGCACGCCAGAAGGCGTCAAGCGGTCGATAGCCGTCAGGTCGCATTGGATGATCGGTCGGACGTTGGACACCGCAGAAGGCACATCTCTTGAAGCCAAGACTGCGCGCATGGGCCTCACGCAGATCGAAGAACTTATGACCTACGCCCTTTCCGCGATAGTCGGATAACAATACCGATTCCGCGCAGTAGAAGATATCGTTCAGGTCCAAGCCCGTGCTCTCGAAGGCTGCAGCAAAATCTTCGGCATGGTCCACTAGTGGCGCGCCAGTGGATGCTCCGATCAGGCGATCTTTGTCGAAGGCACCGACTACAATCGCGTTGTTGCTGTCACGATAGGATTGCAGATACTTCCGCTCGTATTCCAGATCACCATCATACAGGTAGGGCCACGCCCGAAAGACCTGAATCCGCAAACGCGCAACGTCGTCCAGAGCGGCCTCAAGTGCCGCTCCGGTCAGGGCGCAGACGTCAGTGACCTCAGCCATTCGAGACCTGTTTGGTCCAATCCGCAAGGTTGTAGAAGGTCGTGACGCGGGTGATCTTGCCGTCCTTCAGATCAAAGAAAGACCCTGCGGGCAGGCGATAGGATTGGCCATGCGCCTCGGGCAGGCCCTCATCAGTTTCCAAATAGGTGCCGTTGACGATGAACTCGGCCGCGGCGCGTGTGCCACCTTGGGCGTCGAAAACTACGATATCCGTCAGGTTTTCTTTGTAGCACCGGTTCATGTGACCGCAGAAGGCAGCAAATTTCTCTTTGCCAACTCGGATCTGACCTTCATTTACGTGATGCGCCACATCATCGGACAGGCAGGCCAGCATGCCATCCACGTCGCCAGCGTTGAAGGCTTCGAAATAGGTTTTGACGGTCTGGTTCATGATCACTCCGTTGGTTCGCCCCAGCGGTCTTTCAGATGCTTGATGATCTGATCGCGGGTCTGTCGGTAGTGATTTAGCTTTTCTTCTCGATTCTCGCCCAGTCCGGTAGGGTCCATTATTGGCCAATAATCGACATCCAGGTGGAAAATCCGAGTCAATTCCAGAGCGCGGCGCTGACTGGCCGGTGACAAGGCCACCACCAGGTCAAAGGAACTGAGGTCATCGCCCCATTCCTGCATCTCATCAAATGATCGGGTCCTGTGACGAGACAGTTCGACGCCTATTTCCTGACAAACAGAAATACAAAAGCCGTCGATCTCAAGGTCGTTGCGAACACCGGCAGATTGCACATAGGTGCCGGTGCCATAAAACTTCTTCATGATGCCTTCGGCCATTGGGGACCGAACCGAGTTGTGGTCACAACAAAAAAGGACCGACTGCGGCAGAGGCTTCACCCGTTACCCCCCGAAATGCAGCACGCAGATCAGCGTGAACAAACGGCGGGCGGTATCGGTGTCGATTTCAGCTTTTCCTTCCAACCGCTCTTGCAGGACACGGCTTCCTTCGTTGTGAATACCGCGCCGGGCCATATCGATGGTTTCAATCTGGCTGGGGGGTAAGGTTTTCACTGCGTTGAAGTAGCTCTCGCAGATCTGGAAATAGTCTTTGACCACTTGCTTAAATGGGCCAAGCGACAAGTGGAATTCGGCTGCCTTTTCTTCGGCCTCAGTGGCGATATCAAAGACCAGTCGTTTATCGCGGATCGACAACTGGACACGATATGGCCCATCGGGCACGACGCGATCATCACGATTGGGCAGAGCAAAGCTGTTTTCTTCGAGAAGATCGTAAATCGCAACCTTGCGTTCCTGCTCGATCTCAGGGGTCGGCGGAGGCAGGTTTCGGTCGTCCAGTTCGATATGCGATATGCGGGTCATGTGCGTGTGGTCCGTTCAGGTCAGCACAGACCTATAACAAGCGAATTAGATCGGCAACGCCCGCCTAAGGCAGACGTTGCGGGAAATCATCCGTTGAGGCGTTTGAGACGCGCAGTTACGGACAGACCGTGTGCTTCGAGGCTCTCGGATTGGGCCAGTTGTTCGGCGGCAGGACCAATGGCGCGCAAAGCCTCAGGCGTCATTTGGCTGAGCGTGGTCCGTTTAAGAAAATCCATCACACTAAGCCCTGACGAAAACCGGGCCGAACGCGCGGTCGGCAACACGTGATTGGGTCCGCCAACATAGTCGCCAATTGCTTCGGGCGTGTATTGACCAAGGAAAATAGCGCCTGCGTGGATGGTTTTCTCGCTCAACCCGACCGGGTCATGCACACAGAGCTCCAGATGTTCCGGTGCGATCCGGTTAGACAACTCGGCTGCCTCATCCAAATCGCGAACTGTGATGATCGCGCCAAAGTCTCGCCAACTAGCACCGGCAATCACGCGGCGCTGCAGGGTTTCAAGGCGTTTTTCGACGGCCTGCGCAACTGCCTCACCAAAAGCGGCGTCATCGGTGATCAATATCGACTGAGCGCTTTCGTCATGCTCGGCCTGGCTCAACAGATCCAACGCGATCCAGTCGGGCTCATTGTCTTTGTCTGCGATCACCAAGATCTCAGAAGGGCCCGCAATCATGTCGATGCCCACCTTACCGAATACACGGCGTTTGGCAGCTGCAACAAATGCGTTGCCCGGGCCGGTGATCTTGTCGACAGGAGCAATGCTCTTGGTTCCATACGCCAACGCCGCAATGGCCTGAGCCCCACCAACGCGATAGATCGTGTCGACACCAGACAACTGCGCCGCCAAAAGAACCAGAGGGTTCACGACGCCGTCCGGCGTGGGTACCGCGATTGCCAACCGCTCGACCCCCGCCACTTTGGCTGGAATCGCGTTCATCAGCACAGATGACGGGTAAGAAGCCAAGCCGCCTGGCACGTATAGTCCCGCTGCGGAAACTGCGGACCAGCGCCAACCAAGGGTCGCCCCAGCCTCATCTGTCCACTGATTGTCTTCTGGCAGTTGTTTCTCGTGATAGGCGCGGATGCGCTTGGCGGCCAGCTCCAGAGCAACCCGGTCATCGTCAGAAACCTGCGCGACAGCCTCTTGAATTTCCTCTACCGAAAACGCCAGTGTTTCAGGAGTTAACTCCAACCGGTCAAACTTGGCGGTCAGTTCGATCACCGCCTCATCACCACGCGCCCGCACGTCGTCAATGATTTGCGACACGATCGCGTCCACATCCGGGCTGTCTTCTCGTTTAGCGGAAAGCAGCGCCTGAAAGGCTTTTTCGAACTCTGGCGACTTGGTGTCTAGAAAAACGGGCATGTTTAGGCACTCCGGGGCGTTTCATCGGGACATATCGCCGGTATGGGCTGGCCTCAACCCTTCTCCACAGGGTGCAGCGATTTGCGCATCGCCAGACAAGACAAACCCTGCCGGTCACAACTTGTTCCGGTCAAATGCCATCCCTGCCGTTGATAAAACCCCAACGCAGTTCGAGTTGCTTCCAAGCGTCCTTCGACGCATCCCGCTGCAATGAGCTCTTGCTCAAGCTTGCTCAACAAGGCCGCACCGATACCGTGCCCAACATGGTCAGGGTCGATATACAGCAACGTGATCTCACCGGTTTCAAACAAAGCACCAACGGCAGCGACCTGCCCTTCCCGTTGGACCAGCCAAATCGGAGAACCCTCATTGATCCAACCACGGATCGTTTCAGCGTCTTTGTTCGCCGTCCACGACGCAATTGCCTTCGGATCGCCCTGATGATCCGCTTGGCAGAGTTGTGTGATTGAGCGGATCAGAACTCGGCTCAGATCAAAAACATCGAACACAGTGGCGCGGCGCAACTCCAGACCCGGTGCAGATCGAGAAAAGGCTTGTGATATGCCGCGCTTATTCCGGATGGTGTGGAGCCTGACCGGAGGGTGCCTGATACGGGCGGGTCACATCCTTGAGTGTGGCATCAATTGCCTCAACAGTCAGGCGGATCGCACCATCACCCGCCAATGTCAAAATAACCTGACCTGCGCCATCTTCACCGGGTTCGAAATCAACCGACAGCAAAGACATAACCAAGTCTTTGTCGCTGCGGTCTATTCCCTGGCTGGCAACGGAAAGGACAGAATCGAACACCAGAACTGACTGCACCCTTTCGAACGCGCGTCCCCGAAGGGTAGCAGAGTCTTTGTCCTCCCAGCGAAAACGATTCAGCAGCAACCCAAATCGGCGATGCGTCGGCTGCCATGTCATCTCGGTCACCGGGAATACGGCATCCTGTGTCAGGGTCGAGACAACCTGCAGGTCGTCTGCATCCTCAACCCCGAGGTTTAGTGGGGCCTCGCGCCCGTCGTGAAAACTTGCGTCTGTCATTGACCCTTGATCCGTTCAATCTTTGCGCCCACGCCTTCCAGCTTGCGCACCACATGTTCATAACCGCGGTCCAAATGATAGACCCGGCTGACAGTTGTTTCACCTTCTGCCGCCAAACCAGCCAAGATCAGAGAGACCGAAGCTCGCAGGTCCGTCGCCATTACTGGCGCCCCCTTCAACTGTTCTACCCCGGTAACTGTGGCTGTTCCGCCATGCACTTCGATATTCGCGCCCATGCGCACCAGTTCCGGTGCGTGCATAAAACGGTTCTCAAAAATGCGCTCTTCCAGAACCGAAGTACCCTCGGCAGTGCACATCAACGCCATCATTTGCGCCTGCAAATCGGTCGGGAAGCCAGGGAAAGGTTCAGTCACGACATCAACTGCGTTGACCCGACCGTTTTTGCGCGCAACCTTCAGACCCTTGTCGGTTTCGGTGACGCTGACCCCTGCGGCGTTCAGTTTCTCCGCGAACGAGTCTACAAGGCTCATTCGTCCACCCAAAAGCTCAACTTCGCCACCGCAAATCGCGGGCGCCAGCATATATGTACCAAGCTCGATCCGGTCGGTCACAACCTGATGGGTTGCACCGTGCAGCCGATCAACGCCCTGAATTTCGATGGTGGAAGTTCCCTCACCCGATATCTGCGCGCCCATCTTCCGCAGACACTCGACCAGATCGACGATCTCTGGCTCACGCGCTGCATTCTTCAGAACCGTCGTACCTTTGGCCAACGTAGCCGCCATCACGATGTTCTCGGTCGCGCCCACGGATGCAAAACGCATCTCGTGCACTGCACCCTTTAACCCACCCGGAGCTTTGGCGTGCAGGTAGCCGTCCTCAAGCTCAATCTCAGCGCCCAGCGCCTCTAGCCCTTCTACGTGCAGGTCCATGGGGCGTGCACCGATAGCGCACCCACCTGGCAACGACACAACAGCCTCTCCAAAACGGGCCAGCAAAGGACCGAGCACAAGGTTCGACGCCCGCATCTTGCGCACGATTTCGTAATCGGCAGTGTGGCTGGTCAGGTCGTGACTGGACATAGCCAGCACCTGCCCATCCTGCAGCGAGGACACCTCGGCCCCCAGAGATTGCAGCAAAGCGGTCATAGTCTTGATGTCACTCAGCCGCGGCGCATTGGTCAGCGTAAGCGGTTCTTCGCTCAGCAAGGTTGCGGGCATCAGCGTCAGACACGCGTTTTTGGCCCCCGCAATCGGTATCTGACCGTTCAGCGGCCCGTTGCCCGTCACCAGAATCGAATCCATCTGCTCTTATCCCTCGTCCTTGCCGGCTTCGTCGGTTTGAGTTGCGCGCGCCTTGGCCTGCGCCTTACGACGCGCCATATTCGCTTTCAAAGCCGCCTTCAGCCGCTCTTCACGCGTCTCTCCGGATTTACCGTGTTTTTTGGGTGTATTTCTATCTGCCATGATCTTTCTCTACAGGAGGCGAAAAAAACCGTCCAGACACCCTTGCGCCCCGTTTCGTTTGAGTCTAATCACCCGCCCACAGCGCTGCTGTAGCTCAGAGGTAGAGCACTCCCTTGGTAAGGGAGAGGTCGAGAGTTCAATTCTCTCCAGCAGCACCATCCCCACTGAAAATGAGAATTTCGGGCACCTTGGTTGGCCGCGCACTGTCGCACCTCCGCAAGCATTCAAAGATTAGTTTTTGAGCGGATTTGACAGAACCCAAAGTCAGTGTTTACCTGACGCCGACTGAGTGAACCTGATTTTTCAAGTGTTATCAGCATACTGAGGTGCCCCAATTGGCATCAGAAACCAGACGAGCAACCTGGGGATTTGATGATGGAATTGATCACTGAACAGCTACGCGCCTTTCCAATTATGGCGCTTTTTCTCTGCCTGGGGCTCGGCTACGGCGTTGGCAAATTCCGCGTAGGTAAGTTCGAATTGGGCGGAATCGCCGGAACCCTGCTTGTGGCCGTATTCGTAGGCCAAATCGGCGGCATCAACCTCAGCACTGATGTGCAGAATGTTTTCTTTTCACTGTTTATTTTCATGGTTGGCTACAACGGCGGCCCTCAGTTTTTCGCAGCATTGAATCGAACGGCGCTAACCAAGCTGCTTGCCGCGTTTATGATGACCCTCTGGGGGTTGTTCTTTGTCATCGTCGTAGCCCGGCTTGCCGGGCTGGACAAAGGGCTGGCGGCGGGCCTGGCAGCCGGAGGCCTGACGCAATCGGCCATCATAGGCACCGCTGGCAATGCAATCGACCTGCTGGGCCTGGCTGCGGATGAAGCTGAAAAGCTCAAGACCAACATCGCAGTTGGATATTCGGTAACCTATATTTTCGGCTCGATCGGCCCGATCCTTGCTGTCAGCGTGATCCCAATCATTATGCGCGTCGATCTCCGACAAGAGGCCATTAAACTAGCACAGAAGCTTAGCGGTGGTGGCCGCAAGCTTGAGGAAGGTGAGTTCCTTCCCATGAACCGGTTCGATGCCCGCGCCTATCAGGTAAACAGCAACGCTTCGATCACTGGTCAGTCTGTAACTGATATCGAAGCTTCCTTTGATGGTGATCTCGTGGTCGAACGCCTGCTGCACGATGGAATCCCAATCGACGCAAAGCCGGACACGGTCGTGAGCGAAGGCGATGTGATTGTCGTTTCGGGGCTCGTTTCAGCCCTCACCCGTTTTGAGGGGTCAGCAGGTGGAGAGATCGGAGAGTACCCGCCTGAGCTGGCCATAGTGGAGGAACGACGGAATGTCGTTGTCACCAATCGCGAACTGACCGGAAAAACGCTGGGAGAGCTGCGCGAAGCATTGACCGTGAACCAGCGCCGCGGTGTTTATATCTCAAAGATCACGCGTATGGGGCACGATGTTCCCGTTCTGCACAACACGGAAATTCACGCCGGGGATGAGATCAGCATCGTCGGACATAAAGACGTGCTTAACAAAGCTGCAAAGCTGGCTGGCTATGTGCCGCCGTCCGCTTCTGTCACCAACTTTATCGCGCTCGGGATCGGTGTGGCGGTTGGCTATCTGATCGGTGAAATCAGCTTTGTCATAGCCGGCACAAAAGTCGCTTTGGGGTCTGGCCTCGGATGCCTCGTGACCGGTTTGATTATCGGGTACCTTCGTATCCGCCGCCCCAAGATCGGCGGCATCAATCGGGGTGCCGCGAACTTCCTGCAGAGCTTTGGTCTGGCGGTTTTTGTCGGCGTTGTTGGCCTGAATGCAGGCAAGCCAGCGCTAGAGGCTATTCAGGAATACGGCATCACCTTGTTGTTGTTGGGTGTTGTCGTCACGTTGATGCCGATGATCGTTCAGTTTCCGATCAACTATTTTGCACTGCGCATCAAAAACCCGGTCGAGGCCTGCGCGGTTGTAACCGGATCCCGATCGGGCAATCCTGGTTTTGCGACACTCTTAGAAAAGGCCGGAAACTCGACCCCGACACCTGCGTTTACGATGACCTACGCTGTGGCGAACATCTTCCTTACGCTGTGGGGGCCGCTGGTTGTGGCATTCGTTCCGTAGTTTACATCAGCAGGATCACGATGACCGAGCCCCACAGGGCCAGCAAAACATTACCCACGGCATAGCCCAACCCATAGCCCAAGGTGGGAACCTGGCTCTGTGCGGCCTCCTGCACGGCGGCCAGACCCGGGGCTGAGGTCCCCGCCCCGCAACAGGTTCCAGCTAACACGCCTTCGTTCAATCCGAATACTTTACGGCCAACGAACACTGCCGCCCCATGGGCGAGCAACACAATCGCCACAGACCCAAAGATCAAAGACGGTCCGCTTTCAACAACGCCGGTTACAAAGCTCGGCCCCGAGGTGATGCCGACACAGGCCACAAACACACAGAGGCCAAGAGAGTCGAAAATCCATAAAGTCGCCTCGGGCACGAACCCAAACGTCCTGTGAACCGAGCGCAGCCAACCCGCGACAAGGCCGCCCAAAAGTACACCGACAGAAGTGCCCAGCCCGAGCTCAATCGCGCCGTATTTCAGCGCTGGAATTCCGACCAACCCCCCAATCAGAATGAAAAAGGCGACAAAGATCATATCGGTCTGGTTGGATTCCCGAACCAAATACCCCAATCTGGCAGCCGCATCCTCGATATGGCTGCGGGTGCCAGACACTGTCAGCACGTCACCCTTATGCAGGGTTACACCGCGAAAAATTGGCAGCCGCTCACCACTACGCATGATGCCCCGCAAATAGATGGTGCGAGCCTCAGGACGAGCCGACAGCTCGGCCAGAGTTTGGTTAACCACCGCGTTATTGGTGACGACGATATCGTTGGTTTGAACAGGAAGATCGAGAAGTTCGGGATCTTCAACCTCTTCACCCAGCATTTTTGTGTGGTCGATCAGATAAGACCGCAGGCCGGCAATGGCGGCAATGTCACCCTCCTCCAAGACCATATCGCGAGTAGTCGGCAGGATTTTATCCCCTCGGCGCACCCGGTCAAAGAAGGCCCGGACATGTTCGGGAACACGAGCTTCCAGTTCCGAAATTCTGCGGCCGGCAAACTCGGGATTGATCCGATAAGCGCGGGCCTCAAAATCGCGATGTTCAGACACCATCGGCGTGTCGTCATTGTCCAGTTCGGCTTCATATTCCGCACAGGCCTCTTTCAAAGACCGACCATAAAACCGAGGGGCCAATTGGGTATGGAAAAAGATCGTGGCGATCACACCAACAAAATAGGCAACCGCAAAGCCCGTCGCGATTTCACCATCAAAGATCTGACGCGCCGCCTCTTCTGCTCCGGTTTTGGCAAAGGCATCAATGGCCACACCCAACGTTGCGCTTTCGGTGACACCCCCAGCCAACAGCCCCGCCGCAATCCCGACTGACAACCCCATCAACGGCGCAAGCAGCACCGCCGCTACCAACGCCACTACACATAGAAGCACGGTGATAGCGATCTGCGGCAACGCGCCCAAGTTCAGTGACCGAAAGAACTGTGGACCGGTTCGATATCCGATTGAAAACAAGAACAGCAGGAAGAATGCCTGTTTCAGATCATCGGACACAACCACCCCGGTCTGACCAACCAAGACGCCTGCCAGCAGACAGCCCGCGACTGATCCCACTGTGAACGAACCGATGGTTATTTTGCCAAGGGCGTACCCCATCGCAAGGCTGCAAAATAGGGCCAGCGCCGGATGGGCGCCAAAAATCGCGCCAATCAATTCCATGCGGTCTCTCCCTTTCCTGCCCTCTGCGCCAAGGAGTTATCCGTGTATCGGCAACCCTTTAGAAGCTCGGTACGCCTGAACATACCCTACGGCCACGGCCCGGACAGCGCGACCAATCTGGCGGTAGGCGCTGTCATCCAGATTGGCGAAAGACACCCGAGCGGACCAGTTCGGTGCATCAAAACCCGATCCGTTCAACAGGACAATCCCGTGGTCTTGGGCCAGCTTGAACGAGATATCCAGCGGATGAACGTTTTCCTTGATCCACGCGACCACTTCTTCACCAACGTATTTTCGCAGCCAGAATTCGAAATCGATGATGCCGTAGTACTTATCGAACAGCGGATTATCTGGCACCTCGATGCCCATACCTTCGACCAGTTCCTCAAAGCGGTGCTTTAGGATGCCCCAACAGAAGGCCTGGTAGGCTTTCTCATCGTCCATCATTTCGACTAGCGAAAACAGTGTCATCATAACCTGCTGAGGCAATGACAAACCCGCGGTGTGGTTCAGCGCAACATCCCGGCTGTCGGCAACAATACGGTCAATGAATTTGAACGAGGATGGGTCCGGAGTCAGAGTCTCGTATCGTGCATTGACCACCGCCTTGGTCTCGGCTGGAGCCTCGGCAATCATCTTGTCGAAGATGTTATTCTGAGCAACCGCGATTGCCCCCAGTCGCCACCCCGTGCAGCCAAAGTACTTGGAATAGGAGTAAACACCTATTGTGTTCTCGGGCAGATGCCCCATTACCGACTGAAAATTAGGGACAAAAGTGCCATATACGTCATCCGTTAGGATTATCAGATCTGGCCGGCGCGTTTTCACAAAATCCACCAATCGGGCCAGAACCTCAGGGCTAATTGCTACCGAAGACGGGTTGCCAGGATTCACCAAAAACAGCGCTTTGACCTTTGGATCCGCCAATTGCTCAAGATCGTCATCAGTCAGCTGAAAATTGTCTTCCTCTTCCGAAGAGACGTCGATCACGTTGAGCGCATAGTCTTCAAGCTCGGGCATCTCCAGGTAGGGCGTGAAAATAGGTGTTCCTAGCGCAATGGTATCCCCAGCATTCAACAAACGCTGGTTTTTGAGAGCTTTGAAGATATAGCACATGGCGGCTGTGCCACCTTCGACGGCGTAGATGTCGAACTTGGTGTCCGGCCGATGGCCTGAGCACATGGCCCACATCAGGTATTCATGAACGATTGCTTCATTATGCTCGAGGCACCGATCCGGCATCGGGTAGTGATCCCCAACTATGCCGTCTGTAAGTTCCAGAACAAAGTCGTCCGGGGTGAAAGCGAACTTCTCAATCGCAAAATCCACCACGGCTGCCAGAGTGTCCGCACCCGGGATTGAACCCCGCTCAGAACAATAAGCTTTGAGGCGGTCATAGGAGCCCGGTCCCTGCGGCATTCCTGCCAAACCTACCTGAGGCTCATAACGGTGACGTTGAGCCTCGGTCATCGCAAACTGACCCAGCAGGAAAAAGGCCTCACGGGCCTTTGTCGCGATCCAGTTCGGATTTCCACGACCGGCGTTCAGATATGGCAGTGTCGTCTTGCGGGATTCTTTTTGCGCAAGCTTGATCAACTCGTCTTTGATCTGAAATGGACTTAGGTTTTCGAATTTATGAAGATCCAGCGTCTCTGACATTGCATTAAACCCATCATTTTAAAACATCGGAATTATTGATCCGGATGCTACGAAAGGATTAATGCTTGTGTAAACAATTCTTTGCGCCGGATAGGCTCCGACGCATTTTGGTCAGTTGAGCCGCGTGGTAGCCGCCAACGCACCTGCCAGAGAGTTCTTGATCTCTTCCGGGAAATCCCTGCCCTTGTCGTACAACCCAGCGGCCACCCAGCCAACTGTATGGCCCCGGGCACCGATGTCGTTTGCACGCACCAAAGTCGGAGACGTTTTTTCGATGCTGACTAGCGCCATTGAGTGTTCAATTTCGCTTTCGCTCAGCACCATTTTCACAGCGCTGAAAATATCGACCGAAACCTGCAGAGTCTGATGCTCCAGCCGATGGGCCGCATCTGTCAGCAGGCGGGTGCAAAACGCCGATAGAAAATACCAACGAAAGATAGCAAAAACACGATCCTGAAGCTCTCCTTGCAAACCCGCACCAAAAGGCGCCGCGCTGGCAATACGATCAAACGCGGCTTCTGCTGCTTCGGATGCCTTACAAATCTGCCGCTCGCGCTTAGCAACTGAAATCACACGCGGGGCGAACTCTATTGCGGCTTCTTGAGATTCCAGATTCATATTCGTCCTCCAACTCTTACTTGTGATGGGGACATGGGAACTTCGGTAGAGATTCGATTGTGACTTATTGCCATTTTTAGCGTAGTTTGTTGGATTGTTGGCCAATCAAAAATGCCACAAGAAAGTATTTAACACAAACATAATCGAATTAAACAATGCGCCAGCCAGTTCATGTGTGGATTTCAGGTGGCACATCTGCAAGCCGAACCAGCCCTGATCTTAATTTTGCGCACATACATCTGACACGATCTCGCAATAGTTATGCCAATTTCTGCATCTAAAAGTACTCAATCCTGCTGAACAGTTTACGAGTTTGAATTTAACGAGGGGGTACGAGCGGGACTAGGGGGTGAGCGCCTGTTTGGTCGGACTCGTCGACAGACAGAGCAGCTCCCCCCGCCGCGTTTCATCAATCTATCTTGTTTCTCTGAGCATGCGGCGTGACGCCAAAGCTAGACCGGAACACGCGGGAAAAATGACCCGGATTCTCGAACCCACAGGCCATAGCCACTTCGGTTACAGAGGCCTCAGTTTGCAACAACAACTTTTGCGCACGCTCAAGGCGCAACTCGGTAAAGTACTTCTTGGGAGAGGTATTCAGGTATTTTCCAAACAAGCGCTCTAACTGTCGCGTCGATATCCCAAGGTCTTCCGCGATTTGCGACGGAGAAACCGGTGCCTCGATGCTATTCCGCATAATGTGAATCGCCTTTGCCAGATGCGAATTTCGCATTCCGTTGCGCGACTGCAGTGAGACGCGCTGTTTAGCGGTGGCATTCCGGACCGCGTTGTAAACCATTTGGTCGGCCACAGCGATTGCCAACTCTTCGCCGTGGTCGCGTTCGATCAAATGCAGCATCAGATCTGCAGTAGCTGTACCGCCTGACGCAGTGATGTGCTTTTCGTCAGCGACAAAGACGCTGCGAACCAGGTTCACTTCGGGAAAAGCTTCCATAAAGGCATCATGATATTCCCAGTGGATCGCTGCCTGCATACCCTCGAGAAACCCGGCCTCGGCCAATAACCACGCGCCTGAACACAACGCACCAATTGGCGTCCCACGCGCCCGCGCCCTTCGCAGCGCCGCCAACAAGGGACGAGTGACGTGCTTTCGCATATGAATGCCTGAAAGGACGAACAGCTGATCGGTTTTGGGTATGTCGTCCAACCCACCGTGTACCAGTGTTACAACCTCGTTTGAGCACACGGCCTGTGCTCCGTTTTCAGAGATGAGGGTCCAGTCGTACAGGTTTTCCTCACTCACCAGATTCGCGATTCGCAACGGCTCGACCGCGCAGGAAAACGCAAGGTGCGAGAATTCCTCGATCAGAATGAATGTGATGTGGCGCGGTTGGCTCATGAGGCGTCCCGTTCAGCTTGATGTGGTCGGTGATCTATGCTGCACGATTTTTCTATGTATACAAGTTGTATTTTTCTAGAATACAAGAAGTGCACGCTTACCGCGACACGATTCGCGGCGCGTCAGAGGAGTGACGGATGAAAGACGACGCAAAATCTCGCAAAGCAGAATTGACTGAGCACCTTCGGGTCTCAATTCTGACGCTGCGCCTGCAGCCCGGCACGGATCTTGACGAGGCGCACCTATCAGACGCGTTCGGCCTGTCGCGCACACCGTTGCGCGAAGTATTTCGGCAATTGGCAGGCGAAGGCTATCTGGACCTGCGCGCCAATCGCAGCGCCCGTGTGTCCGAGATGTCTTATACGACGTTGCGCGATTTCTTTTTGGCCGCTCCAATGGTTTATGGCGCGATCCTGCGATTGGCGGCGGTCAACGCATCGCGCGCTCAGATTGATGACCTGAAAGACGCACAACAAGCTTTCAAGGCCGCACTGCGGTCAGGATCAGCCGAGGACCGGGCGCTGGCCAACAACCGGTTTCACGACGTCACCGGCGCTATGTCGGGCAATGTCTATCTGCTGCCTTCCTTCAACCGGCTGCTGATTGATCACGCTCGGATAGGGATGACCTTTTACCGGCCACAGACAACCAAAATGTCCGAGAATTTATCCGAGGCTAGCCGCCAGCATGACGCCATCATTGCAGCCATCGAGTCACGCGATGAGGCAGCGGCTGCACAGCTGTCCGAGGATCATTGGAACCTGTCACGCGACCAGATTGAACTGTTCGTGATGCCTGACGCGCTGGATGTCCCTATGGGTGTCCCGCCCCTTTCGAAACCTGCATGAGGACCGAATGAACCCGATTTTCAGATTTGAGGGGATTTATACCCCTGTGGTCACGCCCTATCACGAGGATGGAAGCGTGAATTGGGACGCCCTGTCCGACGTGATCGAGTACCTGATCGAAAACGGCATACATGGGCTGATCTCGGGCGGCTCTACTGGTGAGAACTATGCTCAAACCGTTCAAGAGCGTTTGGAACTGGCAAAGTTCACACATGAGCGCCTGAAAGGGCGGCTGCCTCTGGTCGTCGGAACTGGCGCAATGCTCACACCCGACTCGATTGCGTTGGCCTCAGGTGCGCGGGATATCGGCGCTGACTCGATCCTTCTGGCCAGCCCTCCCTATTCGGTTCCAACCGATCGCGAAAACGCACTGAATGCGCTGGCCATCGACAAGGCGGCTGACTTGCCGGTGATGCTGTACAACTACCCGCACCGAACTGGCACAATGATGAACGAAGAGTTCCTCGACCGTGTAGGCCGCAGCCGTAACTTCTGCGGCATCAAGGAAAGCTCGGGTGATATCAACCGCGTGCACCTGCTTGCGCGAGACTATCCGCATATCCAGCTGGGTTGTGGCATGGATGATCAGGCGCTGGAGTTCTTTGCTTGGGGCGCACCCTTCTGGGTTTGCGGCGGATCGAACTTTCTGCCAGCCGAGCACGTAGCCCTCTACAACGCCTGCGTGATCGAGGGCAACTTTATCAAAGGCCGCCGGATCATGTCCGCGATGATGCCGCTGATGCGGGTGTTGGAACAGGGCGGCAAATTCATCCAGACCATCAAGCATGGCGTCACCATGAATGGAATTGACGCAGGCGCGATGCGGCCTCCGCTGAAGGGCCTGAACAAGGACGACAAGCGCGCGCTGGAACAAGTGACACGCGTGCTGAAAAAAACAATCGCTGACATCGTGGCCGAGGGGTAAGAGACATGGATCTGCTGACACAGGACGAATACAAATCCATCGCTGCAGGCCTGGCCCTGCCGACCGGCGCCTTCATCGACGGCGCGTTCCGTCCGGCGATCTCGGGCGAAACGTTCGAAACATCAAACCCTGCCACCGGCGAAAAGCTGACCGACATTGCGGCCTGTGGCCCTGCGGACGTGGATTTCGCGGTCGAAAAGGCGCGTGAGGCGTTTGATGATGGGCGCTGGTCCAAATTGCACCCGTCTGATCGCAAAGACGTATTGATCCGGCTCTGCAAGCTGATGACCCGAAACGCCCGCGAACTCGCGGTGATGGAGAGCATCGACAGTGGCAAAACCATCTTCGATTGCGAAACGGTGGACGTGCCCGAGACTATTCATTGCCTAAAATGGCACGCCGAGGCGATCGACAAGATTTATGATCAGGTCTCACCGGCCAGCGACGATCACATTGCCATGGTCGTGCGCGAGCCGATCGGCGTCGTGGGCCTTGTTCTGCCGTGGAATTTCCCGTTGTTGATGCTGGCGTGGAAGATCGGACCCGCGCTGGCGGCCGGTTGCTCGGTCGTGGTGAAACCAGCCGCTGAAACCACGTTGACCGCACTGCGCTTGGCCGAACTCGCGATGGAAGCCGGACTGCCTCGCGGCGTGTTGAACATCGTCCCCGGCGGCGGCGCAAAGGTCGGTGAGCCCATCGGTCGTCACATGGATATCGACATGGTGTCTTTCACTGGCTCGACCGTCACAGGCAAACGGTTCCTGACATATTCCGCCGAAAGCAACGCCAAAGAGGTGGTGCTTGAGATGGGCGGCAAGAACCCTGCAATCGTCATGGATGATGCAGAAAACCTGGACCGTGTGGCCGCGCATATCGTCAATGGTGCATTCTGGAACATGGGCGAGAACTGCTCGGCCTCGTCCCGTCTTATCGTGCACAAGGACGTAAAGGCGGAACTGCTGGAGCGGATCGCGCATCACGCAAAACAGTGGAACATCGGTGACCCGCTAGATCCGGAAACCCGTATGGGTGCGCTTGTCAGTGAAGGTCATTACAACAAGGTTTGTGGTTATCTGGAGCAGGCCGAGAATGTTGTAATCGGTGGCAAGGCCGAGAAAGGCTTTGTTGAGGCCACCGTAGTCGAAGTTCCCGGCAATGACGCCACCTTGGCGCGAGAGGAAATCTTTGGCCCGGTCCTGTCCGTGATCGAAGTCTCTGGGTTTGACGAGGCAATCAAGATCGCCAACGACACTGAGTACGGCCTTTGTGCGTCGATTTTCACCGCCAACGCGAAACGCGCGATCCGAGGTGCCCGGGCGATCCGCGCAGGCACAGTGACTGTCAACAGCTTTGGCGAAGGTGACATCACCACGCCCTTCGGCGGATACAAGCAGTCTGGATTTGGCGGCCGAGACAACTCAGTCCATGCTCATGACCAGTACACCCAGTTGAAAACCATCTGGATTGATCTGGCGGATGACGCCGACGAGGCGGTCGATTGAACGCTTACGCCGCAAGAACCCTGCCGGTCCACCGCGGACCGGCAGCATGGAGCGCCATCCTTGGCGCTCAACCTACTGCACGGGAACTAACCGGCGACACAACGGCCGATTTCACGATTGTAGGCGCTGGATTTGCCGGGCTTTCGGCGGCCCGTCGCCTGACACAACTCCAACCCGACGCAAAAATCATCGTGATTGAGGCCGGACGCGTAGCCGAGGGCGCGGCGGGCCGGAACTCCGGTTTTATGATCGACTTGCCGCATGATTTGGCCTCGGATGACTACGCAGGGGCCGGCGACGACAAGGCGATGATCGCGCTGAACCGACAGGCGATTGCCTTTGCCCGTGCTGCAGTTGAACAATACCAGATCGACCCAAACTTCTTCGATCCGGTCGGCAAGGTAAATGGAGCGGCCAGTGCTGCCGGTCATGCCCATAACGTCAGCTATGCACAGCACCTGGAAACACTGGGCGAGACCAGCGAAATGCTGGATCCGCAGCAAATGTACGATCTGACGGGGTCTCGGCACTATCGATCTGGCCTCTATACGCCCGGCACAGCGATGCTGCAGCCAGCAGGCTACATTCGTGGGTTGGCTGCCGGATTGGTCAGGGACGGTGTGGCAGTCTATGAGAACTCGGCCGTCACAGGGTTCAAACGGCAAGGCAGCGCATGGCAAGTGCAAACCCAGCGCGGCAGGGTCAGTACAGGCGCGGTGATCCTGACAGTCAACGGTCACCTTGAAAGCTTTGGTATTGAGCGTGACCGTCTGATGCAGTTGTTCCTGTTCGCGGCGATGACACCGGAACTGGACACCAGCGCATTGGCCCGATTGGGTGGACAATCGCGATGGGGTGTAACGCCATCCGATCCCATGGGCACCACAATGCGTCGGATTGATACTGGTCAGGGGGGAAACCGCATTGTCACCCGCACCTGCGCAGCGCTTCGTCCCGGCATGGCAGCAACTGCAAGTGATCTGGCGCGGGCGTCGCGCGTTATGCAGCGCAAGTTTGATCAGCGGTTTCCACAACTCGCGGGCATGGAAATGGAATACCATTGGGCTGGCCACCTTTGCCTAAGCCTGAATGGTGTGTCCGTCGCGCGTGAGGTCGAACCCGGCATCTACTCCGGTTGTGTTCAGAATGGGCTGGGCACGGCCCGAGGAACACTCACCGGGATCGCAGCCGCAGAACGCGCCTGCGGTCACAGTTCAGACATCACCCGTCACTTCGAAGCCGAGGATCAACCCAAGCGCCTGCCACCGCAACCGTTTCGCGAGATCGGCGCCAATGCCGTTCTGCGCTGGAAAGAATGGCGGGCGAGGGATGAGTGATCAGGGTAGGCTCAGCTTGGCCATACGCCCACCGTCGACAGTGTAAACCTGCCCGGTGATAAAGCTGGCCTCGTCCGAGGCCAGAAACGCAACCAATGCCGCGACTTCATCCGGCCCGCCAGTTCGATCAACGGGGTGGATGCGCTTGATATCTTCGCGAAACGCATTGGGGTCCGGCATCGATGCAATGAAGTCCAGGTTCAACTCGGTATCGATCCAACCCGGCGCAACCGCATTGCAGCGGACACCTTCAGAGCCATGATCCACCGCCACTGCTCGGGTGAGACCGTGCAACCCCGCCTTGGATGCACAATAAGCTGCGTGGCCCGGATTACTGCCCAAGCCTTCGATAGAGCCAGTGTTAACGATGTTCCCTCGCACCTCGCGCAAATACGGCAAAGCGGCTTTGATCAGCAAAAACGGGGCCGTAAGGTTGACCGCCAGCGTACGCTGCCAATCTTCCAGGCTCATATCCTCGACCGAGGCTTCCTGCATAACGCCAGCATTGTTGACCAGAACGTCCAACTGCCCTGCCCGATCAATGGCCTGGTCGACAACGGATTGCGGCGTATCGGGATTGCTGAAATCAGCCTCGATCCCTTCGAAATCCGGATCCGCCCCACGCTGCGCCGTAAACACGCGCGCACCGTCCTGTTTCAATCGCTTGGCAATGGCGCGGCCAATCCCGCTGCGGCCACCCGTCACCAGAGCGGTTTTCCCGTCAAATCGGCTCATGAGACAGGTTTCCCCCCATTCACCTCAAGAAGTGCACCGCAGATATAGCGAGACGCATCCGATACCAGGAACATGGCAACGTCGGCAATATCCTCGGGCTCGGCTATGCGGCCCAATGGGACGGTTTGGCCTAGTTCGGCCACCGCTGTATCCGGATCGAAACCACGCTTTTCAAAACCAGATCGCAGCATTGGTGTGTTCACCTCATTCGGGCAGACCGCGTTGATGCGGATACCCTGATGCGCGTGATCCATACCCATGCACTGGGTCAGAGACGCAATCGCGGCCTTTGTCATGCAATAAACCGCGTGGTTCGGACCCGGACGCAATCCCCAGCAGGATGCGGTGTTGACGATCGCTCCGCCGCCGCTTGAGGCCATAATTGGGATCGCGGCCCGGCATATGCGAAACGGAGCTTCGACGTTCACACTCAACGACAACGCCCAGTCTTGATCCGATGTTTCTGTAACTGACCCACGCGAAATGACGCCTGCGTTGTTGATGACGATATCCAAACCGCCCAACGCATCCGCTGCAGCCCCAGGCAGTGCATCGGCATAAGACCCATCCAACAGATCACCAGGCAGCAGAGCATCCGCGTCGATCCCGTCGACCACGCGATCCGCTACTGCAACGCGCGCACCCGCCTGTCGGAGACGCTGTACGATTGCGGCTCCGATCCCTCCTGCAGCACCGGTTACCAGCGCCGATTTTCCCTCTAATTCCATTTACCCTCCGGTTGGATCAAAAAAGCCCGCCCGATGGGAACCGAGCGGGTAAGTTTCGGGGAGAATACCTCAGTAACTTTGGTTCAGTTCATCGGCCGCAGGAATTTCCCGCTCGCGACGGGCGATGTAGTCCAGCAGCTCTTCGTTCTTTGCTTCGTCCAATTTGGGTTCTTGGTATTCGGCCAGCAGAGTGCGGGCGCGGTTTAGGGCCCGTTCAGTGATTTCAACGCTGCCTTCCGCCTGCCATTGCTCGATCGAGTTATTGTCGAACAGTTCAGGCATGAAGAACGCATTTTGGAAGTTTTCCTGAGTATGCGGATGACCCAGATAGTGACCACCGGGGCCGACATCCGGCACTGCCGCGAGAGCCTGATCAAAGTCGTTCCATTTCGGCCCTTCGGTCATACGATAAGCCATGGCGCATTGCTCTGCGTCCACAATGAACTTGGCGACGGAACAATGCATTCCGGCCTCATTCCAACCCGCAGAGTGCCAGATGTAATTGGCCCCAGCATGCATCACGGCCTGCAACGTCGTCGCAGATTCATATCCGGCCTGCGCATCAAAGGTCTTGGCCCCACCCAAAGTGTTCGATGTTCGCCACGGCACGCCATAGTAACGTGCCATCTGACCGATCATAAAGTTCATCAGGCTGATCTCGGGCGTGCCCGCCATCGGCGCGCCTGACTTCATCGACACAGTCGACAAGTAATGTCCGTAGATTGCCGGAGCACCTTTGCGAATGACCTGAGTGTAAGCAAGCGCGCTCAACGCCTCTGCATTCAACTGTGCCACGGTTGCTGGAACCGACGCAGGCGTGTTGGCCCCGCCTAGCACGAAGGGCGAGCAAAGCACCGGTTGTTTTCGACGACAGAACGCCCGCATCGCACCCAGCATGGTTTCGTCCCAGACCAGCGGCGAGTTACCGTTGCAGTTGCCTGTGGTGACGGGGTGATCCTCAAGGAATTCTTCCCCGAACAGGATCGCACACATATCCATCACATCCTCGGCGTTCTTGGGGCTGGTGGTCATGCCCATGAACGTTTTGTCTGAGTGTTTCATCGATGAATAGGTGATGCGCAGGTGGCGCTGGCTGATCGGATGATCATAAGGCTCAACAATGTGGTGCGCCGAAGAGTGCAGCGCTGGCATCATGTGGCTGAGTTTGTGGAACATCGCCAGATCTTCCAGCAGCGGGTTGCGGCGCACGTCGTCCAGATCACGCAGGAAAGGCGCTCCAGTCATGGGCACGAAAATCGAGTGCTTTCCACCAAGACGCACATTCTTTTTTGGATCTCGCGCATGGTAGGTAAAATCGCTGGGGATGGTAGCGATCAACTCGCGTACAAGGCCGCGATCCAGAAAGACCAGCTCACCCTCGACCTTAGCGCCGACTTTCTTCCAGTCTTCCAGCGCGATGGGGTCACGGAATTGGACACCGACGTTTTCGAGAATGTCCATCGAAGCAGCGTCGATGCGCTCGACCTGGCTGCCATCCATAACCTCGCAATAAGGAATTCCTCGGGTCAGACCGGGCAACATTTCAAAGTTCGGGGCAGTGCGCAAAGCGCGGCGTGCAGAGCGTCCGCCAGAGCGGGTCGCGGTTCGAATGTTCACGGGGCAATCCTCCAATATTGTCTCCGAGATTGCTGGTTTTCGAGTCGGTGCACCTCGCTGATTGCGATGTCTGTTTGCAGGAAACGACTCCTGTGCGTTCCCCTTCCAATCCTGAAAAGGTGCATCAATGTGCGTTCGAGACTGCCATAATCACACGCACAGTTTACCCCACGAAACACTGTTCGCTTCCGGGGCCTCTCATATATCGTGAAAAGACCAATTCGGTCGCTTGGGGAGGGCGAGCGCATGGAACACAGTACAGACATGCTCATTATCGGCGCCGGGTTTTCGGGGCTGATCATGGCCATTGAGGCCCGCAAACGTGGGATTACAGATATCGCCATTCTTGAAAAAGCGGACGATATCGGCGGGACGTGGCGCGACAACACATATCCGGGCGTGGCCTGCGATATTCCCTCGCACCTCTATTCAATGGCAACGCACTTGAACCCCGACTGGAGCCGCGCCTACGCCGGCGGGGGTGAAATCCAATCCTATCTGCAGAAAGTTTGCCGCGAAGAAGACCTTTACGACCTGTGCCATTTTGGCCAGCAGCTAAAGTCCGCACGATGGGACGGTGCTCGCTGGCAAGTGGAAACAGAGGCCGGGCAACGTTGGTCAGCACGCTTTCTGATTTCGGCTATTGGCGCGCTTCACCTGCCCAGCATCCCCGAAATTCCTGGAGCTGATAGCTTCCCTGGCCCCCGTTTTCACTCGGCGGAATGGGATCATGATGTTGACTGGGCAAATAAGCGTATCGCCGTGGTCGGCACAGGCGCTTCGGCCGTCCAATTCGTCCCTGAGATCGCCAAGACTGCGGCGCAAGTCACGGTGTTCCAGCGAACGGCGCCCTATGTCTTACCAAGGCCAGATGGACCGATTGCGCCTTGGCTGCGCAGCGTATACCGGCAGATTCCAATGCTTGCTCGGATACGGCGCAAGCTGATCTATATGATCTTTGAGTACCGCCACCGTGTGTTCCGGGGTGAAGAGCGAATGGTGAATTTCGCCATGAAGATGTGGCGTCACGCGCTTGAAAAATCGATCACCGACCCTCAAGAACGTGAAGCACTGACCCCGAATTACCGGATCGGATGCAAACGAATCCTCAGCTCGAACGATTGGTACCCGGCGCTCGCCAAGGACAATGTAACGGTCATTCCGCACGGGGTATCGTCAATTGATAGGGAAGAAGTCATTTCGACCGACGGCCGCCGTACAAAGGCCGATATATTGATCTGGGGCACCGGATTTCACGTGACGGACATGGCCGAACGGCTGGACATTACCGGTGCTGACGGTCTGACACTGCGTCAAGCCTGGACCGAAGGTATGCAGGCCAATTTGGGCACTGCAATCGCAGGGTTCCCGAACTTCTTCATGCTGCTCGGTCCGCACACAGGTCTGGGCCATAACTCGGTCGTGTTGATGATCGAGGCGCAAGTGGATCATATCGGCCGTGTGCTGGACCAGATGAAGCATTACGGCGTTACAACCATTACTCCTGACGCCATGAGACAGGCAGCGTTCACGCAAGAAATGCAGGACCGACACGTGAATAGTGTCTGGCAGGCAGGTGGGTGCTCGTCTTGGTATCAGGACAGCGAGGGCCGCAACACAACGCTTTGGCCCGGCCCGGTATCAGAGTATCAAAAACGTATGTCCCAATCCGGGATGGAACAGTACCATCCTGTCCGATCCCAAAGCGGAGAGCGCTGAGATGACCACACTTTTGATTATCCTCCTGCTGATCGCGGCATTTCTCTTAGGTATGAACATTTGGACAAGGCGCCTGACTCAACAAGGGTTCGCGCGCGTTCCTCAACTGGGCGACATTGTTCCGGTGCGCGGCGGCAGCATCCATTATGTTGAGAAGGGTGATCCGGCAAAGCAAACTATTGTCATGATCCACGGGCTGTCGGGTCAGCTTCAGCACTTTACCTATGCATTGGTGGATAAGCTGGCCGACGACCATCACGTAATAGCCGTCGATCGCCCCGGTTGCGGGTATTCGACCCGCGACAGCGCCGACCTTGGGCAGTTACCCGAGCAGGCACGAATGATACAGGAGTTTCTGGACATCAAAGGTGTCACAAACGCTGTGCTGGTTGGGCACTCATTGGGTGGCGCGGTATCACTGGCAATGGCTCTGGACTATCCAGACAAAACAAAAGCGTTGGCATTGTTGGCTCCCTTGACGCAGAAACTCCCCGGCACTCCGCCGGTTTTTAAACCGTTGGAAATCCGCTCTGATTGGCTGCGTGCGTTCATTGGCAATACAATTGCTGTGCCATTGGCTGCGAAAACTGCTCCCCACGCGTTGAGTTCTGTTTTCGCCCCCGAGCCTGCACCCGCTGATTTCCTGGATCGGGCCGGCGGAGCGTTGGGCCTTCGACCTTCCGCCTTCATTACCGCGTCACAGGACGTGGTCGGCGCAGACGAGAGTATCGCTGCGCAGGTGAGCCGCTATGAAACGCTAACCATTCCCGGTGGCATTCTATACGGCGCGCAAGATGCAATCCTGTCCCCTGAGATGCATGCACCGCCGATGAAACAGTTTGGATTGTCCGATGACCGCCTGGACGGCCTAGGCCATATGATTCCCATTACCGCTCCTGAGGCGTGCGCATCTTTCATTAGGCGCATAGCGGAAGAACCGGGGCTAAAGCGCGAAAGCGAAACGGGGTAAACGGTCGCTCAAAAGAATCCTGCGTTGACCACCTTTTCCCTCTTGACCCTATCCGGCCCCTCCCTTAAATCGCCTCTCACTCATGGCGGAGTAGCTCAGTTGGTTAGAGCAGCGGAATCATAATCCGCGTGTCGGGGGTTCAAGTCCCTCCTCCGCTACCATCACCCCTCAGAACTAACCGATCGAAGTGCTGGATTTGCGTTGGCAGCAACCTTTGCCTTGGCTTTTTCGTTGCGAACTACAAGCGCGGATTCGTTCGATTTTGAAAGATCAGAACGCCAGGCTGTTTTGGGCGCGCGTTACTTCCTCTGAACGAACTTCACCCGTGCGGGAAATCTGGATCTTTAAACGCTGCGCGTTTGGAAACCGGTCAAAGTAAACGAACTCGGCGCCTTTCAAAGCGTCCATGTCCTGACATTGCATCTGATAATCGGCCTGAAACTCAGTATGCTCGGCCTCTTCACTCGCACTGTCCTGACCAAGTGTCTCACCAGGTAAAGTCACATTGGCCGAAGAGACAAAACACCCTGCTTCCTCTGACAGAGCAAACAGTTCCATCGGCTTGGAAAGGTCGGATATCGCTCTGGCGACAAGGGTTCGATCCTCGTCGGTTTCAGGTGCTCTCTCAAACCCAACGATGTCGACTCCGGGCACAATAAGGGTCAGCGTCAACTCTGCACCTGAAAAGACGATATCCAGACGCCCGGTACCATGCTCATGCGTCGTTCCGCTTTGCGATTGCGAAAGCGCAACCGCAGGGATCAACGTGATGGCGAGGACAGTGCTTTTCATAAACCAGGCACCCATTAACAGAGAATCACAGAGATCATTTTAATGTGATTCCAAACCCACGCAATCGCGTCACCCGCCTGGTTAACTCACCAGAAATGGGGAGGATATCGCGTCAAATCGCCCCAAGAGTCATACCTGATAATAAAAGTCAGGTTGACATGACTGACTAATTCACTCAGTTATTACGCCATATGCGTCGCCGCCCCTGCGACGCTTGTGAATTTGTTTCTGACAGGAAAGTGTCACTCTAATGACCCGATTTTTTGCTGCCGCCAGCGCCCTGACCCTTGGCGTTGCCTCTGCCGCTGTTGCCGCTGACGCGCCATCAAAAGCCGATGTGCTTAACACCTACGCCAACATTGCCGAAGCGAAATACGACGACAGCCTGATCGCTGCCAAAGCATTGCAAGAGGCCGTAAATGCCCTAATCGCTGAGCCGTCCGATGCCACTCTGAACGCAGCACGAGCTGCGTGGGTTGCTGCGCGCGTGCCTTACCAGCAGACCGAAGTTTATCGTTTCGGCAACGCCATCGTTGACGACTGGGAAGGCAAAGTGAACGCGTGGCCGCTGGACGAAGGCCTGATCGACTATGTTGACGCTGCATATGGCGGCCCGACAGATGAAAACGAGTTTGCCGCGCTGAACGTAATCGCAAACCCAAACTTTGAGCTGTCAGGCGAAACCATCGACGCCAGCGAAATCACTCCGGAACTTCTGGGAGAAACCCTGCACGAAGCTGACGGGATCGAGGCGAACGTTGCCACCGGTTATCACGCCATTGAGTTCCTGCTGTGGGGCCAAGACATGAACGGTCACGGTGCAGGCGCGGGCAACCGCCCTTACACCGACTATGTTCAGGGTGACGACTGCACGGGCGGCAATTGCGACCGCCGCGCCCAGTATCTGAGCGCAGCAACGGAGCTGTTGGTCAGTGATCTGGAATGGATGGCGAACCAGTGGAAAGAGGGCGGCGAAGCACGTGCTGCTCTGGCTGCAGATGAAACCGCTGGCGTTTCGGCCATCCTTACCGGGATGGGGTCACTGTCTTATGGTGAACAAGCCGGCGAACGCATGCGCCTTGGCCTGATGCTGAACGACCCCGAGGAAGAACATGATTGCTTCTCAGACAACACCCACAACAGCCATTACTACGATGGCTTGGGCATCCAGAACGTCTACTTGGGCAGCTACACCCGTATTGATGGCACTCCGGTTAGTGGTGCTTCGCTGTCTGACCTGGTGATCGCTTCTGATCCTTCACTGGACGCCGAAATGAAGGCGAAGTTGGCCAACACCATGCAAGCGTTGGGTCGTCTAAAGTCCACCGCCGAAGCAGGTTTCGCCTATGACCAGATGCTGGAGCGCGGCAACGAAGGTGGCGAACTGTTGATTATGGGCGGTGTCAATGGTCTGGTCGATCAGACCAAGACAATCGAGCGTATCGTGACCACGTTGAAGCTGGATCAGATCGATTTCGAAGGCTCAGACAGCTTGGATAACCCTGACGCGGTATTCCAATAAGGTAAGTTCTGGCCGGAAGCGTTGGCGAAATGACGCTTCCGGCCAGACCCAAAACTCATGTTGTGTCTGGATCTGAAACCATTAACTTACTAAAAAAGTAAGAAACCTACCGAGCCTAGAATCGCCATGATCGTTTGTCACTGTACCAACATAACTGACCACGATATCCGCGCTGCAATCGATTGGATGCGGACGTCGGACGCGCAAGCGATCATAACCCCGGGAAAGGTCTATCACGCCCTTGGGAAATCCGCAGATTGCGGCGGCTGTATGCCGCTCTTTCTGGACACAATGCGATCAAGCAATAACTTGGAGGTACCTATGCAACTCCGTGCTTTACGCACTGGTGCGACACAAGGCAAACCTGAAGAGGGGCGCTCTCAAGCCTCAAGAACTTCCAAACAAATCTCGGCAGCGTAAGCTAGTAGCGGCAAGCCTATACTGGCCGCAGAAACGATTGGGCCCTTGGCAACACGATCAATTGAAGCGGAGAAAGCTCCATCGAAGAGATGGATGACGCGATCAAATTGATTGAGCACAATGCGATCTACGCGGCCATCCCAACCCACATTAACTAGACCTACTGAGCTTCCGTGCCCACAGGGAACGCTGGAGCGTGACCATTAACAAGGATTGGGCGCGTTCCGACGCAAAAACGCGAATTAATAGCAAAGAAACATAGGGCTACGTCTCTATGTCGCTGTTCAAAGGATTGCTACGTGATGAGGAAAGTCATATCGGCTTTTTGGAAACGCAGCTCGACCTTTACGAAAGGACTGGCAAAGCCAACTATGCGCAACTTAACGCATCGAAAACGGGCGAGTGGCCTCGCCTGCCTGTCGGTAGCGGCCCTGGCGGCCACTCAGCCCTTGGCAGCCGAGCTACAGGATTTCCACCTCAATTTTGAACCCAGAACCGAGGACGAGCGCGCCCGGATTGCCGCAGCCACCGCTGCGCCTGCGGATTACAACGCGCCACAACGGTTCGAGGAACTTTCCGCTGGTGCAGCCACGGTCCGCGCACGCAAAGACGCGGATGCGTTTTCGCAACCCTCTGGCAATCTGGCATTCGAGCAAGAACTGGACTTCAAGGTTGGCAACGGCTTGTTCAAGAAAATCTGGGTGTCTTCCCCGGCCTCGACTCTGGCTTCTGACGGGCTGGGCCCGCTCTACAACGCCCGGTCGTGCCAGCGTTGCCACATAAAGGACGGCCGTGGGCACACGCCCAACGGACCCGAAGACAACGCAATTTCGATGTTCCTGCGGATCTCGATCCCAGGCGGCGAAAACTACGATGAAATCGAGGATTACATCGCCACTCAGCCCGAGCCGAATTACGGCGGTCAGATGCAGGATCACTCACTGCCTGGCCATCCAGCAGAGTATCGGTTGGATATCAGCTACGAAGACATCCCGATAACTTTGTCCGAAGGCGAAACGGTCATCTTACGCAAGCCGACCTATGAGGCGGCGGATTTGGGATACGGTCCCTTGCTCCCTGACGCCATGTTAAGCCCTCGGGTGGCACCGCAAATGATCGGTCTTGGGCTACTTGAAGCGATCCCCGTCGAGGATTTGCTCGCTAATGCCGACCCAGAGGACGAGGACGGCGACGGTATTTCCGGGCGCCCCAACATCGTTTGGTCAACCGAGTACGACGCGCCCATGATGGGTCGGTTTGGACACAAGGCAGGCATGCCAACAGTTATGGAGCAATCTGCCGCCGCGTTTTCAGGGGATATCGGTATTTCCAGCCCGCTCTATCCCGCAGCACACGGTGATTGTACTGACGCTCAACTAGATTGCATTGGTGCCCCGCACGGGGACGGCGATGATCGGGTCTTTGAAATCGACCAGATCGGCATGGATCTTGTGGCTTTCTACAGCCGCAACCTAGGCGTTCCAGAGCGCCGGGATGTGAATGATCCCCGAGTATTGCGCGGCAAACAGGTATTCAACGACACAGGATGCGCCTCTTGCCACACACCTGCCTTTGTGACCCACCGCATGGAGGATCGGCCTGAGCACAGCTTTCAGTTGATTTGGCCATATTCCGACCTTTTGCTGCATGACATGGGTGAGGGATTGGCTGATAACCGCCCCGAGGCACGTGCCACAGGGCGCGAGTGGCGCACACCGCCACTGTGGGGAATTGGTCTGACTGAACAGGTCTCGGGCCACACTCAGTTCCTGCATGACGGTCGGGCACAATCCTTGCTGGAAGCCATTCTGTGGCACGGCGGCGAAGCTCAGGCTGCACGCGATACAGTTGTCGCAATGCCCAAACCCGACCGAGATGCCCTTATCCGTTTTCTTGAAAGCCTCTGAACCATGCGTGCCTTTGCTATTGCCGTTGCCTTAACACTGCCCCTAACAGCATTGGCGCAGGACCGGACCCCAATCCTGACCGATACGGTCGATGGGCACATCCTGCCCGGCTTTGCCGCCCTGATGGACACAACCGAAACACTGGCGCAGGTGGCGCAAGACGATTGTGCTGCGGATTCACCCCGGCTGCGGGCGGCCTATCACTCGGCCTTTGACGACTGGATTTCAGTTAGCCACCTGCGGTTTGGCCCTTCAGAGGTCAACGATCGCGCTTTTGCGCTAGCCTTCTGGCCTGACACCAAGGGGTTCACACCCAAAGCCCTGTCAGGGCTCATCGCCGCAGAAGACCAGGCAGTTAAAGCCCCTGAGGCTTTTGCCGAAACCTCAGTCGCCGGGAGGGGATTCTTTGCGCTGGAACAGATGCTCTACGATCCTCGCTTTGCAAAGCAAGGCAGTGCCGCTTATCGCTGCGCTCTGATTCAGGCGATCACCACAGATATCGGCATTAATGCGCACGCGATGGATAAGGATTGGGAGAGCTTTGCCGAAACCATCAAGCAGCCGGGCGAAGACAGCCCGTACCGGTCTGGCGATGAGGCAATGCAAGAACTCTACAAAGCCTTGGTGACGGGCCTGGAGTTCACAGGCGACACGCGTCTGGGCCGTCCGATGGGCACATTCGACCGACCGCGCCCCAACCGAGCCGAGGCCCGTCGTTCAGAACGATCCCTGCGTCATGTTGAACTGTCGCTTACCTCTCTGCGCGATCTGGCCCTCCGGCTTTCTGGAGACCATCCCAAAATCGCAGCCGATTTGGATGCTGCGTTCGACAAAGCCATAAGCCGGGCGCAAGCGCTGGAAGACCCAGCACTTGCCGGCGTGGCCGATCCTCAGGGGCGCTTCCGCGTCGAGGCTCTGCAACAGTCTATCAACGACATCCGCGCGATTGCCTCAACCGAGCTTGGCCCAACATTGGGCATCAACGCCGGCTTCAACTCCTTAGACGGGGACTAACCATGCCAAGCCGCCGACATTTTCTGGCTGGTCTGGCCGCAAGCGGCCTCGCACCTATGCAAGGCTGGGCATCAGTTGGCGCACCGGATTACTTAGCGGCGGCGCTGTTCCCGGATGGCAGTTATCGTCTGGCCGGGTTGAGTACAGGCGGCGAAATCCTGTTCTCTCTTCCCCTGCCCGCGCGCGGCCACGCGGCGGCGGCCCATCCCTACCGCGCTCAAGCAGTGGCCTTTGCCCGGCGGCCCGGCACTTTTGCGTTGGTCATTGACTGCAGTACCGGTACTGAAACTACTCGCCTGATTGCCCCCGAGGGTCGCCATTTCTATGGTCACGGCGTGTTCTCGCAAGACGGCAAACGATTATTCACCACCGAGAATGACTATGAGGCCGGAGAAGGAATGATTGGCGTTTGGGACACCGCCAACTACCGCCGGCTTGGCGAGTTTCCTTCGGGCGGGGTCGGCCCGCATGACATGCGTCTTTTACCAGATGGCAAGACGTTGGTTATCGCCAATGGCGGCATAGAAACCCACCCGGACATGGGCAGGACTAAACTGAATTTGCCGATTATGCAGCCCTACCTGACATACATGGATCTGAAGGGCGCAGTTCTGGAACAAGTTGAACTGCATCGGGCGTTGCACAAAAATTCAATCCGGCACTTGGCAGTGCGCGGCGATGGTTTGGTGGCTTTTGCAATGCAATGGCAAGGGGACAAGGTACAACACCCGCCACTGCTGGGCTTGCATCGTCTCGGAGTGGCACCGCGCCTACTATCAGCTGCCGACCCGGAACAAAGCACATTGCAAGGTTATGCAGGCAGCGTTGCCTTTTCCGGTGACGGAGAAACCGTTGCCATCACGTGCCCGCGCGGCAACGCCCTGCACCAATTCAATGTTTCAAACGGCCAACTTGCCGGTGTCTTCCCACTCGAGGACGTCTGCGGCCTTGGGCCCGGCACCGATGGATTTGTCTTCACCACGGGCACTGGGCTTGTAGGAAAACTCACGACTGAGGCCCGAATTTCCTCTCGGCCGGACTGCCAATGGGACAACCATCTGATCCCAATTCGACCGACTGCTTAAATTCGGCAAATCCCGTCACATAGATTACACTTGGACGAATCAAACTGCTGCCGTATTGGCGGGCGCTAAACTGGCACCCTACGTTAAGGACTGACTTGATTGAAACAGACGCCCGACGCACCGCATTCCATCTACGGGGTTGATAAATGGGGTAAAGGCCTCATCGAGGTGACAGAGCAGGGCGAGATAGGTCTGCGTAATCCTTTGGCCCCAGATGCCCATGCGATCAGCCTGCCCGGCATTCTCAGCGATCTGGACGACCGGGGCATTAAGGCGCCGATGCTACTACGCGTCAGCTCTTATCTGGAGCACGAGATCGCTCATCTGAACCAGAGCTTTCACGATGCCATCGCTCGGGTGGGTTATAAGGGCCAATACCGCGGTGTTTTCCCGATCAAGGTGAACCAACAGGCACAAGTCGTCGACCGGATCGTCGAGTTCGGCAAGAAATACGAATACGGGCTGGAGGCCGGCTCAAAGCCCGAACTGGTGATTGCGCTCGCCCACCGTCTGTCACGCGACGCCCTGATCGTCTGTAATGGTGTCAAAGATACAGAGTTCATTCAGCTGGCGATCCTCAGCCGCAAGATTGGCTTCAACACGGTCATCGTTCTGGAAAGCCCGAAAGAGGCCGACACGGTGATCGAGGTCTATAACGAGCTGGGCATCGAGCCCCTGATCGGCGTTCGAGTTAAACTAACCAACCAGATCAGCGGCAAGTGGGAAGAAAGCTCGGGCGACCGCTCGGCTTTTGGCATGAATACCGATCAGTTGGTTACGACCATCGACAAGCTCAAAGCCGCTGGCCTGCTGCATTGCCTCAAGCTGCAGCACTCGCATCTTGGGTCACAGGTGCAGGACGTGAATGACGTCCGCCGCGCCGTTGGCGAGGCCTGCCGCTACTACACCGAGCTGACCCGCGAAGGCGTACCGCTGAGCCATCTGGACCTCGGCGGTGGCATGGGCGTGGATTATACGGGTGAGAAAAAAGCGGCCGAGAACTCGATCAACTATACCGTCGCAGAGTACTGCTCTAACGTGGTGGAAACCGTGGCCTATGCGATGGACGAGGCCGAAGTTGGTCATCCAATACTGGTCACCGAAAGCGGGCGGGCGGTTGTCGCGACATCCTCGATGTTGGTGTTTAACGTGTTGGAAAGCACGCTCTACGACGCGGCTACCGCTCCTGCCGTCGAGGCCGACGACCACCACATCGTCGCGGACTTGGCGGCTGTGCACGGCTATCTGTCCAGCGACCGTCTGCAGGAATGCTGGAACGATGCCACCTTCTATCGCAACGAGCTTCGCGCCCTGTTCCGCCGCGGCTATGTCGACCTGCGCCAGATGGCCCGCGGAGAGCGCATCTACCTGTCCCTGATGGCTCGGATCAAAGCACTGGCGGCCAGCGATGAGCTGGAAACTGACGTGGATGACCAGCTTGAAAAGGTCGCCGACATCTACCACTGCAATTTCTCGCTGTTCCAATCCCTGCCCGATGTCTGGGCCATCGACCAGCTGCACCCAATCGTGCCGCTGCAAAACCTGAACCAGACACCGGACCGCCGCGCGGTTCTGTCTGACATCACTTGCGACAGCGACGGCAAGATCGACCGCTTCATACTGGCCGATGGTGTCTCGCCCAGCTTGCCGGTGCATTCGCTACCCGAAGATGAAGAATACTACATGGGTGTCTTCTTTGTCGGCGCCTATCAGGAAACACTTGGCGATTTGCACAATCTGTTTGGCGACACAAACGTCGTCACCATCGATCTGCGCGCCGACGGTGGCTTTGACCTGCTGCACGAACAAGAAGGCGACACGATCAGCCAGGTCCTGTCCTATGTGGAATTCGATCCGCAGGACTGCGTCGCGGCCTTCCGCAAAATGGTGGACGAGGCGATCTCGACAGGGACCCTCAAAGCCAAAGACCGCAAAACCCTGATGAGCGCCTATCGCGACTCGATCAACGGCTACACATATTACGAATAACCCCCTGTGAGAGGAGATTACCCCATGGGCAAAACACTGGTTGTCGGCGCAGGCGGCGTATCCCACGCCGCCGTCCACAAGATGGCGATGAATTCGGACATCTTCTCCGAAATCACCCTGGCCAGCCGGACTAAGTCGAAATGCGACGCCATCGCCAAAGCGGTGAAAGAGCGCGTGGGCGTTGATATCGCGACCGCCGAACTGGACGCCTACAAGGTCGAAGACACGGTCAAGCTGATCAAAGAGACCGGCGCGGAAATCCTCGTGAACCTCGCCCTGCCCTATCAGGATTTGGTGTTGATGGATGCGTGCCTTGAGGCCGGTATCAACTACCTCGACACGGCAAACTATGAGCCCGAGGACGAGGCCAAGTTCGAATACCATTGGCAATGGGCCTATCAAGAACGGTTCAAAGAGGCCGGCCTGACCGCCATCCTTGGCTCGGGCTTCGATCCGGGTGTGACATCCGTCTTCGCCAAATGGCTGAAGAAGCACAAACTGGACACCATTCGCCAGATCGATGTTCTGGACGCCAATGGCGGCTCGAACGATCAGGAGTTCGCGACCAACTTCAACCCGGAAATCAACCTGCGCGAAGTGCTGGCCGAGGTGCGCCACTGGGAAGGTGGTGAGTGGAAACATTCCCCCGCCATGACCCACAAGGTCGAGTTCGACTTCCCCGCCATCGGCCCCAAAAACATGTACCTGATGTATCACGAGGAACTGGAGTCGCTCTCGACCCATTTCCCCGAGATCGAACGCGCCCGCTTCTGGATGACCTTCGGCGATGCCTACATCACGCATGCCAAGGTGCTTGAGAATGTCGGCATGACCCGCATCGACCCGGTGATGCATGACGGCAAGGAGATCATCCCGATTCAGTTCCTGAAAACCTTGCTGCCCGATCCCGGCGATCTGGGTGCGGAAACCAAGGGCAAGGCCTGCATCGGCGACATCGCCACGGGTCAGGCCAAAGACGGCTCGGGTGAGAAGACCTATTACATCTACAACATCTGCGATCACGAAGAATGCTACGCCGAAGTTGGTTCGCAGGCTGTCAGCTACACCACAGGCGTTCCCGCTATGATTGGCGCGGCACAAGTTCTGAAAGGAAACTGGACCGAGCCCGGTGTTTGGAACATGGAACAGCTCGACCCGGACGACTTCATGGACATGCTGAACGAACACGGCCTGCCGTGGCAGGTCCACGAACTCGACGGCCCTGTTGAGTTCTAATCAGCTGGCTTGATTTGACCAAAAAACAGAAGGTCGGGGCTGTGTCCTCGGCCTTTCCACCTGAAGGAGACGCCGGTTATGTCCGACATGATGACCACACAGGCCGGTGACGCCGGTGCATTTCGTAAATTCGACCTCAGCCGTGTGCCAACCCCTTGCTTTGTCGTCGACGAAAAAGCTGTCGAACGGAATCTGACTGTCCTCTCCGATATCGGTGCTCGGTCCGGTGCGCATGTCCTCAGCGCCCTCAAGGCGTTTTCGATGTTCTCGCTTGCCCCGCTGGTGCGACAGCATCTCGGCGGCACCTGCGCCAGCGGCATCTACGAGGCGCGTCTGGGCCGCGAGGAATACGGCGGTGAGGTCGCGACGTTCTGTGCGGGCTACAAAGACGGTGACATAGACGAAATCCTGTCGCTGTCCGACCACATCATATTCAACTCTCCGGCGCAGAAGGACCGGTTCCTGGCCAAGGTGCAAGCCGCAGGTGTTCAGGTCGGTCTGCGCATCAACCCGGAGCATTCCGAAGGCGAGATCCCAAAATACGATCCCTGCGCGCCATGTTCACGCCTTGGAACTCCGGTTAGCCAACTAACCGAAGCCAGTCTGTCCGGAGTAGACGGCCTGCACATGCACACGCTCTGCGAACAGGGGTTCGAACCTTTGCAACGCACTTGGGCGGCTGTTGAGCCGAAACTCAAACCGTTTCTTGGCCAACTCAAATGGCTGAATTTCGGCGGTGGCCACCATATCACCCGCGACGACTATGACCGCGACGGGCTGGTGGCTTTCATCAGAACCATCCGTGATACATACGGAATCGACGTTTACCTCGAACCCGGTGAGGCGGTGGCATTGGACGCAGGTATTCTGGTCGGAGAAATCCTCGACCTGCCCACTAATGGCATGAATCTTGCGATCACCGACATCTCCGCCACCTGCCACATGCCCGACGTGATCGAGGCCCCCTATCGCCCCGCCCTGATGGACGAGGCTGACGCAGGTCATACCTACCGTCTGGGTGGCCCATCCTGTCTGGCCGGTGACGTGATCGGCGACTACACATGGGACCAGCCGTTGGAAATCGGCCAGCGCTTTGCCTTCCTCGATCAGGCGCATTATTCCATGGTCAAAACCAATACGTTTAACGGTGTTCCGCTGCCAACTATCGCCCTTTGGAACAGCGAAACGGACGAACTGAAGATCATCAAACAGTTCGGCTATGACGACTTTAAGGACAGACTCTCATGAGCATTTTTCTCGACAGTGAACTGACCGCGTCTGAGCGTACGGAAGACGCCCGCTTTCGCGTGATACCTGTGCCGCTGGAACGCACGGTTTCTTATGGCTCCGGCACTGCCAAGGGCCCTGAGGCCATTATCGAGGCCAGCAATGAGTTGGAGCGCATCACCGGCCACGCCGAACCCTGTGTCGAGGGCATTTTCACCGAAGAACCCGTGGATTGTGACGCGTCGCTGTCCGAGATTATGGAGCGCCTTGCTCAGCGCACCGAAGCTGCCATTCGCGCAGGCAAGGTGCCGGTAACGTTGGGCGGAGAACACTCGCTCAGTTACGGAGCTGTTATGGGCGTGGCGCGCGCGTTGAACCAGCCGATTGGCATAGTCCAGATCGACGCCCATGCCGACCTGCGCAACGCTTACCAGGGCGAGAAACACTCCCACGCATCGGTCATGCATCTGCTGGCCGAGGAAGGTGTCCGCCTTGCCCAGTTCGGCGTCCGTGCGTTCTCAACCGAAGAAGCCAAAAGCCGTCTGAAAAACCACGTCTTCCACGTGGACGCCGAGGAGTTGGTCACCGGCAATATCCACGCCGTCGACCTGCCCGAAGACTTCCCCGAGCTGGTCTATGTCAGCTTTGATGTTGATGGGCTGGACCCGTCGCAAATGCCCGCCACAGGAACACCCGTGCCGGGCGGTTTGGGTTACTATCAGGCGCTGCGGTTGGTCGAGCATGCCCTGAAAGGCCGTAAGTGCGTGGGTTTCGACGTTGTTGAACTGGCCCCCGACGGCAACGCCGCCTGGGACTTTACTGCAGCTCAAATCGTCTATCGCCTGATGGCCGCCTGTTAGTCCTCAGCCGTTTCGTTCAGCTCCATGTGGCCTTCGCCCTTGTTCAGGACCCGGCGTAGCATGGGCTCGAAGAACTCCAGCGGTTTTGTCGGATAGTTCGGGTCGAATGCCTTCTGATCGTATTCGTGACAGAAATAGCGGCAGTCCTCCCAATAGGGGCTGTCGCGATACTTGTCGCGGGCATTGCGATCTCCACCAAGGAAGTGGTTGTAGTAATAACCCTGGAACACACAGTGGTGCTTGAGAATCCAATGAGTTCGCTCACTGACGTAGGGCTTCATCATCGCCGCTGACAGCTCACCATGGTTGTAAGGCGACAGGATATCCCCGGTGTCATGGATCAGAGCGGCAACGACCAGCTCTTCATCAGCACCGTCCTCGTAAGCCCGCGTCGCGGCCTGCAATGAATGCTGATACCGGTTGACCGGATAAGGCGTCCATTCTTCGTCCAGCGAACGGATCGCATCAAGGATCCGATCGGGAAGTGCGGCGTTGAACTCCTCTTCATAGTCCATAACAGCGTCCCAGTCTGCCTGCGTGGCTTCTTCAAAACTGGTCCAGGTGGGTTTGTGGCTTTTGTCCAGCATCGCGCGATCCTTTGGCTAGTCTGTTGGATTTAGGCTATCGCAAACCTGATGTTCAAAAAAATGAATTGATTTTATCGAACCGATGAAAAAATACTTTCGATATGCAAACAACAGCCATCGAAACCTTTCTGTGCGTGGCCGAGACCGGCGGCTTCCATGCTGCGGCTCGAAAGTTGAACGTGACGCAGACCGCTGTCAGCGCACGCATTCGCTCGATTGAGGAAGAGACCGGAAAACCTTTGTTCACGCGCGGTGCGGGGGGAACCAGATTGACAGACTTCGGGCGGCAGTTCCGCCCCTATGCCGAACAAATGCTGTCATTGTGGACGTTCGCATCGCGAGAGCTGCCTGCACAAACACAGAATCGCGCGGCCCTGCGTTTGGGCGCGCAGCTCAGTATCTGGGATCCTTTGCTGGTCGACTTGGCCATACAGTTCGAACATCGACTTGGGCAACTGCTGTTGACCCTAAACTACGATCACGACTTGAACGTAACTGAGGCCGTGGCGACGCATGTTCTGGATGCCGCGCTTACGCACGAACGTCCTTCGGATCCCCGTGTCACGTTTCAAGAGCTGGCACCGGAACGATTGCTGTTCGTAACAACTCCAAACACTGATGATCCCGTTTTCGTCAACTTAGAGCTAGGAGAGGTTTATCAGGACCACGTGCGTTCCGCCGCAAGACAAGCCTCGGGGCAGACTGTTTTCTTGGGTAATTGCATGATGGCCTTGCGCTACGTCCTCCGGCGCGGTGGGTCAGGATATTTCCCGGAATACGTCATCCGAGAGCACATATCGGAAGGCAAACTTATCCCCGTTCCCAAAAGCATGGATTTAATGATGCCAGTCTATCTGGTGACCCGGCCAGACAGCACTTCAAACGAAGATATCCTCACGTGTCTCACCGACCTGCGCCCTGAAAACTAGGCTTCGGACAGCGTAGGCTGGGTTTTTCGGGATCCGCTTGGCAACAGAGGCCGACCCGCAATCAACAGGAAAAAACAGGAGATCAATATTCCGATGATCGCCGGAAGATACAACAACACCCACATGTCGGGATCATCGATAACCACGGGTGATACAAAGCCCCGCACGCCTTCCAGAAGAACCAGAATCGTGAAAGCGCCCAGTATCTGAGGCCACAGGCCAAAGCGTGAAAAGCTGCCCAACATCAAAGTCGCGTAGCCAGCCATTGCTACGGCTACGCAGATCGCAATCCAGGAAAACCGCTGGTGCAGTTCATCTACCATTTCGCCTTCGGTGAAACCTTCGGCCTCACTGATAGCGGCACGATCTTGCATTAATTCAAGAGTCGGGACCGCTTCGAGGCTGCGTGTCGCCATATCGTTGGAATTGGTAAGCCCGGAGATATCGTAAGAGGCGTCCTCGAAAAGCGTCGAAGACAGCGTTCGGCCAAGCTGATCCAAACGCAAAGCGATACCATCCACCATAACCAGATGGATACCGGCGCCATTGTTCACAAGATAGGCCGTTTTGCTGGAGTAACTGACCGGGTTTTGCACGTCTCGGCGATCAGACACGAAGACCTCGTGCAACGTCCCGTCCAGATCAATGCTGCCGATATACACCGTCACACCCGGAGTTGGGTGCAGAAACTCCCCTTCATTCAGTAATTGCGCAGTCACATCTCCCGCGACTTCGGCCTGGCGTTGTTCTAGCTGCTCGACCGATGCGGGGCGCAAAAAGACGCTAATGGTGGCCATCATCAGCCCGGCGACAAGCCCGAACAGGAACACCGCGCGGGCCAGCCGCCATGGGCTGGAACCCGTGGCTAGCATCACCGTAAGCTCACTTTCGCGGCTCAACCTGTTGGTGGCATAGACCGCGGCCGCGAAAACCGCCATTGGCATGACTGTTCGGATCAGGGTTGGCAACGTTAGCGCGGTGAATTCCAAAAACACCATGGCCGACTGACCACCACTGATGACGCGATCAAACAGGCTGACGGACCGGGTGATCCAGAACACGCCGACCAGAACCAAAGTGAAAAAGCCGAACAGAATCAGCAATTGCCGCAGGAAGTATCCATCAAAGCGCGACATGAAACCCCATCCGTCTGTCCTAATTCCAGCAGACACTATTCCATTCGCCAGCCCGAGGAAACCGCGATTGGACTACAGGCGTTAAATTGCACAGTCTGCAATACCGCGATTTTCATACATCTCTGTGAGAATGGCAGGGGCAGCAGGGTTCGAACCCGCGACCTACGGTTTTGGAGACCGTCGCTCTACCAACTGAGCTATACCCCTAAGGTGCGCCCCAGATATGACAGCCGCGCGGCGGACTCAAGAGGCTTTTTCAGATTCCACGCGACTAATGCAAACGACAAACAAGTTGCGCGCCGCGATGAGTTCTATAAGACACGGTTTGGTCAGCACGAGGGACCTCATCCGTGAGCATACGCAAAAAGATCGCAGACAGCGAAGCCGTCCTGAACTGGGCGGCCCGACGGATTGCAAGCTATATCCGGATGGTCAACCGCAACACGCGCTGGCAACGCATTGGCTACGAGGAACTTGATCAACTTGCCGAACAAGGCGAGCCGGTCATCGTCGTTTTGTGGCACCAACGGCTGGCGCAATCGCCCTATTTCTTTCCATTGGAAAAAGGGCGCATCTGCTCAATCACATCTTCCGCGCGGGCAGGCAGCATGGTGGGACGGGTGCAAAAACTGTTTGGCATGGACACGATAGCCATGGCCAGCAAACACAAGAGTAACGTTGCTGTGTCACGCGAAGTGCTGGGCAAGATGAAGCAGGGGATTTCCATCGGCATCGCCGCCGATGGCCCACGCGGACCGGAACGGATACTATCTACGGTGCCGCTGGTCTGGGCGCGCACTTCGGGCAAACGCGTATTCGGGATCACCTTTTCCGCGGAGCATGGCAGCGAAGCGGGAACCTGGGACAGGCTGCTACTGCCCCGCCCCTGGCGCAACAAGGGTGTGTTTCTTTGCCGCGAATGGACGGAAACCGTGCCGCGCAAAGCTTCGGAAGAACAGATCGAAGAACTGCGTTTAAGCCTTGAACATCACATGAATGAAATCACAGCCGAAGCTGACCGTATGGTTGGTCGTGAGCCTTGGTCGCCGAAAGACTAACCGCCCCTCAAACGCTGCATCAGATAGATTTCTGATCCTTCTGGAATCGGTTCGGTCAACCCACTAGCAATGACGCGCCCATCAATTGCGATGGACACTCCTGCATTTATGGGACCCTGTAACTGCGGGTGGATCCGAACCAGCTCTTTCAGTAGTTCGCCGGTGGTTTTGGCCTGAACCTCAACCACCTGCTGACCCCCGGTCAAAGACCGGAGGCCAGACCAGAGATGGACCTCAACCATTGTCCTTGAGCGCTGCCAGAATACGCGGCGGCGACATCGGCAGTTGCTTCATCCGCACGCCCGCTGCATGGGACACAGCGTTCGCAATGGCAGCCAAAGGCGGCACGATCCCGGTTTCACCTACACCACGAACACCGAATGGGTGGCCGGGGTTGGGCACTTCGACGATCACCGTGTCGATCATCGGCAGATCGCTGGCAACCGGGATACGGTAGTCGAGGAAGATCGAGTTCTGCAGGCGACCGTCCTCGCCATAAATGTATTCCTCGTTCAGCGCCCAACCGATGCCCTGCGCGGCACCGCCCTGATATTGGCCTTCAACATAGGTGGGGTGGATCGCCTTACCGGCGTCCTGAATCACCGTATAGCGGATCACGCTGGTTTTGCCGGTTTCCGGGTCCACCTCGGCATCGACGATGTGGGTACCGAAGGACACGCCCGCGCCCTCGGGGGTGGCTTCGAAATGGCCAGAGATCGGACCACCGGTCGCGCCCATATCTGCGGTGATATCGGCCAGTGGAACAGGGTCGAAATCGCCTGCGTTCGGGCCCGAAGGCACCGCACAGCCGTTTTCCCATTTCACCGCATCCACCGGGATACCCCATTTGACCGCCGCGCGTTCACACAGTTTCTCGACCGCGTGTCTAGCCGCTTTGATGGTCGCCAGACCCGACGCGTAGGTTACGCGCGAACCGTGCGAAACATCGTTGTAGCCCAGCGTTGCCGTGTCCGCGATAGTGACCCGGATATTCTCGTAGGGGATGCCCAGCACCTCAGCCGCCATCAGCGCCATGGATGCCCGCGAACCACCGATGTCGGGTGTACCGACCATCAATTGGGCCGAGCCATCCTCGGACAGGGCCAGCGACACCGAGGTCTCACCGCCGTGGTTGAACCAGAACCCACACGAAATCCCGCGCCCCTGCCCCGGCTTCAGCGGAGCCGAGTAATGCGGATGCGCTTTTGCGGCCTCGAGCGTTTCAACCAACCCGATACGTTCATAGCGGGGTCCGTAACTGGCCTTGGTTCCTTCATGCGCCGCGTTTTTTAGGCGGACTTCGATAGGATCAAGACCCAGCTTTTTGCACAGTTCATCAATCACCGATTCAACGGCGAATGCACCCATGGGGGCACCTGGCGCACGGTATGCGGCCTGTTTTGGGCGGTTGGCCATAACATCATAGCCGACCTGTTTGACGTTGGTCAGATTGTAGGGCGCAAAGGCGCACATGGCTGTCATATCGCCGGGCGCGCCGGGAAACGCACCACCCTGCAGGCGAAACACGCCCTGCGCGGCGGAAATGGTGCCGTCCTTCTTCATCCCGATCTTGATGTCCATCGAAGCGGACGAAGTGGGGCCAGTCGCTCGGAACACCTCGGATCGGGTCATCACAACTTTGACCGGGCGGTTCGCCTTTCGGCTCAACGCCAGCGCAACGGGTTCGATGAAGACAGTGGTCTTGCCACCGAAACCACCGCCAATCTCGGACGCTGTTACACGCAGCTGCGAGGTCTCAATCCCCAGCAACGCCGCACAGGTTTTTTGAGCGATCCAGTGGCCTTGCGTGGTGCACCAAAGCTCACCTTTGCCATCATTGCCCAACATACCCAGACAGGCGTGAGGCTCGATATAACCCTGATGGGTCGCCTCGGTGGCGAAACTGTCTTCGATCACCAGATCGGCTTCGGCAAAGCCGGCCTCGACATCGCCGTGCCCACTTTCGTGATAGCGCACGACGTTCGGGTGCATCCCTTCGGGTACGGAGTAGTCCGCAGCACCTTCGCGGATCACCGGAGCATCCGGAGCCATTGCTTTGTCCACGTCAGTCACGTGGGGCAGCACTTCGTATTCGACTTCGATCAGCTTCAGCGCATCACGCGCTGACAGAGCAGATGTTGCTGCAACTGCCGCGACCGCGTGACCGTCATACAGAGCCTTTTCGCCTGCCATGACGTTTTCCAATACGTTCCAGAACTCGCCTTCAAGCCCCGGTTGGAACGGCACATCCGCAAAGTCCGCGCGCGTGACGACTGCTTTGACGTCCTTGTGTGCCTCGGCCTTCGAGGTGTCGATCTTTACGATCCGCGCATGGGCGTGAGGCGAGCGCAGGATTGCGCCGTGCAGCATCCCGGGGGCGGACATATCCGCGCCGAACTTTGCCCGACCAGTAACCTTATCCAAACCATCGGGACGGTTCGGGCGGGTGCCAACGAAAGTGAATTCCGATTTGCGATCGTCGAGTGCCATTACGAAGCCTCCCGCAGTTCTTCCGCCGTTTCCATTACGGCGCGAATGATCTTGTCATAACCGGTGCAGCGGCAAAGGTTACCAGCCAGCCAGTACCGGGTTTCTTCTTCGGTCGGGTTCGGGTTTTTCTCCAACAGCGACTTGGCCGCGACCAGGATACCCGGCGTGCAGATGCCGCACTGAAGCGCCGCGTGCTCAATGAACTTCTGCTGCAGCGGGTGCAGTACGTCGCCGTCCGCGATGCCTTCGACGGTTTCGATGGTTTTACCATCAGCCTCGACCCCCAGCATCAGGCATGAGCAGACGAGACGACCATCAACCGTGACCGAGCACGCACCGCAATCGCCTGTACCGCAGCCCTCTTTCGCGCCGGTCAGGTTCAGCTTGTCGCGCAGGCAGTCCAGCAGGGTTTCGCGCGGATCACACAGGTATTCAACCGTGTCCCCATTTACGGTGGTGGATACGTGGAACTTGCTCATGCTTGTTCTCCCTTCGCGCGGGCATAGGCGATTTTCGCGGCGCGCTTGGCCAGAACGCCAGCGACTTCGGTGCGGAATGCAATAGTGCCGCGTTTATCATCGATCGGGTTACAGGCAGCTGATGCCGCGGTGGCCAACGCGTCCAGCGCGGCCTCATCAAGCGTACTGCCGATGATGGCCTTGGCGCAGTCTTCGACCAGCAGAACGGTCGGGGCCACAGCACCCAACGAAACGCGCGCCTCAGTGATGGTGTCGCCGTCCAGACGCAGGTTAACACCCACGCCGACCACGGCGATGTCCATTTCCGTGCGCGGGATGAAGCGCAGGTAGGCGTCGCCGCCATTCTCACCACGCGCGGGAATTTTGACTGCCGAGATCACTTCACCCTTGGTCAGCGACGTCTTGCCGGGGCCGGTCGGGATGTTTTCAACAGCGACCTCACGATCTCCATCGGGTCCGGTCACGATGACCGTGACGCCCGCAGCAACCATCGCAGGCACGGAATCAGCCGCCGGCGATCCGTTACACAGGTTACCAGTCAGCGTCGCACGCCCTTGCACCTGGGTCGAACCGATAAGGTCCATCGCCTCGACCACACCGGGCCAATCGCGGCTAAGCGCGGGATGTTCGCTCATCTCAGCACCGGTAGCTGCGACACCCAACGTCCAGCTGCCGTCGGGATTGCGGCTAATGTCTCGCACGCCTTCGATTTTCTTGATGTCGATCAGCGTATCAGGCGTCACCAGTTCCGAGCGCAGCTGCACCAAAACATCCGTGCCGCCTGCCAAAAACCGCGTGATGCCCGTCGCATTTGCGGCCAGAGCCGACGCCTCGGCAAAGCTGGCGGGGCTGTGATAATCCATGAAGTTACCTCGCACCTGTTGATCAGGATTCACTGGGGTTCGCGGGGGACGTTAGTGCAGCAGCCTTGCGGCGTCCATGGCAGGAGCGACCAATTTTTTTGTTACTGAGTGTCGTTTCCAGACCTTGTGTCAAAGGTCGAGCTCTATCACGCCCCCAGGATCTGCCGCGCGGCTCTGGCACAAGATAATAGAACTCTCGCGCTGTTTGTTCGACAAAACGTAATCGCGATGTTCGATTTCGCCTGAAACCACGCCGCATTTGCAAACTCCGCAGATGCCGTCTGCGCACTTCACATCCACGTGTATCCCCGCTTCGTTAAGAACCTGCGCGGCGTCTTTTTCCGCCGGGACTGTAAACTCGCGATCGGACTTAGTCAGCTTTAGAGTGAAAGAGTGGTTTTCATATTCTGGCTGTTCCGGAACCGAGAAGTATTCGAGATGCCTCGCCTCCTCTGGAAATCCATTCCGCTCTGCCGCTTGAATCACGCCATCCATGTAGCGGTCAGGACCACAAGTGTAGACGTGCCAGCCTTGCTCATAGCTTGCAAGGATCACATCCAAATCAGCCCGCGAACCTTCATCCGAGAAATGGTAATGTACGCGGTCCGCCCAAGGCATTGCAGCCAGGTCATCCAAATATCCGGCACCGGCTCGGGTGCTGGCTGAATAGTGTAGTTCGAACGGTTTCCCTAACGCATACAAACGATGGGCAAATGCGATCATCGGGGTGATCCCGATACCTCCGCCCATCAGGAAAGTTTTGGTGGCCGCCTCTTCCAGTTCGAAATGGTTGATGGGTTTTGAGATGAAAACCTTACGCCCCTCGTTGAAGATGCGGTGTAAAAGAGCCGAGCCGCCACGCCCTTGGTCTTCGCGCAGCACGCCGATCTGATAGACCATCCGATCTGACGGGTCGCCAGACATTGAATATTGACGCAGAAATTCCGGAGCGACCAATACATCCAGATGCGCCCCTGCGGTCCATTGCGGCAATGGTACGCCATCAAGGGCTGCGAACTCGTATTTGGTAACATCAGCGGTCATTTTGTCGACCTTGGTCAACTCAACACGCATTACAGGGGCGTCCCCAGAAATCTGGTACTGATGGATAACCGACACATCACCGGACGCTTTGCGCGATTTGTATTCGTCCGCCGTCACCAGCGCCTCATACGCTGCGATTCCGGCCTCTCGATCCATAGCGAACGGATAGGGCCACGGATGCGGGGCTAGGTATGCGGGATAAACCGCCAGGGTCTGATCCTCGTACTTAAGGTCCAGATCCTTTTGCAGGTCACGGCGGTTCAGTGGATGGGCCGTAGGACGGTATGCGCCATCAGGCTGTAACTCGATATCCCACCACCATTTCTTGACATCGTTCAGCCCGCCATTGCCGACCGCGTCGTCCAATTTTGCCAAGGCGGGCGCGGCCGAAGGGATATTCATAGCCGCCCATCGGAAAGGACGTTCCTTGAATATCCCCTCGAGATTCCAAGGGCACGTTTTCATGCACCGACCGCACATTGCCCCACCCGGAGTAGTGATCCGGTAGGTGGCGCATTTCTGGCTATCAGATTTCCAGATCTCATAGCCATTGAACATCAGTTTAGGGCCAGCCGTGATGGCCCCAGAAGGACATTCGCGGGCGCACTTGTTGCAGCTTTCGCAAAATGTCTGGAGGCCAAAATCAATCGGTTTGTCATGCGCCATTGGCATGTCGGTAGTAACCGCACCCGATTTGAGACGTGGACCGAGATACGGATTCAGGATGACCTCGCCAATCCGACTAACCTCTCCCAACCCGGACAACAGGAGCAGAGGCGGCTGCAAGACCTCACCGTCCATGACAGTATGCGCCTTGGCTTTGAAACCCAGATTTCGAAGCTGTTGCGCGACAACCCCGCCCAGCAACGAAAAACGCAGATAGGCACGCATCGATTGGGCCACGCTGATCCAATCGTCACCGCTAGCGCCCTCCATCGTTTCATAGCCTTGGTCGATGATCATGCTGATCGCCTGATCGTGGGGCGGATTGATCTCTTCTCCCGTTGCATCATGCGAATACCAAGCCCATTCAGGACAACGGCTCAGCCCGACGGCATCAACACCCAGAAAGTACATTGCGGCCTTAACATTGGCTGCGTTGCGTTGGGCATCTGTCGGTGGCTGTGTGTCTGCGCTTTCGCCGTCTTGCAATAAAACAAAAGCGCCCAGCGCCCGGCGTTGTGCGAAACTTGGGGCCGCCTTACGCACGTAGTATCCACCCTTGGCTGCATCCTGCAGCGTTTTCCCCATGTCCCCGAACTGGGCCCGCGCAAACATGTCCGCACGTTTTGGAACACGCGCTACATTTTCCTCGTCGATGTAAGTGGTTGGCGTTTCTACCCGCTTGAGGTTCTCAAACGGGTGCGCCCCGTCTACGTATCGCCGTTTGGAAAACGGGTCGCGGTTTAGAGCATTCTTGGAGAACCCCGCCCCCAACCACCAAGCGGGGCCCTGCGTGCGAAACCAAGGCTGCTGCGCCATCGGCAACAAAGGCTGATCATGCGCAAGCTCCATCTCGGTCGTAACAGCGGCCAGGCCAAAGCGTCGACCCAACCAAGGCGCAACAACCTCTCCGCCTTCGACCGAGGCCAAACCCGCGGCAACCGCCAGTCTGCCCAAATCCACCTCTGACGACATCGCCGTGTGTGCCCGCGCGTCAAAACCCAGCAAACGGATATAATTCGCGATAACCACAGCATTCTCGGTCGCCAACAGACAGGCACGGTGATCTTGAGCATCCGTTATCCAATCGCTCCCCGGTTCTTGCGGGTCAGGGTCACGGTTGTGTTCGTAGAGGAAAACGATGGCGTGGCGATGCGAATCCATCAGTTTTGGAGCCGCCTCCATGCTTTCCTTGAGATCGGCCATAATGACATCGATGCCCGAAGCCAGCGTCTTGGTTTGGCGGGTTTTCAGGGCATAGGCCAAACGATCAATATCGGGATTTCGTCGGGGCTCTGAAAGAATAGCATCCTCAAGCAGAGGGCCGCAGCCCATCATCGATGCATCGTTGAAATAACCAAATGCTTTCAGGTGGTTGGAACGATCACCAGGATCGTCGGGAATCTCAGACACGACTGGGTTTACAAACCCATCACGGATCGCATCCATCATAGCCTGAAACTCTCCCATCGCATTGACGATGTTGTCCGGCCGTTCGGGCCGGTGAAAACTCAGTGCTTTTGTCGGGCTCACCGCAGACAAATCCGGCATCCGGGTTTGCCGGGCTAACCGCTCCAGCGGATAGGGGCCCATGTGGACCGGCCGGTTCTTGTCTGAGAAAAAGCGGATCCCCATCGCACGCCTCCTTTAGCTAAAGGTGTCCTACCCTGCAGTGGACAGCAAATCTATTCATGAATAGTCATAGACAATATGAACAAAACTGATTTCACGGATCTCGACGGTAAAGTCCTGCGGGTCTTTCTCACCATTCTCGAGGAGAGCTCTGTCTCAAAGGCAGCTGACCGGTTAGGCGTCACGCAATCTGCTATCAGCCATACATTAGGCAAACTGCGGCAGGTCTTGGGCGACCCGCTCTTCGTTCGTTCAGGTCAGGGTCTGACACCTACGGAACGGGCTTTAGCTCTTCAGGATCCGGTACAGCGCGTTTTGGATGGTATGCGCGCCCTGACAGAAGACAGGCCGTTTGATCCACTATCAGAAGAAATCAACATCCAGATCGCGACTAACGACATGCCGCGCGAGCTGGTCTTTCCACCGTTACTGCGTGCGGTCCGGGCCGAAGGCGCAAAGCTAAGGCTGGGCTTTATACCTTCGGGCGTTCCAGATCCTGATCTTTTGCGCAGTGACCGCTGCCAACTGATGCTAACCCCGCTTCCGCCGGATGGGCCGGATATCTTCCAGAAGCGGGTGCTCAACAGCCCTTTGATGATCTTTTACGACGCGGAACACCGCGCGCCGCCAAAAGGCTGGCAAGAGTACTGTTCTACTGAGCATGTCGAAGTACGTTTCGCCGACGGGCGCAGTTCCCGCGCTGTTATGCGTGGCGTCGATCAAAGCCAAATACAGCCGCCGACTGTCACCCTGCCTCACTTCAACGCCATCCCCTCCTTTGTGAAGGGAAGCGACCTGATCTCAACCGACACGGCATTGATGAAACGCGGACCGTTGGCCGGGCTGGATTGCGCCCCTTTGCCTTTCAAGTGCGAGCCGGTTTCGATCTACATGGTGTGGCACCAAAGGTCCGCAAACGATCCAGCCCATCGATGGCTGCGAGAACGTATTGAGGCCGTAACCGCAACGCTTCAGGATTGAGCCAGCAACCAGTCCTTCATCAACGAAACAAGGTCAGGCTGACGCGGCTGTCTCGGTGTTACGACAAAGAAACCCAAGTCCTCGATCAAAACTTCGGACAGGGGCTGCACCAGCCGGCCCGATTTAAGTTCTGCTGATACCAATGGCTCGTTCGCCAGGGCGATACCCTGACCCGAAATCGCGGCGTCGATTGCAAGACTGGTCTGGCTAAAGTTCATCGTCCGCGGTTTACCTGCCACCGCGACACGCTCCAAGAACAAGGGCCACAGGCCGTGTGTGTCATTTAGCAGTACATGAGCCAGCAAATGCTCTGGCTGTTTGATTTCATCGGCAATGGCAGGGGCGCATACCGGAATGAAATTGGTTGAAAACAAAGGCTCGGCTGTCAGGTTCACACCGAAAGGAGCACGCCCCTGCCGAACAGCCAGGTCCACACCGTCGTTTCGGAAATTAGCCAGCATTTCGCGTGCATCGATCTGAACCTCGATGTCCGGATGCTTTGCGGTGAAATCAGGCAAACGCGGCACCAGCCATTTCGAGGCGAAACTGGGCGTTACCGACAAGGTGATTTGACGATCCCCTGAAAGGTCATCAACGGCCTCTTCGATAAGCCTGAACGCCCGCCGCAAAGGTGCGTGAAACCGTCTCCCGGCTTCGGTCAATGCTAAACCGCGCGGCAAACGGTCGAACAGCTTTTCAGCTAACCTGGCCTCAAGCCCACGCACCTGCTGGGCAACTGCACCTTGCGTTACACCCAACTCTTCGGCGGCCAGGCGAAAGTTCAAGTGTCGGGCCGAGGCCTCAAAGGCGCGCAGCGCGTTCAATGGAGGTAAAGCAGCCATCCGTTCATCCAGTAGATTTTCTACAGAATAGTGACAGAAGAACTGATTGGTCAAACCCGACTTGAGTGCCCATTTTTGTGACAACCAGAAAACGGAGAAATCACATGACCAAAGTAGCGCTTATTTCAGCAGGTGGAAGCGGCATGGGCGCAGACTCCGCCCGCCGCCTGGCCGCAGACGGTTTCAAGGTTGGCATCCTTTCCTCCTCAGGCAAGGGCGAGGCACTCGCAAAAGAACTGGGCGGCGTTGGTGTCACAGGTTCGAACCAGTCCACCGATGACCTGCAAAAACTTGTCGACGCCGCGATGAACCATTGGGGGCGCATCGACGTTCTGGTCAACTCTGCCGGCCACGGACCTCGGGCGCCCGTGCTGGAACTGACGGACGAGGACTGGCACACCGGGATGGATGTTTACTTCCTCAACGCAGTACGCCCTACACGGTTGGTCACGCCGATCATGCAGGCGCAAGGCGGAGGATCGATCATCAACATCTCAACCTTTGCAGCGTTCGAGCCCGATCCTGTGTTTCCAACCTCGGGTGTTTTTCGGGCCGGGCTTGCCGCCTTTACCAAACTGTTTTCGGACAAATACGCCGCTGACAACATTCGGATGAACAACGTCTTGCCCGGCTTTATCGATAGCCTTCCCGAGAAAGAGGAATTCCGTTCGCGCATTCCGATGGGCCGCTATGGCAGCAGCTACGATGAGATCGCGTCAGTTGTTGCGCTGTTGGCCTCCGAAGGGGGCGGTTACATCACCGGCCAAAACATCCGGGTGGACGGCGGCATCACCAGATCGGTTTAAAAGTCAAAACCTTGCTTTGACAAAATGCGTCAGCGCTGCGCCTGTTTCGAAATAGGCGCGGCGCAAGCGTGTCCATCTTTCGCTATAAGCCTCAACCGCCGGAACAGGCAGCAGTTCCAGATCGTTTTGCAAAAGGCTTTGTGCTGCTAGACGGCCGAACACCGTTCCCGGCCCGATCCCACGCCCCGAATATCCGTGAATCGAAAGAGCGTTAGGCCCGATCTGCGTTATTTTCGGAATGTGATCCGAGGTCATGGCGATCCGTCCATGCCATCCCTGGGTCAAAGGCTGATCGGCAAGCTGCGGATAAAGCTCGGGCAGCTTCCGTTTAATCCAATCACGATGACTTTTGCTGCCCACGTGACCGAGATCTCCCATCGCGCCCAGAATAAAACGCCCTTCCTGATCCAAGCGAAAGGATGTCATGATCAGCCCAGTGTCCCAGCACCCTTCCCTACCCGGCAGCAGACTGGCCCGCAGATTGTCGGACAAAGGGGCAGTGGCATACTGGAAGTAATAGACCGGCACATACTCTGGTGCGGTTTCGGCCAAGCCGTAATGGTAAGCATTCGTCGCCTGAATCACCGATTTGGCCCGAACCAAACCTTGCGGTGTTTCCAACAGCCACGCCTCACCGTCGCGTCGCATCGATTGAACCGGGCTTTGCGCGTGTATCAATGCGCCTTTTTCACGAGCCACACGAGCCAGACCGCGAACGTAGCCCAAGGGCTGGATCGTCCCGGCGCGTGGGTCGAACAAAGCCCCGTGAAATGCTGCACTACCGGTGCGTTGACCCGCTTGGTCCGCTGACAAAAGCTCAACCGGCGCCCCTGCCTCGCTGAGCTGAGCATGGCGTGTTTGCAGATCGCGAAAACCGGCGGTGGAATGCGCGCAATGCAAAGTGCCGTTGCGAACTGGCTCACATGCGAGTTCGTGGGTATCGATTAGATCAAATACCTCGGCGGGCGCTCCGGCCAAAAGGTCAATCAGGCGATCACCTGCCTCATCCCCAAGGTGGGCTCGAATCTCGGAGGGCGGCACCCAAAGACCTGCGTTGGCCAGGCCAACGTTACGGCCAGAGCCTCCGTGCCCAATCTCTTTTGCTTCAAGAACACAGACAGATGCCCCTGCCTGCGCAGCCGTTAAAGCCGCAGAGCAGCCTGTGTAACCACCGCCGATGACAGCCAAGTCAACGACGACGTTTCGGGTCAGCATAGGGCTGTCCACATGCTCGCGGCAGGTTTGTAGCCAGAGGGACTGTTCGTGGTCGCTCAATTCAGGCTCCTTGAAGTTTGGCAGACCAATACGGCGCGGGCTCAACCGGTTGCAAGCGCCCTTTGATCCTCACGCCCCATGGCGATCAGAAAAGGGTTTGCATCTTGCTCTGCCTGAAATGCTGCCTTGTCGCTCATGCCGCGCCAATCGGACAATACCAGCGATTGCGCCACAGCGCCGCTAAGTGTGGCCCCGGGGCCGGTGACGATAAACAGATCCGGCGCAAATTCGCGTGCTGCCGTTTGGACTGCGCGGGTAAAGTCATAAGTCTCGGTCACCTGATGACCCAGAGTATAATCCCACAAAGCCTCAGTGTCCGTCGCACCGGGCCACCAGATCTTACCCCGCCCGTCGATGAGCGGTTGGGCCGGCTGGTTAAAGAGTTCAGCACCAAGCTTTGCGCGCCCCTCTGCCGCGACGGGGGATTGCAACGCGGTGTGGAACGCCGCGTGGTTTGCCAACCGCATCGGAAAACGTTCTTGCACCGTTGGCCATGCAGCCTCAAACGCCTTCAACCCATCTTCGTTGCCGGCCAAAACAAGCATACCACCCAGATCAATCGACAACGCGAGGTCATTGCCTTCGATCGAATTGATCCGCGCAATATCGGCCAGCAGCTCAGCCCTGCGAACAGGGTCATTTTTCCAGCTTTCATCTGTAAACGGATACACAAGCTGACCGCCAATCAGATGATCCTGCATCAGCGTTCCCATCGTGTTCACAACGCGAAAACCGTTCTCGGGCGACAGCGCCCCTCCGGCAGCGAGCGCGATGTACCAACCCATCGAGTTTCCGGTGACTGCCACCACTTCTATATCGTCCGCCAACACCTGAGCATCAGCCAGAGACGCCGCATAGATCAGAGGCGAAGCCACATCGCCACGCGAATACTTGCTGACCGTGTATCGGCCAGCGCCATCCAAGGCAGTAACCGCCTCTTGGCCCATCTCTGCGCGGATGGCATCGAAATTACCAAACATCTGCATCCGATCAGCGTGGTGGCGGTGCAGATAACCCAGCTCGGGTTTGTTATAGGTGCCACGTCCGGGGCAGATCACAACAGCGGTACGGGTCATGAGCGGGCTCCGGTCAATTTTAGCGCGGCGGCGACAATGCCGTCTTTCGAAGGCAACGGCGCGGCGTAGGCCGGACCCGTTGCTATGAAACAATCTTCGGCAACTACGCGGGCAATTGGGGCATCGCCGGCATCTTCGGCAAACAAAGTCATCAGGGCTTCTGACTGGCTACCGGTACGACGGCATTCATCGACGATGAGGATATGTTTACAACCCTTGGTGGCCTCGCGCAGCGCTTCAACAGGTAACGGCGCCAGCCATCGCATGTCGATTACACGTGTCTTGAGACCGGCTGCTTTCAACTCGGGCAAAGCCTGCTTCGATAAGTAGTGCCCATTGCCATAAGTCACGATTGCCAAATCAGTTCCTTCGCCATGAACGCCGACCTCACCCAGAGCAATACTTTGATCAGGGGACGGGTAGGTCGTCATCCACCCGGCATCCTGCGCCTCGTGCAGGTCACGCATGGGATAAAGCGCGATCGGCTCAAGGAATACCACGACCCGCTGCTCTTCTCGCGCCAACCGCACACATTCACGCAACATCTGCGCCGCATCCGACCCGTTTGACGGACACGCAATAATCACCCCCGGAATGTCGCGCAGCACGGCCAAAGAGTTGTCGTTATGGAAATGCCCACCAAAACCCTTTTGATACCCAAGACCGGCTATCCTCAGCACCATTGGGTTCGTGAATTGTCCGTTCGAGAAGAATGGAAGGGTCGCGGCCTCTCCTCGAATCTGGTCCTCGGCATTGTGCAGATACGCCAGAAACTGAATTTCGGGGATCGGCACAAACCCGTTATGCCCCATGCCGATTGCAAGACCCAGAATGGACTGTTCGTCCAGCAACGTATCAATCACCCGGTCAGGACCAAAACGCTGCTGCAGCTTTTGCGTCACGCCATAGACGCCGCCCTTGCGCCCCACGTCTTCGCCCATGCAGACGACCTCGCCATGCTCAAGCATAAGATCGGTCAGCGCCCAGTTGATCAAACGGCTCATGGGTTGGGGTTCACCCATCGCGCGCATGTCGCCGCCAAAGACAGTTTTACGCTCTTCCGCACTAGGACCGTTGGTCGGCTTGCACGAGCGTTTCGGCGGTATGAGACTCGCCATAACCTCGGCGGCGTTTGACAGATGCGGCCGCGCTGCGGCCTCAGCTGCAACCCGATCAGTACGGGCGCAGGTGTCTTCGAAAATTTTCAAAGCTTGATCCGGAGACAAAGCGCCAGCCTGATCCAGCAGACGCACCGAGTGCAACAAGGGGTCGTTTGCCTCGTCTGCCTCGACCTCGGATTTTGGCAAATAGGTAGTCGGGACATCCGCGCCGGCGTGGCCATAGAGGCGCACCGTCTTCAAGTGCAAAAACGCCGGCTTGCGGCGGGTCCGCACATAGTCGGCTGCCTCTTGTGCCACAGCAAACGTTTCGTAGATGTCCAACCCGTTGGCCTGGAAATACTTGATACCCGGGCGGTGCTCCATCGAGGCCTGTATCCAGCCTTTCGGCGTTTTGACCGAAATGCCGATCCCATTATCCTCGCACACGAACAACAGCGGCAAAGGCGTCGACTGCACACTGGTCCAACCCGCCGTGTTTATCGCACCCTGCGCTGTCGAGTGGTTGGCCGAGGCATCACCAAACGAACACATTGCGATCCCATCTTCGGGCAACTCGCGATGCTCAGGGTCGTGGCGCCGAGCCGCGCCAAGGCTGTAAGCTGCGCCCACGGCCTTGGGCAGATGGCTTGCAATGGTTGAGGTTTGCGGTGGGATCATCAGTGCCTTTGATCCCAAAACCTTGTGACGTCCGCCCGAAGTTGGGTCTTCTTTCGAGCATGCAAAGCTTAGCAACATGTCCCAGGCGATTTGCTGGCCCGGCACCTGTTCGGCACGGGCGATCTGAAACGCGGCATCGCGGTAGTGTAGAAAGGCGATGTCTGTGGGACGCAACGCATGGGCGACTGCGGCCATACCCTCATGCCCTGACGATCCGATCGTATAGAATCCTTGCCCGGCTTTTTGCATCGCCCGGCTGGTCCGGTCTAACGCCCGGCTCAAGACCTGCGACCGGAACAGCGAAACTGCATCCGTATCGCTTAGACCCTTTTTCGGGGGCGCACCCTGAGGAAAGTCGCGCTCTGCAACTCGTGTCAGGAAATTTTCGTGAACGATCTGGGCGCGATCCATTGCGTTTTCCCCGGTCTTCTCAAATTTCAGTATGGCGGTTTCGTTTTTGGATACCATGCAAGCCTTCAGCTGGTTACCCAAAAGAAAAACCCGTTATTTTATCGATCTGGCGCATCGCAAATGCCAGTGATATTCCGTCCGAAAGGTATGAGGAATTATCATATGATCGCCCCCCGCCGATTTCTGCCCTCGATCCCCTCGTTGCTGGCGCTTGAAGCCGTTGATCGCCTCGGCAGCGCATCGGCCGCAGCAGAAGAGTTGTCACTGACTCAGAGCGCAATCAGCCGACAACTCAAGTCGATGGAAGAGCAATTGGGGGTTACACTGATCCAGCGCAGCCAGATGCGCCTGCACCTGACACCAGCGGCAAAAGAATATGTCGAGGTCGCGCGCACGGCGCTGAATCAGCTTGCGCAGGCATCGCTGAAACTCAAAGCCAATCCAACGGGCGGATCATTACACCTGTCCATACTGCCTGCGTTTGGAATGCACTGGTTGGCCCCACGACTTCAAGACTTTGCCCGTCGCCATCCCGAAGTGAGCGTGAACCTGAATACACGCCTGAGGCCATTTGATTTCGAAAACGAACAATTCGATGCCGCAATACACTTTGGACAACGCGACTGGGCCGGGGTTAATTACCTCCCGATTATGCAAGAAGTCGTATTGCCGGTTTGTGCACCGGAACTCCTGCCAGAAAACGCAGATGATATAGAATGGCTGCTCAAGGCCCCATTACTTCATCTCGAAACACGACCCGACGCGTGGGAGAGATGGTTCGCGACGCAGGGACAAGATGCTTCTGGCATTCGCGGAATGTTGTTCGACCAGTTCTCGACTATGGGGCAGGCCACTGTTCATGGTTTGGGTGTTGCACTTCTACCAAGCTATCTGGTCGACGAAGATCTTCGCACCGGGCGGCTGGTTCGAGCCTGGCACGGTCCAGGAGTAAGCTTGGGAGAGTTCTATCTGGTATGGCCGCAGTCTCGCGCAGAATCAGAACCACTGAGATCCTTCAGGAACTGGCTGAGCGACCAAATCAAAACGACAAGCTGAACCAGAGAGCTAAAGGCGGCTGTTCATCTGCGCGGCCTTGGGCCTTGCGTCCTGCGGACGGCAGCGGGCCAGGCAGGCGCGGACTGCGTCCGCGCCTGCCTGGCCCAACGGGAGGAGATGTTTCACCAGAAACTTCAACGACGGGCGGGAGAGTTACTTGTCCAACGAACGAGCAATGAGTTCTTTCATGATTTCATTTGTACCGCCGTAGATCATCTGCACGCGCGCATCGGCATAGAGGCGGGCAATTGGGTACTCCATCATGAAGCCATAGCCGCCAAAAAGTTGCAGGCACTCGTGCATGACCTCGTTCTGCACTTCGGAACCCCAATACTTGACCATCGACGCGGTAGAGGCATCCAACGTACCAGCTTCCAACTGCCCGATGCAGTCGTTCACAAAGCTGCGTAGGACTTCTGCCTTGGTCTTGCACTCTGCCAGCTTGAAACGCGTATTCTGAAAGTCCATCACTCGCTGACCAAAGGCCTTGCGTTCCTGTGTGTATTTGACTGTTTCAGCAATTGCAAAGTCAATCGCACCAAGCGCTCCGATACCGATTGTCAGACGCTCCCAAGGAAGCTGGTTCATCATCTGATAAAAACCTTGGCCTTCTTCGGGGCCAATCAAGTTGGTCATCGGCACTTTGACATCTTCAAAGAACAGCTCGGCTGTGTCGTTAGCTTTCATACCCAGCTTCTTAAGGTTGCGCCCCTTTCGGAAACCTTCCGTTCCGTTGGTCTCAACAGCAATCAGCGAAACGCCTTTTGATCCCAGAGTTTTATCTGTCTTGCTGGCAACCAAAATCAGATCCGCAGATTGCCCATTGGTGATGAAAATTTTGGACCCGTTCAAACGATAGGAGTTGCCGTCTTTATCTGCAGTTGTTCTGATAGACTGCACGTCCGACCCCGTCCCCGGCTCAGTCATCGCAAGCGCCCCCACCATCTCACCGGTCGCAAGCTTGGGGAGCCACTTTTGCTTTTGGTCTTCGTTGCCGTAGTTCGTGATGTAGTGGATAACGATCGACTGAATAGCGTATCCCCACCCCGAGTCCCCATGAGAAGCCTGCGCATACATGGTCACGGCATCGAAACTCACACTGCCGCCAACGCCTCCATATGCCTCGGGAATTGCACCGGCCATCAAACCCATGTCGCCGGCTTTGCGCCAGAACTCGCGGTCGACGACACCATTGTCGTTCCACCGCTCCAGATTGGGTTCCAACTCATCGTGCATAAACCGGTTCGCCATCTCAGCGAACATCTGGTGTTCTTCCGTTACCCAACTGGCCGTAGTGGTAAACAGCGACATCCCAGCTCCTCCCTTTTAGATTTAAGCTGAGAGTAGCTTTGGACTTTCAGCAATCCAATCCGCTGAGAGAGATGCTACGCAACGTCCTTTTGAGGTGATAAGCCGCTATCGAGCCAACGCGTTGCTCAGCAAGACCTTCGCGGCCTCTTTCCCGTCCCGGGCCGGATCGCAGTTTTTGAGAAGAACAGCCGTCACGATTGCACCTTCCTGCAACAGCATAATCTGTCGGGCCAGCGCTTCTGGGTCATGAGCACCGGTTTGGCGAGCCAGATCTGTAAAGTAGTCAAGAAGCAAACGTTTATGCTCGGCAGCCTGAACATGGATGGGATGATCCTGTTCCTGATACTCGGCCCCGGCTTTGATAAACATGCACCCGCGGAAACCGTCTTCTTCAAACCACTCTCCCAGCACGTCGAAACTGACGATTAGCTGATCGGTCGGAGTATCAGCCAGCTCCTCCATACGGCGCACGAACCAGTTCCGAAAATTCTCATCCCGCAGCCGCAAGGCGGCCAGTATCAACTCTTCCTTGGTGCGGAAGTGTTTGTACATAGAGGTTTTGGACACACCCGTTTCCGCCACCAGCTTGTCCATGCCGGTCGCGTGAAATCCGCCTTGGTAAAAGACCTTCAGAGCTTTGCGGACAAGCTCGTCACGTTTGTTTGGGCGCATGATTCGGCTCCATAGCGTACAGATCAGTACATAATGTGAGTAAGTCGAAACAACAAGATCGGCCACTCAAACCCTTATTTTGCTGAACTTCATCAGTGAATTTTCCGTGTGATTACCCTCAAATTTAAAAAGGCCCTTGAAATAGTTTACCGATCAGTACACATTCAACACAAGATGTACCGATCAGTAAACCTTGGAGCGATCACATGAGACGTCGAACCAGCCCATTTTCACCCCAGTACGTCCCCTTACTTTTGACCCTCGCGCTGATTGCAGCCTCCTTAGCCTGAAAGACCCCCGAATGAGCCGCCCCCCTTTGCCCCCCTTCAATCCGGAAACTGCTGCGCAAAAGGTTCGCATGGCAGAGAACGCATGGAACAGCCGTGACGCGGATCTGGTGACACCCGCCTATACAGAGGACAGTCAATGGAGAAATCGAGCTGAGTTTCTATCTGGTCACACGGAGATCCATGCCTTTCTGACGCGCAAATGGCGCAAAGAGCTGGACTACCGCCTGATCAAAGAGCTTTGGGCCTTCTCGGGAAATCGCATCGCAGTGCGTTACGCTTATGAGTGGAGAGATGACAGCGGCCAGTGGTTTCGGTCTTACGGCAACGAGAACTGGGAATTCGCCGAAGATGGACGGATGGCTAAACGACATGCCTCGCTTAACGATCTGCCAATTGGCGAGGCCGATCGCCTATTTCATTGGCCTCAGGGCCCCCGTCCGGATGATCATCCAGGCCTATCCGATCTTGGTCTTTAGAGAGGACACGAAATGCCCCGCGCTTTTTCCGAACTGACGTTTACCCCAGCCGTCCGTGCCCATCAGGAGAGGATGGGTTCTGCAAAGACATACGCCAAGTTCATTGAGACAGGTCCAAAACAGGGTCACGAGATCGGCCCCACAGAAAAAGCGTTCATTGAATCCCGTGACGGGTTTTACCAATCCACGGTGTCGGAAACAGGCTGGCCCTACGTGCAGTATCGCGGCGGGCCAGTTGGATTTTTGAAAGTTCTTGGACCGAGAACCCTCGGTTACGCCGATTTCTCGGGCAATAAACAATACATTTCGCGTGGGAACCTGGACGGAAACGACCGGATCGCAATGATCCTCATGGATTATGCCAACCAAAGGCGCCTCAAGATACTGGGGCGGGTGGAGTTTACTGAGGGCGAGGCCGCAGCAACAACGTTGTATCCAGATGGTGCCGACGCTCCCGCCGAACGCGCAGCGATCATCCGAGTCGAAGCGTTGGATTGGAATTGCCCGCGCCACATTACCCCCCGCTTTACCGAGGCCGAGCTGCGCCCGCACCTGAACAAGCTGGGGCAACAAATGGCCCAGCTTCAGGCTGAAAACGAGCAGTTGAAGCAGGAGCTGGCAAAACTGTCCAAAGGCTGACTTTGCCCACAAATTCATAGCCTGAAACAAGGAGTATTTAGATGTTACGGATTACACTGAATGTTGTCGTTACCTGCCTTGTTGGCGCTGTTTTGTTTGTCGCCGCCCTAATGTTCGCCTTTTTTGCCTCACCTGAAGCCGTTCGGACTTCGCCTCCTGCTTTGTATGACTCTTTGCTTCTGCAGCAGTTTTCGAACGGATAAACTCGCAATTCCTGAAAAACCTCATGCGGCCCCCTTGACCTTCCCGTCACTGGAACCCTCATCTAGTTGGTAAATTCACAACAGGATGAGTCGAATGGCTACTCCGCAGACAATCCAAATGAAGATTACCGGCATGGGGTGCGCGTCCTGCGTTGGGCGGGTCGAAACGGCCTTGCGTGACGTTCCCGGGGTGCTCGATGCGTCGGTCAATTTTGCAACCGAAACTGCGCAGGTTACACATGATGGAACCGTGCGGGGCCTGGCTGATGCCCTAAGCAAAGTCGGCTATCCCGCAGCCACGCGCCAGACGACCCTGAAAATCAGCGGAATGAACTGCGCCTCTTGCGTGGGCAAGATTGAACGCATTCTGTCTGCCGATCCGGCCGTTGTAGACGCACAGGTCAACCTTGCTACAGAAAACGCAACTATCACCTTCCTTGACGGCGCCACCGATCCCAGCGCCTTGGCACGCGCCTGCAAAGATGCAGGCTACCCCGCACGCGTGGCGGATGGTACAGATGACAACCAAACCGACAAATCAGACGAAGCTCATGCCCTGACCCGGAAAACTCTGTTTGCGGCGGCCTTGGCACTGCCTGTGTTTGTGTTGGAAATGGGCGGGCACATGATCCCCGCCTTCCACCATTGGGTGCATGCAACCATTGGCTTACACACCAGCCAATTAATCCAATTTGCCCTGACCTCGGTCCTTTTGATCGGACCCGGACGGGTTTTCTACGCAAAGGGCATCCCTTCTTTGTTGAGGGGCTCGCCAGATATGAACGCTCTGGTCGCCATGGGTACGGGTGCGGCGTACCTGTTCTCAGTCATTGCGACTTTTGCCCCAGACGTCCTGCCCCAAGGCAGTGCAAATGTCTATTTCGAAGCTGCTTCAGTTATTGTTGTCCTCATCCTTTTGGGTCGCCTTTTGGAAGCCCGGGCCAAAGGGAAAACCGGTGCCGCAATCCGAAAGTTGGTTGGACTGCAGCCCAAAACAGCGCGGGTAGAATCGGACGGAACTTTTGTGGACCGCCCGATCGCTGAAATCCTTGTCGGAGATGTCCTCCAGATCCGCCCCGGAGAGCGCGTTCCGGTTGATGCCGAGGTACTGGACGGCACCTCTTATGTTGATGAGAGCATGATCACCGGGGAGCCCGTGCCCATTGGAAAATCGCCCTCTGATCAGGTTGTTGGCGGTACTGTTAATGGAACCGGCGCGCTGCGTGTGCGCGCCACTCGGGTTGGCGCCGACACCGTTCTGGCGCAAGTCATTCAGATGGTTGAACAGGCACAAGGTGCCAAATTGCCAATTCAGGGGCTGGTTGACCGGATAACCGGTTGGTTCGTACCCGCTGTCATCGCCGTCGCTCTGACCACTATCGCGGTCTGGCTGATCTTTGGACCCGCACCCGCGCTGCCAATGGCGCTTGTCACCGGGGTTTCTGTGCTGATTATTGCCTGCCCGTGCGCAATGGGTCTTGCGACACCCACGTCGATCATGGTGGGGACCGGACGCGCAGCAGAACTGGGCGTTCTGTTTCGCAAGGGTGATGCGCTGCAACAATTGCAGCAGGCCAAAGTGGTTGCGCTCGACAAGACTGGAACTCTGACTTTAGGGCGGCCTGAATTGGAGAACGTGACAACCGTGAATGGATTCGACCGCGCCGAAGTCCTGCGGTTGGCTGCAGCGGTAGAGGCGCAATCAGAGCACCCAATCGCAACGGCGATTACGCGGGCTGGACCAAATGACCTTCCCTCACTGTCGGACTTTGAGTCACTGACAGGCTTGGGTGTTAGGGCAAAGGTCGAAGGTCGCAGCGTGTTGATTGGCTCCCCTCGACTGATGCAACAGAACGGGATCAACCTCGCAGATCTGACACCCGAAGCGGATCGCAGCGCCAGCGAAGGCGCAACCCCCTTGTTCGTAGCCATCGACGGTCAGGCGGCTGCGCTGCTGACCGTCTCTGATCCAATCAAACCCGGCACCCGGCAAGCTCTGGAGCGGTTACACGACATGGGGCTGAAACTGGCAATGGTGACCGGCGACAACGCTCGCACGGCGCAGGCCCTAGCCAATACGCTCGGCATCGACCATGTCACCGCCGAAGTTCTCCCGGATGGGAAACTTGCCGCAATAAATGCATTGCGGGACCAATTCGGCACGCTTGCTTTTGTGGGTGACGGCATCAACGATGCCCCTGCTCTGGCCGCTGCGGATATTGGTGTTGCCATAGGGACAGGCACCGACGTGGCGATAGAAACCGCTGACGTCGTGCTGATGTCCGGCGACCTGCGCGGGGTTGCGAATGCGGTCGAGATAAGCCGCAAGACAATGCGCAATATCCGGCAGAATCTCGGCTGGGCCTTTGGGTACAACATCCTTCTGATTCCGGTCGCAGCTGGGGTTCTGTATCCGTTTAGCGGGCACCTGCTGTCCCCTGCCCTTGCCGCTGGCGCTATGGCGTTGTCGAGCGTCTTTGTCGTCTCGAACGCACTGCGGCTGCGCCGCGTCCGGGCCAGCTTTCACACACCGACAAAAGGACAAACACCACAGGCGGTGACATCATGAACATCGGTGACGTAGCTGCGCAAACTGGTCTGCCTTCAAAAACTATCCGGTATTATGAAGATATTGGGCTGATCAAACCGCTGCGCGATGACAACGGCTATCGCAGGTTTCGCGAACAGGACGTTCATAAGCTGAATTTTCTGGGGCGGGCACGCGCACTGGGTTTCACGATCGAGGATTGCCGAACCCTGATGGCGCTTTACGAGGACGAAACACGCGCCAGCGCAGATGTAAAAAAGGTCGCGCGGGCGCACCTGGTCCAGATCGAGGCCAAAATCGCCGATCTCAACGCTATGCGCGATACGTTGGGCCATTTGATTGACGCCTGCGCGGGCGATGACAGGCCCGATTGTCCGATATTGCAGGATTTGGGCGGTAAGTCCTAGCGTGGGGTTGCCCTTTGGGCGCAGCTTTGCTTTGTCTCTGCCAAACATTCCGGCCTGCTGATCTATTTAGGTGCCGCAGGACAGCAGAGGGGATCATCAAATGGCAAAAGTTGCATTTCTGGGCCTGGGCGTAATGGGCTATCCAATGGCCGGCCACCTTCAGGCCGCGGGTCATGAGGTCACTGTTTACAACCGTACCGCCGCCAAAGCCGAAGCGTGGGTCGCAGAGCATGGCGGCGCAATGGCCACTACACCAAACGAAGCCGCCAAGGGTGCCGAGTTCGTGATGGCCTGCGTTGGCAATGATGACGACCTTCGTATGGTCTGCACGGGTGAGGACGGCGCCTTTCACGGCATGTCCGAGGGCGCTGTTTTCGTCGATCATACTACCGTTTCAGCCAAGGTGACCCGCGAACTTTACGAAGCGGGTCAGAACAAGGGAATCGCATTCGTTGACGCTCCTATCTCAGGTGGTCAGGCTGGTGCCGAGAATGGCGTCTTGTCGATCATGTGTGGTGGCGATCAAGCGGCCTATGATGCAGCCGAGCCGATTATGCAGGTCTACTCCAAAATCTGCCGTCGTATCGGCGACAGCGGCGCTGGGCAAATGACCAAGATGTGCAATCAGATAGCGATTGCCGGTCTGGTACAGGGTCTTAGCGAAGCGTTGCATTTTGCCGAAAAGGCGGGGTTGGATGGTCGCGCCGTCGTTGAGGTAATCAGCCAAGGCGCGGCGGGCAGCTGGCAGATGGCAAATCGCTACGAGACCATGCTGGATGATCATTTCGATCATGGTTTCGCGGTCGACTGGATGCGCAAGGACTTGGGCATCTGCCTGAACACCGCGAACGAGACCGGAGCGTCCCTACCGGTGACTGCGTTGGTCGATCAATTCTACAAAGACGTGCAGAAACTGGGCGGCGGACGTTGGGACACGTCTTCGCTGTTCAAACGGTTGCGCGATTTAGATTGAAGAGTAAGGGGCTGTCCGCCCCCTCTTGGCCCGATGGGCCAATTCATCCCTGAGGAAATTTTGGCCAGATGAAGAGGATCATCGTGACTATTGGGCAGAGGTTCGCATGAGTGACATGATTGCATATTGGGAGGAGGCTCTGAACCGGAACTGGGGCCTCGAAGCGCGCCTGGAACGGCTGGACGGTGAATACGATCTGAACTTCATGGTTCGGGCCAAGAACGGTCAGGATTACGTACTAAAGGTTATGCGCGCTGGCTGCGAAGCCGAATTTGTTGACCTCCAGGTCAAAGCTCTGGCTCATGTCGCGGCTCAGGCCCCGGGGCTGCCATTTCCCAAGGTATTCCCAGACCTGAACGGTGCAATGTTGCCAGAGATCGCTGACCAACAAGGCGATATGCGACTTGCTTGGCTGCTCGAGTGCCTGCCCGGCCAGTGCTATGCCAAAGCCGCCCCCAAGTCAGAAGAGCTGATCCTGAAACTGGGCCGAATTCTAGGTGCAACAGATCGAGCCTTGGAACAGTTTTCACACCAAGGACTTCATCGGACAGATTTCAAATGGGATCTGACGCAGGCTGCATGGGTTGCGGAAAGCCTGGATGCGATTTCCGACCCTGCACGCCGCGCTCTGGTGGCTGAAATCTGCGAAGATTTTGCAGCAATCTCGGATCATCTTTCTGGATTGCCAAAGCAAGCGATCCACAACGACGCTAATGACTACAACATCCTCGTTGAGGGTGGTTTGGATCAGCGCCAGACTGTTTCCGGGCTGATTGATCTGGGCGACATGTGCGCCGCGCCGCGCGTGTGTGACCTTGCGATTGCCGGCGCATACATTGTGCTGGACCACCCCAAACCAGAACGCGCGCTGGTGTCTCTGGTTCAGGGCTATCACGCCGTAAACAAGCTGCGCGCTGATGAGATCGATCTGATCTGGCCTTTGCTGAGAATGCGTCTGGCGGTGTCAGTTGTGAACTCGACCTTGATGGCTGTTGAGAACCCTGATGATCCGTATGTGACGATCAGCCAAGCCCCAGCGTGGCGGTTCTTTGAAAATGAATCAGTTAATGGCGGCTTGATGTCAGCACGGCTTCGGACCGCATGCGGGCTGCCTGTGACCGACGGGGCCAACCGGATTCACGCCTACCTGACCGAGCATCGGGGACAGTTTGCACAGATGTTCGAGCAAGACCTGAGCGACGTCCCGATGGGATCGCTTTCGGTTGAAAACTCTACCTGGCCGCAGAATCCATTCGAAATGCCCCTGTCCGAGGCGGCACGCGTGGGTGAAGAGTTCGGCGAAGGCCTTTGGCTTGGTTACTACAACGAACCTCGCCTGATTTACGCAGAGCCAGGGTTCCGAAAAGGTCCGTGGAAAGCATCGGATCGACGCACCGTCCATCTGGCAGTGGATGTTTTTGCACCTGCGGGAACAATTCTGCATGCCCCGATGAGCGGCCGGGTCGAAGCTGTCGAGAACCGGGACGCCCATCTGGATTACGGCGGTGTGGTGATCCTTCATCACGAAACCCCCGAAGGAGATCCTTTCTATACCCTCTATGGTCATCTGGACCCCGAGGTTTGTGATCGACTGAAACCGGGCGACCCGGTGGCACAGGGTGCGGCCTTTGCCCGACTGGGCGACGCCAGCCAGAATGGCGGTTGGGCCCCACACGTGCATTTCCAACTGGCACTCACCACGGACGGGATGCAATCCGATTGGCCCGGTGTTGGTGATCCGGACGAATTGGAACTGTGGCACGCCGTTTGCCCTAACCCGGCAGCTCTTTTGAACCTTCCGGACGACAAGGTGTTCTATCAGCCCACTGACAAGCTGGCGATTCTGCAGGGACGGCACGACCATTTCGGTGGTAACCTCAGCCTGACTTATGACGATCCGGTCATGCTGGTACGTGGCTGGAAGCACCATTTGTTCGACGAGTGGGGTCGCCCTTATCTGGACGCATATAACAACGTGCCGCACGTAGGCCACGCACATCCCCGCATTCAGGCCGTTGCAGCCGATCAGCTAAAACGGATGAACTCGAACACACGCTACCTGCATCCGGCACAGACAGCATTTGCTGACAAGGTGCTGTCTAAACTACCAGACCATTTCGATGTTTGCTTCTTTGTAAACTCTGGCACAGAAGCAAACGAACTGGCCTTGCGACTGGCGCGTGCGCACACCGGGGCCAAAGGCATCGTGACGCCCGATCACGGCTATCACGGCAACACCAACGCGGCTGTCGCGATTTCAGCCTACAAGTTCAATAAGCCCGGCGGCATTGGTCAGGCCGACTGGGTCGAACTGGTTGAGGTTGCAGACGATTATCGTGGTTCGTTCAAACGAAACGACCCTGATCGCGCGCAGAAATACGCGGATCTGGTTGATCCCGCAATTGCGGCTCTACAAGACAAAGGCCAAGGCGTCGCAGGTTTCATCGCCGAGACCTTCCCTTCGGTCGGCGGGCAGATCATTCCGCCCAAAGGTTACCTTCCGGCGGTCTATGAGAAAATCCGCGCTGCGGGCGGCGTTTGCATCGCGGATGAGGTGCAGACCGGCTTGGGCCGTTTGGGCGACTACTACTTTGGTTTTGAGCACCAAGGCGCACTGCCGGACATCGTTGTGATGGGCAAACCAATTGGCAACGGTCATCCGCTGGGCGTTCTAGTCACCACCAAAGAGATCGCCAAAAGCTTTGATAACGGGATCGAGTTCTTTTCGACTTTCGGAGGGTCGACCCTGTCCTGCCGTATTGGCAAAGAAGTTCTGGATATCGTTGACGACGAAGGGCTTCAGGAAAATGCCCGGATCATGGGCACGCGTCTGATGGACGGGTTGCGCCAGATTGAGGCTGACATTGGCTGCGTCGGCGACGTACGCGGGATGGGGCTGTTTCTCGGGGTCGAGCTGATCAACCCCGACGGTTCGGAAGGCACCGAGATCTGCAAGTACGTTAAGAACCGGATGCGCGATCATCGCATCCTGATCGGCAGCGAAGGCCCAAAGGACAACATCCTAAAGATTCGACCACCGCTAACCATTGAGGCCGAGGATGTTGACATGATCCTGTGGGCACTCAGGGAAGTGCTAGGGGAAGTGGGTGACTATGCCCCTGCCTCTGCCTGCGATCATGACCATCATCACGCAGGGTGTGGGTGCTGCTGAAACAACGAAGCCCCGGCATGGGGGTGCCGGGGCCTCTTGGGTGTGTACGTGTTGCTTAGTGCAACACGGTCACAGGGGTTTGGTGGCCTGTTGAAGGCAGGGGAATGGATGTGGTCATTCTGCGCAACGCCAGACCCAGCTCCTCGGACAGCGCTGCCAACGCAGGAGCGAAATCCGGCCGCACAATCAAAGAGGCCATCATCATGGCATCCTCACGGGCACCTTCTGCTGCGGACGCGATCATCTGGGCAAAACAGTTTTCGTCTGCACCCAGACACGAACATCCCAACCCATGGCGAATTAAAGGGCGTCGTCCGTAGTTCGCGCAAAGCGAGCACAAGCGGTCCAGAGTCAGCATCGCAGCACGTCCACTATCTGCTCCCAGAGCGATCTCAAAATCGCTGGCGGCATCCGAACGTCCGCTGGGGCCATCGCCCCATAGACGCAGATACATAACCGCCCCTGCCTCAACCGGGCTTAGATCGGACAGGCGACCGACGGCCGCCCCGCCACGAGAGTTCGGCGCGCTCATTTTGTAAGAATCAGCTTGCCGGCGCGGGTGATGCGCAATGTGTAAAGTTGGTCGCCAAGTTCAATATGGGCCAGATTGCCCCCCTTGGTCAGATCCTCGGCCTTATGAGCCGGAAGCATGGACACTGCGTAGGATTGGCTGGGATTTGAGTTCTGCACATTCATCAGGACAACTCCAGAGGTTCTCGGGCGAAAGGCCGTTTTCTGTTCGCTTTTTAATGTATCTGGCTGACCCGGATCAGGGTTGGCTGACTGTCTCCTCCGTTAATCTGATCAATTTAGTCAGGTATGTCAACCCCCGCCCAGGTTGTGCCTGCCTTCGGCGTCATTGCGTTGCTCTTTTGGGCGCGATACGACTTGCACAGATATTTGGGCACGCGGGGTATGAGATGAGCGCAACAATCATGTTCGATCTGGATGGAACCTTGGTGGACAGCCTTCCGGACCTTGCCGCCGCCGTGAATAAAATGCTGAAAGGTGAGGGGCTTAACCCGCTACCGCAGGACACGGTACAGAAATTTGTGGGCAACGGCCTGCCCAAGTTGGTCGAGCGGGTGATCAACCATTGCGACTTATCGATGGACGCACATGCGGACCTGTCTCGGAAAACTCTGGCGCACTACAACGCTGGATCCAGCGATCAGACGGTCGTCTACCCAGGCGTGTCTCAGGCATTGAGTCAATTGCGCCAAATGGGCTGTGTTTTAGGCGTCTGCACTAACAAGCCCGAAGAACCCGCCCGACATGTGCTTGAGGCGATGGGTTTGTCACATCATTTCGATGCCGTTCTCGGTGGGGACAGCCTGAATACCCGCAAGCCCGATCCCGCGCATCTAGAGGCGAGCTTTGTTGCCGTCGCTGAGGCCGGACCGCGTTTATTTGTCGGTGACAGCGAAGTGGACGCCGAAACAGCCCAACGCGCGCAAGTTCCGTTTTTGCTGTTTACCAAAGGCTACAGGAAGTCACCGGTCGACGAGATACCTCATACGGTCAGCTATGACGCGTCATCTGATCTTCCGAAATTGGTCAGGCAGCTATTGGAAGTGTAGATCGTTTCCCGGTGAGGCGGCAGCTCAGAAAAGTTTGAGGGGCCGGCAGAGGGGGTAAGTAGCCAGCCCCTCACAGGGGAAAAGTGGTATAATCCAAAATGTCTCACTCAACGCATTAACCTTTAATGAATCGGTCCAGGTTGAGGTATTGGGGGTTTCCCGTAGGCCCCCGGATCGCATTGAATTTACGAGAACTTTTTTCAAGCTTTTTGTGAATTAGTTCATTGACGGGACCAGCAGACCCCGCTGACCCTAGGAGCCACGGACAAATCCGGCAGAAGCTGACGGCCTATTTAGGCACGTTTAACCCATGTCAGAGTTCAGACTGTAACACCCTGCAGAACCTGGTCCCGCGACAGCTCGCCTTTGGTGCCGCTCATCATAACCTCGCCCCGGCGCAACACGACGAATCTATCAGCTAGTTCGTATGCAAAATCGAAGTACTGCTCGACCAGAACAATTGCCATCTCACCTTGGGATCTGAGGTGTTTTATGACCTCTCCAATCTGCTGGATGATGTTGGGCTGAATGCCTTCGGTGGGCTCGTCCAGCAACAGTAGCCGCGGCTTGGTGATCAAGGCCCGCGCAATGGCCAATTGCTGTTGCTGCCCACCCGAAAGATCCCCACCGCGCCGGTTCTGCATTTTCTTGAGTACCGGGAACAGCTCGAAAATCTCGTCCGGTATAAAGTGCTCAGCAGACGGCAGGCAGGCAAAGCCGGTTTCCAGGTTTTCACGTACTGTCAACAGCGGAAAGATCTCGCGCCCCTGAGGGACATAGGCCACCCCTTTCCACGCCATGCGGTGCGCCTGAAGTATGCCCAACTCTTCACCATTCAGGACCACTTCTCCACCCGAGCGCGGATGTGTGCCCGAGATGGCCTTGATCAAGCTGGTTTTGCCTACACCATTGGTGCCCATCACACAGGTCACCTCGCCTTGCGCTGCCTCCATAGAAATTCCGTAGAGGATTTGTGAGTGCCCGTAGTGCAGGGTCAGGTCGTTCAGAGTCAGCATTGGTCAGCGCCCCAGATAGACGTCGATGACGTCCTGATTTGATGTCACGTGGTCCAAAGAACCCTCTGCCAAAACCGCACCTTCGTGCAGCACGGTGACCTTGCAGTTCAGTCGGCGGACGAATTCCATATCGTGCTCGACGACCACGACAGCGCGGGTCTTGGCTGCTTGCACCAGCAGGTCGGTCGTATGCTCGCGCTCTTGCGGCGTCATCCCGGCGGCGGGTTCATCCACCAACAAAAGACGGGGTTCCTGTGCCAGCAGCATCCCAATCTCAAGCCATTGCTTCTGGCCGTGGCTAAGCTCGCCTGACTTTCGTGTCAGCTCGTCCTTTAGGCCGATCTCGGCGGCCAGTTCCTCGACTTTTTCCAGATCCCCAGCTGAGGGTCGATAAAACAAAACGCCCAGCCAACCGCGCTTGTTCTTGAGGGCCATCAGCAAATTTTCCTGCACGGTCTGGTCTTCGAACACGGTTGGCTTCTGGAACTTCCGCCCTATTCCAGCTTGAGCGATCTTGGCCTCACTCATCTTCAAAAGGGACACGGACTTTTCGCCCCAAATTACGCGACCCTCGTCAGGACGGGTTTTACCCGTAACGATGTCCATGAAGGTCGTTTTGCCCGCCCCATTCGGACCAATCACCGCGCGTAGTTCGGCCTGACCGATTTGAAAAGACAGATTGTTGATAGCCCGGAACCCATCGAAAGTGACTGAAACGCCGCTGACCTCTAACAGAGTGCTCATTCAACCGCCTCCTTCTCACGCAGGGCGCCATCATCGGGTCCCAGGTTGGCACCGTGGCGATTCGGGTGGCGACGGTTGGTCCACAGATCGAACAGCCCTCCGATGCCTTGCGGTGCGAACAGAGTGACCAGCACGAAGGAAACGCCCAGCAGCACCTGCCACCAGTCGACCCATTTGACCGTGTAGAAGCCCAGCGGGATATCCGGAGCCTGTCCGCCAGTGAACCATGTGCTGAGCAAGCTGACAAAGGCCGCACCGATGACCGCGCCATATAGACGCCCACGCCCACCGATGGCGACCCAAACGGCAAGGTAGATCGAGGCGATGGGGGCCATTTCCTCGGGGTTGATGATGCCCGCCTGTGGGTAGTAGAGCGCGCCCGCGATGGCTGAGATGCAAGCGGTAAGGGTAAAGACGGCCAGCTTGTAGACCTCGACCGAGTATCCGAGGAAGCGCACCCGCGCCTCGTTATCGCGAATACCGCGGATGACCGAGCCGAACTTGCCCGACACGATCCACGCCGCCAGCATGTAGCCCAGCCCCAAGGCCAGTGCCGAGGCCCAGAGGAACCATATCGACACCATGTCTTGCGAAGCCGTGACACCTGGTAGGTTCTGCAAACCGGACAGGCCATTGTTGCCACGCAAACCACTGTCGTTCTGGAACAGATACAGCGCCAGCGCCAAGGTCATCGCCTGCGTTAGGATCGACAGGTAAACGCCCGTGACCCGGCTGCGGAACGCCAGCCAGCCGAAGATCAACGCCAGAAGACCCGGCACCAGTACAACCAGTGCCAGTTGCAGTGTCAGGCTGTGGGAAAACGCCCAGATCAACGGGAAATCTGATGACCCGACTACGCCAAAAATCTGAGTGCCGATAGCGTCCACAACCTCGTTAGGCGTAGGTGGGATTTCGGCTTGCGACAGCGACTCGACGACGATCAGGCGGGTGCGCTCATACATCAGCCACATGCCTATCATGTAGCCGCCCAGCCCGAAAAAGGCGAAATGGCCGAGGGACAGGATGCCCGTGAAACCCCAGACCAGATCCATTGCCACGGCGATAAGGCAAAGGCACAAAGTCTTGCCCAGCGTCTTGACGAAACTGGTCGAGATCACGCCAATCCCGAACCCTTCGGACAGGACGGTCACGCCCAGTGTGAACAGCGACAGGATGGTCAGAAAGACCAACACCGAGGGGTTTTTGGCAACAAAGCTGCGTTCCATGGCTCAATCCCCTGCCGCGCGGCCCTTGAGGGCGATGATGCCCCGTGGCCGGAACTGGATGAAAATGATGATGAAGATGATCATGTAGGTTTGGGCTGCGAGGGTGTTCGAGGGGTTCATCCACTCGATCCCTTTTTGCAGGAAGCCGATCATGCCAGCTCCTGCCAGCGCGCCCCAGATATTGCCGACACCGCCGACAACCACGGTCATGAAGCTTTGCACGATATAGTCGCTACCCAGATCGGACGTGACCTTGGCGAACAGACCAATCGCCACCCCTGCGATCCCAGCGATGCCAGAACCCAGCCCGAAGGTCAGCATATTCACCCGCCCCGGATTGATGCCCATGGACCCCGCCATGCGCGGGTTCTGTGTCACCGCTCGCATCTCAAGCCCCAGCCGCGTCCGTTTCATGATGTAGAGGAACAGCCCTAAAAAGATCATCGCCAGCACGAAGATCGCGATGCGGATATAGCTGATCGAGACCACATCGTTCAGAACCCACGCCCCGTCGAGCCAGCCGGGCGCGGTAAGCGGTCGGGCCTGAGTACCGAAGATGTTCTTGGCCAGCTGTTGCAATGCGATTGAGATGCCGAAGGTTGCCAGCAGGGTCTCAAGCGGGCGGGCATAGAGCCAACGGATCACCAGCCGCTCCATCGCCACGCCCATTGCAAAGGTGACGGCAAAGGCCATTGGAATGGCGACAATGATCGAAAGTGTATGGTCAGGGATGAACTGCTGAACCACGTAACCAGTGTAGGCGCCCATCATGATAAACTCGCCATGCGCCATGTTGATCACGCCCATCACGCCAAAGGTGATGGCCAGACCAATAGCGGCTAGGAAATAGATCGAAGCCAGAGAGATCGCGTCCAATGTCAGGTCCAGCGTTTGATTCAGGCCGACTTTTAGCTCGATCTGCTCCAACGCTTTCTCAGCCGCTGCAGTCACCTCTGGCGAGGGCTCCGCAAAGGTCTCAAAGAAAACATGGGCGCCCAGCGCGGCCTGTATATCAGCTTCTGTAACCAAGGCAGGCACGGTTCCGGCCTGTGCCAAGGCGGCGTAAGCCTGCGCACGGGCAGCATCGGTATTCAATTGCGCGACCGGCATGTCGCCCACGCGCCCTCCTTCAATATTCGAAGCCAATGCGGTTCGAATGTCGGCAGGCGAGACACGTGATTTAGCCAGATCATTGGCAACCAGAAGGTCATAGGCGTCAGCCGCGCTCAACTGATCCGAGCCGGGTTCGAGAATAGCGGCGATATTAGCGTCCGAGGGTAATTCCGCAGCGGCTTGGCGTTTGGTAACAACCAACGGGTTCAGCGCCCCGCGAACGTCAACACCCAGATCATTGGACATTTCCTCGATCGCGGCCACGCGTGCTGCGGTGTCTTCGTCATAGCCGATGGTCAACAACCGCTCGAGCCGTTGCTTTTGCGCTTTCAGATCGGCGTCTGGCTCGTCATCAATTGAGGCACGCAGAGGTTCCAGCAATGCCCCTTCCGGGTCGCGCTGAATAGAGACCAGCGCCGCCCGGCGTTTGGCGCGCACTGGATCGGTAAGCTGGAATTGAACCAGCGCAGTTCCGATCATCGCCCGGATACCACTATTGGGTTTAAGCTGCTTAAGATCAGATTTCTCGAAGGTTCCTACGATCTCTCCCGTATCGAGATCGGTCAGCTCATATGATCGCCCCTCGGCTTTTTTCCCCGCAAAAAACAAACCATCCGACTTGCGCATCCACATGTCTTTGGCGGCCCATGTCTCAAGCATCACCTGCGCCTGCGGCAAACCGCTGGACGCAATCGCATCGATCGCCGGTTTGATCGTCTTGCGCGAGCTTTTGGCGATGATTTCCTGATGCTCTTGCAGGATCGGTTGCAGACCGGCCTCTTGCGCGTTGGCAGTCAAGTAGGCGCACAGGATTGCGAGGCCCGCAAGGAATAGTCGTAACATGTGGTGAAACCCGAGTGTCTTTAGGGCAAGGCGGGCGATGTCACCCGCCTTGCGAGAGGATTAGTAGTTCGACAGGGTCTGAACGCAGGTCTCGGTCTCGGTGTTGTACATACCGCAGCCCAGATCTTTCCAATCCGATTTCAGAACTGCCGATTCCGGCAGGAAGTCGGTCCAGGCATCGCCCGGCACAACGTCGGTTTCGCTGATGATGTCGAACTGACCGTCTTCCTGAATCTCACCAATCAGAACTGGCTTGGCCAGGTGGTGGTTCGGCAGCATGACAGCAGTACCGCCGGTCAGGTTCGGGAATTCCTGCCCGTACATCGCCGCACGAACAGCATCGACTTCGGTCGAACCAGCCTCTGTCGCCGCGTTCACCCACATGTTGAAGCCAATGTAGTGCGCTTCCATCGGGTCGTTGGTCACGCGCTCAACACCCATGGTGGCTTTCCATGTCTCAACGAACTCAGCGTTGACGTCAGTGTCGGCCGATTGGAAGTAGTTCCACGCAGCCAAGTGACCGACGAGGTTGGCGGTATCCAGACCAGACAGTTCTTCTTCACCGACCGAAAAGGCCACGACCGGAATATCGTCCGCCGACACGCCAGCTGCCGCAAGTTCCTTATAGAAGCCAATGTTGGCGTCGCCGTTGATGGTCGAGATCACGCCGACTTTCTTACCGTCTGCACCCAGCGCAACGACGTCCGCTACTATCTTGGACCAGTCAGAATGGCCGAACGGCGTGTAGTTGACGAAGATATCGTCATCCGAGATGCCTTTACCCTTCAGATAGCTCTCCAGAATATTATTGGTGGTCCTGGGGTAGACATAGTCTGTGCCGAGCAGAGCGAATTTCTCGACCCCCAGTTCCTCCAGGAAATAGTCGGTCGCAGGGATCGCCTGCTGGTTCGGTGCAGCACCCGTGTAGAAAACGTTCTTCGAGGATTCTTCGCCCTCATACTGAACAGGATAGAACAGCAGGCCGTTCAGCTCTTCGATGACAGGCAGAACCGACTTACGGCTAACCGAGGTCCAGTTTCCGAAAATCACATCCACCTCATGCACGGTCAGCAGTTCGCGCGCCTTTTCAGCGAACAGGGGCCAGTCCGAGGCTGGGTCAACCACAACCGCTTCAAGCTGTTTGCCCAGCAGTCCACCCTTGGCGTTTTGCTGGTCGATCAGCATCAGCATGGTGTCTTTCAGTGTGGTTTCCGAGATTGCCATCGTGCCGGACAGCGAGTGCAGCACACCAACCTTGATGGTGTCTTCGGCAGACAGCGCAGCGGTGGCCATGGCAGCAAATACAACCGATCCGGCGAGTGTGGATTTGAGAGATTTCATGTAATCCTCCTGACGGGGTCGGGAGAGAGGGCTTGCGCAGCGGCGCACTCTTCTACTACCTGATCCCCGCAACTGTTGTTGCGTTCCGTGTGGCGGTTGTGTCCGAGGTCCAATTCGCGCAGCCGTCACACACCCTTGGGGTTCGTCCCCTTGGTGGGCACCCATACGGTTTCTGCACTGCAGAGAATTTAGCAATTAAGTTGATGGGTCCCTTTTGGCAGCCGGTCGATTTTGATTAATTTTTAGGCTGTCGATTTGACGGGTGTCTAAAATTTCATCACGCACTTAGGTAACTTGGCGAAAAACGGCGTCAGAGAATAGAGTTCCGACGCCAAAGCGGTGAAACAAGCGGCACACGTCTTTGATCCGCAGGTGCGCTATCACTCATCATGCCTCCATAATGCTCAAGCCGGGCGCAACACCGCCTCGTGCTCAGGGCACGATCCGCCTAAGTGCCAAGCAATTGGGCGATAAATCGGTGCTGGATGTGTTTCGCCAATCAGGTTCGTTCAAGTGTCTGTTCCCTCGTACCGCAGACAAGGGGCTGGACGCTGTACTCCTGAACACAGCAGGAGGGATTACGGGCGGAGACTCCTTCCGTTTCCACGGACACGCTCAAAGTGGCACAACCCTTTCGCTAACCACACAAGCCTGTGAGCGCGCTTACAAGGCTCAACTCGGACCCTATGGGCAAATTACCAATCACCTGACTGTTGCCTCAGATGCCCGACTGAATTGGCTTCCACAGGAAACCATCCTGTTCAATGGCAGCGCGTTAGAGCGTCGCTTGCTTATTGAAATGGAACCCAACGCGTCCGCGCTTATGGTCGAACCACTGGTCTTTGGACGGGCAGCCATGGGTGAGACACTTACGGATATCCGGCTGCGCGACCGGATCGAAATCCGAAAGAGCGGACGGCCTTTATTTGTGGATGCGATGCGGTTCTCTGGTGACCTGCACGCTCATCTCTCAAAACCTCATATCGCAAACGGCGCGGGTGCAATGGCACTGGTTGTCTTTGCCTCGAACACTGCCGAAGGGCAGCTGGAAACGATCCGCCGGATGTTACCGGACACCGCCGGGGCAAGTCTGATCCAAAGTGATCTGCTGGTGGTCCGCTTGCTGGCTGAGAACAGCTTTATCCTGCGCCGCACGCTGATGCCGGTTTTGCGGCACCTGAACAACGACACTCTCCCACGATGCTGGATGATCTGAAATGAACCTGACTCCCAGAGAAAAAGACAAACTTTTGGTCGCCATGGCCGCCGAGGTCGCCCGCAAGCGTCTGGCGCGCGGCGTCAAGTTGAACCACCCCGAAGCCATCGCCCTGATCACCGACGCTGTGGTCGAGGGCGCACGTGACGGGCGTTCGGTTGCCGACATGATGCAAGCCGGGGCTGAGGTAATCACCCGCGCGCAATGCATGGAGGGCGTGCCCGAGATGATTCATGAAGTCCAAGTCGAAGCCACCTTTCCCGACGGCACCAAGCTGGTGACCGTCCACAACCCCATTCGCTGATAAAGGAAACTGACATGAACCGTATGCTTTTCCCCGCCCTGATCCTTGCTGGCCCCGCTGCCGCTCACACGGACACTCATATCCACGCCCACAGCACGGATTATGCTGCGTTGGGTCTTGGCCTGGCCGTGATCGCGCTGGCTGTAACCGTCCTGATCTCAAAGCTGCCGAAATGATCCCCGGAGAGTTGTTTCCCGCCGATGGTGAAATCACACTGAATGCCGCTTCTACGGCTGTGACCCTGATAGTCGCCAACACTGGCGACCGTCCAGTGCAGGTGGGTTCACACTATCACTTCGCCGAAACTAATCCGGCGTTGGAATTCGATCGCGCTGCCGCGCACGGAATGCGCCTGGACATCGCCCCGGGCACCGCTGTGCGGTTCGAGCCGGGACAGGCGCGTGAGGTCTCGCTGATCCCGATCGGCGGCGCGCGCAAAGTCTATGGGTTCAATCAAAAGGTCATGGGGTCACTCTGATGCCAGCTACAATTAAACGCTCTGACTATGCCGCCATGTTCGGCCCGACCACCGGCGATAAGCTGCGGCTGGCTGACACCGACCTGGTGATCGAAGTAGAACGCGACCTGACCACATACGGCGAAGAGGTCAAATTCGGCGGCGGCAAGGTCATTCGCGACGGTATGGGGCAATCTCAGGCCACACGTGCCGAGGGCGCTGTGGATACTGTCATCACCAATGCGCTGATCGTGGATCATTCGGGCATCTACAAAGCGGATGTTGGCCTCAAGGACGGGCGCATCGCCAAGATCGGCAAGGCCGGCAACCCGGACTCGCAGCCCGGCGTCGACATCATCATTGGCCCCGGAACAGAGGCCATTGCGGGCGAGGGTCGAATCCTGACCGCTGGTGGGTTCGATAGCCATATCCACTTTATCTGCCCGCAACAGATCGAGGATGCGCTGCATTCTGGACTGACCACCATGTTGGGCGGCGGTACTGGCCCGGCGCATGGTACTCTGGCGACCACCTGCACCCCCGGCCCTTGGCATATCGGTCGGATGTTGCAGGCGGCGGATGCCTTCCCGATGAATCTGGCATTCGCGGGCAAGGGCAACGCCTCGCTACCCGCCGCTTTGGAGGAACAGGTCAAGGCCGGGGCCTGCGCTCTGAAGCTGCACGAGGATTGGGGCACAACCCCTGCCGCCATCGACTGCTGCCTGTCGGTTGCCGATGCGATGGATGTTCAGGTGATGATCCACACTGATACGCTGAACGAATCCGGCTTCGTCGAAAACACCGTTGCTGCAATGAAAGGCCGGACCATCCATGCCTTCCACACCGAAGGTGCAGGCGGAGGCCATGCCCCGGATATCATCAAGATCTGCGGCGAAAACCACGTACTGCCCTCGTCCACCAATCCGACGCGGCCTTTCACCGTGAACACGGTTGAGGAGCATCTTGACATGCTGATGGTCTGCCATCACCTCGACAAATCCATCCCCGAGGATGTGGCCTTTGCCGAAAGCCGCATCCGGCGCGAGACCATCGCAGCCGAGGACATCCTGCATGACATGGGTGCCTTCAGTATCATCGCCTCGGACAGTCAGGCTATGGGCCGCGTTGGAGAGGTTCTGATCCGCACCTGGCAAACCGCTGATAAAATGAAGAAACAGCGCGGTCGCCTGCCCGAGGAAACCGGTGAGAACGACAATATGCGCGTCCGCCGATACATTGCTAAATACACGATCAACCCGGCCATTGCTCACGGCCTAAGCCATCAGATCGGTAGTATCGAGGAAGGCAAGCGCGCCGACCTGGTGCTGTGGAACCCGGCCTTTTTCGGAGTGAAGCCCGAGATGGTTTTGCTGGGTGGCACCATTGCCTGCGCACAGATGGGCGACCCCAATGCGTCGATCCCAACACCGCAACCGGTTTACAGCCGTCCGATGTTTGGTGCCTATGGGCGATCTGTTGAACATTCAGCGATCACTTTTGTTTCCGAAGCCGCGCAGGCCGAGGGGATCGGTGATACACTTGGCTTGGCAAAACAGACCGTCGCTGTTCGCAACACGCGAGAAATAGGCAAGCGCGACCTGCTGCTGAACAACGCGACACCTCAGATCGACGTTGACCCCGAAACATACGAAGTGCGTGCCGACGGGGAATTGCTGACTTGCCAACCCGCCGAAGTGCTGCCGATGGCGCAGCGCTATTTCATGTTCTGACACCTGACGAGGCCCCCTATGACCACCGCGATCAAAACTGCTCGTATCTATCACGACCACCACCATTCTCAGGCCCACGCCCAAGTGTCGCTGGATTACGATGGACGTTTCCTGCGCCGCAAGATGCTGGCCACGGATGACGGTGAGGCCTTTCTGGTCGATCTGGCACAAACCAAGTCGCTGGACCACGGCGGTGTATTGGTTCTGGAGGACGGTCGCGAGATCGAGATTGTCGCCGCGCCAGAAGACCTGCTGGAAGTCTCCGGGAGCAACCTGCTGCGCTTGGCATGGCACATCGGAAATCGCCACACGCCCTGTCAGATAGAAGACGATCGCCTGCTGATCCAACACGACCACGTCATCCGCGATATGCTTTTGAAGCTCGGAGCTGAAATTCGAGAGACCGTCGAACCCTTTACTCCTGAAGGGGGCGCTTACGGTCACGGCAGGACTCATGGCCACTCCCACTGACGCGGATATCCTGACCCTGATGCAATGGCTGTCGCCTTCCTATCCGGTGGGCGGGTTTGCCTATTCGCATGGGATAGAGTGGGCGATCGAATGCGGAACCGTCGCTGGTAGCGCGGACACCAGCGACTGGATTGCAGATGTAATCGAGCACGGATCAGGCAGAAATGATTGCGTATTTCTCGCAGCAGCCTATCGCGCGGAAAGGCCCGACAAACTGACCGAAATCGACGAGACCGCGCGGGCGTTCTCTGCCACTTCTGAACGGCTCATGGAAACACGTTTATTGGGCGAGGCGTTTTGCGGCGTGACTTCAGACGTCTGGACGATGGATATGGGCGCCTTGACCTACCCGGTTGCCATCGGCCATGCCGCAGCCGTCCGCGCTCTGCCACTGAGCCTGACGGCGCAAATGTTCCTTCAGGCCTTTGCGGCCAACCTAGTTGCCTGCGCTACACGGCTGGTGCCACTGGGCCAGACCGACGGGCAACGGCTGATCCGTTATCTGACGCCAGTCTGCCAGCGGGTTGCAAACGAAGCGATTGAAACCGGTTTGGACGATCTTGGCTCAACCGCCTTTCTGTCCGACATCGCGTCAATGAAACATGAAACTCAATATTCAAGGATGTTCCGAACATGAGCAGCATGAACGGCCCTCTGCGCGTGGGCATCGGTGGCCCTGTGGGCGCAGGTAAAACCACATTGACCGCCGCACTTTCCGAAGCACTGCGCGACAAGGTTTCGGTTGGGGTGATCACCAATGACATTTACACGCGCGAGGATGCCGAGGCGCTGATGCGGATGCAGATTCTACCGCAAGACCGGATCATCGGCGTGGAAACAGGTGGCTGCCCACATACGGCAATCCGCGAGGATGCATCGATCAACCTGGCAGCTGTGGCGGAAATGCAAGCGCGTCACCCGGATGTCGAAGTGGTCTTGATCGAAAGCGGCGGCGATAATCTGTCTGCTACTTTCAGCCCTGAACTGGCGGATGTCACGTTGTACGTCATCGACGTTGCCGCAGGCGAAGAAATACCGCGCAAAGGTGGCCCCGCTATCACCAAATCGGACGTATTGATCATCAACAAAACTGATCTTGCCCCACATGTCGGCGCCTCGCTTGAGGTAATGGATCGCGACGCCACCAAGATGCGCAATGGACGACCCTTTGTGTTCTCGTCTTTACGCAAGAGAGAAGGCGTCTCAGAGATTGTAGCCCTGTTGGCACAAATTGGCGGGCTGGAAGTCTCCGATAAGGCCAAAGCGGGGGCGGTTTAACGCCCCTGCCCTTATTCCGCCGGCGCTTGTCCAGCAGAGACCACTTGGGCGGTTCGCTCTGGGCGCGCGCCGGTAATCTCATAGAGCATCGGTTTCAATTCAGGATACTTGAACTCAAAACCCCGCTGCTGCAGGCGCGCGGGAAGGACTCGCTGACCGCTTACCATTGTCTCGCGGCCCATCTCGCCCAGCGCACCGACCAGCAACCACTTCGGAAATCGCAGAATCGCAGGGCGATTGAGAGAATTGGCCAGAGCCTGAGTGAACTCTGCGTTGCGCACTGGGTTTGGCGCTGTGGCATTAACTGGCCCTTCAAGATCAGACTGGGCCATGGTGAACGCGATGACGCGAACTATATCGTCCCGTTCGATCCACGACATCCATTGCTGACCATCGCCCAAGATCCCGCCACCACCAAATTCAAAGGGGGTTAGTAACCGGGCAAGCATCCCTCCGTCGACACCAAGTACAAGTCCGATACGAAGTAATACGACCCGAACGCCTTGGCGCCCGATTTGGAATTCCATTCGTCGGCTTTGATTGCCAACCAAGCGCGCCTACCGCTTGGCCGACATCAAAGGTTTCCACCAGATGATTGGTTAGGAGCCTGGAGTGTACCAGATCGGTGAGGAGTAAGCGCGCTCCTGATGGATCAGTTGAGCTTCTTCCGGAAGATCGATACCAAACCGTAGCTTGTCATACAGCACCCATCTGGGCGTCGGTATTTCTAGAGCCCGGACGTAATAGAACGCCCGCGCATTCGGATCAAAGTCGGGGTCCGTCCACAAGGTCACCAGCTCTGACGCTCCGATTGTATTGCTCCAGCTTGCGGTCTCCAGATCAACGGTGTTGCCAACCTCGGGCAGGCTGCCATCTTCGGCTAGTGTCCGGTCGTCCGACCAAGCAACATTGTAGACCTTTTCCTGCAGGTTACCGTCTGCATCCAGCCAGCCCTTAACCACCTGAACCCGATCCAAGTTTGCGCCAACTGGATCGCGCAGTGCACCGATTAGAAAGTTTGGCGCTCCGTCACCCTCGCGCGGGCGCAGGTCGCTGCCCATAGGAACCCCTTTGGTATATCCGACATCTGCGACCAGACGGGTTAACAGGTCCTCTTCGGCAAAATCCCAACCGCCGAAAAAGCGCAAACCGATACGGGGGCCGGTCGTGGCATAAGTCTCCCGCCGCTTGAACGCATCAAAAATGGCCGCGCGCGTGTTTTCAGCCGCCCAAACCGCAGTGTACCCAGACGCAACAAGGGTGTGGCCATCAAAAGCCCCCAGATCACTTTCGACAAAAGGATGCAGAACCCGGGTGGCGGAAGGTTCGGCACTGACTGATTTCCCGAAATAGTTATCTTCTTCTGCCGTAGCCAAGGAAGTATGGCTGTCCGTCGCGCCACCCATTCCGAACTTATAAGGGTTCACGCCAAACTTCTCTTCCAGAGCCAAGCCTCGCTTCAATGCCTCGCGCGCGTATTCGCCCGCCAGCATGTCCTCGGTCTTTAGCTCTGTGATATCGAGGTTACCGACGTCCCAGTTTTCATAATCCGCGAACGGGTCCTCCGGGCTCAGATACGGATGTGCTTCGCCATCGCCTTTAATCTGCGTGACCTCGTAATGTGGTTCCCACTTGGCGCGATTGCGGACATATTCCTCATCCACCTTCCCCCCGTGATAGGTGTCTTCGGTCGGGAACATCCAGCCATTCGACAGGTTACCGTTATGCGCAAACGCAACGGCGCGCCCACCTGTTCTGCTTTGATACTCTTCTAGCCAAGCATACAAAGCTTTGGGATCGGTATCACCGTAAGGAGGTTGCGTGACCGGAGGCACCATCTGAAGCGCACGGATCGGGCCATCCCGCAGCATAACGTTCCGGTGCAGGTTGAATCCCTTGGGAACCGAGGTCCACTCGAAACCAATAAAGGCGGTAAACTCGCCCGGGTCATTATGGCGTTCAGCAGCCAAAACAATTTGTTCCCAGGTAAAAGCAAACGCATCCGCACCCGGGCTGTAGGATTCCAACAAGACTTCCGGCAGTGTCATCTGTGAGAAGTTTGTAATGATATCAAAAGCCGCCTTAGCCGCGTTTTCACCGCCGGCCTTGTACCCTTCGTACCATTCCAGACCTTTTGGGTCGGCCAGAACGCCGGGTTTGCCGGCCTGAAGGTCCGGTGCAAAGCCCATAAGGTCCGTATGGTCGGTCAGAACCATCCAGTCCAGCGGACGGGCCAGCCGAACCGGTTGGCCTGTCGATGAAATCACCTGCTCGCCCTTGGCAAATCGCCAGGCATCATCCGGCAGCAGTGTATTCCCAAACGCCCCCGCATCCAGCGACAGCCCCGTATGCAAATGGGTATCACCCCATAAAGGACGCTCCGGAAAGGAGCGATTGGCATAGGGCGAAAACGGTCTTTCGCCAAATGTGCCTTCGGCGGCTTCCTTACTTGGGACGGCGTCTGCGTTCGCAGTTACGGACAACGACATCAATGCGAAAAAACACACGGAAAATCTTAGCATTCTTACCTCCCAAAAAAAATGAACCCAAAACGCCAACTGTGGTTGGCTGCAGTTGCATTCAATTTTCACGATATCACAATGTTATTTGAAACGCAGAAAAAGATTCCGCGCAGCCAAGCCGGGTACACGCCAACTGATTTTGAATTTTGACGTACATTTCCAGATCAAGCCCAAGGCCAGTTGGCAGAAATCCCTATCAATCACTCGCCCACCGTTGGGCCGGACCACCCCAAAGCAACCAATTCCCTGATAACTTCCTGCGCATGCGCCTCTGTACTGTGTATCTCGTTTAGCATCAGGGCAATGGGGACATCCGGCCATGCCATTTCCAGCTCGGCCAATTTGGCTCGCGCTTCCCGCTCTCGCCCCAGCGCGGACAATGCGGCCGTGACATAAGCAAGCGAAGGGGCACTCAGAGGATCTCCAAGCTGCTTGGCCTCTTCGAACCGCTCAATCGTCTTTTCGTACTCTCCAAGATGAAAGTGGGCGGCCCCCGAGATATTTCGATTTGCAAATCGCTGATTGCTGGATTCGAGCAGGGACAAGCGGTCCGCTGTTTCGATTGCTTCTTCAAACTCACCCGCAAAAAGAGACGCTGCACCAAGAAAGTCCAGAACAGCCCCATCCTGCGGATCCAGTTTAGAGGCGCGTCGGCCGAGTTTCAGGGACGCCTCGAAGTCCCCATTCGCAAAATATGCCCAGCTTTTCGCCGACTGGCTCCATGCCTGATCGGGTGCTAATCGAACCGCTTCGCCAGCAAAATCCAACGCGGCAGCAGCATACTCGTCTTTGGCGTCGGAAGGTGGCGTAATGACCGACAATGACGCCAGTGCCTGCGCTGCACCGGCATAACCGCCAAAATAGTCGGGATCCATTTCGATAACGTGTTCGAACACCGAAAGGACGAGTAACTGACGTGGGCGCTCAAAGATCGGGAAAATCATTGTGCGGGCCTGTTGGGCAAGATTGAATGCCTGCAAAGCAGCCGGAGACTTTTCGTAAATCGCTGCACGCTGCAAAAGTGCGGGCGCGTCAGAAACCTTACGCGTCGTCGAAAGGGCTTGTGTCGTTTCGGTGGGGTCCGGCAAGAACTTTGTGGCCAGAAAAGCCCCTATCACAGCGCCGACAGCGAAGGTTCCAACCGGCACGGCCAATCGACGCATCTCGGCAAAAGACCAACGTGCATGGCCATCGTCGATGACCTCAAATCTTGGCCTGTACCCGCCGCTGTCCATATGAAGGCGAATTGGATCGTCCTTACCCGCCCCTTCGTAATGCAATTCCAGAAACTGACGCAGACGTCGTGCATCGACGCGCACTACGTTTTCCGGATCAGTCCCCTCCGAGGTGTCTCGATCATAAACGTCTTGCGCTATAGTCTTGCCGCGAATGTCAGCGCCACGGCCCGCCAGCTCTTCTTGAACAATGTAAGTAAGAAACGCCTGGAGACGGTCAGATCCGTCCAGATGCGCATCTTGTAGCAAACGCTCCAGTGCTTCGCGTTTTGCGGCATCTGAAATGTTATCCACCGACCCATTCATATTCTCATACTTGCAATTAAACCGACGTGAGTCACCCCGTGAAAAACCATGTTTCACTTACGTGCGCGCGAGGAGAGTTAGAGAATTGGAAGAAAAATCCTCGGGATAGCAGCGATTGGCACTTCAGAGGCTGCTCCCATTGATCAGACGGAGGAGATCCAATGACGCATCGCAAAGACTTAACCAAACTCGGCAAACTCTTTGCCGTCGGGCTCGCGTTTGGCGCGTGGGCCGTCGCACCACAATCGGTTACACAAGCCGTGATTGAGGTGGCCTCGCCTTCGGCAGCGTTCGCGCAAGAGACCGAAGAGGTCTCGCCCACCAAAACCAGAGACCGTCCGCGGGAAGTTTATTACCCAAACACCGAAGACCTGGCCGAAGACGAGATGCGGGTGATCGCCTGCGGGACCGGAATGCCCACAACCCGAGCCGCCCAAGCCGCGGCGTGTTTCCTTGTCGAGCTGGGTAACGGTGACAAATTCCTCTTTGACATTGGTTCGGGATCGGCCGAGCGGATTTCGTCTCTGCAAATTCCGTACAACTACTTGGACAAGGTGTTTATCGGACACTTGCACACCGACCACTTCGGAGCGCTGCATGACCTGTTTATTGGTGGTGCGCTAATGGGTCGAAACGTGCCGCTGCGCATTTGGGGACCAAGTGGCCCAACAGAGGAGCTGGGCACCGGCTACGCACTTGATCACATGCAGAAGATGCTGACATGGGATCTGGCCGGGCGTGCGGGTAACGTGGATTTTCGCGGCTATTCGATGGATGTCACCGAGTTCGACTACAAACTTGAGAACGAAGTGATCTACGATGAGAACGGCGTTCAAATCCGGACATTTCCTGCGATCCACTCGATTGATGGTGCGGTTAGCTATGCGCTTGAATGGAACGGGCTAAAGTTCGTCTTCAGCTCTGACACCTATCCAAACAAGTGGTTCAAGGAATACGCAAAGAACGCGGATCTCGCTATTCATGAGTGCTTTATCGCGGTGCCGGAGCTTGTCACCAAAATGAAGTTCACGCCTGAGTCCGCTTTGCTTGTGGGAACACAGGTACACACAGCGCCAGAAGCCTTCGGCAAAGTCATGAGCGATATTCAGCCCCGAATGGCGGTTGCCTATCACTTCTTCAACGACTTCGATACTTCAACCGGTGTCTATGAGCGCATCCGATCAACCTATGACGGCCCACTTAGTTTGGCGAACGACTTTATGGTCTGGAACGTAACCAAGGACGATATCATCGTCCGCATGGCCGCCACTGAAGAACGCACATGGTCACCACCGCTTGCAGCCCCGGCCCAAGTTCCGTCGCAGGACGACAAAGCCGAGTTTTCGGAACGTTCAGGTGTACCACTTGAAGCGATGCAGTTCTCTGACTTTACCACCGGCGGGTTCGATGACGTCGATGATGTTCTGCGCCCGATCTACGAAGAAGCGTCAGAAGCACTGGGACAGGAATTCACCTACCCCGGAGACCAATAACTCAAAATGAGTTATACAGGTGCGGGGTAACTCCCGCACCTGCGCCAATTTTGTTTGATTTCGGGAACAGAGATGAAACGTAAAACTAAACAGATTTCGACGCTCTTAATGAGCACTGGTCTCGCTTTAACCCTCGCCCAATCGGGCGCGGCCCAATCATTGGCCCGTTCGGAAAGTGACGAAGGAACCTGGCGGCATTCGATAACACCGTATCTTTTCCTGCCCCTCCGAACTACAGGGACATCAACCATCGACGGAAGCAGTGTCGACCTGGATTTGAACCTGAGCGAAGTTCTCGACATTCTGCAAGGCGCTGCATCCGTCCGATACGAGGGATGGAATGGCGATTTCGGTATAATCTCCGAGGTTTATTATGTTCGCCTTGGCGAGGACGGCACCTTGCCTGGTGGTAACGTGTCCGTTGACGTGGACGTTCGCCAGACCTTTTTCAATGTGCAAGGTGCCTACAGGTTTGCGCACGGTGTAAATGCCGCGGGTAAACGCTATGCCGCCGATGCGGCAATCGGCGTCCAGTGGAACCGTCTAAAGCAAGAAATCGATTTCGCCGGACCGGGGCCAGGTATGACGCTTGGTGGTACCGAGGAATGGTTCGAACCCATGATCGCCTTGCGTTATGTAACAGAAATCAATGAGACTTGGAGCTTTGCCGGCCGAGCCGAGCTAAGTGGTTTCGGCGTGAACGGCGACGACCTGCAATACCTGGTTCTGGCCGGGTTTGACTGGAAGGCTTGGGAAAACACGTCTCTGCGGTTTGGGTATCAGTTCTATGGGATAGATTACTCGACCGACCGCTCAAGCGGGGAGTTTGCTTATGACGTTGATCAAAATGGTCTTTATGCTGCTGTCGCGTTTCATTTCTAACGCCGGATTGCGTACGGCAGCAGGGGTATTGGGCCTGACGCTTGTAGCAGGCAGCGCAACAGCCGACTTGGTTTCACCCTACGGAGGTGAAACAGCCCCCAGCTTTGCAGAGTTATCGGTTGAAAACGATCACGTACGGGTAAAACTTGAAATCGACCTGAACGCTTATCCGCTGTTTGTTGCGCCGGATGACGGCTCAGAAGCATCACTGTCCAGCCGCACGGGCCAGAATTTCCAAGTCACTGCAGACGGTGTTCCGCTGGACCGAGTCCTGAACACTATTGACGTTCGTCCACGCGTCCCGCGGCAGATTGCAGCCCGCGCCCTTGCGCCTCCGCGCCCCCGCAGCGAAGACGTCGTTTTTGTAGACTTGAGCTTTCCTTTCGAAAACCAACCAGAGCGCATTACATTCTTGCCACCGTTGAACACAAACGGCCTGCCGCTAGCTTCGATCGGGATGGTCGCCGAGCATATTGGGGTTCCGGTCACTGACTACCGATATTTGTCACAAGCTGAAACGATGCTTCCCAGTTGGGAAGACCCCTGGTTCACCACTTTTGAAAACCCGAACCTGACCCGCCACCACAAATCGCCCCTGATGTCCTTTCTATCGGTTGAACCCCGCGAGGTGCGCCACGAGATCATCTTTCGCCTAAAAGATTTCGAGGATTGGGCTGATCTGAACCTACAGGACGCACAGCGGCTGTCGCCTGATCAGGTGACCAAAATCAAGGCTGAGGCTGAGACCTTTTTCAAAACCCAAAACCCTCTAACGATTGATGGGAAACCCGCGATGCCGAACTCAGTTTTGGTATCGCGCATTGCCGTGGGCGCCGACGGGCTGCGCGTCTTGCCGGATCAGGCAGAAGCGCTGCGATCAACGATGTTGTTCGGGGTAGTCCTGTCATACCCGCACAGCTCATTGGCACAGCAGGTCGACATGGAGTGGACCCTGTTTCAGGATGCTCTGGATACCATTCCCCTGACCCTGAGCGACCCTGCCGGAGCTGTGCCCTCACTGATTTATAAATCAGATCCAAGCGCGGTCTGGAACAATCACCTGACGGCTTGGGAGGATCCACAAACTCATCCCGTCGTGGTCCAGACTGCTGGCCTGACGGACATTCCCCAAATAGCTCTGGGTTTTGGGCTTGCAGCGCTGATCAGCGCCTTCCTCGCGTGGAAAAGCACTTCGGTCATCCGTATGGGATTTGTCGGGTTGTTTGGGGCTTTCACGGCTGCTGCTATCGTTACTTTCCCTCAAAAACACCCCCTGCCCTTTGCCTCGAATGGTCCGCCAAATGAGACCGAAACCCATCAGGTCGTTCAAGGCTTACTCACCAACGTCAGCACCGCGATGCTGGAACCCGTGGACAGCGCATTCCAAGAGGCGCTCACCCCCTTTGTGACGCAAAACAACCGCGCTGACGTTCAGGCCGAGCTTCGGCGGGGATTGTCAGTGACCCTGCCGTCCGGAGCTCTGGCCCGCACTGAAAACATCGTGGACCTGCAGGTAGAGAGCATCTCGCAAAGTGCAGAAAAGGACGGCCATCAAATTTTGGCCAATTGGACCGCGCAAGTCAGCGGCGGTCACTGGGGTCATTTGCACCGGCAAACAGTCTCCTATCGTGGGTTATTGGATGTCTCGCGACAGGGAGACCAGTGGCATCTCGATGGTCTCACCGTACTGAGTGCGCAACAGGAGAGTTAAGATGGTACAGCGACTAAGATACTTCATGGCTGCACTGCTCTGCGTCTTGACTGTCTTTGTGGCGCACAGCGCATCGGCACATTTCAACCTGAACCAAAACGTGCGGGTCATTCATGTGGTCCATGAAGAAGATGGTCTACTCGTTCTGATGCGCACTCCGATGGCGTATATCGTTGCTGACAAGGTTGGTCCGCTCGGTGATGACGGACGGCCTGCTCCTGCGCCTTTTACAGTCAACGAGTTTCAGGACGGCACGCTGATGCACCTGGTCGACCCCGGCGCAATCAATCGTGACCCCTTGGGACTGGCTGCCATTGTATTGGATGAAATGGCTCTGCGTTCAGGTGATGCCAGGGCTTCGGGCGAAGCGATCGCCATCAATGTCTATCCAATCGGCGAAGAACCGGGATTTGCCACTAAAGACGAAGCTCTCAATGCGCTGGCAACAACAACGCCTACCCTTGCCGAAGCTGACAGGATTTATGTTGGCGACGCCGTTGTGGACGTAAAGCTGAAATTCCACGTCGACGCACCAGATGCCTATACGTTAGGGATGCTGTCTGATCCGGGCCTGCAGGGGCAAGAACAGACGGCCAATCTAATCTTGGATTACCGCGACGATACCACACGCACGTATCGGGCCACCGGTATTCTCGCAACGCCGATCGAGATCACAGGGTCTGCAACGTCCGCTGCATGGACATTCCTTATCGAAGGGGTCCGGCACATTATCGAAGGGATCGACCATGTCCTCTTTGTACTGTGCATGGTGATCGGAGCGTTGAATCTTGGGTCGCTGCTTGCACGCGTGACCGGTTTTACAGTTGGCCATAGTGTTACCCTTATCGCAGGGTTCTTTGGGTTTGTGCCGTCGGCCCCTTGGTTCATACCTGCTGTTGAAACTGCTATTGCCCTGACCATCATCCTTGCCGCGGCGGATGCCGTTTTCCAAAGACCCGACCGCCATCATTCGAACCTTACGGCAATCTTTGTAACCGCCACCATCGGCCTTCTGCACGGGTTCGGCTTCTCATTTATGCTGCGTGAAATCCTTCAGGTCGATGCAGACAACGTTTGGCAAAGCCTGCTCGCATTCAATGTCGGCGTCGAAGTCGGGCAGTTGATGATCGTCATGCTGGCCTGGCCCATCGTGGTTTACCTAAGACGGATGCCACCACCGGTTTGGATAGGCGCACGAGGCGCGATTGCAGCGTCGATTTCGATCATTGCCGCGATATGGGCCGTTGAGCGGTTCGCCGGTGTGATCGCGTAAAAAGCCAAACGTTTTGCGTCCCCCAGCATCACTTCCGTCGTCGCGTGATCAGAAGGGTTTTCGCCGCACTGAACATTCAGTTGTGGATCAGCCTTGGCCTTCGCCTACTAAGGAAAACGACCAGCAACCACAGGATCAGAGAGCCCGTCGATATCGCCAAACCGATTTGCTCTGACCAATGGTGAGGCAAGCTCAGGATGATCTGTTGCCCCTTAAGACCAAACAGTGAGGAATCGACTGTGAGGACCCCAAAGGTGTCATGCGCGGCAACAGTCAGCTCTTGCCCGTCAGCAGTTCTGGCCTCCCAAAACTCCCAGAATTGAATGGGAACCACGACAGTTTCCGCGTATTCCAAAAGTTTAATTTCCGCGCGGCGATGCCCGACTTCAATGACGACCCTTCCCTCATTTGCTTGTGAGATCTCATCAGCAAAAGCTTGCATCTGGGCATTTACGGGCATGCGCTTACGCATCTCTTCGTTATCATAGCCAAGTTCGGCCTTGAGGCTGCGTACCATTTCCGGGCTCAGATACTCAGAAGCCCCGGGCTGAGGGGAACTTGTGTCGTAAGGGGTTGAGATCCAATACTCCGAGGCCTGAATGACTTTGAAGGTCGGCAAACTTGCCAACACAATACACAGCACCAAAACAGAGCGTTGGACCGTTTCAAACCGAGCGGCCAACACAGCAACGGCTATTGCAGCCGAAAAATCTACGAACACCATAAGGCGCCAAGGAAACTGGACTTTCTGAATGATCCAGTTTTCCCAAATCATCGCCGACAAGTTCGTATTGAGAAAGACAACCAAAGCCGTTGGTAACAAAATCCAAAGTCTGACGTAGGACTTGGAATAGGCCAGAGCGAGCAATGTAAACGGGATGACCGTCAAGAAACTCCATAGAATGGTTTGGCCGAATTCCGGGACCACTTGCCCTCCGCTCAGTTCAAACAACCAACGGGTGGCGATAAAGTGCTTTGTATAGAGCAGATCATTGGCGACGTGTTCGACAAGCACAACCGCTGGCAACCAGTAGAAACACGTGAGCAGCAGCCCTAGGCCTCCCCACAGGGTCACCTCAAACAGAAAAACCCCAAACGCTTCGTGTTTAAGAAGCTTTATTATTGCAAAAACCAAGACCACAAGTGCGGCAACATGGGCGGCAAGCAAGGCTGTGGGCAGGTGGCATAACACGGTGCCCGCAGCCCCAAGGGTGAGAACCCATTTGCCTCGCCCACCTAAGCGGATTGCGTCTATGCCATAGGCAATCAAAGGGATGAACGCATACGCTGCAAACTCACCCAGCGCTTGCCGCACATACCAATCTATAAGGATATGGTAGGGCAGGATCGTGTACGCGATTGCGCCATAAACGGCCGCACCGGACGCAAAATACCGCCTTAGGAACAGATAGGCCGTAAAGCCGCTCATTGACCAAAACAGAGCGGTGCCGAGCATTATGGTAGTAGAGATTTCACAACCACCGCATAGCGGAGAAATGAACGTTGCCATAACCCAAAATGGCAAAGGACCATAAAAGAAAAAGTCGTATCCGCCCAGGCCGGACCACAACCCCGGAAGATGCCGCGGAAACAACGCCCCCGACAAGTAAGTGCTTATGTACTGGTCTAACCACGGGTAGTTGTACGACGCGCTGTGACCCACAGAAAAACCAGAGGCCAGGAATAGGGTCAAACCTAACAGGCAAACTGCGCCGACACTGACTTTATTCAAACCCGCACCTGACTTCCCATAAAACCCCGCGCATCCTGACCGGTTTGCCCTTAACGGCTCTATTTCATCTATCGATCGAGCCTCAACCAACCATCGAATTACAGCACAACTATGCAGAAATTATGTTAGGGTTTCACACAAATTGGGGGTTATTCAGAAACAGCGCCGCGCGGATGGCTTCGTGATCTTTGGGGGCAGCATGTGCCGTGATTGCGACCGCAGGGAAATTGCACCAACCGACATCCAATGCACGAACCCTTGCCAGAGTACGAAAGAGACGACGGCTCCCGTTGGAGCCTCAACGATCAGCGGCGCTTGAACCTTCCAATCCAGATCCGATCCTGGTGTTTCGTGCAACACCCGCAAAGTCGCCTCAAACACCTATTGATGAATCTGAGGCATCAACAAACCGCTGTTCGATGCGGGCGCTCGAACGCATATTCCCGCGCAAAAAAGATCACTTCCCATACTGCAGTATATTGGAAAAAGAGGCTTACGGGATGGGCACGGCTAATCGCGCTCAACACGTGACAGATCAGAACGAACAGCGACGTTAAGCGCCGTATATCCGAAGTATGGCTAGGGTAGAAGGCTCAGTGACGGACAGAAAAACTATGTCTGGCCTTCCAAGGGGTGTCTTTGCTTCGCGACCCCTTGGCCCTCTTTGGCGCTTAATAGAGCTGCGGCCGTTAGTGCCTTTGGCAGCAACCACCGCTTTTCCCTATTTGAGACCGCAGGGAATACCCAGCGAGGTCTGGCCGTCACACAAATCTATTCACGTAGTTCTCTAGTATTTCCTGGCGCCCAGATTGTGGCTCCGGGTTTATGCCCTCATTTAGAACTCGAGCAGAGATTTCTTCCAGACTGCTGCCTAACATGGACGCCGCTTCGGGAGTGTTCCAACCGGAGTATCGATGCGAAAGTGCGTCTTCCAATCCCCCATCTTCAATCATAGCCGCTGCAGCTTTCAAACCGCGTGCACATATGTCCATCCCTCCGACATGGGCCGCCACCAGATCAGTTGCGTCAATCGATTGCCGACGAATTTTTGCGTCAAAATTTGTGCCCCCGGTCGTGAAGCCGCCAGCTTTCAGGATGTAATAGTAAGCGAGAGCAACCTCTGGTGTGTTATTGGGGAACTGGTCTGTGTCCCATCCAGACTGATAGTCATTGCGGTTCATATCAATCGAACCCAGCATTCCTTCGGCTGCGGCAACGGCAATTTCATGCTCGAAGCTGTGTCCGGCCAGGATCGCATGCCCCTGCTCGAGGTTTAGCTTTACCTCGTTCTCCAACCCGTACTTCCTAAGAAACCCAATACAAGTCGCGGCGTCGTAGTCGTATTGGTGTTTGGACGGTTCCTGAGGTTTGGGCTCTACGAGGATAGTGCCTTTGAACCCAATCTTGTGCTTGTACTCCACGACCATATTCAGAAAACGGCCCATGTGGTCCAGTTCGGTTTTCAGGTCCGTGTTCAACAGGGTTTCATAACCTTCTCGCCCGCCCCATAGAACGTAGTTTTCACCGCCAAGCTTATGGGTTGCATCCATGCACGATTTCACCGTTGCCGCCGCAAACGCAAAGACGTCAGGATCTGGGTTTGTACTAGCGCCCGACATCCAGCGACGGTGGCTGAACATGTTGGCCGTACCCCAAAGTAGCTTGGTGCCAGACACTTGCATTTTTTCACCGATGTAATCGGTGATTTCCTCCAGAGTTCTCAGGTTGTCGGCAAAATTACCTTGGTCAGGCCGAACGTCAGCGTCGTGCCAGCAAAAGAACGGCTGGCCCAAAAGCTCAAACATTTCGAACGCGATATCCGCTTTCAGGCGGGCGCGGCCCATATCATCCTGCGGATGCCACGGGCGTTCAAATGTAGGCCCGCCAAAGGGATCTCCGCCTTCCCAAGCGAAGGAGTGCCACCAGGCCACTGCGAACCGCAGGTGGTCTTCCATACGCTTACCCATGACAACTTCATCCGGGTTGTAGTGCCGGAAGGCCAGCGGGTTCTTACTATCCACACCTTCAAACTGGATCTTCTCGATCCCTTCAAAAAAACCGCTTGGCATATCTGCCCCCTATTCTGATTTTTGCGCTGGCTGCTTGCCCAGAATGATCATCGACAAAAGATCGTCATCCGTGACGTCTGCGATATCGACCGTCCCAACCAGTTTTCCGTTCTTCATGACCGAGGCGCGGTCACACAGTTCCATGACGGCATGCACGTCGTGATCGATCAGGAATATCCCGATGCCTTGTGCTTTGAGCTGATGAATTAAATCCGCCACCATCTGCGTTTCATGCGGGCCCAGCGCCGCTGTCGGCTCATCCATAATCAGAATGCGCGCGTTGAAGTAGACTGCCCGAGCAATCGCCACAGACTGTCTTTGACCGCCCGACAAGGCGGAAACCGGATCACTGAACTTTTGAAAGTTCGGGTTGAGCTGCGCCATGATCTTGCGGCACTCGGCCTCCATCGCGGCGTCATTGACCAACCCGAAAGGCGTCGTCATCTCACGCCCCAGAAACAGGTTCGAGGTCGCGTCCAGGTTGTCGGCCAAGGCGAGTGTCTGGTAGATGGTCTCGATATTGTTTGCCCGCGCGTCGCGCGGGTTTCCGATTTCGACTGGCTTGCCATCGATCAAAATCTCACCGTGATCCATTTGATAGGCGCCGGACAGCACCTTGATCAACGTCGATTTCCCTGCCCCGTTGTGCCCCAGCAGGCCAACCACTTCTCCGGGATAGAGATCGACCGACACATGGTCGACGGCCTTGATGCCTCCGAAAGAAATCGAAATGTCGCGCATCTCGACCAGTGGCGGCGCACCGGAGCCGCGGCCGGAATTGGAGGGAGTTTTCTGCGTATCCTGTGCTTGCATCACTTTGCCCCCAGCCGCTTGCGGTAGACGATGTCGATATAGACGGCCAGCACTAGGACGCTACCGACCACGATGTTCTGAAACGGTGCATCGACGCCAACCATAGCCATCCCCGATTGAAGAGCCTGCATGATCAACGCGCCAAGGATCGCTCCATAAATGGTGCCGATACCACCGGACAATGCGGTGCCTCCGATAACCGCAGCAGCGATGACCCGAAGTTCGTCCAGCGTGCCGATGTCGTTCGAGTGGTTGGCCAGACGAGCCGAGGCCACGACGGCGGAAACGGCGCACAAAAAGCCCATCAAAGCAAAGATCTTCACAGTCAGAAGACGTGTGTTGATGCCGGAGAGTTCTGCCGCGTCCGGGTTGCCCCCAGTGGCAAAGATATAGCGGCCAAACCTGGTTTTCCGCGCCACGATGGTCAGGGTAACGGCGACGATGATCAGGATAAGAACTGAGATCGGTATGCCGTATCCGACAACCAGCCCCTCGGGCATCGTCTCTCCGCGCGCTTCAAACATACGTTGCAGACGGCGCGTCGGAATGGCGTAGCTGTTGACGATGTAAACATAACCCAGAATGGCAATTGCAATAATCCCGGCCAGGGTCGTCTCAGCCCATACAGGTTTCACAGGGAAACCGTGCGCGGCTTTTGCACGCCGTCCGCTCCACAACGCCCAGATCGCGATTGCAGTCGCAAACAAACCGAACAACCAGCTTGTTGTGGTCCCCAACGTGCCGTTGGTCCCCCCAAACATAAGGAACGTACTGTCCAGCGGACCGATCGTTTGACCGCTGGTTAAATACCAAGCCACGTTTCTCCAAACCAGAAACCCACCAAGCGTTACGATGAAGGCCGGAATAGTCAGGTATCCGACCATCCAGCCGTGGAATGCCCCTATCAGAGTCCCCACAAACAGACCGACAACGATTGTGATTGCCCAGGTCGCCGGGTGGTTCAAACCCATCCCAAGTATCTGTGGCAAAAGTTCGGTTTGCGTCATTGCCATCACAGCCGATGTAGTCGCCAGCAGCGCGCCCACCGACAAATCGATGTGTCGCGTGACGATAATAAACACCATCCCGCACGCCATAATGGCGACCGAAACCGTCTGGATAGACAGATTGAAGAGGTTGCGAGGGGTCAGGAATCGCCCATCTGTAAAGATGTTGAACCCGATACACAGGATGACAAACGCGCCGATCATTCCCAAAAGCCGCATATCCAGTTCCAACTGCTGGAACAGGCTGGGTTTCGCTTTTTCAGGTATCGGCTGAGACGAAGTTTCGGTCATTTCCGATCTTTCATATTCAGCATTTGCCCCAGGCCCAGACTAAGAGGCCCAGGGCTGAGTGGTTTAGTTACAAGGGGCAGGTCCGTTTTCAACGCCCTGGCACAGATCCTCAAGCGGGATCCATCCAGCATCCACGACAACGGTCAGGTTGTCTTTGGTGATCGGAACGGGCGCAAGGAAGACCGAATTCATTTCGGTTCCACCCGGCGACGTCCAACTGATGGCGCCTTCAACATCTGCGGGGCTTGTGCCACCGCTCAGTGCAACAGCGATTTCACCGGCAGCCTTACCAAGCTCACGAGCATCTTTCCAAACTGAAACAGTCTGAGTGCCCAGCGCAACGCGGTTTAGCGCGGCGTGATCCCCATCCTGACCAGACACTGGAATACCTTCCATGCCCTGCGCGGTCAGAGCCGCCACAACGCCACCTGCAGTGCCGTCATTTGAAGCAACAACGGCGTCCACGTTGTTTTCATTCGCTGTCAGGATCTGCTCCATGTTGCGCTGCGCGTTCGCAGGCAGCCAGCCATCCGTATAGGCTTCGCCAACGATTACGATATCACCGCTATCTACCGCTGCGCCGATGATCTCTTGCTGACCACCCCGCAGGAAGTCCGCGTTCGGGTCGGTCGGAGAGCCTTTGATCATCACATAATTGCCCTTGGGCATAGCCTCAAAGACAGCGCGAGCCTGCATTCTGCCAACTTCAACGTTGTCGAAGGTCAGGTAGAACGCGCGGTCATCTTCAATCAGACGGTCATAAGCGATAACCGGAATGCCTTCGTCAGCCGCGGCCTGAACTGCTGGACCAATTGCCTGCGCGTCCTGCGCCAGAATAATCAGTGCATCCACGCCCTGAGCGATCAAGCTTTCAATGTCCGACAGCTGCTTTGCAGACGATGACTGCGCATCTGCCGAAATGTATTCAGCACCGCCGGCCTCCAGCGCCGATTTAATGGCCGCCTCGTCTGTCTTCCAGCGCTCTTCCTGAAAGTTCGACCAGCTTACGCCAACCACCGGCTCTGCGAACGCAACCGAGGCCAACAAAGTGGCCGCAGCCGAGAAGCTGAGAATTCTTTTCATGATTTCCTCCCATTTGCCGAGCCATCGTATTTCGATTCGCGGCTCTCACAATTTTGGATATCATATTTATTTCAGCCGGTAAAATATTTACTCTACAAGACGCGCCGAAATTCAAATAGATTGGTCCGAAATCAAGATTCGCGAGGACAACATGCTGAAAAGCAAAGCCTCTCCCATTTCTTTAGAACAAAGAAATACGACCCGCCTACGGGTCTTGGAGCACATCAGAGCCAAGGGATCCGTCTCGCGGATCGATATTGCATCGGCCCTACAAACCAGCCCGGCGACCGTCACTGCGGCAACGTCCGATCTGATCTCGGCGGGGCTGATCAAAGAGATTGAAAGCGAAGCGCAATCGAAGTCTGGTAAGAGAGGCAGACCCAGAGTTTTGCTGCAATTGGACGGCCAAAAGCATCTTGTGGCCGGCATAAAGGTCGCCCGACAAGTGATCTCGGTCATTTTGGTCGACTTTGAAGGTAACGAAGTCGCTTCGCACAAATACACGCTGGAACACGCCAGAATGTCTCCGCAAGAGTTCGTATCGGCGATCCGCAAAGCACTTGAAGAAACCTGCGGTCAGATCGACCTTTCCGTGGCCCATTTGGCGGGCGTTTCGATTGGAATTGCCGGACTGGTCAACGCAAACAGAAATTTTGTCCACTGGTCGTCCTCAATTACTGAAAGAAATATTGATTTCAGTAACCTACTGTCCAGTGGGCTGCCCTGCCCTGCATTCGTTGACAACGATGCCAATCTTGTTGCGAAAGCCGAACAGCTCTTTGGTCTTGGCAAGGGCCTAAAGAATTTCCTCGTCGTCACGATCGAACATGGTGTCGGACTGGGGATTGTTCTGGATGGCAAACTGTATCGTGGCGAAAGAGGCTGCGGCGCTGAGTTTGGACACACTAAAGTTCAACTGGACGGTGCCCTGTGCCAATGCGGCCAACGCGGGTGTCTTGAAGCCTATGTTGGCGACTATGCGTTGATCCGGGAAATGACGGTCACAGGACAAATCAACGAGATGGAATCCGTTTCCGACATACATGACCGCGCCTATTCAGGTGATGAAAGAGCGGCGTCGGTGCTGGCCCGCGCAGGTCAGATGTTCGGCCTCGGAATTTCAAACCTGATCAACCTCTATGACCCTGAATGCATCATCGTCTCAGGGGCGCAGATGAGCTTTGAACATTTGTGTTCAAGCGAAGTAATGACCCGCATCCGAAATGGGGTCGTGAATGTCGATGCACCGCTGCCAGAGATCAAAGTTCACCATTGGGGCGATATGATGTGGGCCAAGGGCGCCGCGGCTTATGGGATCGAACAAATCTCGATTCTCAAGGTAAAGGAGCTTACGGCGAATGCGTCCTGAGCTTGCTGCATTTATGGCTTTTGCAACCGCTGCGAATGCGGACATTACTATGCCCGAGTTCACAAAACTGGATGTCCCGAAACACGTCTATGACGGCGGTTGGGAGCATTTTGTTGGCGGCGGCGTGGCTGTGTTTGATTGCAACGGGGATACTCTGCCAGAACTGTTTTTAGCTGGAGGGTCCGAGCCATCTCAACTGTTCATAAACACCTCGGCGAATGAGATTGCTTTTCACGCTGAAACGCCAGAAGACCTATCGCTGACGGGAGTGACGGGCGCCTACCCTCTTGACCTTGATAGCGACGGCATAATGGATCTTGCGGTTTTGCGTGTTGGCACTGACTTGCTGCTGCGGGGAAAGCCAGACTGCCAGTTTAGCCCCTTTGACGAAATCGGATTTGAATCAGAGGATCACTGGACAACGGGTTTTTCAGCGACATGGGAGAACGGACAAAACTTACCAACTTTGGCATTTGGCACCTATGTTGATCGGTTTGACCCCGATGGCCCTTTCGAGGCTTGCGGGCCAACGCTTTTGTATCGGCCCAATGGTGCCTCATATCAGGAGCCCCTCCGGCTTGAACCCGGCTATTGCTCTCTCTCTATCCTGTTTTCGGATTGGGCCCGAACGGGCCGCGCGGATCTTCGTGTCAGTAACGACCGACACTATTATGTTCGCGGCGGCCTAGAGCAGTTGTGGGCGATGGAACCTGAACCGCGGCAGTACTTGGAGGACGAAGGATGGCTACCTTATTCGATTTGGGGCATGGGGATCGCCTCACGTGACCTCACAGGAGATGGCTTCCCCGAAGTCTACCTGACTTCAATGGGCGACCAGAAACTCCAGGTTTTCGATCCAATGACAAACGGCCCAACCTGGCGCGACGCGACCTACGAAAAGGGAACGACGGCGCATAGACCGCATATCGGTGGCGACGGCCGACCATCGACCGGGTGGCACGCTCAATTCGGAGACGTCAACAATGACGGCCGGGACGACATTTTCGTCGCCAAAGGCAATGTTGAGCAAATGCCCGACGCCGCTTTGAACGATCCCAACAACCTATTACTGCAAAGCCCCCACGGTCAGTTCTTTGAAGCATCGGCAGATGCCGGCGTTGCATCGATGGCCAAGTCTCGCGGCGCGGCGCTTGCAGATTTGAACAACGACGGGTGGCTGGATCTGGTGGTCGTCAATCGCAGCTCAGAACTCGAAGTCAGCCAGAACACTTCACAAGGTGGCAATTGGCTATTGTTGGATGTGACTCAAGATCAGTCGAACCGCGCCGCTATCGGTGGATTTGTTGAAGTCAAAACCTCACAAGGTATTCAGACCCGTGAGCTAACAATTGGCGGCGGCCATGCAGGCGGTATCGCTGGGTTCCATCATTTTGGTGTCGGAGAAGAGGACCATGTGCAGGTTCGCGTGATCTGGCCAGATGGCTCGACTAGCGAGTGGTTGGAATACCTCCCCAACCAAATAATCCGAATTCAGCGCTGACTATTGATCGACCGGAAGTCCACTTGGAACTTGATCGGGCACGCCCAGACGCACTGCCGGGTCTTCTAGGCTATTCAGAAAACTGAGAAGAGCGTCGACCTCCTGATCCGTCAGACTAACCTTTGACAAGCTGTTGCTTTGGGCAATTGCGTCCAAGTGCTGAGCATCCAACAGGGCCTTTTGATCTTCGGAGTTTGGGAAGTCCGGTAACGCGGCTTTCTCGATCGAATAGCTTCGCAATGACGCTACCGGGTCCAAATGGTGACGGACAATGTCCTGAAGTTCGGCATAAGCTCCGTTATGTCCGTAAGGAGCGGTCAGCGTCACGTTGCGGAGCGATGGTGTACGGAAAGCAAACGCGTCCTTGGCGTCGCCCGTTACGCGCAGACGACCGTCATCCCTGACATGGTTTTCAAATCGCGCTGACTTTCCCGGGCCAATCTGCGGCAGTGCTATCGAGTGGAACTTGTGATCCGTCTGAAACCAGCCCGAGTGGCAGTCACTGCACCCGGCTTTTCCGTAAAACAAATCCATGCCAATTTCGGCCTCTTCCGCCAATGCGGCCTCACCCCGCATGGCGCGATCAAACGGGCTGTTATCCGCGCGCCATTCAAAGGCAATAAAATCGGCGATTACATTGGCAATTGCCGTGAACGAGATTTCCTCACCCGGTGCAATTTCGTCGAACCTTTGCTCGTACTCAGGAATGGCGGCAACACGTTCTGCTATCAGATCCCATGCGCCGCCCTCTTGGGTCAGAAAACCAAGGCGAACTGCTTTGCTGACGTCGTTCTCAGAGTAATGACCTGCCATTTCGTCTGGCGACAGAACCGGGAACATGGCCTGTGCCGCCAACGCGGATTGGAAGCCAGGCCGCATATGAGTGCCCAGCGGCGTTCTGATGCCATTAGGTTGCTCTGGGTCTGTCTCTAGTCGCCCATCATGAAAGAACGTCGTGAACTCGGTTGCGCCGAGGTTCCAAAGACCTGGTGAGTTTCGGGGAATGCGTTGTTCCGGCGCATTCTCTGGGTCCAGCACTCGCTCTGCCCCCAGACCAATTCCACCCTCTCCTATACCCAGGGAAACCCCGTCTGAGGTGCCAAGTTCGGGATGGTGACACGTCGCGCAGCTGATGTTCTTGTTGCCAGATAAAATCGGGTCGTAATACAGCAACTGCCCCAGCTGGGCACTCGCAAAGTCAGGCTCAAGGAATTCCGGCAGAGGGCCAAGCGTCTGGGCACGCGAACCAACCGCTCCCCCGAACGTTAAAGCAAGAAACAAGAAGAGTGCGCTAGCTCGCATGCAGATCCTCAGACACCTCTAGAACAAGTTCCTGCCGATAAGGGTTTTCGGGAGAATACATGATTGAGGGAAACGACGGGATGTTAGGTGCGTTCGGATAGCCAGATGGCTCTATGCACAAACCGCGAGCGGCATGAGGCGGATCTGTCATCTTATAGCCCGAATAAACCTGCGCGCCGGGCTGGTCAGTGTAGACAGTCAAACCAAGGCCAGAGGGCGCTGTGAACTCCGCTATTGGAGCTATTTGATCACGATAATGATCAAAACAAAAATAGTGGTCGATCCCCTCGGAAACACTGCCAATTGCTTTGGGTTTCGAAAAATCCAGCACGCTTTCCTTGGTCGTTTTTACCCGGCCAGACGGGATTCCTTGATCGTCAACCTCAAGATAGCGATCTGATGCCAGTTTAAAGGTATGTCCATCAACACCGTCAGCCCCTCCCAAAGTATAGTAGTTATGCTGGGCGATGCTTATCGGCGTTGACCGTCCCGGTTGCGCGGTGATCGAATAAACCAAACGCGGAAACTGCATACGGACCCTGACCTCAAACCTGACCTTCCCGGGAAAGCCATTTTCCCCGTCTTTTGAGACGTAGCTCAGCAAAACCTCATTGGAAGCAATCTGTTCAAGATCCCAGAATTGTTTGGATAGCCCATCGGTTCCGCCGTGCAGGGTGTTTTTGCCCTCATTGGCGTTCAACTCAAAATTTGCGCCCCCCAATTGGAACCGCGCGCCACCGATACGGTTCGCAACGCGCCCAACAATTGCGCCCAGATAGTGGGTATCCGAGAGATACATATTCGGGTCGTCAAACCCAAGTATGAGCGGCTTATCCTTGTACCACCAGCCCTGTGTTACAGCCCCGTAATTCAGGATCGAAAGGCGCATGTCCCCATCGGTAAGAATAGCTGTTTCGATCCGAGAGGACTTTGCCATTTCTGCATTCATCTTGCTGCCAGCGGCGCTAGCGCTGTGTAGAATTGTCTGTATCGCATGTATTCGTTTTCATAGGCGTCAATCAGATCGCCACGAGGTTCGATACTTTCCTGGATTTCCGGCGGCGACATGACTTGGGCTGGCTTGGCGTTGGTGACAGCACATATCGCAAGGCGCGCAGCCCCCATAGCGGCACCGAACTCACTACTTTTTGGCAAGTCAAGTGGAACTCCCAAAACGGTCGCCAAGGTTTCCAGCCAAAACCGAGATCGCGCACCCCCTCCGACCGCCATCAGACTGGCCGGCTTGGTTCCGGTGCTTTTCAATGCCTCCAGACAATCTCTCATGCCAAATGAAACACCCTCCATAACGGATTGGGTCAGATCAACCGGTTCAGATGAAACGTCCACGCCCAAAAAAGCACCTCGGATATTGCTGTCGTTGTGCGGAGTCCGCTCTCCTGACAAGTATGGTAGGAACGTGATCGAGGATGGCCCATTCAACTTTTCGGGCATCGCTGCAGCCAGTTGCTCCACGGGCTTGCTCAGGTTTCGCGATAGCCAGTTCATGCTGTTGGTTGCTGAAAGCATGACGCCCATTTGTATCCATCTATCGGGGACGGCGTGGCAAAAACAATGAACGGCAGTTTCCGGCGCCGGGGCGTAAGCCTCTCTGGCTACAAGCAGCACACCCGACGTTCCCAGTGAGACAAACCCAGCGCCATCATTGATGCTTCCGATCCCGCAAGCTGCGGCGGCATTGTCACCAGCGCCGCCCGCCACAACAACGGATTTCGAAAGCCCCCACTGCTGCTTCAAACCCGCCTTCAACTCTCCGCCTGGATCACTGCCTTCGACCAAGCGCGGCATCTGATCTAGACTCATGTGACCTATGGCAAGCGCCTTCTCTGACCACTGCCGCGTATCCACGTCCAGCCAGGATGTTCCCGCGCTGTCTGATACGTCAGAGACATATTCTCCGGTCAACCAGAACCGTAAATAGTCTTTCGGCAGCAGCACCTTGCCTATCTTGGAGAACACGTCAGGCTCGTGCGTTCGCAACCACTCCAGTTTCGGCGCTGCAAAACCCGGAAATACGATGTTCCCGGATATCCTGCGCATCTCGGGCGTTTGATCGAGTATCCTCGCTTCATCTGCTGACCGTGTATCGTTCCACAGAATACAGGGCCTCAACACTTCGCCTTTTTGATCCACAAGTGTCGCGCCGTGCATGTGACCACTTAGGCCAATACCGCGCAATTCTGAGAACGCTTCTGCATTACTTGCACGGAGCTTTGCGACAACTTCTTCACAAGCTCTGATCCAGTCCAAGGGGTTCTGCTCGGACCAACCAGGCTTGGGAGTCGAGGTCGAAATGCTGACTTCGGCATCACAGGCCACACGACCGGTTTCATCTACCAGAATTCCCCTGAGACCCGACGTTCCCAAATCCAACCCAAGATACATTCGGAGTTACTCCGTTAATTATTTTAGCAAATAAAATTATTGGAAACGGCGTTCTTGTCAAGGCACCGTCCAAGGAGCTCAAAGCAACCCCAGTCAGGCTTGCAAATCTTCCTTCTTGCTGTGCGCATCTCAGGCTCCCAACACTGGCCCGGAACGTTTCTCTTCCCCGTTTCTAGGCAGATTGAAGGTTGCCTGAATCGAAGAATTTTCTCGTTTTCAGATGGTAGCTGCAAACCGCAACAGCTTCTTCGAAAAGACACAGCTGTGGCCATCAGGCCAAGACTTCAATCCTCTACTGCTGCAGTGTCGAGGCCGATGGCCGTCTGCGTTACCCGGACATAATACGCAATGCGTTGAAGGGAGACCTTTGGAAAAGAAGGACAAAAGCTACTGTGATCCAATGCAGTCGCAGTTTATAGGCAATGAATGCGGTCAACTTCGTTTATTGTTGTTTTACTAATCGCCACTGCCGCTAGCATTGGCCTTTATCTCGTGTCTTACCAATACTTCCTTTCGGAAGAGCTTTCGAAAGCCCAAGGTCGATTGTCCCTTTACCAAAGCTCGGTGAATGGCGAACTCGAACGGTTTTCCCATCTAACTTATGTGCTGTCACAGGACTCCTTTGTTATCGGCACGGCCGAAGGAGAAGGCACCGGAACGTTGAACCGGCGGCTCGAGGATTTCGCAGCGCAGGCAGGACTAGATGCAATCTATCTGATGGACGAGGACGGCATCACCATAGCTGCCTCAAACTTCCGCGATGTCGGCAGCTTCGTTGGCCAAAACTACGCTTTCCGCCCTTACTTCCAAAGCGCTATTTCAGGTGAACAGGGGCGCTTTTATGCCATTGGTGCAACAACTGGTTTGCCGGGCTATTTCATCGCCAACGCGGTGCTGGACGACCAAAGCGATCCAACCGGCGTCGTAGCAATCAAGATCGATTTCTCAGACCTTCAAGACAGTTGGAAAAACTCGGGCGAGCAGGTCCTTTTGGCCAATGAGGACGGCGTTATTCTTTTGTCTTCGAACTCGGATTGGCAATACCGTGTGCTGACGCCACTGTCAGGCCAACAGCAAGACCGGATACGGGATGCACGACAGTTTCCAGGCCAAGAATTGGCCCCTTTGGATTGGGTAGAGCTGCCTGGGGATCAAGCGAGGATTTCGGGGACAAAGCGCCTCCACCTTGCCGCCACAGACTTGCCGCATGGCTGGTCTCTTCATTATTTTGCAAGCGATGACCGGGCCGTCGCCCGAAGTTGGCTTGTAACTGCGCTTTTTGTCCTTCTTGCTGGCCTCGCATTCATCTTTTTCCAAATTCAGCGTGCTCGCCGCGTGAGCGTGGCTCTGGCGCGGTCCGAAAAGGAAGAAGCAATGCTGCGTGAGGCGAATGAACGGCTCGCGATCGAAATCGAAGACCGCAGGACGGCCGAGCGGCGGCTCAAACGCACACAAGGTGAGCTGGAACGCGCAAGCCGGCTGGCTGCTCTTGGGCAGCTCTCAGCGTCCGTCACGCATGAACTGGGGCAACCCATCGCCGCTATGCGCAATCATCTGGTTGCAGCTGAGATAGGGGACTCTGGACAAACGCCGCTCACACGAAAAATCGGCAACCTTGTTGATCGTATGGAAGGCATTACGCGCCAGTTGCGGTTCTTCGCGCGATCAGAAAGCGAGGCGTTCGACAACGTGGAGCTTTGCTGCTCTGTTGATGCGGCGTTGGCTCTGGTCGCCCCAAATATTGAACAGGCAAAAGTGAGAGTGTCGCTTGAGACACCGAAAGGCCCAGTTCTGATCAGAGGTATTGCTCTGCGAGTGGAACAGGTCATCACCAACCTCTTGCGCAATGCCATCGACGCGACGGACGCAACAGATGACCCTGAAATCCATGTCACCGTAACGGTTTCTGATGATGAGGCCACCTTGGAGGTTCAAGACAATGGCCACGGATTGGGGGGCGCGACACTGGCTGAGTTGCAGGAGCCGTTTGTCACCACAAAGGAAAGCGGCCGCGGCATGGGCTTGGGGCTGGCCATTTCCGCCAGCATTGTCAAAGATCACAACGGCACAATGACGGCCCGGAACCGTGATGGCGGCGGAACTGTTTTCCGCGTCACTTTTCCGGTACCTCTGAAACCTGAAGAAACAAAAGAATGACCCCGCAGCAACCTTTCAAAGTCCTGGTCGTCGACGATGACAAGTCGATGCGGCAGTCCTTGGTCGAACTGCTCGAAGCCGCCGGCTGGACCGTCAACGCAGTGCCGCGGGCAACACAAGTGGCCGATTATCTGACCAACGCCACGCCGGATGCCATCCTCTCGGATGTGCGCATGCCTGGCATGTCAGGCCTTGAACTACTGGCAAGCTTGGACAAACAGGTCGCGCCGCCGGTCGTGCTCATCTCTGCACATGGCGACATACCTATGGCTGTGCAGGCTATTCAGGATGGTGCGTATGGCTTCATCGAAAAGCCTTATGAGCCGCGGCGGTTACTTACGGTCCTGACGCATGCCGCCGAGCAAAACCGAATGCGCAAAAGCAACGCACGGCTGAAAGACCGACTGCTAAAGCTGTCTGGGCTGGACCGCATCCTGCTGGGTGAAACAGATGCGATTGTAGCTTTGCGGCAAGAGGTTTTCGATCTTGCGGATACATCTGTTGCGGTGCTGTTGCAGGGGGATACGGGAACCGGAAAGGAGCTGGTTGCCCACGCTTTGCATGATTTGGGCAGCTCCTCAGACGCGCCCTTCCTTGCCCTAAATTGCGCAGCTTTGTCCCCTGAAACGTTCGAGGCTGAAATGTTTGGGGTCGCTGGTGCCTCGGATGGAAGGTTGGTGGCGGCATCAGGCGGGACCTTGTTTCTGGATGAAATCTGCTCGTGCCCGCTTGCGGTGCAGGCCAAATTGTTAAGGGTCATCGAAGATCAACACGTGCTGCCTGTGGGCGCTGTTTCACCCACGCCAGTCAGCTTCCGCGTTCTGTCGGCAACCAACGAAGATGTGGAACTGGCCGCCAAAGAGGGACGGTTGCGACAGGACCTTTTGTTCAGGCTGAACACTTTTGTGCTGACCTTACCACCACTGCGCCAACGGAGGGATGATCTGGTTCTTTTGGCAACGCATTTCCTGAACGAATATGCACAGGTTTACGAAATTGATGCGCCAGAGCTCAGTCAGGACGACCTGGCCGCCCTGCTTGCGCATGACTGGCCTGGCAACGTGCGCGAGCTACGCCATGTTTGCGAGCGACGCATTCTTGCCGCCCGCCGCGGAAGCGGTTCTCTGACAAAGGCGATCCAAAGCGATCACCACTTCGAAGATGTTCCGGATACGTTGCGCGAAGCGGTTGCTGCTTTCGAACGAGAGCTTATCGGTAAAGCCATTAAGGCGCATAAGGGCCGCATGGATGCCGCAGCCGAAGCGCTTGGTATCGGTCGTCGTACTCTTAACGAAAAGATCGTCAAACTTGGTCTGGATAAAGAGGCATTGCTGTAGGCAAAAACAGCTCTGCGGAAATCCGCAGGGCAATCGGAATTCTGCCCGCGTTTTCCTTCATAGTCAGCCCGTGTCGTATTCTGAATACTCCGCCCAAACGAATTGCGTGAACTGGGAGGAGCCACTATGCGCAAACATCTTAACCGGGCGGCCATTGCCGCCCTGTCACTGACCGTTGCATCCGAAGCACTGGCCGTTGAATGGAACGTTTCCCTGTGGGGCAAGCGTCGCGCCTTTACCGAGCATGTCGAAAAGCTGGCCGAACTGGTGAGCGAAAAGACCAACGGTGAGTTTACCCTGAACATCAGTTATGGCGGCCTGTCCAAAAACAAAGAAAACCTCGACGGTATTTCGATTGGTGCATTCGAAATGGCTCAGTTCTGTGCTGGGTATCACCGCGATAAGAACCCCTCGATCACCGTTCTTGAACTGCCGTTTCTGGGCGTGACATCTCTGGAGCAGGAAGTCGATCTTTCGATGGCCGTCTACCAGCACCCAGCCGTTGTGGAAGATCTGGCACGCTGGGACGCGACCCTGCTGATGCCGTCGCCGCTGCCACAGTACAACCTTGTCGGTTTAGGCGAAGCGCCGAAATCCCTGGCGGATTTTGAAGGCCTGAGCGTGCGCGCCACCGGCGGCATCGGCAAAGCGATGGAGACAGTTGGCGCTGTTCCAACATCGATGTCCGCATCCGAAGTACGCCAAGCAATGGACAGCGGTATCGTCAAGGCCGTCAGCTTTGCACCACACGCACATATGTCATTTGGCACCATTGAAAACGGCACGTGGTGGACGACGAACCTGAACCCAGGCACCGTCAACTGCCCCGTCGTTGTGAACACTCTGGCTCTGGAAGACCTGTCTGACGAGCACCGTGAAGCTCTGCTCGGTTCGGTCGAAGAGGCGCTGGATCACTACGTAAGCCACTACCAGACCAAAACAATGGAAGCCTGGGGTCCCGAACTGGACCAACGCGGTATCGAGCGGGTCACTTTCAGCGATGAAGAAATCGCAGCATTCAAAGAGGCAGCTGCCGCACCTGCGGCCGAGGCTTGGATAGCAGAAAACACCGAACGCGGCCTGCCAGCACAAGAGCTCTATGACCTTGTGACAGGCAAGATCGCAAACGGCAGCTAATCCACTCACCACCCGGCGTCAGCCAGTCTGGCGTCGGGTGCCTTTTCCCCTCATAGCGGAGCAAAACGATGGCCGGGTCATCCCTGGTGCTGTCCGAAGACAGCCGTCTCAGCATTCTCGATCAACGCCTTTACAAACTGGAAAGCTTTCTGGCCCTGATCAGCGGTCTAGCGGTTTTCTCGCTGATGGTCATGGCCGTGGTTTCAGTTGGCGGTCGGAACATAGCCAACGCGCCGCTTCCCGGTTACGTGGACTGGATTGAGCAAGCGATGCCACTGATCGCGTTCATGGGGATTTCATATGCGCAGCGCGACGGCGGTCACATTCGTATGGACATGGTCGTTGGGGCCCTTAAGGGCCGAGCACTGTACATTGTCGAATTCGTGACGACCGCCGTCATTCTGGCACTGATTGTCTTGCTGATCTGGGGAAGCTGGGCGCATTTCTCCCGCAGCTTCGACTTTGGCGCTCCGCTTTGGAGCCGCGATAGCTCAATCGACATTGGCATCCCTTTATGGCCCGCGAAGCTGTTGGCACCAGTGGCCTTCAGCGTGCTTTGCCTGCGGCTTGTCCTGCAGCTTTGGGCATATGGTCGCGCAATCCGCCATCCCGACCAGTCGCCAATCGCCGTCCCCCTGATCGCTGACGCCGCCACGCAGGCCGCGATGGAAGCCGAGCACGTCTCGGGCCACGACAACTGAGGTAAAATCTGATGGAACCTATTGAAATTGGATTGATCGTCTCGGGCGGCATGCTCGTTCTTGTTGTGCTGGGTATGCGCGTGGCATTTGCCGCAGCGACCGCTGGCATGGTTGGCCTGATCTGGATCTTCTGGGCCAAGTTTGGTTACGACCCGGCCCGGTTCGGAAAGGCCGTAACTGTGGCTGTCAAAACCGCGGGACAGGTGCCGCATTCCAAAATCTCAAGTCAGGCGCTAAGCCTTATCCCAACGTTCATCTTGATCGGCTACCTCGCCTACTACGCAGGGCTGACCAAAGCGCTGTTCGAGGCCGCCAAGCGATGGTTGGCATGGGTGCCCGGCGGATTAGCCGTTTCAACCGTGTTCGCAACAGCCGGGTTTGCGGCAGTGTCTGGAGCATCAGTCGCTACATCGGCGGTGTTCGCCCGTATCGCCATCCCTGAGATGCTGAAGATCGGCTACGATAAGCGCTTTGCGGCCGGGGTAGTCGCCGCTGGTGGCACGCTGGCATCACTCATCCCACCCTCTGCCATCTTGGTCATCTACGCGATCATCGTAGAGCAAGACGTGGGCAAACTGCTGTTGGCCGGTTTCATTCCGGGCATGTTCTCGGCCGTGATCTATGGCTTGCTGATCATTGGCATGGCCGTCGTGATTAAAGACTTTGGCCCAGCGATCAAAGGCTTCACCTGGAAAGAACGTTTCCTGTCTTTGCCACCCGCATTGCCCATCGTGATCGTCGTCGTGACCATCATCTTTTTTGTTTACAACCCGTTCGGAGGGGACGCCTGGGGCACACCGACCGAAGGTGGAGCCATTGGAGCCTTCGTGGTTTTCCTCATGGCGCTGTATCAAGGCATGCGCTGGTCCGAGCTTAAAGACGCGTTGCTAGAAACCGCCAAGCTAAGCGTCATGATCTTCACCATCATCTGGGGCGTACTGGTCTATGTTCGCTTTCTGGGATTTGCCGAACTACCCAATGCGTTTTCCGACTGGATCACCTCGCTTGAGATGTCGCCGATGCTTATCCTGATCTGCATCCTTCTGGCCTACGCTGTTCTGGGCATGTTCATGGATGCGATTGGAATGTTGTTGTTGACGCTGCCAGTTGTTTACCCCGCCGTAATGGCACTGAATGGTGGAGAAGCAGTCAGCGCTGCAGACAGCACCTTCGGAATGTCAGGTCCAATGTGCGCGATCTGGTTTGGTATTCTCGTCGTCAAAATGGCCGAGTTCTGCCTGATAACACCGCCTATCGGACTTAACTGCTTTGTCGTTGCCGGAGTTCGCGATGACCTAAGTGTTCAGGATGTGTTTAAGGGCGTTACACCGTTCTTTCTGGCAGATGCCGCAACAATCGCCATGCTCGTTGCCTTCCCCGCGATTGTGCTTTGGCTTCCTGGCCAGGTTTGAGGGACAAAAGTTAATAGCAATAACAGTCGAAGGCGTGCGCGATCCTGTCCGCCAGCATAAGAGCTTTTTGGCCTCCGGATAACGGAGGCCCCTTTCTTATGATAAAAAGTACTATTCACCCGATAGCTGCCAGCGCACGGCTGGAATATACATTTCGCAAGCCTGAGTGATCGGTGGAAACGACCCACTCAACACAGCCACAAGGCGGTGGTTAACAACCCGATTGTCCCAGTCGATGAATTAAAATGGGCAAAGGCAGCTATTCACTCAGAAGGCTCGGGCGGTTCTGCCAAAGAGTTACGGGTAACAAGCCTTGTATCAATGCAGACTGACTGGCCCTCGGATTTGCCTTCAACCATAGCGGTCAGTTCGCGCGCAGCCTTGCGACCCATCTCGCGGTGAGGAACATGAACGGTGGTTAAAGACGGGCTGACAATCTGAGCCAGTTCTATGTCGTCGAACCCCGTGACTGACACCTGCTCGGGCACCTTTATCCCAAGCCTTCTGGCTTCTTGCAAAGCACCAGCGGCCAGCACATCGTTACCACACATCACCGCGGTCGGCCGGGGCGTGAGAGCCATCAATTGACCAAAGGCTTCGGCGCCTTGCTCGATTTCATATGTTGTTTCAATCACTTTCAGGGATTTCGCATTCAGGCTGCTTTCAGACATAGCCTGTTTGACACCTTCGACACGACTTTGTGCCCGGTCATTGCCCAGCGTTTTGCCGGAAATCATCGCGATCCGCCGGTGGCCAGCGGCAATTACGCTTCGCGCCAGCTCCCCCATTGCCTCCGAGTTATCAAAGCCAACAGACGGCCGGTGCGCGTCTAGATCGTAAGACCAGGCAACCAAACAAGGAACCTGATGACGCTCTAGATAGGCGTAGATTTCCGCGTCGCGCGCGTATCCGATCAGCAGCAGCCCGTCTGCACCGCGTGCAACCAGCGTGCGTATTTGTTCCCACTCGACCTCGGGATCATACGCAGAACTGGACACCAGAAGGGTGTAGCCGCTTTCGCGAAGCTGATCCTGAAACTCCTGTAACCCACGCGCAAAGATAGCGTTGTCCATAGTCGGGATGATGGCACCGATGGTATAGCTGCGCTTAGCCGCCATTACCCGTGCTGCGAAGTTCGGCGTATAGCCCAGCGATTCGACGGCCTGCATGACCCGTTGCCGGGTCGCCTCGATTACACGATCCGGTGAGTTCAGGCAGCGCGAAACCGTGGCAGTCGAAACGCCCGCTGCCTTGGCGACATCGTTAAGTGTCGGAACTGAGCGGTTTTTTTCCATGCGGTGCCTACGGTGAATATGGCCCCTGTCATAACACAAAAACGCAAGTCTGCCAGCCATCAATGTAAGCGCTTGCATTATCAATGTAAGCGCTTACAAATAGATTTGGGATAGGAATTCGGAGATCTGAGATGTTCCTTTGGGCTTCTGCCGCCGTCTTTGCGGTGTTTTTTGCCAATGTCGCGTTGGGCGCTTTTGGCGACGGCGGGTTCCTGGGGGACGTCGGAGAAATGCTGGTTCTGTTTGCCGCCTCGATCCTGTTCGTCGCGGCAATTCTCAAACGCGAGGCTGACCAAAAAAACAACAACGGCAGCTGACGGTTCAATAGGGAGGAAGACAATGACAAATGCAAAGGATGGCCTCAAATCTGCTGAGCGCCGGAATTTCCTGAAACTGGCTTCTACCGGCTCGTTCACTGCGGCTGTGGTGGCAGGTGCCGGTGGGGTGCTGTGGTCGTCTGAGGCCGCTGCGCAGACGGCCAAAGAAGAGAAAGAGCGCGAGAGTGCCGCAGAGCATGTCATGACGGTTGCCACCGCATATGTGCTAGGCGCGTCGCGTAGTTATCCGATCATGCAGTTGGATCTGAAGGAAAACATTCAGAACGCAACCAACGGCAAAATCTACGTCAAACTGGCTCCGGGCGGACAGCTAGGTGCCGGCGGCGCGCTGGTGCAAAAGGTCCAAGGTGGCACGATCCAGGCAGCGCAGCATTCACTGTCGAACTTTGCGCCCTTTGCTTCCACGGTTGACCTGATCAACATGCCCTATCTCTGTGGCTCTAACCAGCGGTTCACGAACCTGGTGAATTCAGACTTCTGGAAGTCCGAGGTGCATCCCAGCGTAGAAGCCAACGGGTTCAAAGCTTTGTTCTACGTGAACATTGACCCCCGCGTTGTCGCGGTACGCAAGGGCGGCAACGCCGTGATGTCACCCGGTGACATGGCAGGTGTGAAATTCCGGGTGCCGGGATCGAAAATGCTGCAGCAGTACTACCGCATGGTCGGCGCCAACCCGACACCTGTGGCCTGGGGCGAGACACCCTCGGCGATCAAACAGGGCGTCGCGGATGCGCTCGATCCATCTGTTGGGGCACTCTACGTCTTTGGCTTCAAGGATATCCTCAGCCACGTGACATTCACCCAGGCAGTACCGGACAGCCAAGTCTATTCCTGTAACCTTGAGTGGTTTAACTCGTTGCCTGCCGATGTTCAGGAAGGCGTGATGTGGGGATCTGAACTAACGGCGCATCAGAACTTGGCCAAAGTGCCATCAGCCCGTGCCTACGCAATGGCGGAGCTGGCCAAGGCTGGTGTCGAATTCCATGCCCTCAACGATGATCAACTGGGCGAGTGGAAAGAGGCCGGTGGGTACCAGCGAAGCGAATGGGACTCCTTCAAGACCGAGCTTGCAGGCTCCATGGACAACTTCGCCAAGCTGGAGGAAGCCGCAGGCACGCAAGGAAAATACTACGTCCACGACGCCTGACCAGTATCGGGCTGGGGCGTCAAATAGGCGCCCGCCCATTTTTCAACAGCCGCCTTTGCAGCAGTCCGTTGGGCTGGATGCGCGGGTGTGCCTGAACACCGGGAATACGAATGAACATCCTGCGAACAATAGACCAAAACGCAGAGCGCTGGCTGCTTCTGGTGTTCTACACGATGCTTGTCATCACAATGGCAATCGAGGTGATCCGGCGTGAGCTGTTTGCCTACTCCTCGATCTGGGGCGAGGAAATTGTACGCTATTCATTCATTTACCTGGCCTGGATCGGCGCTGCAGCGGCGGTCAAAGAACGCGCGCACATCCGGATCGACGTTCTCCTGCATTACCTCGGCCCGCGGTCCAAGGCTCTGATTTACATCTTTGGCGACCTTGTGATGTTCGTGGTTGCTCTGGTTGCGCTCTATTGGTCGTACGAAACGGTACACGTCTCGGCCAAATTCGGATCCGTCAGTCACGGCTTGCGCATTTCGATGGTGTGGTTCCTGGCGGCGGTGCCTTTGGGCTTCACTTTGATGATCTGGCGGTTGTTCCAGTCTTTCCGGCGCGATTTGCGCAGCCTTCGTGACGGCACGCCCGTCTTTGAAGGCGACAAGCTGTTTGATTGAGAGGCCTGAGCAATGCTGTGGAATTCACTTAATCAAACGGTCGAGCTGGGCTGGGATTTCTACATTCCGGTGATCATGTTCGTCGCACTGATCGCGCTGGCAGTTCCGGTCTGGGCTGCCATCGGCGCTGCTGCCATCACCATGCTGGTGATGTCAGGCGACCTCCCGCTGAGCGCTATAGGAGAGAGCCTGTTCACCGGCATCGATGCCTTTGCGCTGACCGCGGTGCCGCTTTTCATCCTGACCGGCGACGTTTTGGTCAGGACGGGGCTTAGTAAGAAATTTCTGGACGTAGCTGAGGCGCTGACCTGTTGGACGCGCGGCGGGTTCGGATCTGCCACAGTGCTGGTCTGCGGTATGTTTGCCGCGATCTCAGGTTCTGATGCAGCAGGTGCCGCGGCGGTTGGACGGATGACCATCAATCGGCTGGTCGAAAGCGGCTATCCGCGCCCCTACGCCTGCGCCTTGGTCGCCGCTGGTGCTTGCACCGGCATCCTGATCCCTCCTTCCATTGCCTACATCATCATTGGTTTGGTTCTGGGTATTTCTGCCTCGACCTTGTTTCTGGCCGCGCTAATCCCGGGTCTGGCAATTTTGGTGTCGATCCTGATCACCAATATCATCATGAACCGGCTCTATACTTATGAAACCGGCGGAAACATGGGGTTTGGCGAATGGCTAGGTAATCTTGGCCAAGCGTTGAAGTCCGGGTGGTATGCTTTCATCGTGCCAGGGATCATCTTTTATGGGATCTTTTCCGGGCGTCTGACGCCGACTGAGGCTGGCGCCACTGCGGTTGTTGTTACTATCGTGATGGGCTTTATCCTTGGCACTCTGAAACTGGCGGATTTCCCGGCCATGCTGGTTAGTTCCGCCAAGGTGAACGGAGTTATCCTGCCGATCATCGCCTTTTCCGCCCCATTAGCCGAGGCACTGGCGATCATGGGTGTACCGCAGGGCTTTGTAACTGCAGTCACAGGTCTTACTGACGATCCTGCGCTGCTGATCCTATTGATGATTTGCATCTTGATCGCTGCGGGCTGTGTGATGGAAACCACGCCCAACATTGTGATACTGGCACCTATTCTGAAGCCGTTGGCGGACAACATCGGCATGAATGAGATCCAGTTCTGCATCATGATGATCACCGCACTAGGGGTGGGCTTCATTACCCCACCGCTGGGCCTCAATCTCTTTGTCGTCTCGGGCATCACTGGCGAGTCCATCCTCAAGATCGCCGCCCGCGCCGTACCCTTTGTTCTGACAATGCTGATCGTGGTGCTTCTGATCGCCTATTTCCCGCCGATCTCAACCACACTGCTTCCTGATATCTACAAGTAGGACCTTCTGGAAATGACCCGTGAATATCTGAAAAAGGCCACCCTGACACCAAAGTCGGACGCGTCTGAAACACATAAGATCGTGCAGGGCATACTCGACGACATTGAGTCCGGGGGTGATGCCAAAGCTCTGGAATATGCCGCTAAATTTGACCAATACGACGGCAACGTTCTGCTAACCCCAGAGGAGATTGAGGCGGCCTGCGCCTTGGTACCGGAAAAGCTGAAGGCTGATATCCGGTTTTCCCACGATAATGTCCGTCGCTTTGCCGAGTTGCAGAAAGGCACGGTGCATGACGTAGAAATGGAAATCTCGCCCGGTTTCATCACCGGCCAAAAGGCAATCCCGGTGGATGCAGCCGGATGCTATGTGCCGGGCGGGCGCTATAGCCACATCGCCAGCGCCATTATGACCGTGACCACCGCCAAGGTAGCAGGGTGTAAGCATATCACTGCCTGTTCTCCACCACGCCCCGGCGTGGGTGTGGCCCCGGCTATCATCTATGCAGCCCATATCTGCGGCGCGGACAAGATCATGGCAATGGGCGGTGTGCAGGGGGTCGCGGCGATGACTTTCGGCCTGTTTGGCCTGCCAAAGGCAAACATCTTGGTCGGACCGGGCAACCAGTTCGTCGCCGAGGCCAAGCGGATCCTGTTCGGCCGTGTCGGCATCGATATGATCGCAGGCCCCACCGATAGCCTAATCCTTGCCGACGGCTCGGCAGATGCCCACATCGTCGCCACCGATTTGGTGAGCCAGGCAGAACATGGCTACAACTCTCCGGTCTGGTTAGTGACCGACGACCGCGCGCTGGCGGAAGAGGTTATGCGACTTGTTCCGGGCTACATCGATGACTTGCCCGAAGTAAACCGCGAAAACGCCGCCGCCGCGTGGCGCGACTATGCAGAGGTTATCCTGTGTGCGGACCGCGAGGATATGGCAGCTTGTTCTGACGAATACGCGCCCGAACATTTGACCGTACAGGCCGAAGACCTGGATTGGTGGCTAGAGCGGCTGACCTGCTATGGCTCTCTGTTTCTGGGCGAAGAGACGACTGTGTCTTATGGCGACAAGGCTGCGGGCACAAATCACGTGCTTCCGACCTCGCGCGCGGCTAGCTACACCGGTGGGCTTTCGGTCCACAAATACATGAAGATCGTCACTTGGCAGCGCGCCACACGCGAAGGCTCGAAACCAGTGGCAGAGGCTACCGCGCGGATTGCCCGGCTGGAAGGGATGGAAGGTCACGCACGGGCTGCCGATGTGCGGCTGGCCAAGTACTTCCCGGATGAATCCTTTGACCTGACCGCAAATGGCTAACCCGCGCGACCTGTTCGATCTGACAGGCCGAACTGCCTGTATCACCGGCGCCAGTTCTGGTTTGGGACGACGGGCGGCCGAGGTTCTTGCAGCGGCCGGAGCCAAAGTGGTGGCGGTTGCCCGTCGGGAAGATGCTTTGGCGGACCTCATTACAGAGATTGGCTCTGCCGCCGCATATGTGGCGGCTGATGTCGCGGACAATAACAGGATCGAAGCGTTAAGAGATGAAATTGCGGATCGCTTTGGTCCGCCTGATGTTTTGATTCACGCAGCCGGCGTCAACACGCGCCAAGCCGCTGATGATGTTTCGATTTCTGATTGGAACAGAACGCTTGAGCTGAACCTTTCAGCTCCGTTTTTTCTTAGCCAAGCATTGACGCCTGCGATGCGGCAGCGCGGCTGGGGGCGGATTGTCAATTTCGCCTCTTTGCAAACCACCCGCGCCTTTCCCGGAGGCATTGCCTATGGCGCCAGCAAGGGTGGAATTGGCCAACTGACCCGCGCAATGGCGGAGGCTTGGTCCCCCTTTGGCATCACCGCCAACGCGATCGGGCCAGGGTTCTTTCCTACTGAACTGACCGAAGCCGTTTTCAATGATGAGGAGCGCGCCGCCCGTAATGCCGCGCAAACCTGTATCGGTCGCAACGGTCGACTGGAGGATATCGACGGGCCGCTTCTGTTCCTTTGTTCCGAAGCGTCAGCCTATGTGACCGGTCAAGTCCTGATGGTCGACGGGGGGTTCACCGCGAAATGAAGGCATTGGTTTACGAAGGGGTCGAGACACTGTGTTTGCGCGATGTGCCAATCGCTGCATCCCAAACCGGAGAGCATCTGATCCGTATCGCCGCTTCGGGTATCTGCGGCTCTGACATGCACGCCTACCTGGGTCATGACAACCGCCGACCCGCCCCTTTGATCCTGGGCCACGAGGCCGCTGGTGTGATCGAAGAAGGGCCTCTGGCGGGCCGACGGGTTACGATCAACCCGCTGGTGACCTGTGGCACATGCACCGCCTGCACTTCGGGGCGCGAAAACCTTTGCGCCAACCGTCAGATCATCTCGATGCCACCGCGCGAAGGGGCTTTTGCCCAGTTCGTCGCGATGCCAGAGCGCAATCTGGTTACAGTTCCCGAGGACGTACCGTTAGAGAAAGCCGCGCTGGCAGAACCACTTGCTGTCAGTTGGCACGCAGCTCGGCTGGCGCTAGAGGCGCTGCATCCAGCGATGGAGCGCCGTGCGCTGGTAATCGGAGGCGGCGCAATCGGATTAGCCGCCGCACTTGCTCTGAGAGCGATGGGCGTAGAAGATGTGACGATCCAAGAGCCAAATGTTGGCCGCCAGGCTTTTCTGGCTGACCGCTGCGGTCAGAAAGCAGTCGCGGAGTTTCAGGGCTTGGTGCCACTGGTTGTCGATGCTGTAGGTTATTCCGCCACGCGCGCCGCTGCCTCTGCTGCTGCAGCACCCGGTGGCGTGGTCGCTCATGTGGGCTTGGGTGAAGACACAGGTGGTCTGGACGTGCGGCGCATGACGCTCCAGGAAATCACCTTCATCGGCACCTATACTTACACCGCACAGGATTTTCGCGATACCGCGCAAGCCATTTTCGATGGCCGCCTTGGCCCGCTGGACTGGCCTGAGCATCGACCTCTTTCGGACGGTGCCGCAGCCTTCCGCGATTTGCGGCAAGGTGCGGTGGCGGCCCCCAAAATCATCCTGGATCCCTGGGCCTGAACCCACGCGCCAAGTAAACGGAGAACAACAATGTACGACAAAATCCTGGTTCCCATGGCCCTGGATCACGGGGTTTCAGGAACGACGCTTAAAGCCGCTGCGACCCTGTGCAACCCGGGCGGACAGATCACCGCACTGCACGTCTATGAAGCACCGCACGGAACCGTCAGCACCTATCTTGACGAGGACACTGTGCGCGATGGGCTGAATATGGCCCGTCAACAACTGGCCAAGAAAACTGCTGACTACGGCGATGTGACCGCAGTGATCGTCAAAGGTCGATCATACCGCGCCATCGTTGAATACGCAGAGCAAAACGGGGTGGACTGCATTGTGGTCGGCTCGCACAAACCGGGTTTTAGCGACTTCTTCCTGGGCTCTACCGCCGCGCGCGTGGTCCGCCACGCACCTTGCGCGGTCCATGTCTGTCGACCAACCTGACCCAGAACAAAAAATACCCGCAACAAAGGCAACCAATCATGAACATAGACAAGAGGATCGCTGACGATCTGGCGGCCAATGGCGTCTCCTTCGTCACGACTGTGCCCTGTAAACAGCTAGCTGGAGTGATCGACGAGATCGATAAGCGTGACGACATTTTCCACATCCCTTCCAACAAGGAAGACGAGGGCATGGGGCTGTGCGCCGGTGCATGGATGGGTGGCAAACGACCAGCGATCATTATGCAGAACACTGCCATCGGCGTAACGATCAATACTCTGGCCACATTGATCCAATACTACCGGATGCCACTGCCAATGCTGATCTCTTACCGTGGAGAACTTCGCGAACCGGTGGCCTGCCAAGTAGAGATGGCGGTCCACACCAAGGCGCTTCTGGCTCAGCTCAATATTCCGACCTACCACTTTCATCGGCAGAAGGACGTCGAGGAGTTGGACAACATCCTGAAATACACCTTCATGTGCAACAAGCCCGTTGCCATCCTGACCGACGCCAATTTCTGGGGAGGCTATGGCGACCAATGATACGTTCAGAAATCCTGAAAGAGATCGCGCCCATTCTGCGTGACCAACTGGTTGTTTGTAACATTGGTATTCCATCGCAGGAACTGCATGCGATCGACGACCAGGCGAGCAATTTCTATATGCTGGGCACAATGGGGCTCGCCTCCTCGATCGGGCTGGGGCTGGCGTTGGCACAGCCCAAACCGGTAATCGTGATCGATGGGGACGGCTCAATCCTGACCAACCTTGGCACCCTACCCACCATCGGGAACAACGCGCCCGGGAACTACATCCTGATGATCATCGACAACGGCTCTTATGGCTCGACCGGTGACCAGCCAACCTACACCAGCCAGCGCACTGACCTAGCAGGCATGGCCCGTGCCGCCGGTTGCGCCAAGGTGGTTGAGGTTCAGGACAAGGATACAGGCGCTGCATTGCAAGAAGCCCTGTCCGGCGGAGAGGCCACCGTGTTGGTCGTCAAATGCGACAGCGGGAACGCCAAAATGCCCGTGATAACTATGGATCCGGTGGTGATCCGCGACAGGTTCATGAAAGCTGTGGCCAGCTGATGGGCGCAGGCGCCATCCATTCGGCAGAAGACGCCCGCCGCCTGGCCCGGCGTCGGCTGCCCTGGATGGTGTTTGACTATATCGACGGTGCAGCGGGGCGAGAAACCGGCGCTGCGCGCAACCGCGCCGCCCTGGATGCCATCACCCTGCGCCCTCGTATCTTGCGGGACGTCAGCCAGCGATCGCTGACAACTCGGATATTCGGAGCGGAGGCAGACCGACCTTTTGGCATTGCCCCTATGGGCATGTGCAATCTTGCAGCCCCTGGTGCTGACTTAATGCTGGCAAGGCTGGCAGCACGCTACCGTGTGCCCCATGGTGTCTCGACCGTCGCCTCAACCCCATTGGAAACCATTCTGACAGAGGCAGAAGGATATGCTTGGTTTCAACTTTACTTTAGCGGGGATGGCAGCGGAACTTTCAAACTGGCGGAACGCGCTAAAGCTGCGGGTTATGAGACACTGGTTCTCACTGTGGACGTACCCGAAGTCGGCCGCCGACCACGAGAGCTGCGCCATGGATTCAAAATGCCTTTCCGTATTGGTCCACGGCAATTCATCGATTTTGCCGTGCACCCGCGCTGGTCACTGACAACACTAATCAACGGCAGACCGGTCACGGCAAACTTTCAGATGGAAGGGTACGAGTTCGATCGCACCGAGAGCCGAGCGCGTGCCACTTGGGAAACACTGGCAAAGCTGCGCGATCTTTGGCCCGGCAAACTGGTGGTAAAAGGAGTTCTGGACGTTGAAGATGCCCACACGTTGGCCGCAACGGGCGTTGACGCGATCCAAGTCTCCAGCCACGGCGCAAGGCAATTAGAGGCGGCACCTGCCCCAATAGAGATGCTTGCAAAAATCCGATCTGAACTAGGGCCGGACTTCCCTGTTTTCTATGACAGCGGGATCAGATCAGGAGAAGATGTACTCAAAGCCCTTTCAATTGGGGCGGACTTTGTCTTTGTCGGTCGAATTCTTCAGTTTGCGATCGCAGCTGCGGGAGAGTTGGGTTTGGAGCAACTGTGGGATGCGCTTAGCGACGAGCTGAGCATCGCCATGGCGCAAACCGGGCAAACTGTTTTGCCCAGATGATCGAGGTTTACTTGCCCCTTACGGTCAGAGCGAAGGGAGCAACTGATCTGAAGACTGGCTATTGAGTTGGCACTTTGCACATAAGTAAACGAAGTACGACTTTCTTATGATGGCCACTTTAGCTGAAGTCTGCGCTCAGAGGCGTATATCCCCAGTTTGCCCGACCGACAGCGGCCCTCCACGAACAACCTCGACATAGACTCCCATATCCATGTGCCCCATCAACTTCCGAAGAAGGTAGGGTATCTTTAGGTCCCGCTCGGCTGTCTTTGGGTTCACTTCAGTTGCCGCGCATCTTTTGGTACGCGAGAGTATCTTCAGCTCAACATCGCCAAATCTTAAAATTGAACCAACTGCATCCAGCTCAGAAAATGAAGGCAAACCGTCGATCTGAATATTCGCTCGGAACCGCGCTGGGTCGATTTCTGCGTTCAGTCGTTCACCCAGCTTTTCGACAGAGGCCAGATTCAAAACAGAGATCGCGTTCATCATTTTCGGGGATACAACGGAGACATCTGTAAACCGGTGAGGAGCAGAAGAGACGAATTCTGGCGGTTCGGGATCCTTTAAGCCGACCTCTGAGGAAAGGAAACTTGCCGCAGCCATTCGATCTGCGGGGACTCTCATATCAAAGCGTTGTGTCTTTCCGCTCGCACTAATCTCAAGATTTTGGGTCTCAGAATCAAAACTGGTCTGAATGCCTGCCAGTGCCGCCTCGTTCAACAGAACGACAAATCGATCTTTTGGCAGTGGCTTAGGGTTCTGCATGTCGAAACCAGAGTTGTAGCGGGCGAACCCGAACAGACGATCACCGGGGATGCCTTCACCCGCTCGCAAAGTCACGGTTCGCATAGGTTCGGAACTCAAACCTTTTATAGGGTAGCGGTTTATTCGGACGATAGAGAGCTGGTTCATACGTTTGCACCTGACCAAACGAGTAACGCGCGATCCAGTGTGGTTTGCGCTTTTTGACGCTATCTCCAATTCGTAAAAGTATCGACAAAATATTCTGAGGGTGGCCACAGAAACGGGTTCATGAAACCGGTTAGTCGCGAGATGAGTCCTGTTTTGAACAACACCTTTTTCAATCGATACTTCTATTCGATACCTCGAATGTGAAGATATATCACTTATGAACGCCCGATCTATTTTGTTTTAAATCAATGGCTAAGGAAAAATTTCCCGGCTTTCGCTAGGCTTTTGAGGTACGAACCTCAAAAAAATCTGGACTTGAGGTGCGTACCTCAAATAGCCTTGGAGGTATGCCGCGATTCGCACATCCTCGGTTGACGGCGCAAAAAAGGGAGGAATGGATGACTTACTCAAAACTGGCCTCGGCCAGCGCAATAGTCCTTGCCGCTACTACTCTTTCTACCAAGGCAAATGCTGAAGATCTGACACTTTGTTGGGCTGCATGGGACCCGGCCAATGCGCTTGTCGAGCTATCGAAGGAATTCGAAGCTGAGTCTGGCCACACGATGAACTTTGAATTTGTTCCTTGGCCAAACTTTGCAGACAGAATGCTGAATGAGCTGAACTCTGGGGGTAAGCTCTGCGATCTGTTGATTGGTGACAGCCAATGGATCGGCGGTGGCGCAGAAAACGGTCACTATGTTCAACTGAACGAATTCTTTGATGCTGAAGGCATCAGCATGGACGATTTTGCGCCGGCCACAGTCTACGCTTATTCGACCTGGCCTAAGGGCACACCAAATTACTACGCGCTGCCTGCGATGGGTGATGCGAATGGCTGGTTCTATCGCAAGGACTGGTTCGAAGACCCCGATATTCAAGCCGCATACAAAGAAGCGACTGGAGAGGATCTACGCGAACCTCAGTCTCAGAAAGAGCTATTGCAGATCGCACAGTTCTTCCAAGGTCGTGAGATCGACGGCAAGACGGTTTACGGGGCAGCAATCTTTACCGAGCGCGGCTCGGAAGGGATCACCATGGGTGTGACCGGAGCGCTCTATCCATGGGGCTTCAAGTACGAAAACACCCCGGGCTCCTATGACATGGAAGGTGCAGTAAACTCACCAGAAGCGGTTGAGGCTCTGGAATTCTACAAAGAGTTCTACAAAACGGCGACGCCCCCGGGATACACCAACTCTTACATGGGTGAGAGCTTGGACGCCTTTAAGTCCGGTCAGGTCGCCATGGCTATGAACTGGTTCGCGTTCTTCCCGGGTCTTTATGCCGATCCCAATACTGGCGGTGACAAGATCGACTTCTTTGTGAACCCACCGCAAAATCAGGCAGGCTCAACACTGGGCGGACAAGGTATTTCTGTTGTCAGCTATTCTGACAAACAGGACGCCGCACTTGAGTACATTAAGTGGTTCGCACAGCCAGAAGTTCAGGCCAAATGGTGGGAGCTAGGCGGCTACTCAGCACATAACTCAGTGCTGGAAGACCCCGGTTTTGTGGATAGCCAACCCTTTGCCGGTGACTTCCTTGAAGCAATGGCTGGGGTACAGGATTTCTGGCAGGAGCCTGCTTATGCGGAACTGCTGCTGGCAATGCAAAAACGTATCCACGACTACGTTGTTGCCGACCAAGGCACGGCTCAAGAAGCGCTTGATCTTCTAATCGAAGATTGGACGGAAGTCTTCGAAGACGAAGGCAAGCTGTAACCCGGACTTAGGCAGGAGCGGGCGTGAACCCGCTCCACCTTTACCCGAGTGTCCGAAACCAACAAGAACTGGCAAAGAGATGTCTGACAGGACCGTAGATCGCGTTGCGCAGGCAACGCCCGAGCGAGTTGCGCGAAAAATCCGGGGCTTATCCGACCGCGCGATCGCTTGGATATTCATCTCCCCAACGATATTTCTATTGCTGGCAATCAACATCTTTCCGTTGATCTGGACCATCCAACTGAGCTTTACCAACTACAAGGCCAACCGGATCGGACGTGAAGTCAAAGATGTCGGGTTCCGGAACTACGAGCGTATCCTGACAGACTCGGACACCTGGCTGAATATGCAGGCGACAGCGCACTTCCTGTTCTGGACGATTTTCTTTCAGGTGTTAATCGGGTTCACACTGGCGTGGTTGATTAACAAGAAATTCAAGGGCAACGATCTTTGGACGACGATCATCGTACTGCCGATGATGTTGTCGCCAGCGGTGGTCGGGAACTTCTGGAAGTTCCTGTATCAGCCCCAGATCGGCCTGTTTAACTACATCGTGTCGTGGTTCACCGGCAAGGACCCATCGAGCTTTGAAATGCTGGGATCAGTGACGTTGGCCCCATGGGCGATCGTGATTGTCGACACTTGGATGTGGACTCCATTCGTGATGCTGATCTGTCTGGCAGGTCTGCGCAGTATTCCCGATTACATCTATGAGGCGGCTGAGATCGACAGGGCCAGCAAGCTGCGGCAGTTCTTCACGATCACCATCCCGATGGTGCTACCGTTCCTGATGCTGGCCGTGCTGTTTAGAGGGATCGAGAACTTCAAGATGTTCGACCTGGTGGTTCAGCTAACCGGCGGTGGGCCGGGATCTGTTACGGAACTCACTTCGATCAATCTCAAGCGGGAGGCGTTTGAGAAGTGGCGCACGGGCTATGCCTCGGCCTATGCGATCATCCTTTTCGTCACCGTGTTCGGCCTAGCGTCGATCTACGTCAAAGCCCTGAACAAGGTGAAACAGAGATGAGCAGTTTTTCCGTCACCGAACCTTCGAACCGGTCCAAGTGGATCGCTGGCTGCCTGGTCATCACTTATGCGCTGATCACAATGATCCCGCTGGCATGGATTTTGCTGACTGGCTTCAAATCCCCAGCCGATGCGATCAGTTATCCGCCCAAAGTGGTTTTTGACCCAACGCTTGAAGGCTACGTCAACCTCTTCACCACACGCACGCGGCAAACGCAGGAGTTTCTGGAAGCCAACCCGCCGCAGAACTGGGCCGATGAGATCGTACGCCAATACGACATGGTGATCGTCGGACCGTCGAAGTTCGGTGAGCGCTTTATGAACTCGGTTATCATCGGATTTGGCTCGACGTTCTTGAGTATTTTCCTTGGCACGTTGGCTGCCTATGCGTTCAGCAGGTTTAAGGTCCCACTTAAGGACGACCTTCTGTTCTTCATTCTAAGTACAAGGATGATGCCTCCGGTCGCTGTCGCCATCCCTATCTTCTTGATGTTCAGAAATCTTGGGTTAAGCGACACGCATCTTGGCATGATCCTGCTGTATACGGGCGTGAATATTTCTTTGGCGGTTTGGTTGCTGAAAGGGTTCATCGACGAAATCCCAAGAGAGTACGAAGAAGCCGCTCTCATCGATGGTTACACTCGGTTCCAGGCATTCTATAAAGTGGTGCTGCCCCAAGCCGCCACAGGTATCGCGTCAACTGCGATCTTCTGTCTGATCTTTGCTTGGAACGAATACGCGTTTGCCGTGCTGCTGACATCTGCGAATGCGCAGACCGCGCCACCCTTCATTCCAACCATCATCGGGATCGGCGGCCTGGATTGGCCCGCAGTCGCGGCTGGCGCCACGATCTTCCTGATCCCGGTCATGATTTTCACCATCCTTATGCGCAAGCATTTGCTGCGCGGGATCACATTCGGAGCCGTGCGCAAATGAGCGACTTTCTTACCGGACTGATGCGGTTCCGCCGCGGCCCATGGGAGATGGTAGCAACCATCCTAATCGCACTGGGTGTCTTCATGCTGATGCAGCCCTTTGTCCTTTGGGCCTTCACCTATTCCTTCATCGTAACGCTGATCGGAACCGTCATGTTCATCATTGTCAGCCATTTTCCGGAGTAGAAATGGCCCAGATCGTAGTCAATAACGTCAAGAAGATGTTCGGCGATTTCACGGCTGTCCGCGAAAGCTCGTTCACGATTGAGGACGGCGAGTTTTTCATGCTGCTAGGGCCATCGGGTTGCGGCAAGACGACCACGCTAAGGATGATCGCGGGCCTCGAGCTTCCCACATCAGGTGAGATCTACCTGGACGGAGAAGAAATCAGCCAAAGGCCCCCATCCGAGCGGGACATTGCCTTCGTATTCCAGATGTTCGCGCTGTATCCCCACATGAACGTTCGCAAGAACATCAGCTACCCGTTGATATCACAGGGTATGCCGCGCGCGGCCGTCAAAGCCAAGGTAGACGAAGTCGCCGGAATTCTGGGAATTACGGACATTCTGGACAGCCCCGTTGGTGGACTTTCAGGCGGAGACAGGCAGCGCGTTGCGCTTGGCCGTGCGATTGTTCGTGAACCCAAGGCATTCATGATGGACGAACCACTTGGCGCTTTGGACGCCGAGTTTCGTGAGCATATGGCCGAAGAACTGCGCGCGCTTCACGATCGCATGGGCGCAACCACCGTATATGTCACGCACGATCAGCTCGAAGCCATGCAGATGGGCGACAAGATCGTTGTCATGAACAACGCTGTGATCGAGCAATTCGGCACGCCTCAGGAAATCTACGACAAACCGGCAACAATGTTTGTGGCAGATTTCATCGGTTCCCCGTCGATGAACTTCCTGCCGTTTCAGGGCAAAGTTGAGCCGGGCTCGGAACTGGTACGGCTGAACGGCCACGATGAGGCCGTTCCCAAACTGATGGAAGGGGCCGATGGTGATCTGGTCTTTGGTGTCCGGCCCGAGCATGTGTTTCTTTCTGACGAAAGTAATTATCGAGCCAAGGTTCTGGCAGCGGAATACCTAGGGACGACCCAGATCGTGACCCTTCAAAGCCCGAATGGCGAATTGAAGGCCCGGATCGACGCGCGTGAGACGGTCAGTCCCGGTGAAACGGTGGGGCTGGAGTTTCGGTCCCCGACAATCACACTTTTCGAGCAGTCCACAGGCCGGGCGTTGAGGTCCGTTCTAAACGATAAGGTGCTGGGCAATGGCTGAAGTCGTTTTAGAAAACATCTCGAAGTCATTCGGCAACCTTAAGGCAGTCGACAGTATCTCGATGACGATTCCAAACGGTGCCTTTGTCGTGTTGTTGGGACCGACTGGCGCGGGAAAAACAACGACGCTGAGACTGATTTCAGGGTTAGAGAAATTGGACACGGGGTCGGTGCGCATTGCGGGCCGGGACGTTGGACTTGAAACGCCTGCTCAGCGTGATGTGGCGATGGTTTTCCAGCAGTACTCGCTCTATCCGCATATGACTGTGCGTGAGAATCTCTCTTTTCCGCTGCGATCTCCGATCCTCAGGACACCGGAAGATGAGATCATAAGGAAGGTGGATGAAGTCGCCGAAATCCTCCAGATCCCGCACAAATTGGACAATAAAGCCACCGAATTGTCCGGTGGGGAGATGCAGCGGGTGTCGATCGGGCGAGCGCTGGTGCGCGACCCACAGATTTTTCTCATGGACGAACCGCTCAGCTCTTTGGACGCCAAGCTTCGGGCGGATTTGCGGGTGGAGCTTAAGCGAATTCAGGCAGACCTGGGATCAACCCTACTGTACGTGACCCATGATCAGGTCGAAGCTATGACAATGGCGACGCATATCGGCGTTTTGGAAAACGGCAAATTGGTTCAGTACGGCACGCCGCGCGACATCTACGAAAACCCCGGCAGTGTTTATGTCGCCAGCCGATTGGGATTACCGCGGATAAACATCCTGCCATCCGAGTTGTTCGGAGGGGATCACAAAGGTCCGCAGATTGGTCTTCGCCCGGAAAACATCGTTGAAGGCGAAGGCAGTGAAGCACGTGTGATACGTGCCGAACACCTAGGAGATCAAACACGGCTGCACCTGGACCTAAACGGCCACCCGGTTGTGACCTTGATTGATGTTCATCAGGACTATCCCTCTGGAAAAGTGATAAAAATCCGCCCTCAAAACCCATTGTATTTTGACGCGTCCGGCGCGCGAGTGAATTAAGGAGCAAAAGCATGGCCCAGTTCCTCAACACAAAAGAAACCTTGGTTACAGAAGCCATAGACGGCCTTCTGGCGTCATCCGGAGGACAGCTCACCCGGTTGGACGGATACCCGCACATCAAGGTTGTTTTCAGGTCGGATTGGGACAAGTCAAAGGTCGCCTTGGTGTCCGGCGGAGGGTCTGGTCACGAACCCGCACATGCAGGTTTTGTCGGTGCCGGTATGCTGACAGCAGCGGTGTGCGGCGAAGTGTTTGCGTCCCCGTCTGTTGAGGCGGTTCTGGCCGGCATCCTTGCGGTTACGGGCGAAGCTGGATGCTTGCTCATCGTTAAGAATTACACCGGCGATCGGTTGAACTTTGGGCTGGCGGCTGAACGCGCCCGTGCACTTGGCCGCAAGGTAGAGATGGTTGTCGTCGATGATGACATCGCTCTGCCCGACCTTCCACAACCACGCGGCGTGGCAGGAACTCTGTTTGTACACAAAATCGCCGGGGCGCTTGCTGAAAGTGGTGCTGACCTGGACACCGTTACCAACGCAGCAAGACGAACCATCGCGAAGGTAGTCAGCATCGGTATGAGCCTGGACACCTGCACCGTACCGGGTTCTCCGAAAGAAGAAAGAATTGCTCCGGGCAAAGCGGAACTCGGCTTGGGCATCCACGGCGAGCCTGGTGTGCAGCAGGTGGAATTCTCGAGTGCTGTATCGGCAATGGCCACAGTAGTGGAAAAGCTGCGGCAACGGATAGAGTCTGGGGAGTGTGTGGCATTGGTCAATAACCTTGGCTCCACAACTCCGCTAGAAATGGCAGTCCTCACGCACGCCTTGTTCGAAACCGGTATCGCCCGCCATATCATTGGCCCGGCACCGATGATGACATCGCTCGACATGCACGGGTTTTCTGTTTCCATTTTGCCCGTAGATCAGAATGATTTGTCGGCTCTTGAGGCTCCTGTTGATCTCGCAGCTTGGCCCGGCGTCAATTCCATCGATGCGATAAAGGTCGCGCCGTTACCTGATGGCCTGACTCCGATCGATCCAATTCCCTCGAACAATCCCGCGACAAGGGAAACGATTTCTCGTTTGTCTGAACTGCTCATCAACGCTGAGAAGAATCTGAACGAGTTGGACGCCAAATCTGGCGACGGGGACACAGGCAGCACATTGGCGACTGCTGCAAAAGCGTTGCAAGGCAGCCTTGATCGAATGCCGTTGGCTGACTTGACGCAATTGTTTCCGGCGTTGGGCAATGAATTGAGCCAGACAATGGGTGGTTCGTCCGGTGTAATACTCGCAATCTTCTTCAACGCAGCTGGTGATGCCTGCGCGAGCGGAGCATCTGTTCCGAAGTCGTTGGTAGAAGGTCTGAACCGCGTTAGCCAAGTTGGAGGAGCCAAGGTCGGTGACAGGACAATGATTGACGCCCTTGCGCCTGCGCTTGCTGCACTGCCATCAGGGCTGTCGCATGCCGCGAATGCTGCCCGCGAAGGTGCTAACAACACAGCCAAAATTCGCCGTGCGAAGGCCGGCCGCGCAGCTTATGTTCCCGAAGAAAACCTAGTTGGACATAACGATCCCGGCGCTGAAGCTGTTGCCTTGTTGTTTGAAGGCTTAGCGCGGGAGATTGAGGGCTGAAAAACACGTGGAAGACCAAAAGCAAAAATTAGAATTGGTGAAAAAGCCAACCGTCAATGACATCGCGCGCGTAGCGGGTGTCAGCCTGGCGACTGTTGACCGAGTTTTGAACAGGCGCCCCGGCGTGCGGGCCGTGACCGTGCAGAAAGTACAAAAGGCGATCGATGAGCTTGGGTATGTGCGTGACACCGCCGCTGCCAACCTCGCGCGAAACCGTGTCTACAATTTTCTCTTTGTTCTACCGGACACGGACAACGAGTTTGTGGAGGCAATCAGCAATCAGATTGCAGAACAGTCGCGTGATCAGTTTATCGAGCGGACCCGCATTGCAATCAAAAAAGTAGCTCCTTTTGAGCCTCAAGACATCGTCAACATTTTGGATACTGTTGAAAGCTTGGACTTCGACGGCGTGGCCGTTTTCGGGCCGGAAACGCCCTCTGTCCGCGACGCTGTTAAAAGGGTCAGGGACAAGGGCATTCCGGTAGTTGCCTTGGTGTCTGACTTGCCGAGTTCTGACAGAGATCACTTTGTAGGAATCGACAATGTTTCAGCAGGACGGACAGCTGCTCAGTTGATGGGTCGTTTCGTGCATAACGAGGGCAAGGTATTAGTTCTAACAGGCTCTCGATTGGCACGAGATCACCTGGAGCGGCGCCAAGGGTTTGATCTTGTTGTGGCTGAGGAATTTCCTCATCTCGAAGTCGTTGCGTCTGTCGAGGGCCGGGATGACCCGGATCTGATTTACAAGATGATGCCCGAAATCTTTGAAACTTACCCGGATCTGGTCGGAATATACTCGTCAGCAGCGGGCAATGCAGGTCTGATTCAATTTCTTTCTGAGAACAAGCTCAGCAAAGATCTGGTGATCATCGCTCATGAGCTAACTCCGATCAGTCGCGAAGCGCTTAGGCTAGGTACATTTGACGCTCTCATCTCGCAAGATACCGGGCACATCGTCCGTTCAGCCGTCCGCCTGCTGCGTGCGACTTCGGACAAAGTGCCGTTCAACAAGGCGCAGGAACGTATCCGTATCGACATCTATCTGAAGGAAAATTTGCCGCCATAGAGGCATAGGTTTTGGGGAGGAAAATTAATGAAGACGATCAAAGGTCCGGCTTTATTTCTTGCACAATTTGCAGGGGACGAGGCGCCGTTCAATTCGTGGGACGCGATCACCAAATGGGCGGCTGACTGTGGCTACAAAGGTGTTCAGGTTCCCAGTTGGGATGGCCGGTTGTTCGACCTGGAACAGGCTGCATCTAGCACCGGCTATTGCGATGATTTCAAAGGCCAAGCAAGGGAAAATGGTGTCGAAGTCACTGAACTTTCAACGCACCTTCAGGGCCAGCTTGTAGCCGTTCACCCGGCCTATGACAGTGCGTTTGATGGTTTTGCAGCCGAAAGCGTTAGAGGAAACCCAGAAGCCCGGCAAGAATGGGCAGTGGATCAGGTCAAAAAGGCACTATCCGCTTCGAAAAATCTGGGTATTTCAGCACATGCGACATTCTCGGGCGCCTTGGCTTGGCCCTATGTCTACCCTTGGCCACAGCGCCCTGCTGGCTTGATTGAAACGGCATTTGATGAACTCGCTCGCCGTTGGGTCCCAATCCTGAACCATGCTGACGAATGCGGCGTCGATGTCTGCTACGAAATTCACCCCGGAGAGGATCTCCACGACGGGGTGACGTACGAGATGTTTCTCGAACGGACAGGCAATCACCCCCGGGCTTGCATGCTTTACGACCCTTCGCACTACGTCCTGCAATGCCTCGACTACTTGGACAACATCGACATCTACAAAGATCGCATACGGATGTTCCACGTTAAAGACGCCGAGTTTAATCCGACCGGCCGACAGGGTGTTTATTCAGGATATCAAAGCTGGGTTGATCGTGCTGGGCGGTTCCGGTCTCTTGGTGATGGCCAAGTGGATTTCGGGGCGGTCTTCTCAAAAATGGCCGCGAATGACTTTGATGGTTGGGCGGTTGTCGAATGGGAGTGCTGCCTGAAACACCCTGAGGATGGAGCGCGCGAGGGCGCTCAGTTTGTGTCCGATCACATTATCCGCGTAACCGAGAAGGCCTTTGATGATTTCGCTGACGGTGGTGCGGACGAAGAGGCAAATCGTAAAATGCTGGGGATTGATTGATGGTTACAGGACGCAGTGAAGAAACCTCGGGGCGCATTCGCCTCGGCATGGTTGGCGGCGGGAACGATGCGTTCATAGGCGGCGTTCATCGCATTGCAGCGCGATTGGACGATAAGTTTGAGTTGGTCGCCGGAGCTCTGTCTTCGACGCCCGAAAAATCCATTGAAAGCGGGCAGGCTTTGGAGCTCGAACGGGTTTATGAAGACTTCAAGCAAATGGCGATAAGAGAAGCCCGGCTGAAGTCTGGGATCGAGGCGGTCTCAATCGTCACGCCAAATCACGTCCATTATGCAGCCGCGCGCGAGTTCCTGAAACGCGGTATTCACGTAATTTGTGATAAGCCACTCACCTCGACCCTTGCCGACGCAAAAAAGCTGGTCAAAGCAGCGGAAAGCGCGAATGCACTATTCATTCTGACCCACAACTACACGGGCTATCCAATGGTTCGGCAGGCGCGTGAAATGGTTGCCAATGGCGATATTGGCAAGATCCGCGTGGTTCAGGTTGAATACCCACAGGATTGGCTGACCGAGCAGCAGGATTTTAAACAGGCTGAATGGCGAACCGACCCTGAACGTTCTGGCGCAGGTGGATCAACCGGCGACATCGGGACTCATGCTTACAACCTCGCTTGCTTTGTAACCGGGCTGAAGGCGGAAAGCTTGGCGGCGGACCTGCAGGCCTTTGTGCCGGGGCGCAAAGTCGATGACAACGCGCACGTGTTGCTTCGCTTCGAAGGCGGGGCGCGAGGTATGCTGTGGTCCTCTCAGGTTGCTCCCGGCAATGAAAACGCGCTCCGTTTACGCGTCTATGGCGAAAAAGGTGGGCTGGAATGGTCTCAGGAAGATCCGAACTACCTGTGGTTTACGCCCTATAACGAGCCAAAACGTCTGATCACCCGAAATGGTGCTGGGGCTGGTGATGCTGCCAATCGGCTAAGTCGCGTTCCTCCGGGTCATCCAGAGGGGTATCTGGAAGGGTTCGCGAATATCTATGGAGAAGCAGCTGAAGCCATCCAAGCGTTTCGAAATGGGACTTCACCTGACGCTTCGGTTGTCTATCCAACGGTTTTTGATGGGCTAAACGGCGTTAAGTTTGTGGCTGCATGCGTGCAAAGTTCTTCAAGGAACACGGCTTGGGTCAAGTTAGAATAAGACCTTGCTTTGAGCTCACTTCTTGGATGGCGGTGCGCATATCTGCCAATGCCCGGGCCGAGTACAATACACCGACAAACGATCCAGAACACAAAGATTGCGCCCGTCGCCGAACAGCGTTTTTGCGAAGCGAAATCTGGTCGATTGGTCAGCTCACCTGTGGGATAGACGCGCAATAACTTCAAAATGCTTGATTGCGGCCGTTTTTTCTAAGGACGTATCAAGGTTATCGCCGTGTCCTGTCGCCCCCTCAAACCAGCGCTGGCACTTCCTGAAAACTGCCCCTTTTGCATCCTTTCGTTTGCGAGGATCTCCCAAGGAATGCCCTTCATGTAGATATCTTAAGCTGCGCTATTTGAGGTTGCGGCGGCCTAACTCAAAATTGTTTCGGGCAACACCCGAACAACAGTTTTCCAGAAACCAACTATTGCCTCTGGCAAGCCAAAGTCATGGCGGTGGAAAACGCCGCAGATCATGTCTATTCTTTGGATGTTAAAACGTTGCGCGTGCTCGTGAAGGATATGGCCCGGCAGCGCCAAGTGCAAAGCTGTCAAACAACGAGAGATCCGGAAAACATGGCGCTTGAGGACCCCTTCACAGACCTCAAAATAGAAACGCAACGAGCTGGGTTTTATAAAGGGTATAGCCTGCCCATTGCTCTTGTGAGCAAGATTGCGGTTTCGTTGCTGGTTCTTTGGGCGCTGGTGTGGCCATTGTCAGCAAACGATACATTACGGTCTTGGAAGTCCGGCTTGTTGGCCGAATTCAATACCTTCTACAACCTTTCGGTTGGCTTGTTTGTCTTCTTCCTCATTCTAGTCGCGCTCATTCCTGCAACCGGGCGTATGCGGCTCGGTACGGAAGGTGAGATGCCCGAATTTTCGAACTTCTCTTGGTTTTCGATGATGTTTGGGGCGGGTCTGGGTGTGGGCCTAATGGTCTATGCAACCGCTGAACCGCTTGGCCTTTGGGAAACCAACCCATTGACCGTTTCCGGGGAAGTCGCACCCAAGAGCGAAGACGCGATTGAAGGAGCCTACCGCTATACTTTTTTGCACACCGGATTTCACGCCTGGGCAATATACGTCGTCACCGGCCTGAGCCTTGCCTATTACGCTTTTACCAGAGGCATGCCGCTGACAATCCGCACCGCACTGACCCCATTGCTCGGTGAATACTCAAACGGTGTAGCGGGCCATGTAATCGATATACTCGGCGTCGTAGCGACAATACTCGGCGTTGCGGTAACAATCGGTTACGGCGTTTCTCAACTGGTGGACGGTGCGTTTCTAATTACCGGCGCGAATTGGCTTGTGGAGAAAGAAGCAACCACAATGATCCCATCGACCGCAGGCCTTATTACGGCGTTGATCGTTGTCATGATGATGTCGACACTTTCTGCTGTCTCTGGTGTGGGGCGTGGGGTCAAATACCTGTCAAATATCAATCTTCTTTTTTCACTGGCTTTGCTGGCAGTTTTCATTGTTTATGGCTCATTCGCGTTTGCGGCGACAACCTATGCTACGGCGATGGTTGACTATATCAAAAACTTTATACCCCTGAGTTTCCAAGCATTCCGACCGATTTCCGAAGTCGAGTTTGCATCCGTATTGCCTGCAGAGGCGGCTCCCTTTATTGGCGAGCTCTTCGCGGGTGCAACTGATCCTTGGGGAACAAAAGCAACCTTTCTTGAGGGTTTGAGCGACGACACAGCCGGTCTTTCTGATGCGACCAAGACAGCAGCTTATGACGCGGGCACACGAGGTAGATTATTCGGATGGCAAGCCGGGTGGACTACGTTTTATTGGGCATGGTGGATCGCGTTTTCGCCCTTTGTCGGCCTTTTCCTAGCGCGTATCTCCAGAGGACGAACCGTACGCGAATTCATACTTGGAGCGGTCATTGCCCCATCCCTCGTTTGTTTCGCCTGGATGGCCATTCTGGGCGGGGCCGCCATTGATTTGGAACTGAATGGGGATGCCAATGGATCGATCCTCGCCGCGTCAACGACGGCAACACTGTTCGTCACCTTGGGGGAAATGATATCGGGCAACTTTCTCGCGGTAGTGAGTGTCATGTGTGTGCTGTTAACCATGACATTCTTGGTTACTTCCGCCGACTCTGGCATCCTCGTGATGAACACGATCATGTCCGGTGGGTCTGAAGATACTGGCTTGCTTCATCGCGTCATTTGGGGCGTTCTGCTGACCCTAGTCATCGGAACTCTGCTTATCGCGGGCGGTGGCGGATTAGAGGCTTTGACAAATTCGATGATCATCGGGGCACTGCCGTTCAGCGTCGTTTTGCTGCTGATGTGCGTCTCACTAGCCAAGGCAATGACAAACGACTTGCGCCGATTGAACCACGAGGCCTGACCGGGCTCGTATTGCCCGCGCTTGGTCCCTGATGATTCCAGGTTCTGTCACCCGCGGAACGATTGGATCCTAAAATGTTCCGGAAACACCGACTGCAGAACAAACTGGCAGATCTTCAAAGCCTCTTCGGGTTTGAAGGTATCCGAATGCAAATGGAAGTCTGTCCAGAGCCCTTCCAGCAAGGCAATCAACGCATCTGCTGCGAGTTTGGCGTCCACGCCCTCGTATTTACCGTCGCTCTTTATTTTCTCAAGCAACTTCAGAATAACCGCTCGGAAACTTTTGTCTCGAGAGTCGATGAAGGGAAATATGTCTGGGTTCGAGAGCGCTTCGGCCCTAAACGAAAACCATATCGCAACGTCCCTCGCATTCAGAACCAAAGGATCAAAATCCGCTTTAACAATAGAAATCAGCTTTTCAGCAGGGCTTAACTCTGGATCGTCTGAGATTGCCCTCCACTGCCCTGCATAGCGGGCTGAAAGCTCTTCAGCCACTGCAAGCAGCAGCATTTCCTTAGAGCCAAAGTGCAGGTTCACCATCCCTCGCGACAAGCCCGACAACTCTTGGATTCTCGCCGTGGTCGTTCCGCGAATTCCGAATTTATGGATAGCTTCTGCAGCCGCCTGGATCAGCTGATTTCGGTTCTGCAACCTGCTGAGCTCCCGGGCATTGGCTGGAGTATCGGACTCGAGAGTAATTTTGCTTGTCCTTCGCTGGGGCGCTCTTTCTTGATCTTCTCGCATTTAACAGAGCGGAAGTTCAAGGATTGACATTGAATGAATGTTTGTTCATTTTGTGATAAATGTTTCACTCAGGTGCCCTATGACCCTCTCGAACTCTGACTTTCAATCCATACGCAATTGGGACAACGAGTACTTCCTGCACCCGTGGGAAGGCATGGAATATCTGGGCAAAAATGAACGGACCTTTGCCGAAAGTGGATTTGGCGTTCACGTAGTGACAGAGGACGGAAAGCGCCTGATAGACGGGCCTGCCGGAATGTGGTGCGTACAATTGGGATATGGAAACACCGAGATCGCCGATGCAATGGCCCAACAGGCAAAGGAAATGGCGTATTTTTCGCCATTCAATAATGCCAACTCGGCTCCGGCCCGGTTGGCGCATGAGATTGCCCAGAGAACCCCGGGCGACCTGAACCATGTGTTTTTCACGACCGGTGGGTCGACAGCGGTGGATAGCGCACTGCGCTTCGTCCAATTCCGAAACAACCTGCTGGGGAAACCTGAAAAGAAGATCGTGATCTCTCGGCAGAAGGCCTATCACGGATCGACATACCTAGCCGCCTCTGTATCTGGAAAAGAACGTGACAAGGGGTGGTTGGATCAAGCAAGCCAGCTGACGCGTTTCCTGCCGAATGTGAACCCGTATATGCGTCGCTCCGACCAGACGGTGGATGATTTCCTGAACGAAAAAATAGCGGATCTGGAAAACATGATCCTACAGACCGGAGCAGACAAGGTCGCTGCCTTCATCGCAGAACCGATCTTGTGCTCTGGAGGCGTCATTGTGCCTCCGCGTGGGTATCATCAGCGCTGCTTAGAAATCTGCCGAAAATACGATGTCCTGTATATTTCAGACGAGGTCGTGACCGGGTTCGGTCGGCTGGGCCACTGGTTTGCATCCGAAGATGTCTTTGGAATTCAACCCGATATCATCACTTGCGCTAAGGGAATGACGTCTGGGTATGTCCCAATGGGGGCCTGCATTATCTCAGATCGACTGATTGCAGATGTGTCCGGAGACAACGTGCAGGAGGCCACTTTTTCAAACGGCTTCACCTATTCGGGCCATCCAGTGAGCGCAGCGGCAGGTTTGAAGACCATCGAAATCATGGAGCGCGACGGCGTTCTGGGACATGTCCGCGCAATCACGCCACTGTTCGAAGAGCGGCTTCACGCTCTGGCCGACTTGCCGCTGGTCGGCGATGCCCGTGGTATGGGGCTGGTTGGTTGCGTCGAGTGTGTTGCCGACGCCAATGCTGAAAACCTGTTGGATCTGGATAAGTCAGTAGGTGCATTGATTGACCAATATTGTCAGGAGAATGGGCTGATCCTAAGGCCAATCATCAACATGTGTGTGTTCTCCCCTCCGCTGATCATCACTGAGGGCGAGTTGAACGAGATGTTTGACATCCTTGAAAAAGGAATCCGGCTGGCAACTGACGACCTAACGCGCCAAGGCGCGTTCAAGACTTAGGTGCATCCACGAAACGGCTTCGCAATGATACCCGTTGCGAAGCCTGCCCAGCGCTCAGCATCGCTTACCCAGCGCGCATGGCCTCGGGAGGTAATTTGATCGGGAACTTGGATCGAACCTCTTCGTCAATTTTGCTGCCAAAGTAGTTTGGATAGTGATTGGACAGAATGTCATCGACTACGGATCGGCTCCGGTCGAACATGTCCTGACGACCGGCTTTCTCCCAGGTATCTGTCAGTTCTCGATCCATAAGGGTCGGATAGACATACTCGCTTTCCATGTATTGCAAGGTTTGCGGGTTGCCGAGGAAATGTCCGGGGTCGATTGCGCATTCATGGATGACATCGACCGAAAGCGTGTCGTCGCTCACCTCGATCCCGCGAAGCGTTCGCGAGATCATACCCGCAGCTTCATTGTCGATGACCATTGACTCAAAGCTACAGCCCATCAGGCTGCCAACCATTCCGCCAAATTCGCATAGCCGGTTGGCTCCGGCGTGGGCCGCCAAGGCGAAAGTAAGCGCCTTTTCCAGCCCATATTGCGCATCGGGGATTTTGGAATCGGTCATGCCGCATCCAACACTGGTCGGCAGGTTGTAGAAATTGCCCATCTGGATAGCTGCGGCCGAAATCAACGCCTGCTCGCCGCTGCCGCCCGTGAAGGAGCCGGTACGCAGGTCTGTGATAAAGGGCCACGCTGCAAAGACCACCGGGGTTCCCGGATTGATCAAATTGGCAATGGCGACACATGATAGGGTTTCGGCCACAGCCTGCGCCAGAGTACCAGCCAATGGCGCAGGAGACGTTGCCCCAGCTTGCGGTGGGACGGCCAGGTCGCAGACCAGCCCCATCTTCGCTGTATCAATCAGTATTTCCAGGTTTTCCTGCCCAAACCGGAGCGGGGATACGATAGGGCAGCCACCAAAAATGACCGAGGGCTTTTCAAGGAACTTGCCCTCACCCCCAGATGCCAGATCGAACAAGTGGATCGCGTCTTTAATATGCTCGCGCGTGCGGAATGTAAGGCACGATGGCTTTTCGCTGCCCGCCAAAATGGCGTAGAGCATGCTCATGTCATGCTCGTAATCCTGCGGCACATCCGTCGCCAGAACCGTGTCGCCGGTCATATGGATATTGTCGAGCCGGTCGACCAAACGAGTGAAATCGTAAATGTCCTTAAGCGTTGAGGGGCGGTAACTGCGCGTTTCCGCATCCAACGTAGTTACTGCCGTGCCGGAGTTTGCGTAATACACTTTGTCTTTGGTGCAGTGCATGTCGTCCTTACCAGCACGCGAACCGCGTGCATGGACATAGAATTCGCTGGCAGCCTTGGCCAATAAATCTTCCATCAACGCGCGAGGAAAACAAAGCCTGCCATGCTCGTTCACCGACGCCCCCTTTGGCAGCACGAGATCGAGAACTTCCTGAGTGGGGTCCCCTACCCCAGTCCGTTCCAGAATGCTGAGCGCGGCTTCGTGAATGCGCGCCATATCTGCGTCTGACAGCGGTTTGTAGCGACCGCCCGAGATGCCGGGCCAAATCGCCTGCGAGGCAGCATTGCTGGTGCGCACGGCAGCGCGTGCTTCACGCCCGCCTCCGCGCCGTCTTGATCTGCGCTGCGTTAACTCTGTCATAGTATTTCTCCGAATTCTGAGCGTGTCAGATCATGCTGAAGTAATTGCGATAGAAGCCTGGAAGGCTCCACTCCATCTCGGACAACGGCCCCGGCACGAAGTGGTGGGAGTTCACGCCTTCCTGATTATGACGGATGATCCGCTCATCATCGAGCGACGTGACGTGCCAGAGCCATGTCAACGCGTCTTTATCGAAGTCACGTCCCTCTTCAGCGTCGCCGCGCACGTACCAGACGATCTGAATATCCGTTTCCTGCAGGGCGCGCGGGACGAACCGGTAACCAACCACGTGATCTGCGTAGACCAGAAAGTAGTTCAGTGTCCCGATCCCCAGATCAGTGGCGCCGCCATCGTGCCCCTTCAGTTCACCTAATGTCGGAGCCAACGGTGTTCCATCCTTGCTACCTGTTAAATAGCCCGGGAATAGCGGGTAGCGCCTCCAATAGACATCTGCACCCGGCGCGACCGCGTTTTCTCCGGTCAGGTCCAGCTCATCTTTGGGAATTCCGGCTTCTTCCATCCGCTCATGAAGTGCTCCGCTAAACTCCAGAACCTGGGCAGGGTCTTTCAACGAATGGCTGCGCGAATAGTCCTGATGAGACGGGGCGCAGTGATAGCATTCCAGATAGTTCTCCAAGGCCAGTTTCCAGTTCGCCGGAACCGGATATGAGGCTTCATGGGCGACCTTCAGGTTTTCAAAGTCGAATGGTTTCGAAAGCGTGGCCAGCCTTTCCAAGGCAGCGTCCAGCGGCGGTGCGTTTTCAGCTGCGCAGACAAAAATCAGGCCCTGAAAAATCTTCACCTGAACCGGAAACAACCCGTATTGGCTCGGATCAAAATCCGGCCCCATTGACCGCCCGTTTCGGAGCTTACCATTCAGGTCAAAAGTCCAGGCGTGATAGGGGCAGACGAAGTTGCGCGCCTTGCCCTTCTGTTCAAGGCAAACCCTCGACCCCCGGTGGCGACAAACATTCAGGTGCGCGCGCACTTCGCCCTCACGATCCCGAACGACAATGATGGATTCAGACCCATAGTCGAACAAGAAATAGTCACCCGGTTCAGCAATCTGGCTGACATGGCCGACCCAGATCCAATTACGGTTCCAGAACGTGCTGATATCGTTTTCGTATACTGCCTGAGACGTATAGAAGTGACGCGGCAAGGCGAACCCTTCCCGCTGCGCCTCTATTAAGTCGCGCATTACTTGCAAGTCATCTGTTGGCATAGCGCACCTCATACAGATTCGAGGGAAACGATTTCCCGGCGGAAAAATTCACGTTCGATGTCGACCGCGTCACGTTCGAAATTTCGGGCTGCCATGTGGCCCGAGTATACAGCATCCGCGATCAAGCCAGGGTTTGCGGCGTCTCCAATCAATTCCAACGTATTCAGCGGACTGGCAGTCAAACCGCATAGCTCATCGTAAAGGGCAGTTTCTCGCATTCGCTGCGTCACCAGCACAACGGAACTGCATTCAATGGAATGCTCTTGTCCTGTGTAGACGCATTGCATTGTCGCCTGACAGGGCACGATGTTGGCCAAGGTCTGAGACAAGATTAGTTGGACGCCTTTTTCCAGCAGACTGCGTTGAACTTTGGTCTGCTCCAACGTCAATTCGGTAAACGGCGAAACTATTGAGGCCGGCGTTACAAAGACGACCTCTCGTCCGGCCTGCGCCAAATGATCCGCCAAAACTCCACCGAGATATGCTTGATCATCATCGTAGACCACAATCGGGCCGTCCTCTGGCACAACTCCGGCCATGATGTCATCCGGAGTAAAAACCTTAGAGCCTGAAGCGATCGGTACACCGTGAAATGCAGACTTCCCGCGCCCGTCTCGTCGCCATTTAGCGCCGGACGCAACAAAGACGTTCGGAATGCCCAACTCAACAACCTCACTGGCTGACAAACGGCTGTCGGTGAACAGTTGCACATTGCCGCGTTGTTGCAGGTCGTAGATTCTGTGATCCGTCACGCGCTTCCAGGCAGATAACCCGTTCAGGCTGGATTCTTGCAGCACACGGCCGCCAAGCTCTTGCTTTGCTTCGGCCAGCGTTACCTCATAGCCCCGACGCGCCAGTTGCATGGCACATTCAAGCCCGGCTGGTCCGCTGCCGACAACAAGCGCAGCTTCTTCCTTTCCACGACACTCAATGATCTCAGGATGCCATTTCCTCCGCCACTCTTCACCCATCGTCGGGTTTTGGGTGCACCGTATGGGGACGCCGAGAGAGTCGGACGAAACACAGATATTACAGCCGATGCATTCGCGGACTTCTTCGATGCGATCTTCCTTGATTTTGTTGGGCAGAAACGGATCAGCAATGGAAGGTCTTGCTGCGCCGATAAAATCAAGAATGCCTTTCTTGACCAGTGACACCATCAAATCCGGAGAGGTCAGGCGTCCCACTCCCACCACTGGCTTGGAAGTCACCTGTTTGACGAATTCGATATATGAGGTTTGAAAGCCGTCCTGCGGCTCAAAGCGGGTCGTTGCAGAGTCGTTGCTCCAATCCGCGACATTAACATCCCAAAGGTCTGGAAGCTCGGCCAGCATTTCGACGACAGCGCGACCTTCCTCCTGCGCTTGCATTCCATCTGTTCCCAGCATTTCGTCGACCGCGAACCGCAGGGCAATGGCGCAATCGTCTCCTACCTCTTCCCGTGTTTCTTCCAGAAGCTCACGGGTCAGGCGCACTCGATTCTCTAACGAACCTCCGTATTCATCCGTTCGGTCATTGAACTGTGGCAGCAGAAAATGATGCGGCAGGGTCATGTGATGCCCGGCGTAAATATACACGATGTCAAAACCCGCCTCGCGCGAGCGACGCGCCGCTGCGCGGTGCCACTTGCGGAACTCACGAATATCCGACTTGTCCATGGCTCTGGCCTGTTTCGGGTATGGAGTCTGCAAGACGAGTTCTGATGGGGCCAGCAGTGGCGCACGGGTCAGGTGGTTTTGGGCATGGTGCCCGTTATGCGCCAATTGGATTGCCGCAAGCGAGCCCTTCTCATGAATTGAGTTGGTTATTAGACGCAGTGCGGGAATATCCTGTTCGTCCCAAATTCGGTTTTCAGAATAAGGAGACAAATCCGAAGTCGGATGAATCTCGGCCTCCTGAGTGGATACAACCGCCCAACCGCCCTCGGCTTTCATCGCTCGCATGGCAGCTTCGGCCTGAGGTCGCAAATGACCCAAGCCATTGCAGTGGGGCACTTGATAGAACCGGTTTCGAGCCGTCACTGGCCCGATCTGAACCGGTTCGAAGAGAACAGAGTATCCGTCAGCGCCTGACATTGCCGCGCTTCCTCCAAAAATATCGGAAATAGTTTCGTGGGAATGGAAGAGTTCATACGTCCCCACCATTCCCGGTTGTGTTGTTAAGGTGCCCTTAGAAGCCCGCCTTGATGCGCTCGAACTCCTTCAACATCTTGGCTTCCAGCTCAGGGTTGACCGCATCAAAGAACAGGCTGCCTTCAAAGAAACTGTCCACGTCCGAGAACCCGTAGGTATCGATCAGTTCCGGGTCCGCCTGTGCAAATGCCTCTTCGTTGGCATGGGCGTAACCCCAGCTTTCGATGATGTACTTACCACTGGCTGCCGAACTCAACGCGTTCAGCATGTCATAGACCTGTTCATCCGATTGCTTTGCAGATTTCAGATGCACATAACCGCAGACCCAGGTGGCGATGCCCTTGTCCACGTCACGCATCATGACCGCCGGAGTTTCGTTCCAGATTAGGTTCAGTTCCGATTGGTTCCATCCCCAACCCAGTGTGACCTCGCCGCTAGCGATTGCCTGATCCAACTGGCCGGCGTCAGACCAATAAAAGCGCACATTCGGATGAATCGCTCGCAGGTAATCCGCCGCTTTCTGGAATTCTTCGTCGCTCATGTCGGTATAGCTGGAGGCGCCAGTTGCCAGAGCCGCCATGGCGAACGCGCTGGAGGCGGCGTCCGGAATGGCAACCTTGCCCTGATACGCAGGATCCACCAGTAACTGCAGCGAAACATCGTCCGCCGAAACCATATCGGTTCGGTAGATCAGGCCGGTATTTCCCCATTCGAATGGCACCATATAGGTCTGCCCGTCGATCGTGATGCCATCGACCTCTTTGATCTTGGGCATCAGCTTGTCCCAGTTCTCCAGCTTGCTGGTGTCAATCGGCTTAATCATGTCCGCCGCAACCCACTTTCTCAGGGCGTCGGTACAGGGATGTGCCAGATCAGCCTCAAACCCGGATTGAAGTTTGGTGAAAGCTTCTTCAACGCTGCCGAAATAGGTGTAGCTGGGCGCGCCACCGTACTTTTCGACATAGTCACCGTAAAAGCCCTGATCCTCATATCCAGACCAGTCAAAAACGGTCAGATCAGCGGCATTCGCCAGAGCTTGGCCGGCCGCAAAAGTGGCAACTACTGCTGCTGCAAGTGATGCTGTTTTACTCATTTGTCTCCTCCCAAAGACTCGCGTTTGCCCAGGTCGATCACCGAAGCGCTTTGAACGCCAAGCCAGACGGTATCGCCGCGGCTGTGATCGACTGTATGAAAGTAGTTTGGCACTGCGACGGCGATGCTGTCCTTCAGGCCATCGACGCGCACATAGTAGTGGACACTCTCACCATAGAAGGCGACGTCCGACACCTCGCCCTGAACAAGAGCATCGTAACCATCCGGTTTTTCCGCACTGATTTCCAATTGCTCGGGCCGAACGCCCACCAGAAGCTCTTTGTCATGCACGTGAACATTGGGGTTCACCCCAATTGTCATCTGCCCAAAGCCCTGAACGTTGACTTCCAGCGTTTCAGGATTCTCTGCCGTTACCTCGGCATCCAGAAAATTCATTCCACCGATGAAAGACGCCACTTCGCGGTTGCACGGTTGGGAATATAAGACCTCTGGTTTATCCACCTGCTTGAGCTGCCCAGCGAACATGACGCCGATGCGGTCAGACATTGTCATCGCCTCGTATTGGTCATGCGTGACCATGACGAAGGTAATTCCAAGCTTCTGCTGCAGACGACGCATTTCCAACTGCATCGCTTCGCGTAGATTTTTGTCCAGCGCGGAAAGAGGCTCATCCAGCAGCAACACCTTGGGCCGCATGACCAATGCCCGGGCGAGCGCCACGCGTTGCCGCTGACCGCCCGACAACTCATTGGCCTTGCGGTCCTGCAAGCCACCCAGCTCAACCATCTCAAGCGCCTCGGCAACGCGTTCTTTGATTTCCTTTCGGGAGAGCTTTGTCTTGCGCAATCCGAAGCCAACATTGTCACCGACATTCAAGTGCGGAAAAATTGCATAGCTTTGGAAAACCATATTGGTGGGCCGCTTGTTGGCAGGCACCTCGCCCATCGTCCGACCATCGATCCGGATCTCGCCCTCTTCGTGATCCTGAAAACCTGCGATGATGCGCAAAGCCGTCGTCTTGCCGCAGCCCGAAGGGCCGAGCAGTGAAAAGAACTCACCCTCTTTCAAGGTCAGGTTCAGATCGGACACAGCAACAAAACCTCCAAAGCGCTTCTCAACGCCTTTGATTTCGATGATGTTCTGTTCGCTCATCTTATTCGTTTCCTTTGGCTTCAATCTGAGGACTGCACGGAACGGCGGCGGAAGTATTCGGCAATCAACAGCAACAGGACTGACGACAGTAAAAGCAGCGACCCCAGCGCCAACGTGTTGGGCAATTTTGCCGGGAAGCGGATCTGACTCCAGATATAGACCGGCAGCGTTGGGCTATTTCCGGACAGGAAAAAGGCGAGGACGAACTCGTCAAAAGACACTGTGAACGTGACCAAAAGGCTCGCGATTATGCCCGGCGCGACGATTGGCAGAGTAACGCGCCGAAACGTTCCCACAACGCTTTCGCCGAGGTCAAAGGCGGCCTCTTCTAACGACTGGTCGAAATCGTCGAATGCCGACTTCATGATCGACACCGCGAACGGCAAGGCCACAAAGACATGGCCTAGGATCACGGTTGTCAGCGACGGTTTCAATCCAATGCTGATGAACAGAACCAGCATCGAACTGGCCACGATGATTCCGGGAATGACCAGTGGAAGCATGACCAATCCCTCAGACAACTCGCGCCCCGTGAAACGATACCGAACATAGGCGCGCGCAGCGAAAAGACCCAAAGACGTTGCCATCAGGGCAGTCACGCTGCCGACGATCAGCGAATTCACCATAGCCTGTAGCAGCGTGTCCTGCTGCCCCAACTGCGCGTACCACTTTAACGTGAACCCTTTTAGCGGGAAGGCCACGATAGTTCCGTCGTTGAACGAAAACAGCGGTAACAACAAAACCGGCAAGTAGAGAAACACCAGATAGGCGATCGCATAAACCAGCAGCCATGGGATACGAAACGCCTTGGTCATCTGATCCTCCGGCCCAATGCGGTGACGACCACCACGAACAGGATTGCAACGCAGCCGACCGACAGCATGGCCAGCAAAGACAAGGTGGCACCCAAAGGCCAGTTATTGGCGGCGCCAAACTGCACCTGGATCAAATTGGCCACCATTTTACCCTGAGATCCGCCGACTAAGGCCGGGGTGACGTAATCGCCAACAGTAGGGATGAAAATGATCAGACAGGCCGCAATTATCCCCGGTACCGTCAACGGCAAGGTCACGCGGACAAACCTTTCTAGCTTGCTGCAGCCAAGGTCGGTTGCGGCCTCCAACAGGCTACGGTCGATCTTTTGCAACGACACATAAATCGGCAGGATTGCAAAGGGCGCCCAGGCATGAGCAAGCGTAAGGACAACGGCGAATTCATTGTAGAGCAGGAAGGTTAGTGGTTCCTGTATCAGCCCCAGCGAAATCAAAGCCGAGTTCATCACCCCGTTGAAGCCGAGGATCAGCTTCCAACTGAACACCCGCAGCAGATAGCTGCTCCAAAAGGGAATGGTGATCAGCAAAAGCCAGAGGGTCTTTTTCTGCGTCCGAAATGCGATGAAGTAGGCGATCGGGTAGGCTAGGCAGACCGTTGCCAGTGTCACCGCCCCCGCAATCGCAACTGATCGGATCATCAAGTGCCGAACCAAGGGGTCGGTGAACGCCTCTTGGTAGTTCGCCCATGTCAGCGTCCGGTCAATTTCGACATATGTCTGGGTCCAAAAACTATAGGCCACAAGAATGCAAAGAGGCACAGCCACAAGCAAGCCGACATAGAGCGTCGCAGGCGCGCTCAGTGCCAGGCCCTTGCCCGTTTCACTCCGTATTACTCCGGCCATGCTTCCCTGCTGATCTTTGCTTTCGGTGGCGTGACGACTCCCATCACAAAATGGACAATCGTCCATTTAAATCTGGAATTTTCGGGCTAGCTGTGTCAACTGGTATTTTCACAACCAAAGCTGGCTAATTTTTCAGAGGTCGCTAGAAGGCACTACAAGAGACTGAAAACAAACAGAACTGCCTGATCAAATGACTGGAAGACGACAAGAAATACGGGAACGAAACCGCCTGTCTCTGATCGAGGCAGTACTCGACTCGGTCTCGGAAAAAGGGATTTCTGAGACGTCGGTCAGCGAAATCATTCAACGCGCCGAGCTTTCCCGCGGCATGATTCACCTTCATTTCGGCGGCAAGGACAACCTTGTAAACGAAGCCGCCCGCTATTCGTCCGAGCAATATTACAATGGCATTTACGCTATGTTGGAGACGACGGGGCAATCCGGACAGGAACATATTGAGATGATTGTTCGGGGTGACCTGAGTGAAGCCGTTCTCAACAAGAGGAACGTTTCGATTTGGTATGCGTTTCGAGGCGAAGCCCGAAACAGAGCAGCGATCGCTGCGTTTTCAGATACACGCGACGCAAAGCTTCGAAATCTAGTATTCAACGCCTTCGCTCGAATTGCGAAAGAAGCCGGAATTGAACACCCCAATCAGGTCGCCCGGGACGCTACGCACGGTACACTCGCAATGCTGGAAGGCATGTGGACCGACTATCTACTCCACCCGGATTCCTTTGACCGTAACGAGGCAATGAGGATTGTTTTTCGGTTTCTGCGCGCAATGTTCCCTAAACACTTTGACCTAAGCGGAGCCCTGTTATCCGAATAATACTCGGGATAAATTTCCGGCCCAACCACTATAGAAGTGGATAACTTCAGTCTTTCAAACAATACGATGGAAGCAAGGAACGGGCGCAGGAATGGATTGGATTTCTCTCCGGTCCAACGCTGGAGCCAGATGCGATTCTGCAATCTAAAGCACTCGAACCAATCGCGCCCATTGAATCGCTGGCACGCCGTTAAGTAAATCAGCAGTTTGAGCACATTATTCTTCAACTGGAATCGTCGAAACGTAACGAGTTTTTTGAAATAGTAACCGATCTGAAAATCAGCCCTGACTTCCCGAATAGGCAGTCGAAATCGAAGAAATCGGTTTGGGTGCTGGATATAGGAAGCGCCGCTAAAACTTCAGTGTTCTGTCGCTGGTGTCAGAACTATGCAGCGCCTTACATGAGATGTAAGTGGCGGACCGAGGAGGATTCGAACCCCCGACCCCTTGATTCGTAGTCAAGTACTCTATCCAGCTGAGCTATCGGTCCGCGTTGGTGAGGCGCTATGTAGACCCGGTGTTAAGAACGTGCAAGACGATTCTGCAAAAAAAAATTAAAAAGTCCCTTCGCCCCGCGGAAGCCGAATTTCAAATGATGTTCCATGGGGACCTGTCTCGGCCAAAACCAGATCTCCGCCATGTCCGCGCACAAGTTCTTGCGAAATGGCCAACCCAAGACCCGAGCCACCTTTGCGCACCCCGCCTTGGAATGGCGTGAACAGGTTTTCTTGGGCTTTTGGCGGCAAACCGGGACCTGTGTCCCTGATTTCGATACACCAACTGCCCTCATCCTCGTGACCGGAAATGGTAACCTTGCCCGGCTTTCCGGACGCGACCAATGCCTGACGCGCATTGCGCACCAAATTCATCATCACACGGAACATTTGCTCGGGGTCGGCACGCGCGATCAGATCTTGCGGAACATTGTTTACGATTTCGACGCAGGCATCAGCAACGGCCAGTTTCTCGCTGGCGACAACATCCTCGGCGACATCCCGCAGAGGCACCATGGTTAAGGTCGGTGCGGGCTCTTCTGCGCGACCAAATGCCAGAGTGCTTTCGCACAAAGACACCGCCCGCGTGATCGAGTTCACCAACTTAGGCGCCATGCGCCGCACAAGAGGGTCATCGCTGGATTCGATCCGATCGGTGAAAAGCTGCGCAGAGGTTAAGATATTGCGCAGATCGTGGCTGACCTTGGCAACCGCGCCACCCAGCTGCGCCAAACGCTCGCGTTGTTTCAGCGCCTGCGTCAGTTCCGTTTGCAGCTGCTGCAAGGCCTCTTCCGCCTCGCGCAGCTCGGTCACCTTGGAATTGGGAGAGATGATTCCCCGCGCGTCCTCGGGGGCCCCCGCATAACGCTGCATATAGCCCACAACGCCTTTGATGGGCTTCACCAGAACAACGCGCACGGCCAAAAACAAGAAAAACGCAGTAATAATCGAGATGACAAAGGAAAGACCCAGAATGCGCAGCCCATAGTCGGTCATCGCCATTCTTAGCGGCATACTGTCGGTCGTTACCTCAATCAAAAGCCCAGCATCCTTGACGGGCTCGCCGATCACACGAATGATTTCGTTCTCCGGGGTAAAGAGGCGAGTGATCGCATCACGGATCAAGACCCACGGCCCCGCATCACGCAAGTCATAGGTTTTGGTAATCTGCTCGGGGATGGGGGACGAGAGCATTAGCTGGCGCACCTCGTCACGACGCAGCACGACGTTATAGACCCCTGCATTGGCCAAGAGTTCGGCCTCAAGGTCTTCGGCCAGCATGTCATCCGCCAATAAAGCCAGAGATGCGATTTGTGCGCGTTCAAGCCGGTTCAGCAGGAAGTCTTCGCGAAAGCGTGCAATCGACGGGACAAAGATCAAAACCTCGGCCAACATCACGAAGACCGTCGTCAGGATCAAAAATCGGCCCGACAGCGAGTTCAATCTGCTCTCCCTTCCTGGTCAGGGCATCCAGCGCTGGACGAACCTGGCCACGCGTTTAACCGTTTGATTCTCAAACAGCCTTGGCGAGAAATAGGCACCCGCCACTCGTTTGTTAAGCTCTCCAATCGTCGGATAGGGCGAAACCATCGCGGCGATCTGCCCCATCTTCAGGTTATTGGCCAGCGCCAGCGACCACAAGTTGATCAGTTCACCTGCCTGATGACCCACGATTGTAGCACCTACAGGACGGCCCTTTACGACCATGACCTTAATGAAGCCTTTCGTCTTACGCTCAGTGATGGCGCGGTCGTTGTGGTGGTAGTCGAACCTCGCGATTTCGACCTTGTCGCCATGCTGGTCGCGCGCCTGCGCCTCAGTCAGGCCGACTTGCGCCAACTCAGGATCAGTATAGGTAGCCCAAGGGATATGTGCTGTCTTGGCCTTGGACGGCAGGCCAAACAGGGCTGAGCGGATGATTATGCCGGCGTGATACCCTGCAACATGCGTGAATTGCAGCCCGCCGGCCACATCACCAATGGCATAGACCTTACGGTTCGTCGTCCGCAGCGACTCGTCGACCTTTATCCCGGTACGAGTCGGTTCGATCCCCGCGGCCTCAAGGTTAAGCTGATCGGTATTCGCCTTGCGCCCGGCAGCAAGAAGCAGGTGTGATCCTGTATAAATGTCTCCGTTCTCGGTCACGATTTCTACGAGACCTTTGTTATTGCGAATCTGCGCGACCATAGCCTGTTCGTGGATTGCCACACCTTCTGCACGCAGCGTGTCCAATACAATTTCGGCCGCTTCGGGGTCGTCTTTGCCCAAGGCCCGCATGCCTTCGATCACAGTCACCTCACAGCCGAGACGGATGTGGGCCTGCGCCATCTCCATACCAATCGGACCGCCACCGATGATCAGCAAATGCTCGGGCTTGTCGCGTAGGTCAAAGATGGTCTCGTTGGTGTAATAGGGCACCTGATCCAGCCCGGGTATCGGAGGAACCAAGGGTGATGAGCCGGTCGCGATCACGAAACGACGCGCGGTGATCAAGTGATCTCCGGCCTGTACTTGGGTCGGAGAGACAAAGCTGCCATATTCCCGGATGACCTTGACGCCGAACCCTTCGAACCGCTCTTGGCTGTCCATCGGTTCTATCTGAGCAATCACGCCGTGCACATGGTCCTTTGCAGCGGCATAGTCCACCTGCGGCACCACATCAGCCACGCCCAGCGCAGCGGAATGCGACTGCCCATAAGCAGCCTTGCCACTGGCAATCAGCGCCTTGGATGGGACACAGCCAAAGTTCAGGCAATCGCCGCCCATTTTGTGACCTTCCAACAGGATCACGTCGGCACCCATCTGGCTGGCCCCAGCCGCAACGGACAAGCCGCCCGACCCGGCCCCGATCACCAGGATATCGGTTTTCAGTTCTTGCATGATCTCAGGCGTCCTTTTTGCCTCTCAGGGCTTTGATAACTATCGGCAACGCAGCCAACACGCACAAGCCAATGATCGGCCCGATGACAAACGGTTCCCACAGCAGCGAAACATCCGGCGTCTCGCCCCGGTCGAAAACTCCGCCCAATCCAACGCCGATCCAAGTGTAGACGATTCCGCCCGGGATGATGCCCAGCGCCGTCGTGATCAGGAAGTTGCGGAATTTAACTCCGACTAAGGCAGGTACCAAGTTGGCAACGAAAAACGGCACCACCGGCACAAGTCTCAGCAGGAACAGGACTGAGATTTCGTTTTCACGCAGGCCATCTTTGAGCTTCTTTATTGTCCCTTCGGAAGATTCCAACCGTGCGGTCAGGGATTCGCCTAACCCCCAACGCGCCGCCAAAAAGATAGCGGACGCGCCGATGGTTGCAGCAAAGACGTTGAATACGGTGCCTGCGAAGAGGCCGAACAGGAAACCTCCGGTCATTGAAGCAACGGCTGCGCCGGGCAAAGAAAAGGCTACGATCACGATGTAGACAGCAACAAACAGCACTGCCATCGACCAGTAATGCGTGTCGCGCCATTCCAGCAGAGCCTCGCGATTGTCACGCAGAGTTTCAAAAGTCAGATAGTCGCCCAGCGTAAAGAAACCCACCGCAGCGACGGCGAGAATCACCAGCAAAGGAATATGTCGCGCAAGCCCGCTGCGCGGGGCCTGAGTTGTATCGCTCATAAGGCTGTCCGGTTTCGTGCGTTTCATTCTGAACCCAACATGCGCTGTGAAGGGGCCGCGAAACAGAGGCCTCACGCGGCCTTGATGTTTCGGCAGGGAATGTGAGGGATAAGGGCCCTAAAACAGCCGTTTTGAAACCTTTTACCCGCTGCGGTTACAGAATTGTTGCAAAAGGCGATAAAACCCCCACCTAGGGGTTTGACTTACCCCCCGCTTACCAGTAGAGGACGGGCTTCGAACACCACGGGCAGGCGAATCCGCGCCGCACCCGACCGCATAGATTGGAGACGGAGCGATGAAACGCACCTATCAGCCTTCGAACCTGGTTCGCAAACGCCGCCACGGTTTCCGCGCGCGCATGGCCACCAAGGCCGGCCGCAAGATCCTGAACGCGCGCCGCGCACGTGGCCGCAAGTCGCTGAGCGCGTAAACCGCTCACCGATCAGGTTATGAACATGACGCCGCCGGAGGCCCCTGTGGATGGTAAGAACCACCCCGGGGATATGCCCCCGGCGGCGTCCGTTTGCGCGCCTGAAACTTTGACCGTTCTCAAGAAACGGTCTGATTTCCTGAAAGCCGCCCGAGCGCGTCGGCAGGGCACCTCTTCTATGATGGTGCAGGCCCGCAAGCGCACTGCGGACGAAGCGCCAGGGATTCGCGTCGGTTTCACTTGCTCGAAAAAGGTCGGCAATGCCGTGGCGCGCAACCGCGCCAAAAGGCGCCTGCGCGAGGCCGCCCGAGCAGTCTTGCCTGTTCATGGGCGGGACGGATGGGATTACGTACTTATCGGTCGCGCCGAAGTGACAGCTGCACGACCGTTCGATGCACTTCTGGATGATCTGCGCTATGCCTTGCGCAAAGTGCATGGTTCTCAGAAATGACCTTGCTTTCGCATATTTTCGCCCTTCCCGTCCGAGCCTATCGTTTGGTGTTCAGCCCTTGGGTCGGCTTCAACTGTCGCTACCAGCCGACTTGCTCTGCCTATGCACTGGAAGCACTTGAGAAACACGGCGCGATCAAGGGCGCTTGGTTGGCGGCACGAAGGATCGGACGCTGCCACCCATGGGGCGGCGATGGCTACGACCCGGTGCCTGAACCCGGAGACGACAAGACCTCGTGAACGCCTCATAACCTGCCGGCTATCCTGTCGAGGCAGCACAAAAAGCTGTGCATAACATCAACTCGGATTAACCAGCGCCAGATTGCCCTGATCCGTGGGACGACGGGTTGGAATCTCGCCTCGATCCAACCGACCGGACACCGTGTGGCTGACGTCTTGCAGAAACACAGGATCGTCAAAGTAAAACGTGTGACCTGCATTGATCCCACCGTCGAACCCTCCGGTTTTGAACCGTTGACCACAATAGATATTGGCCGCCTTCTGATGAAAGGGTTGGCTCATACCATTGCGCCCAGCCCGCGGCGCAACGCCAATTCTTTTGACGGCCGAGATCGACAGCACGTCGTCCAGCGTATTGTAGTAATTGGTCAGTCGAACGCAGTGGCGGTATAACGAGGATGATTTCGGATTGCCCGGTTCAAGAGAAGCGACTGAAAGATCAGCAGCCACCAGCATAATCTGACTGACCGACCAGCTTTTACCGGCAATCGCTGCACGGTCATCAGCGTCGTCAAATGCCTCGCGCACTACGTAACAGCCCATTGAATGTGCCAAAATATGCAGGTCGATCCGGCAATCGGGCCGCTGTAATGCCGCAAAAGTGGCGACCCCATCCTTGACCAGCCGGAACGCCGATTGCTTCGCGTCCATCCGGTCCTCAAGATAGTTCAACGCGGAATCTGCGCTGGGCCAGTCAAAACTGACCACCACACCGTCAAACCCGTTAGCCTCCAGCCCCTGTCGGATCTTGCGATGACGCAAGAGAACTTCCTTTTGCGAGTTATTGAACCCGTGGACATAGAACACGATGTCGCCTTGCGTATTTTCATTCGGCGCACCGCTTTCAGCGGCCGCAAGGATCCGTGTCGTCCAGTCGCTTTTCGTGATCTTGTGCGACAGTTTCATGTCATCATCTTCCGGCGGAATCGCCAGAAAATGGCTGGCCGAAGGTTCATTCGAAAATCCGTTCCCGCTTTTGCCGCGGGCAACAAAGGTGTAGTCCATGGCATCCTCCTTAAAATGATCAGACGCTAACATGACGGCGCTCAGGCGCCAAATTTGCGGGTTAAAACGATCTGGCGCTTGCTCGTATGCCCCCTGCGCTGTAACCACGGCTCATGTTTGACGAGACTGACGATATCCATCCGCTGTTTGCTGGCGCGCCTTCGAACACCGAGTTCAAGAAGTTGCGCAAACGCATCGTGCGCCAAACCCGAGAGGCCATCGAGCAATTCGGGATGGTGGATCCGTCGGCCCACGACAAGGACGGCAAACCGCCCCGGTGGCTGGTTTGCCTGTCAGGCGGCAAAGACAGTTATACTTTGCTGGCCGTACTCTACGAGCTGAAATGGCGCGGCCTTCTTCCGGTGGATCTACTGGCCTGCAACCTGGATCAGGGTCAACCCGGCTTTCCGGCGACTGTCCTTCCAGAATTCCTAGAACGGATGGGGGTGCCCCATCGCATCGAATACCAGGACACCTATTCTGTAGTGATGGATAAGGTTCCTCAGGGCCGCACGTACTGCGCCCTGTGTTCGCGCCTGCGCCGGGGCAACCTTTACCGCATCGCTCGGGAAGAAGGTTGTTCGGCAGTGGTTTTGGGCCATCACCGCGACGACATCCTTGAGACGTTCTTTATGAACCTCTTCCATGGTGGACGCCTTGCAACGATGCCCCCAAAGTTGGTGAACGAGGAAGGGGATCTGTTCGTTTTCCGCCCACTGGCTCATGTGGCGGAAGCCGATTGTGAGAAGTTCGCCAACGCGATGAACTATCCCATTATTCCCTGTGATCTTTGCGGTAGCCAAGATGGGCTACAGCGCCAACAGGTGAAACAGATTCTGGACCAGTGGGAAAAGAACAGCCCTGGGCGGCGTCAGGTGATGTTCCGGGCATTAACCAATGCTCGACCTTCACACCTGTTGGACCCCAAATTGTTTGATTTTCAGAACCTTGGTTTGAGTCCGAGTAAAAACGACGAATATTCTGATGAAATTCCGCAGTTACGTTAACGTCTAACTCAGATTGGTTTTCTACGGTTGCCGACAGCGTTCTAAGCTCAACGTAAAGGCCCAGAAAACCAATGTGGAAAGAACTCTCAGTCACTCGCGTTCTCGAGCATCTTTCATCAGCATTCCACGGACCGCAGGCACTAGCTTTTATTCCGGCCATCAGTCTGGCCGCGTTTTGGCTGGGCGGTGAGCGGGCGTTGGTGGGCGCGGCAATCGGGCTACCCATGATTTTCGTGGGTTCTGCAGCCCTTAGCGCCCGAGCGAACTCCCGAAAAGATCTTTCGTTCGGCATTATGGCCATCGACACGTTTGCCGAAAGGATGGAGGTGATTTGCAGCCAAACCAACACTAACGTTGAGAACGCCGCCTGTATGGTTGTAGCGCTGGATAACTACTCGGATCTCGTCGACCTGCACGGAAACGCTGCGGCGCATCATCTCACGGACAAGTTCTGCAAACGGGTTCTCTCAGTTCTGCGCACACAGGACCTCGTTACCCGTCTCGATCAAAACAAAATCGCCATCGGGCTGGACGCATCGCCGAACCTTGACCTTGAGGCCTGCATTCAATTGTCCGGCAGAATTCAATCGGTCGTCGAAGACCCAATCACCCTGAACGCAACGGGTGTTTACGCCTCTTGCTCGATCGGTTTTAGCCTGCTGTCCAATACTGAGCGGGGCGGGTTCACTGATTGGATCGAAGCCGCCAATGCGGCGTTGGGAGAGGCGCAAAGGAATGGACCATCAACCATTCGGGCCTTTTCCAGCGAAACGCGCCGCCGGTCCCGCAATCGCGCGAACTTACGCAAAGAATTCGAAGCAGCATTGGATAAAGGCGAAGTTCGCCCCTGGTTCCAGCCTCAGGTTTCAACGGATACTGGACAGGTTTCGGGTTTTGAGGCGCTGGCTCGATGGGAACACCCCAAAAAGGGGATCCTGAGTCCGCAGGTTTTCTTACCATTTGCCGAGCAGGCCGAGTTGATGGAAAAGCTTGGACAGACCATCCGGCATCACGCGTTTGCAGCAATGCAGGAATGGGCTCGGGCCGGTGTCATCGTCCCAAAGGTCGGGGTGAACTTTTCCTCAGACGAATTGCGCAACCCCTCCCTTGTGGACCACTTGAAATGGGAACTTGATCAAAACGACCTGACCCCGGATCGATTGGCTATCGAGATTCTGGAAACCGTGTTTTCACGCAGGCCCGATGACGTAATCACACGTAACGTTACCAGCTTGGCCAACCTGGGCTGCTGCATTGACCTGGATGATTTTGGAACTGGCCACGCCTCAATCGCGTCAATCAAGCGTTTTGAGGTCTCTCGCATCAAGATTGACAAGACATTCGTGGCCAAGGCCGATCGCGATGCCAGCCAACAACAAATGGTCAGCGCAATTCTGACCATGGCTGAACGACTGAATATCGAAACTCTGGCTGAGGGTGTCGAAACCAAAGGCGAGCATGCTCTGATGGCGCAACTGGGCTGCAACCATGTTCAGGGGTTTGGGATCGGTAAGCCAATGCCGTTTGAAAAGACCTTGGACTGGCTTGCCGCACACCAGCAAAAGGTCAACGGCATCCCCAAGATCGGGGGCCAGGCGGGCTTGTAATCGCAAATTTGCGCCACAGAAACGCTATACGTGAGGAAATGTGGGGCGATTCCGCTTGACCTTTGGCCCTGCACTCTGTTGAACCCACCGGGTGTGTTTCACTGCTTAAGGTGGCTGTCCCAGATGGACGATCAGAACAAGAATCTCATCCTTGCAACCGCGCTCAGCTTTCTCGTGATCCTTGTTTGGTTCGTGCTGTTCCCTCCGCCGGAACAAACAACCGTTCCAAATGAGGCCGAAATCGCCACCGTCGAAGGCAACGAGGTTCAAACTCCCAGCGCCTCTGGCTCAAGCACTGTCGGCGAAGCAACAGCCGCAGCCGAGGAAACACTGCCCGAAGCACAGGCACCGCGGGTCGAAATCGACACCCCTCGCCTGAAAGGTAGCCTTTCACTGTCGGGCGGTCGTATCGATGAACTGTTCCTGAAAGACTACAAGGTCTCCATCGAAGAGAACGCACCGATCGTCGAGCTTTTGGCTCCGGTCGGATCGGAATCTGCTTACTACGCTTTGTATGGCTGGGCACCGGGTGCCGGTGTGGCAGGTGAAGACGTTCCTGGCCCGAACACGCTATGGACCATCGAGCAGGGTGAAACACTAAGTGTCGACACCCCCATTACCCTGAAATGGGACAACAACAACGGTCTGACCTTCCGCCGCACAATTTCGGTGGACGAAGACTACATGTTTACGGTTACTCAATCCGTCGAAAACAACACTCAGGCTGAAGTAGGCATGGCCCCCTACGGCATTCTGGCCCGTCATGGCATTGGCGAAGATGGCGACCTGCCTGGCCTGAAGAATTTCTTCATCCTTCATGAAGGCGTAATCGGCATGGCCGACGGTACACTCACCGAGATCGACTATGGTGACGTCCGCGATTTCGACATCGACCCGAACGAACGCGCCCAGGCCGAGGTTTATCAGGTCAAGGAAGACGGATGGATCGGCTTCACTGACCACTACTGGATGACAACGCTGATCCCCGAGCCGGGTACAGCGTTCAAGGCCGCCGCCAAATACGACGCACGCCGCAAAATCTACCAGACCGAAACGGTTCTGCCGACCCTGACCGTCGCCCCCGGCGCAACAGAAGAGGTCACCACGCAGCTGTTCGCTGGCGCGAAGGAATGGGAAACCATTCGCGAGTATCAGTCGGAAGGTGTTCAAAAGTTCATCGACAGCATCGACTGGGGCTGGTTCTTCTTCCTGACCAAGCCGATCTTCTGGCTGCTGCACAATATCAATGTTCTGATCGGCAACATGGGCTGGTCGATCATCGGCCTGACTCTGATCATCAAGGCAATCTTGTTCCCGCTGGCGTTTAAGTCCTACGTCTCGATGGCAAAGATGAAGGAACTGCAGCCGCAGATGGAAGCCCTGAAAGAGGCAGCTGGCGACGATCGTCAGAAGATGCAGCAAGGGATGATGGAGCTGTACAAAAAGGAAAAGGTGAACCCCGCTGCGGGCTGCCTGCCAATCCTGATGCAGATTCCGATCTTCTTCTCGCTGTACAAAGTGATCTTTGTCACCATCGAACTGCGTCAGGCCCCGTGGTTTGGCCCGTTCCAAGACCTCAGCGCGCCTGACCCGACCTCGATCTTCAACCTCTTTGGTTTGTTGCCTTGGGCGGCTCCCGCGCCGGAAAGCTTCATGGCGCTGATCTTCATCGGCATTCTGCCGCTGTTGCTGGGTATTTCGATGTGGCTGCAGCAAAAGCTGAACCCGGCACCAACCGATGCAACGCAGGCGATGATTTTTGCCTGGATGCCATGGGTGTTCATGTTCATGCTGGGTGGATTTGCAAGCGGGCTGGTTGTGTACTGGATCGCGAACAACACGATCACCTTTACTCAGCAGTACCTGATCATGCGTAGTCAGGGCTATAAGCCGGACGTGTTTGGCAATATCAAGTCCAGCTTCAAACGCACTGCGAAAACGGATGATAAATGACAGCTGAAGTAACCCAGCTTTGGCGGCATCCGATCAAAAGCCATGGTCGAGAAGCCGTCGAAACCGTAATCGTGAACCCCGGGCAGACCATGCCCGGGGATCGCGTTTGGGCGGTTGCTCATGAAGCATCCAAAGCGGACGGTTCTGAGTGGGTTCCTTGTGCAAATTTCAGTCGTGGCGCGAAGGCACCGCAACTGATGGCCATTTCGGCCCGGTCGAATGGGGATAGTTTGACCCTGTCTCACCCGACCCGGCCAGATTTGACATTTTCCCCTGATAACGACGAACAGGCGTTTCTGGATTGGGTCAAACCTCTCATGCCAAAGGAAAGGGCCGCCTCAGCGCGGATCATCCGGGTTGAGGGGCGCGGTATGACCGACAGCGACTTCCCATCGATCAGCTTGTGTAACATGGCGTCTCATCGCGCCGTTGGGCAAAGGCTGGGCCAAGATTTGTCGATTAACCGCTGGCGCGGCAACATCTGGTTCGACGGCATGCCTCTGTGGGAAGAATTCGACTGGCTAGGCCGCGAAGTTCAAATTGGTGAAGCTGTGTTCCGCGTGCGCGAGCGCATCACCCGCTGCCTGGCAACAACAGCCAACCCTGACTCTGGCGAACGTGATGCCGATACTCTTGGTGCGCTGGAAACTTGGGGCCATAAAGACTTTGGCGTCTATGCCGAAGTCCTAAAAGGCGGCGCAATCTCGGTTGGCGATAAGGTAGAACTGCTATGAGCACCCTCCCCTTCCCTTTGGCCGAAGACCCGGATGAATTCGCGCTAGAGCGGGGCCGCAAGCTGTTTGCCGGCGAGTCTGAGTTCGTCAAAGGCGTGGTCGCCATGAACGGCCTGCCTGCTCCAGATCGGTTAGAGGTCTGCTTTGCGGGCCGCTCGAACGTTGGTAAGTCCAGCCTGATCAACGCGCTGACAGGGACCAAAGGTCTTGCCCGCGCTTCGAACACGCCGGGCCGGACGCAAGAGATCAACTTTTTCACCCAAGGTCCCGAGCTGTACCTAGTCGACCTGCCCGGCTATGGCTATGCCAACGCGCCGGTGAAGGTGGTGGAAAAGTGGCAACGGCTGCTAAAACAATACCTGAGCGGCCGTCAAACCCTGCGCCGCGCCTTTGTCCTGATTGACTCTCGACACGGCATAAAGCCGGTGGATGCCGAGATCATGAAGCTACTGGATACCAGTGCCGTGACATTTCAGTGCGTGATGACCAAGGCAGACAAGGTCAAAGCCAATGAACGCCAGAAGGTTTTGGATCAGGTACGGGGCGCACTGTCGAAACACCCCGCGGCCTTCCCGGAAATCGTACTGACCTCGTCTGAAAAGGGCGACGGAATTCCCACCCTGCGTTCGATCATCGCGCATCTGGAATGAGCTTGCCGCTCCGCCTTTTCGCTTTGTTGACGACGTTGGCGCTCTTGCTGACCGGAGCAATCCCGCAGGGGTGGATGCCAGCAATGGGCAAAGACGGCAAAGTACTTTTGGTGCTTTGTACCGGCGAAGGAACGGTCGAACAGTGGGTTGATCTGGGTACGAACGACCCAATTCACGACAATACAGATGAACGTATTATGTGTCCCTTTGCGGGGCTGACCGCCGATATCGACCTGCCTACAGTCGGTACGATCGTGCCGTTTGGCGCCTCGATCCAACCTCGCTGGGCCCATCGTGATTTCACCCATCGCAGTGCCGGATTCCATCCGCAGTACGATGCGCGAGGCCCGCCTATCTTCTCCTGATTCAGCACAAACTTAGCAAACTCGCGCGGTTTACCGCGCGGGGCAATTATTGAATCCGGAGAATACAATGGCATTGGATAGCCAAACCCTGGGGGATACCCAAGCAAAAAACACTGCTGCGCAGAAATTCTATTTCGCCGCTTGGAGGTGGCATTTCTACGCGGGGATATTCGTCATCCCATTTCTGATCATTTTGGCCGTGACCGGGTTGATGATGATGTTCATCACTCAATTCGACGGTCGTGACGGCGAGAAGATCGCAGTCGAAGTACAAGGTACCGCCCTGCCCGTCTCGCAGCAGGCCGAGATTGCTTTGGCAGAGGTACCGGGAACCGTCGTTGAGTGGATCGGTCCCAAGGCGGCCGATCTGGCCACGGTCTTTCGTATCAAGACCGAAGCAGGTCAACGGCTTGTGGCCGTCGATCCCTATGCTGGTGGAGTCTTACAAGTCTGGAACCGTCGTGACGGATGGTACGATCTGGCAGACAACATCCATTCGACCTTACTGATTGGTACGACCGGAGACCGCATTCTTGAAATCGCAGCGGGACTAAGCCTGCTGTTGGTTTTCACCGGTCTGTACTTGTGGTGGCCGCGTGGCAACGCTCGGGCTGCACTTGTCCCCAATCTGCGCGCCCGGGGGCGAGCGCTGTGGAAATCGCTGCATGCTGTGACCGGTTTCTGGATGTCACTGCTGCTGGTGTACTTTCTGATCTCGGGCTTGTCCTGGGCCGGTGTCTGGGGCGGAATGATTGTCCAACCGTGGAGCAGTTTCCCTGCCGAGAAATGGGATAACGTGCCCCTATCCGACGAAACCCACGCCAGTATGAATCATGGACACCAGAACGACGTCCCTTGGGCTCTTGAACAGACACCAATGCCTGCCTCGGGTTCGGAAGCCGGAATAGAGGGCGTTCCAAATGGCACACCAGTTGATATCGACTCGCTTGTTGCGCTGGGTACAGCACTGGACATGACCGGTCGATTTCGCGTGGCTTATCCGGGTGGTGAATCCGGGGTGTGGACGTTGAACCGAGACAGCATGAGCAGCGACTCAACCGATCCAGTGAATGACCGTACGGTCCACGTGGATCAGTATACTGGTAAGATTTTGGCCGATGTCCGTTACGAGGATTACTCAGTGATGGGTAAATCCATGGCTCTTGGTATTCCCTTCCATATGGGTTTGATGGGGACGTGGAACTTTATCCTGAATCTGGTGTTCTGCTTGTCCGTCATATTTGTCTGCGTCTCAGGCGTGGTTATGTGGATCAAGCGGCGTCCGCAGCGCGCGGGCCGCTTGGCTGCACCGCCAATGCCTGCAGAACTCCCTCTGTGGAAAGGAGCCGTTCTGATTGGTCTATTCACCGCAATGGCGTTCCCACTGGTCGGGCTGACGCTGCTTGCCGTGTTGATTTTCGACCTGCTTTTGGTCAGCAACATCCCGGCAATGAAGCGCGTCATGAACTAAGGCAAACGACCGCACTGGTATATTCGGTGCGGTCATTTCCGCGATCCGGTCTTGGCAGAGCCTTTCAAAGGCCCTAACACGTTACGCCAAAGGGACAGCAGCCATGAAGACAAGAGACATGAACCGGGATTGGATCGCCACCGCCGCCACGTTGAACAGCGCTTTGCCGTACCTGCAGCGTTATGACGGGGCAATCGTCGTTATCAAGTTGGGCGGCCATGCCATGGGCAGCGACGACGCGATGGAGAGTTTCGCTCGAGACGTGGTTCTGATGCGTCAGGTCGGTGTGAACCCGGTGGTCGTGCATGGCGGTGGTCCGATGATCAACGCGATGCTGGACCAACTGGACATTCAGTCCGAGTTCGTGAATGGCAAGCGCGTAACCGACAAGGCGACCGTTGAAGTGGTCGAAATGGTCCTTTCCGGCCTCGTAAACAAACGCATCGTGCAGGCGATCAATGGTCAGGGCGGCTCTGCCGTAGGCCTTTCGGGCAAGGACGCCAATCTTATCGTCTGCGATCAGGCGGATCCTTCGCTTGGGTTTGTAGGCTCTCCGTCCGAGATGAACCCGGCCATCCTGCACAATCTGTTCTCGCACGACGTGATCCCCGTTATCGCGCCTTTGGGCGCAGGTAAAAACGGTGAGACCTTTAACATCAATGGCGATACTGCCGCCGGCGCCATCGCCGCCGCGCTAAAGGCAGACCGATTGCTGCTGCTGACTGACGTTTCAGGCGTCAAGAACGCAGGAGGTGAGGTCGTGACAGAGCTCAAAGCTGGTCAGATCCGCGAAATGACGATGGACGGTACGATTGCAGGCGGCATGATCCCCAAGACCGAAACCGCGCTGGACGCGCTGCACAGCGGGGTTCGCGCAGTGGTCATTCTGGATGGTCGCGCGCCTAATGCCGTCTTGCTAGAACTGTTTACCGAGCACGGTGCCGGGTCACTGATCCGCCCCGATTGACGTGACGCGCGGAGGAGAGATGACCGGACAGCCCCCACCCTCCTCTTACGCGGCAGCAATCAGCTATGGCTGGGTAACACGCGCGGCGCATCAAGCGGGCCTAATCGTCATGGGTGCGACGCATCCACGGCAAAGTGGTGCCAAAAGCTTGGACGGGGGAACTCTGGTTCTTTTGGGCGCAGGTTCAGCCTTCTGGCCCGTCTTAAAGGCATCCGCAGAATGGTTGGGGCCCGATCCAGTGGACCGCTGGTCCAGCCGCGTCATTGGGAAGATGGCTCAGGATCTTGGTGCACAGGCACATTTCCCGTTTGGCGGACCACCCTATGCACCTTTTATCGACTGGGCGCTGAAATCCGGTCGCACCTTCAGCAGCCCGGTTGGCGCTTTGGTACATGACACTGTGGGCATGATGATCTCATACCGCGGGGCGTTGCATTTCAAACGGGAATTCGACATCCCCGAAGGCAGCAGCACGTCACCGTGCACAGACTGCCCTGCCCCTTGCACCCAAACCTGCCCGGTCGGTGCGCTGAACAGCCAAAGCTTCTATGACGTCGATGCCTGTCACGGTCATCTGTCCACGGACGAAGGACAAACCTGTATGACCGGCGGGTGCCTTGCGCGACTATCCTGCCCTCTCAGTGCGGGTGCGGGGCGCAACCCGGAACAATCCGCCCATCACATGAGAGCGTTTCACCCGTCATGACCCGCACGCTGATCCTGACCCGCCACGCGAAATCCAGTTGGGACAGCCCGGCGCTAAGTGATCACGACCGTCCTCTGAACAAGCGCGGCCGTAAATCGGCCCCGGCGATTGCCGAATGGTTGCGTCAAAACGGCTGGCTACCGGATGAAGTCCTAAGCTCGACCTCAACCCGCACCCGCGAGACTTGGGATCGGATGGGCTTGCAGGCGGACAAGGTTTGTTTTCACCGAACGCTCTACCATGCGGATTCCGGGGACATGTTGCGCGAACTGTCAGGCGCCACGGAGTCCACGGTGCTGATGCTGGGTCACAACCCCGGGATCGCCGCGTTTGCCAGCCGTATCGTCCGACATGCCCCCGACCACGCCCGGTTTCACGACTACCCAACCTGTGCAACAACCGTCATCCGGTTTGACATCGACGACTGGGCACAGATCCAATGGCACAGCGGCACGGTGCTGGGCTTCACCATTCCACGCGAGTTGCTGGAATGAAAAAAGGCGGGGCAAAAACCCCGCCTTTTCCTTCGTTTCTATGGGATCAGTGGCCCAGAATCTGGCTGAGGAACAGCTTGGTCCGTTCGCTCTGCGGATTGTTGAAGAACTCTTCTGGTTCGTTCTGTTCCACAATCTGACCGGCATCCATAAAGATCACACGGTTGGCGACCTGACGAGCAAAGCCCATCTCATGCGTCACACACAGCATGGTCATGCCCTCCTCGGCCAGTTCTATCATGGTGTCGAGCACCTCTTTGATCATCTCTGGGTCCAAGGCCGATGTCGGTTCATCGAACAACATGATCCGCGGCATCATGCAGAGCGAGCGGGCAATCGCCACGCGCTGCTGCTGACCGCCCGAAAGCTGACCGGGGTATTTGTCGGCCTGCTCAGGGATTTTCACCTTTTCCAGGAAATGCATCGCACGCTCTTCGGCCTCTTTCTTGGGCGTCTTGCGCACCCAGATCGGGGCCAGCGTGCAGTTTTCCAGGATCGTCAGGTGCGGGAACAGGTTGAAGTGCTGGAACACCATGCCAACCTCGGACCGGATCTTGTCGATGTTTTTCAGGTCATTCGACAGCTCGGTCCCGTCCACGACGATCTTGCCCTGCTGGTGTTCCTCCAGCGCGTTCAGGCAGCGGATCAGGGTGGATTTGCCCGATCCCGACGGCCCCGCGATAACGATCCGCTCGCCTTGGTTGACGGTCAGATTGATGTCGCGCAGCACGTGGAAGGACCCGTACCACTTGTTCATGTTGGTGATTTCGATGGCGACCTCGTCGCTCACCTGCATCTTCGAGCGGTCGATTTCGCGTTCAATTGCAAGTTCAGACATGGGTTGAACTCCTTAACGGTGGCCAGTCTGAAGCTTGCGCTCCAGATACATGGAATAACGAGACATGGAGAAGCAGACGACGAAGAACAGAACGCCAATAAAGGCAAACAGTTCCCAGTAGACGCCGTTCCAGGCGGTATCAGCGCGGATGCCGTTGGTCAGGCCGATCACATCGAACAGACCGATGATCGAGACCAGAGTCGTATCCTTGAAGATACCGATGAACGTGCTCACGATGCCCGGGATCGAGATTTTCAGCGCCTGCGGCATAATGATCAACCGCTGCGCCTGCCAGTAGTTCAGGCCCAGACTGTCTGCGCCTTCGTACTGACCGCGCGGCAGAGCAGCCAGACCACCCCGGATCACCTCGGCCATATAAGCGGCCGAGAACAGGGTCATCATGATCATCACCCTCAGGATAATGTCAAAGTTGGTGCCTGGCGGCAGAAACAGGTTCAACAGTAGCGAAGCCACGAACAGCAGAGTGATCAGCGGCACGCCACGAATGAACTCGATAAAGCCCACGCAAAGGTATTTGACGATCATCAGATCGGACTGACGACCCAGCGCCAGCACGATGCCGATGGGCAGCGAAACACCGATAGCCACAACGCCCAGCAGGATCGCCAGCATGAAGCCACCAAAGTCGCGGCTTTCAACCGTAGCGATGCCTATCGGGATCACCGAGTTGATTGCTCCGGCAACTGCGCCAGCTGCAAACAACCACCAGAGAATGGGCAGCACGGCAGCAAGGATGAGGGCCGTCAGAGACCCAGCCATCGGCAGCACAATCTTGTAGGCGAAGTATCCAATGGCAAACCCGGCGGCGACCATAAGGGGCCCCCAGATCGACCCGCCCCACATCAACCAGGGCAGCAAGAACGGATAGGCCGCTGTCACGATCAACAGCTTGCGCGGTACGTTGGTGAACAACACAGGCGCAATTGCAACCAGCAACAGGATGAAGGTCAGGTTCGGACGGAAATAGGCCGGCCAGCCGCCAGATTCGGGCGGATTGGACCAAGTTGCGTCCGGATGCGCAGGATAGGGCGGATAAAAGCCGTACAGCAATTGCAGCCACCGGTCCTTGATCACACCCCAGCAGGCATGACCATGGGTATCTCCCCAGGTCGCCATCATGATCTCACGACATTCTGACAGGGAGTTCGCATTCCAAACGGATTCGAACGTCCAACTCAGGATGTTCGAAAGCACGTAGTAGATGAAGTACAGCGAGATGATCGTCAGAATGGCGTTCAGCCAGCTTGAGAACAGGTTGTGCCTGATCCAGCCTAGTACCCCAACCTCGGATGCGGGTGGGGCCTTTTCCGGCAACATTTCCGTGCGGACAAATGAAACATCACTCATATTACCGCTCCACCAGTTTGACACGGTTGTTGTACCAGTTCATCACAGCCGAAATGCTCAGCGAGATGGTAAGATAGACCAGCATCAGCAGCAGAACACATTCCAGCTCGCGGCCGGTCTGGTTCATTGTGATGCCGCCCAGCGTACCCGTGATATCCATGTATCCGACCGCAATCGCCAGAGACGAGTTCTTGGTCAGGTTCAGATAGTTCGAGATCATCGGAGGGATGATGACGCGCAGCGCTTGCGGCAGGATAACCAGACGCATGGTCCGACCCGGGCGCAGACCCAGTGCGGATGCGGCTTCGGTCTGACCTTTGGAGATGGCCAGAATACCGGCACGTACGATCTCGGCAATGAAGGCTGCAGTATAAAGCGACAAGGCAAGCCAAAGGGCGATTAGTGAGTTCCGAAGGTGGGTACCGCCGGAGAAGTTGAAGCCCTTCAGCTCGGGATAACCCAGGTGGAAGCCCAGCGCGCCCAGCAGGATGGCCGATGGCACGAACAGCAGGCCCAATTGGATGTGCCAAATGGTCGGACGGTCGCCGGTTTTTTCCTGCGTGGCATTGGCCCAGGCTGAGACTTTGCGCATGGCAAAGATACTACCGCCGAGCACGATCAGGAAAGCGATCAGGTCCAGCGAAACATCAAAGCGCAGGCTCGACGTTCCGAACAGGTGGATATCGCCCAAACCGCGCGAGAAAAGAAACTCGGGGATATAAACCCCGCGGTTAGTCACTGCGACCGAATCGAACAGTTTCATCGTCGCTTCTGGGTCTTCGCCCCGGAAAGCGCGTGGCGATGGCAAGCTTTCGATCAGGATCGCCATGGCGAACACGATCCAAAGCAGGACCGGAACGTTGCGGAACATTTCGACGTAAACCGTCATGATCCGTGCGATCAGCCAGTTGTTCGACAAACGCAGAACACCAACCATAACGCCAATGATCGTTGCTGTGATACAGCCCAGAACTGCGACAACCAGCGTATTAAGCAGGCCTATTAACGCCGCACGCAGATGGGTGTCGCGCGAGTCGTATTCCAGCAGGCGTTGGTTGATGTCATAACTCGAAGGCTCGCTGAAAAAGCCGAATCCGACTGTTCTGCCCAGTGTTTCGAGGTTCTGAATTGTGTTGCTAATAATCCAGGCTGCCAAAAGCATGAAACCGATCAAAGCGATGACCTGAATGGTCGCAGATCGATACCGCGTATCGTAAAGGAGCATGGACAGCCGGAAGTGCTCCTTCGGCGGGTCAGTGAGTGTCGTCATGACCTATGTAAATCCCCGTGCATCCCGGTTGTTTTGTTGGCAGAGTTTTTCTCTGCTCAGAGTTTTCCGGGCGTGTTTCTTATGGATGGAAAAAGGGCGCAGGTTACCCTGCGCCCTTCTCCTTAGGTTTTACCGGAACGGCGGAGCGTACATCAGGCCACCGTCGGTCCACTGTGCGTTCAGGCCGCGTGCCAGACCAATCGGAGTTTCCTCGCCGATGTTCTTGGCAAACACTTCGCCATAGTTGCCGCCGACTTTGATCGCGCGCTGCGCCCAGGTCGCGTCCAGACCCAGCATTTCACCCAGAGTGCCTTCGCTGCCCAGCAGACGGTTCACTTCGGGGTTGTCGGTGCCAGCAGCCATCTCATCGATATTTGCCGAGGTCACGCCCAGCTCTTCAGCTGCGATCAGTGCGTTCAGAGTCCAGCGAACTACGTCGCCCCACTCGTGGTCACCGTGGCGAACCAGCGGGCCCAGAGGCTCTTTCGAGATGATTTCGGGCAGGATCACGTGGTCCGCCGCGTTCTCGAAGGTGGCGCGAGTTGCGGCCAGGCCCGATGCGTCGGTGGTGTAGACGTCACAGGCACCAGCCAGATACTGCTGTTGCGCTTCGGCGTTGGTTTCGATCGGAACCGGCTCGTAGCTCATGTTGTTGATGCGGAAAAAGTCTGCCAGGTTCAGTTCGGTAGTAGTACCGGTCTGAATGCAGACAGTCGCACCGTCCAGTTCCTTGGCCGAGCTTACGCCCAGAGCCTTCGGAACCATGAAGCCCTGACCATCGTAGTAGTTGATGCCAACGAATTCGAACTTAAGGTCGACGTCGCGGCTGAAGGTCCAGGTGGTGTTACGGGCCAGCATGTCGATTTCACCCGAAGCCAGCGCGGTAAAGCGTGTTTTACCGGTAGTCGGAATGAACTCTACGGCGGTCGGATCGTCCAGAACGGCGGCTGCAACTGCACGGCACACGGCCACGTCAAAGCCCTGCCACTCGCCGTTGGCATCCGGGCTGGCGAAGCCAGGAACGCCGGTCGCCACGCCGCAGTTCAGTTTACCGCGTGCTTTGACATCATCGACGGTCCCCGCCGTAGCTGCAGCAGCAGCCAGGCCGGCAACGGTTGCCACGCCCAAGATTACGGATTTTTTCATTTTTACCTCTTCCTGATTGTCCGCCCCAGTCACAGGACGGTTCTGTCCGGCACCTCTGGTACCAGAAAGGTTTCCCCAAAGGTGTCTCCCCTTTAGTGGCCACGAGTTTGGGCGCATTCATAAACAAACGTCAAGGCCCGGATCAGGGAAAACGATGAGTCAATCCAGAGATGACTCGTTCAACGTTCGAAAATCAGGCTGTGAAGGATCAAACCGAGAGGTCGAAAAACCGTTTTGCGTGCAGGAAGGCCGCCTTTTTGGTTTCGGCAACAGCGTGGGCCTCATCGTCGTGGCCCCATTGCTCGATTTGCCAAAGCTCATCCAACCGGGAAATCTGCCAAATTTCTTCCGCAGTGCCCCAGTTCTGAGCTGCGGCAAACCCTAGGATGAGAGAGCCCGACAAGCTGACCAGATCGTGAAACGCCGCAAGCTGAAAGTCGCTAAGCCCGTGAACCCGTTGTCGGAGAGTCGTCAACGCCGTTTCGGGCTGTGGTTGGTGTAGCACACCAGCAACAGGCTCCAACCGAGCCGAGAGCGCTTCGGCCGCCCAATCCAAAACCGGGTCCCATTGTTCCGCCTGGCGTTGCTGCAACTCTTGCGGGTGAACCGCGCGATAGCACAAAAGGTCCGAATCGCCGTAGTCAGCCAACATGTCCGCAACTTCGGCGTGTTGGTGACAGACCTTGTCGATTGCGGCGTTTGCCGACCGGGTAAACGGCATGACAGTCGGGTCGATCACTTTTTCCTGAGCGTCCCACTCTGCAGCGACCTCTTCGGCCATGGCACGCGTCGGTAGGGTTAAAGCGGCTTTAGCCGGAGTTTTTACACGGCGGCCATCAAGTTCAACGGTGAACCCGCCGTCGGTTGCGACAACCGCGCTCTCAGTCCAAAATCGCTTGGGTTTCCACTCGCTCATGTTCTCACGTCCAAATTTCGACCAGCGCACGGGGCAGCTGCTCAAAGGTTTCAATTACGCGGGTTGCGCCGTCTAACACAGATCGATCGTGATAGCCCCAGGTCACACCAATGCTTGCCACCTTTGCAGCGTTTGCCATGTCCATATCGAACCTTGTATCGCCGATCATCACCGTGTTGGCAGCGTCTACCCCGGTTTCACTGCGGGCCGTGTCGATCATGGACGGGTGCGGTTTCGACGGGTGATGATCCGCGACTTGGCGGGTCACAAAAAAGCGCTCCAGCCCATGGGCTTCAATCAGCGCATCCAGGCCACGCTGGGATTTCCCGGTCGCTACACCCAATAGCACCTCAGGCACTGCATGCAGCTTCTCGATAACATCGCGTGCACCTGGATAAAGGGGTGAGCTTGCCGCCCCCTGTTCCAAACGGTGCGCGTGATAGGCTTCTTTGTACCCCTCGACCAACCGATGCTGAACAGAGTCAGGGTGGTCTGATGCTAGCTGGGCCATCGCATTCGGCAGCGATAGACCCACAATGGACAGGATCGCCTCGCGATCAGGCACCGGAAGTGACTGAGCATCGAAGCTCGCGGTCATCGCCGCGACGATACTGCCCTGACTGTCCACCAGAGTACCGTCCACGTCGAACAGCACCAAACGCAGTGGTGCGCTCATTGCAAAGCCTCAAACGGGTCGTCGGCGGCCAGATCCTCAGACCAGCCGAAGGTATCCCAGCTGTGTTTCATGTGTTCCGGCAGCGGTGCGGTGACTGTAATGGTCTTGCGGGTCATCGGATGCTGGAACGTCGCCTGCCGGGCGTGCAGGTGCAGCTTTTTGCTGATGATCCCGCCCAGTTGCGCACCCCAGCCGTCGCCAAGGTTTTCTTGCCCGGAACCGCCATATTTGCCGTCACCAATGATTGGGTGCCCGATCGCAGCCATATGCGCCCGCAGCTGGTGAGTACGGCCGGTGATCGGCTCCATAGCAACCCACGAAGCACGCCCCGCAACCCTGTACAGCGTCGAATAAAGCGTATGCGCCCTTTTCGCGCCCGGATTGTCGTCGATCTCGTTCAGGTGGATGGGGATCATCTTTTCGCCCTCACCATGCTTGCCGTGACCTGCGGCCTTAACGAGGCCGGTCTTGATCTCGCCCAGATACGGGGTCGGCACCCCGGCCACCAAGGCCCAATAGATCTTGCGGGTGTCGCGATGACGGAACGCGGCGGTTAGCCCCTTCGCAGCCTCTCGCGTACGCGCCAGCAACAGCACGCCCGAAGTGTCCTTGTCCAGCCGGTGTACAAGGCGAGGGTTCTCGTCGTAGCCGAACCGCAGCGCCTCGGACAGGCTATCTACGTGGCGCGTCTGACCACTGCCGCCTTGAACCGGCAATCCATGAGGCTTGTTCAGCGCCAGTACGTGGTCGTCCCGATAGATCACGCAGGACTGAATCATCTTGGCGTCAGAATCAGAGATGCGCCGCTTGACCTCAGCAGGCTTGTGATCGGCGTCAGGCAGAGGAGGCACGCGAACGACCTGCCCGACTTCAAGCCGAGTCGAGGCCTTAACACGGCCACCTTCGACACGCAGCTCGCCCTTGCGGCACATCTTTTCGATGCGCCCCTGGCTGACATGCGGGAACAGACGGCGCAGCCAACGGTCGATCCGCTGGTCGCCATCACCCTCTGCCACGATGATCATTTGTACGCCGCTCATGCCGATATCCCCTTCACGCGGCGGTTCCGCGCGGATTGTGTATCCATAGGTGCCTTAGAAAACATGCGCGTCTGTGGCGCGCCGCACCGCAAGAGTCAAGCCAGCGCTAGGGCCTGTTCCGCTGCGCCCGCAGTTTCGCGAAGTAATCCAGCCGCTTTTTGAGTTCCCGTTCGAATCCGCGCTCAACCGGCTGATACAGCTCGGGCCGATCCATCCCGTCGGGAAAGTAGTTCTGACCCGAAAAACCATCTTCGGCGTCGTGGTCATAGGCATAGCCAGCACCATAGCCCTGATCCTTCATCAAAGAGGTCGGCGCGTTCAGGATGTGTTTGGGCGGCGGCTCACTACCTGACTGCTTAGCCAAACGCATCGCTGCCTTGTAGCCGACGTAAGCACCGTTCGATTTGGGAGCCAGTGCCAAATACACCAGCGCCTGTGCCAGAGCCAACTCACCCTCGGGGCTGCCCAACCGCTCGAAGGTCTGCCACGATTGAAGACAAATCGCCTGCGCCTGCGGATCGGCAAGTCCGATATCTTCGACCGCCATACGGGTAATGCGACGGGCCAAATAGCGCGGGTCCTCTCCGCCCGTCAGCATCCGCGCAAACCAGTAAAGCGCCGCGTCCGGGTCAGACCCACGCACCGACTTATGCAAGGCTGAAATCAGGTTGTAATGCTCATCGCCCGACTTGTCGTACTTCGCTGCACGGCGCATTAGTCGCGTCGCCAGCGCATCGGGATCAAGCGGCGCATCGACTTTCCACGCTGCAACCTGCTCAATCAGGTTCAACAACGCCCGCCCGTCGCCATCCGCCATCTCTTGCAGCGCTTCGCGAGCAGGCCCGGTCAGAGGCAACGCGCGATTTAGTTCCTTCTCGGCCCTTTGGGTGAGGCGCTCCAGATCAGCAAGGCTGAGGCGCTCCAGCACAAGCACCTGTGCCCGACTGAGAACAGCAGCGTTCAGCTCAAAAGAAGGGTTCTCGGTCGTTGCCCCCACCAGAAGAATGGTGCCATCTTCCATGTGGGGCAGGAAACCATCCTGCTGAGCTTTGTTGAAGCGGTGGATTTCATCCACGAACAACAGCGTGCCCTGCCCGTTCTGGCGACGGATTTTTGCGGCCTCGAACACTTTTTTAAGATCCGGAACGCCGGTGAAGATCGCACTGATCTGAACGAAATGTAGATCGGTTTTCTGCGCCAAGAGCCGCGCAATGGTCGTCTTACCAACACCCGGAGGCCCCCAGAACACCAAACTGGATAAGCTACCCGAGGCCAGCATAACGCCCAGTGGCGCATCTGGTCCCAGAACCTGCTCTTGCCCGATTACTTCGGCCAACGACTGCGGACGCAACCGATCAGCCAACGGACGGTGCGCGGGTGGCGCGGGCGCGGCGGCCCCGGTATCGAACAAGTCGCTCACGTTACAACCGGAATCGAAGAGAGACTGAGCGCCCCCCTCTGAGAACATCGAAATTAATCCGACGGCCGGGATCTGTCAGCGCATCCACCACATCTGCAGGGCGCTCGATCAGCGTGCCATTTACGGTGTTGATCACATCCCCAACACGCAAACCGGACCTTCCACCATAACGCCCCGCATCCAAAACGACGACGCCTGTCTGAGACAAGACCAACTCAAACTTGGTTATGATGGCCGGATTGACCCGCGACACCACGAGGCCAGGCATAACGGTCTCGTCGTCAAGCTTGGTTTCCTCGGCCGGAGGAGTTTCTGGCGCTTTGATCAGCGCTATTTTCACCTCGGACCGCTCGTCTCCTCTTAATCGGGTCACCATAGAGGTGCCGCCGACACCTGCAACGGACATGCGGAATTTCATCTCGGCGGGTGAGTTCACTTCGTCACCGTCCACGTGGGTCACAACATCACCTACGCGCAAGCCAGCCTCGGCCAGTGGGCTAAGGGGATGCAGGTCGGAAATCACCACACCTTGCGGGATAACCAGGCCCAAAGACTCGGCGATGTCGGCGCTCATGTGCTGACCAGCCATCCCTGCCCAGGGGCTGACAAAGCTATCGTTGCCTTCTTGCGCCTGCCGCAAGAATTCCGCCACCAAATTGGCCGGGATGGCAAAACCGATCCCGTTGGATCCTCCGGAACGGGTCAGAATCGCAGTGTTAATTCCGATCAGGTCTCCGTTCACGTCGATCAACGCCCCGCCCGAGTTACCGGGATTGATAGCCGCGTCTGTCTGAATAAAGTATCCACGTGCATTCCCAGTGGCCGCTCCAGTCCGTGCGAGCCCTGAAATAATGCCTGATGAAACGGTTTGGCCCACACCAAATGGGTTGCCAATCGCTAGCGCCAACTCCCCAACTTCGACATGGTCAGAGTCGCGTAGTCGCAAATGTGGCAGGTCTTCGGCCTCTTCTAACCGCAGAATGGCGATGTCACTCTCTTTATCGCCCAACACCACTTGCGCCGAAAACTCGCGACGGTCTGTAGTGACAACTCGGATTTCAGTCGCCGTGCCCACAACGTGGTAATTGGAGACCACATAGCCGTCTTCGGACAGGATCACGCCTGACCCCAAAGAGTTCTGAACACGGGGACGGGGCTCGTCAAAACCGCGGCCGAAAAAGTCACGAAAGAACGGGTCCGAGAAAAACGGATTAGCCCGCCCCTGCCGCACGATTTTAGCGTAGATATTGACGACCGCCGGAGATGCCTCTTTGACCACAGGCGCAAACCCTACCGATATTTCGGCCTGGGATTGCGGGACACGGGTTTCAGCCATAGCAACTGACGCGCAGGCAAACGAAAGTGCGATAAGGGTCGCGCGGAACATTCAGACCTCAACCTTCAGAGTTGGCTTGGATATGCGTCTGCGCGGACCGTAATGCAAGCTCCCGGTGGCGTGAACCACCGGGTTAGGGTCAATACAAACGGCGCAATTGGGGTTATTCGACTGGCACCCAGTCACTTCCCGGGTCATACGCCATAATTTCATCTGAGCGTTCCAGCGTTTCCGGGCCAAAATCTGCTTCGTACACGACCCCGTTTTCGCCCACTAGAAACGAATGGATGCCGGTTTCACCATATTCTGCCGGCACAGCCAGCAGAGCATGCCCGGCCACAAAGTGATCACCCACGTAGTACGAATACGCGCCGCCTGGCGCATTTGGGCCCTGTGCCTGAAGGATCGTGAAGTAGTATCCAAGGAAAGGCTCGGCTTCGTAATCGGTTTCCCCGTCACTCCAACCTGTGGCGGACGCTCGCGCAAGCGCTGCCCCAACAAAGCTCTCTTCTTCCGGCCAGAACAGGCCATTCCGTGATTCCGGGTCCGAGATTATGTTCTGGGCAAATTCCATGACCCCATCATCATTGTGATCAACCAGCCTGAACGCTGCTTGAAGATCAACATACGCTTCAAGCAACTCAATCACGTCCAGTTCGTTCAGGCCGATCTCGCGGGCGGATAGCTCTTCGATCCCCGCCTCGAGGTCAAAATGCCAACCTTCTTCACTTTTCGAAATGGGAATTGGGAAAGGCCAACTGTCTTCACCCAACAAAATGGTGACACCATCATCTCCGGGCTGGAAACGGTAACCGTCGGTATACATACCAAGCACTTCTTGCCGCCTCTCCCGATCGACATCCGGGTCTCCGGTTCCAATCAAGTCTTCTGCCTCGGGTCCAAAGATCTCCAGCATGAGACTCTGATCATCTGCCCGAAGTGCCTCGACAAACGTTTCCAGCGCCACTTGAGGTGTTTCAAACACTTTTCCGTCTGAAAAGGCCGGTCCGGCGGTCACCGCTGCCAGTACAAGAGAAATAATTGATGTGCGCATCTTATCGTCTCCGCTTTCCTTTGGAGGCGCGCCCGCGTTGCGATGCGCTGCGAGTTCTGTTCCCCGAGGCTTTCTTTTTCATCGCCGTCCCTTTGGAGGCTGCTGGTTTGCGCTGCGCCGCCGGTTTCTTGGCAGTCTGCGGTTTTTTCTTTACCGCTTTTTTTGCGGCATCCGGACGTTGCTTTGTTCGCTCAACGGCCTTTTGCTTAGCAGCAGCCTTGTCTCTGTCCACGTTACCCCGGTTGACTTCAGGTAGTTTTTTGTTCCCGCTTCCTCGGTTGGAAAGGGCACTTCCTGCCAGAGCACCGGCCCCTGCCCCAGCGGCCACAGCTGCCGCGCGATCACGGCTGATATCCGTAGCACCCGACTCGCGACTCAGTTTTTCCCGTAGTTCATCCGTGCGGCCATCCGGGCGATTGACGGGCAGGTCTCCCCTGCCGCCTTCTGGCCGCTTGTGGTTGGCAATTCTATCCTGAGCCTTTTCCTTGCGCTCAGGGTCAGGCTTCCAGCCGATTTCTGTCCGATCGCCACGGTCGATTTCGTTGCCAATATTGACATTGCCATCCACGTCTATGTCGATGTTCGGGTTCCTGTAGATCGGACCTCCGCCCCAACCGCCGCAGTTTCGGCAACCCCAATAATCATACCAATCGTCATCGTCGTCAAAAATCTCGTCGATCAGTGCCACCGCTCCGAACGTCAACAGTGCCGTACCAACAACATCACCGGTAGACGGACCAGTGTAAACCGTGGCCGGGTCATACTGTGGGACATAGACAGTTTCAGTGTTCGTCGGCGTAACGACGATAGTATCGTCGTCTGATACTTCGACCGTTTGTTCAGGGCCTGAAACCAACGCGCCACTGTCGATCGCTTGGTCCCGCATTACCTGAACCGCATCCATTACATCATCCGACTGAGCGAGCATCGCTGTGCCCATTGTCTCGGTCCAGTCAATATGGGTCGCCATCTGACCAACGACTTCTGGAAATGCAGTCGCCAGCACGCTCACGGATGGATCCCAGCCCATCGCATCAATTTCCGGCTCAAGCTCAGCGGGTTCCCGGTCTGCATTGTCCAAAAGGAAACGCTCCGCCTTTACAATCTCTAAGGGCTGAGTTGCTGCGACGAAAATCTGGATCAACAGCGTGTCTGGGTAAAGAGCAACCGGAGCAACCAATGTTTGAAGCTCAGCATCGGTCAATAGCTCGGACGAGACCGCCGCAGCTTCTTCCGCTGCTGCTGTTTCTTCAGAAGCTTCTTGCGCAAAAAGCGCAGTAGATGCGCCCAGACCGACCACGATAAATAGTAATCTAAACATATTTCGATCCTTCAATTTCTTTGAGGATCACCCAAGTTTGTGATTCTGGCAATAAGACCGCAATTTCGTCTGGTCCTATTACCTGCCTGCAATCCCTAGATTATTCGCGCAATCACAACAGAAAAACGAGGTGCTATGTCCGACTTAATGGGACCGACGAGCCTTCGGTCTGACAACTTCCCCAAACAGAAACACGGGGTGTACACGCTACCGAAACCATTAACCTGACAATTTGACCGAGTAGTTTCGCCAACAAAAAACCCCCACGTCTGGGACGCGGGGGTAGACTTCAGAAAGCTGGGCTTTCTTATTCTTCGTCTGCTGCCTCTTCGGCGGCAACGCGGGCTTTGTCAGCAGCGCCTTTGGCATCGACGTCACGATCAACGAACTCGATGATCGCCATCGGCGCCATGTCACCATAGCGGAAGCCAGCTTTCAGGATGCGGACATAACCGCCCTGACGCTCGGCGTAGCGGGGGCCCAGAACTTCGAACAGCTTTGCGACGTCTTTGTCTTCTTTCAGCTGTGCTGCGGCCTGACGACGGGCGTGCAGGTCGCCGCGCTTGCCCAGAGTGACCAGCTTTTCGATGATCGGGCGCAGTTCTTTTGCCTTAGGCAGAGTTGTTTTGATTTGCTCATGTTCGATGAGCGAGCCAGCCATGTTTGCAAACAGAGCTTTACGGTGCTCATGAGTACGGTTCAGGCGGCGATAACCACGTGCGTGACGCATTTTTCAGTTCCTATCTTGCGTTTTGCTTTGTCTGGCCGGCGATGCGTGTCACCGGCTCTCCTTGGGGCGGAAGTGCCCATACATTCCCCGGTAGCCCGGGCATTGAGGAAGACGCGTTTAGAACGCGTCTTCGAATTTCTTAGCCAGATCTTCGATGTTGTCGGGCGGCCAGTCCTCGACATCCATGCCGAGGTGCAGACCCATGCCGGACAGCACTTCTTTGATCTCGTTCAGCGACTTGCGACCGAAGTTCGGGGTGCGCAGCATCTCGGCTTCGGTTTTTTGGATCAGGTCGCCGATGTAAACGATGTTGTCGTTCTTCAGGCAGTTTGCCGAACGGACCGACAGTTCCAGCTCGTCCACTTTCTTCAGCAGCAGCGGGTTGAACTCCAGACCATCGTCTTCGTCCTGGCGGCCAGCCGATTCCGGCTCGTCGAAGTTGACGAAGATCGACAGTTGGTCCTGCAGAATGCGTGCAGCAAAGGCCAACGCATCTTCCGGAGTGATCGAACCATCGGTTTCGATCTTAAGGGTCAGCTTGTCATAGTCCAGAACCTGACCTTCGCGGGTCGGCTGAACGTCATAGGCAACCTTCTTGACCGGCGAATAGATCGCGTCGATCGGGATCAGGCCGATAGGCGCATCTTCCGGCTTGTTCTTCTCAGCCGAGACGTAGCCTTTGCCGGTGTTGACGGTCAGTTCCATGAACAGGTCCGCGCCATCGTCCAAGTGACAGATGACGTGATCGCGGTTCAGAACCTCGATGCCGGCGCTTTCGCTGATGTCGCCTGCGGTAACAACTGCGGGGCCTTTAGCATTGATCGACAGGCGCTTAGGGCCTTCGACTTCCATGCGCAAGGCAACCTGCTTGAGGTTCAGGATGATGTCGGTAACGTCTTCACGCACGCCCGCAACCGAGGAGAACTCGTGCAGGACGTTGTCGATTTGAACGCTGGTGATGGCCGCGCCTTGCAGCGAGCTCATCAAAACGCGGCGCAGCGCGTTGCCCAGAGTCAGACCAAAACCACGCTCCAGCGGTTCGGCAACCAGAGTCGCCTGACGCGCAGGATCGTTGCCCGGCTTACCTTCCAGCTGGGTCGGCTTGATCAATTCTGCCCAATTCTTATGGATCATGTAATCCCTCCATTCCTGTCCGCGCCCCATGACCAACAAGGTGCAGACGCCCGAGGTTCAAAATGACGTGCTGGGGCCGTGCAAAAAACACAGCCCCAGCTCAATTCAAAATCGCTTAGACGCGACGACGCTTCGGCGGACGGCAGCCGTTGTGAGCGATCGGAGTCACGTCGCGGATCGATGTGATGTTGAAGCCCACTGCAGCCAGCGCACGCAGAGCCGATTCACGACCCGAACCGGGGCCCTGAACTTCGACTTCCAGCGTCTTGACGCCATGTTCCTGCGCCTTCTTGCCTGCGTCTTCTGCAGCCATCTGAGCGGCGTAAGGTGTCGATTTCCGCGATCCTTTGAAGCCCATGGTACCGGCAGACGACCACGAAATGGCGTTGCCCTGTACGTCCGAGATAAGGATCTTGGTGTTGTTGAAGGTCGAATTCACATGGGCGACGCCCGATGCGATGTTCTTACGCTCTTTGCGCTTAACGCGAGTCTTATCACGTGCCATCAGTCAGACCCTCCCTTATTTCTTCTTACCAGCGATGGCCTTTGCGGGGCCTTTGCGGGTACGAGCGTTGGTGTGGGTGCGCTGACCGCGAACCGGCAGGTTGCGGCGGTGACGCAGACCGCGATAGCAGCCCAGGTCCATCAGGCGCTTGACGTTCATCTGAACTTCACGACGCAGGTCACCTTCAACGGTGTAGTTCGCGTCGATATGTTCACGAATGGCCAGAACTTCGGAGTCGGACAGTTCATTGACGCGACGGGTCGCTTCAATGCCAACGGCTTCGCAGATTGCTTTAGCCGAAGTGTTGCCGATACCGGTGATATATGTGAGGGCGATAGGTACCCGCTTTGCAGTCGGGATGTTTACGCCGGCAATACGTGCCACGTTTCACTTTCCTTTTCGTTGCGGTTCCGTAGCTCCAGAACCTTTTTTCACAACGCCTAACCGTGGCAGTGCCGCCAGAGGGTTCAGCATTATTCGAGGTGGTCGGGGCAATTGGGACGAATCCCGCCTGCGGTCTTGATTCCCTAAAGGGATGGGGGTCGATATGGGGTTTTGCTGGGGCCGTCAAGCCCCAACCTGAGGTCAGCCGAGAATCGCCTCGATCGAAGCAGTCACTTCCTTGATGTCCGCCAGGCCGTTTACCGGGCGCAAATCGCCTTTGGCATAGTAGTAACCAATCAGCGGCGAGGTCTTCTTGTAGTATTCCATCAAGCGCGTGCGCAGGCTGTCTTCGTTGTCGTCCGCGCGGCGCTGGAAGTCATTTTCCTTGCCGCAATTGGTGCATTTGCCATCTGCCGGGATCGGCTTGGTGATGTCATTGTAGACTTCACCACAACCACCGCAGGTCGAACGCGCGGTAATGCGACCCACCAGGGCATCATCGTCGACGCGCATCTCGATCACCGTATGCAGCGATTGACCCAGCTTGGTCAGCAACGCAGCCAGCGCATCGGCCTGTGCCAGCGTGCGGGGGAAACCATCAAAGATGAAGCCGGCGCCGGTTTCCGTGGTCAGCTTCTCTTCGATCAGGCCAATCACGATCTCATCCGTGACCAACTTGCCCGCATCCATGATCGCCGCAACCTTCTGGCCCATCTCGGTGCCCGAGGTCTTGGCTTCGCGCAGCATGTCGCCAGTGCTCAGCTGAACCATGCCGCGTGTTTCGACCAAGTGACGCGCCTGCGTCCCTTTACCTGCGCCCGGGGGGCCAAGAAGAATGATGTTCATCGACGAGCGGGTCCCTTCCTGCCGCGTTTCTTACCTTTGCCGCGCAGCTGGGACTTTTCGATCAGCCCTTCGTATTGATGCGCCAGCAAGTGGCTCTGAACCTGTTGGATCGTATCCATGGTCACAGAGACGATAATCAGAACCGAGGTGCCGCCGAAATAGAACGGGATGGCAAATTGGTTCCGCAGAATTTCAGGCAACAGACAGACCGCCGCCAGATAGGCCGAACCCAGAACCAGAACGCGGTTCACCACGTATTCCAGATACTCGGCAGTTTTCTTACCCGGGCGGATACCCGGCACAAAACCGTTCTGCTTTTTCAGGTTGTCCGCAACATCGTCTGGCTTGAACGATACGTTGAACGTGTAGAAATAAGCGAAGAACACGATCATGGCTGCGAAGAACAGCAGATACAGAGGCTGCCCAGGGCCAAAGTTGGCCAGCAGCCAAGACATGATCGGCCCGCTGGTCGCGCCCGACGAGAAGGTCGAGATCGTGACCGGCAACAGCAGCAGCGAGCTTGCAAAGATCGCAGGAATAACACCTGCTGGGTTCACTTTGACCGGGAGGTGGCTGGAACCACCTTCGTAGATCTTCATACCAGCCTGACGGCGCGGGTATTGAATGTGAATCTTACGCAGCGCGCGTTCCATGAACACCACAAAGGTAATCACTGCAATTACCATCACGATGACACCAACGATCACTGCAGGGCTGATCGCGCCTGAACGGCCCGAGGCGAAGAACTGTGCCAGGGCAGCCGGAACTTCGGCGATGATACCGACGAAAATGATCAGAGAGATACCGTTGCCGATGCCGCGTGCTGTGATTTGTTCACCCAGCCACATCAGGAACATGGTACCGCCAACCAAAGTGATCATGGTCGACATACGGAAGAACATGCCCGGATCAGTCGCCAAATCCCCGGATTCAAGCGAAACAGCCAGACCATAAGCCTGAACAGTGGCCAGCGCCACGGTGCCGAAACGGGTGTACTGGTTGATCTTCTTGCGGCCCTGTTCGCCCTCTTTCTTGAGCTGTTCAAGCGCAGGGACCATCGATGTCAGCAGCTGTACGATGATCGAGGCCGAGATATAGGGCATGATGCCGAGGGCAAAGATACCCATCCGCCCCAGCGCCCCGCCGGTGAACATCGAAACCATGCCGCCGATGCCTTGCCCCGCTTGTTCCATGAATTCACGCAGCGCTTGTCCGTCGATTCCCGGCACCGGAATGAAGGTGCCCAGGCGATAAACGATCAACAAACCCAGTGTGAACAGGATGCGGTTGCGCAGATCGGTGGCTTTGCCAAGGGCAGACCAGCTTGTGTTGGCTGCCATTTGTTCTGCTGCTGATACCATAAATCGGTCTCTCTTATGAAAACACCGCCCGGAACCGTTTTCCGGCTCGGGCGGCGTCTGGGAAAACTCTGTGGTCTATGTAAGCGGGTCTTCGCCCGCTCACAAGCGCTTACTCTGCCGCAGCGGCTTTTGTGACCGTCAGTGAACCGCCCGCTTTTTCAACTGCCTCAACGGCAGCTTTCGAAGCACCAGTTACTTCCAGGTTCACTTTGGCGCTGATTTCGCCTTTGGCAAGAACGCGAACACCGTCCAGCTTGCGACGGACCAGACCGGAGGCAACCAGTGCGTCCTCGGTGATCGCCGCTTTGGCGTCCAGCTTGCCGGCGTCGACGAATTTCTGGATCAGGCCCAGGTTGATAACAGCAAATGCCTTGCGGTTCGGCTTGTTGAAGCCACGCTTAGGCAGACGCTGGTACAACGGCATCTGGCCGCCTTCGTAGCCATTGATGGCCACACCCGAACGGGATTTCTGGCCTTTGATACCACGGCCACCCATTTTACCTTTACCGGAACCGGGGCCACGGCCAACGCGAGTGCGTTTCGGTGCTGCGCCAGGGTTGTCGCGCAATTCATTCAGTTTCATTTCGCTTCTCCTAAGCCGGATATGACCCCCGAAGCGTGATGGGCCAAACACGGCATTTCTTGGTTTTGATTCTCATGACGCAAGACGCCACCGCAGCCCGATACAGCGTTGCGCATCAGGATGCAAGTTTTGATGTCCGACTCTGGCACCAGAACCTATTATTTGTGGGCTTTGATGGGCGCAGCTTCGACGTCAATTCCATGTTTTGCGATCAGTTGGCCGACCACGCTGTCGGGATGGGGCGTTCCGTCAAACTTATATTGCAGGATCGATCGCATCCTCCGACCGTAAAAGTGGACAGAGACTGTATCTTCTTTCAAGAACCGAGACAGGCTGACACCCGGGCGCGCCAGTGCCCTTCTGCGGGTAAAATTAACAGGATAGAGTATGCGCTCATCCAGAGCGAACCGGATTTCTTTAGTTTTTTTGAGCGCCCAAGTCAGCGCTTTGGGCCCCCAGGCACCCCAGTAGACCTCTGGCACATTGACCTTTTCACCGGATTCCAGCGCCTCGAGCAGCGGCAGCTTTATTCGCTTCGGCATCCAAGGCGGAATGCGATAGGGATCCTGAGTGAATTCGTTCAGCAATCGCAGAGTTTCACTATCTTGCGGTAGGCAAAGCACACCGTTTGCTACTTCGCTCTCCAAATACCCGTAGAGGTGTCCGCTCTGCGTCGTAAATGGTTTCACGCAGTAAGCATCTGTATCCGCCCAGATAATATCTGGCTCTGCTGCCAGCATTCTGTAGCGAAACTTATCTGCGTGTGGGGCGGGGCTGCCTGTCCTACCGTGAACTACAAACTCTGTATCCGGAAGGATTTCACGGGCATCGCGTTGCTCAACGCCATCTGGGATATTGGTCACGTCACCATAAGTATAAAGACGGACATGCTGACCGGCGTCCAGGAACGATTTCATGCATAGCTGTTCAAGAAAGCTCAGAGGGCCATCCACCCAGAGCATTCCGATTTGGTAGTCATGCATGAAGGTTCACCCCTGAAATTGACTTTCTTGTGCGTAATCCGCGCACACGTCAGCACTAGGCCGAACTCTAGCTCAATCGCAACGTCTGAGGCCGACTTTCCAGATACCTGTGTCTCTCACACCACCTGAATCAAAAGAGGCGCCAAAACGGCGCCTCTTGGTGAGTGGTGGATCTGCGAAGTTACGAGCAATAAACGTGGTTGTGTGCAATATCTTTGATATCGCAGCGGCGCACGCCGATATCGTCCAATTCGCGGTCGGTCAGACCCTGCAATTCCGAATAGGTGCGGTTGTACTCGGCACGTAGGGCATAGGTTTCTTTCACCTTTGTGGCAAAATCTGCGATGCGTGCGAACAGGTTGGTGCCGCTATGTGTGGTGGTTGCTGTGTAAGCCATATCTGAATTCCTTTCCTGATCGGGGCGAATTCCCCGATGATTTCTGTTCTGGTCCTTTTGGAGACAGAGTGCAGATAGGCTCGTCAGATAACGCTAACAACCGAAGTTTCGGTCTAGCCGGTATGCATGCCAGGAATGCCACGCCAAGAAGAGAATAGGTGAGTGGTCTCGAATAGCTTTTCCGGTTAGCTCACTTCATAATCCCTAAGGTCGCTTGGGGCGTTCAATAGCGTGCCTTCATATTTTGGAAGGTCGTCATTCATTTGAAGCCAGGGAAGCTTGCTCTCGTAATTGACATGGAAAGTAGGCTCAAAATCAGCCGGGTTCTCCATTGAGGCCGCATATAGGTGCATTCCTCCAGGGTAATGATCCGCCTCAAAGCCAACTGGCGAACCGCATACCTGACAGAAATGACGCTTCACCCCTTTTGAACTTTCCAGTGTCTTGGGCACAAGCCCCTGCCACTGGAAATTCGTTAAAGTAACGCCAAGCCAGGCGACAACCGGTGCGGCACAGTTGCGGCGACAATCGTCACAATGACAATAGCAGGCCCAGTTGACCTCGCCCTCGTACTCCCACCGGGTCTGACTGCACAGACAATGCCCTCTAGTCGTCATGTGTTCCTCCTGCATAGACAGCGACGCGCTTGGTGAGGCCCTGCATTTCATAGAAACCGATTATTCGAGAGCCACTAACTGCAGGAAATCTGCCCACTCTACATCAAAGCGCCATTCTAAACGCGACAGCTCACGTAAAAGAACGCCGTAAAGCCCGTATCCCGAGTTAATGCGCCGCAAAAGCAAAACGCCCCCGAAAAATCGGAGGCGTTTCTTTGACTTCGAAGAATTCGCGCTTAGCCGCGCTCTTCGACGATCTCTACCAGATGCGGGATCTTGTTGATCATGCCGCGAACCGAAGGAGTATCTTCCAGCTCACGGGTTTTGTGCATCTTGTTCAGGCCCAGGCCGATCAGGGTTGCGCGCTGTTCGGCGGGGCGGCGGATCGGGGAACCGATCTGCTTGACGACGATGGTTTTTGCCATGGGTCGCTCTCCTTACGCTTCGGCTTCAGCAGCCGGTGCTTCGTCCCGCTTGGGCAGGATGTCAGCAACTTTTTTACCACGACGTGCGGCAACCGAACGCGGGCTCTGCTCTTTCTGCAGGCCGTTGATGGTGGCGCGGATCATGTTGTACGGGTTCTGCGAGCCCAGCGACTTGGAAACAACGTCCTTAACGCCCAGCATTTCGAACACAGCACGCATCGGACCACCGGCGATGATACCAGTACCTTCAGGTGCGGTACGCATAACCACTTTACCGGCGCCGTGACGGCCTTCGATGTCGTGGTGCAGGGTACGACCTTCGCGCAGTTGCACGCGGATCATCTGACGCTTGGCTTGTTCAGTCGCCTTACGGATGGCTTCAGGTACTTCTTTCGCTTTACCTTTACCAAAGCCGACGCGGCCTTTCTGATCGCCGACAACCACCAGAGCGGCGAAGCCAAAGCGCTTACCACCTTTTACGGTTTTCGACACGCGGTTGATTGCGACCAGACGATCTGCAAATTCCGGTGCTTCTTCACGGTCGCGGCCACGGCCCCGACGGTTTTCACGTTCTGCCATCTTGGCATCCCTTTTCTCTAGAGGCGCTCTCGGCGCCGTTTTATTCAATCCAAGTGAGCCTCGACAATTGCCGAGGCCCCCGGATCATCGGGGCGGATCGAAACCCGCCCGCAGGTCTTAGATCTTCAGACCACCTTCACGCGCAGCGTCGGCCAGAGCCTTCACTTTGCCGTGGAACAGGAAGCCGCCACGATCGAAATAGGCCTCTTCGACGCCTGCCTTCTTGGCACGCTCGGCGATGGCCGCGCCCACTTTTGTGGCCGCTTCGACGTTGTTCTTGCCAACAACACCCAGATCTTTTTCCAGGGTCGAGGCCGAGGCCAGGGTCACGCCACGTACGTCGTCGATCAGCTGAACAGAGATGTTCTTGTTCGAACGGTGTACGGACAGACGCGGACGACCCGCGTTGACCTTGCGAAGTTTGTTCCGAACGCGCAGGCGGCGCTTCAGAAACAGGGTTCTTTTGCTGTTTGCCATTGTTTGCGTCCTTACTTCTTCTTGCCTTCCTTGCGGAAGATGAACTCGCCCTTGTAGCGGATGCCTTTGCCTTTGTAAGGCTCGGGACGGCGCCATTCGCGGATTTTGGCCGCAACTTCGCCCACCTGCTGCTGGTCGATACCTTCCACAACGATCTCGGTCTGCTTCGGTGCGGTGATAGTCACACCTTCCGGAGCGGTGAAATCAACGTCGTGGCTGTAACCCAAGTTCAGCTTCAGGGTGTTGCCCTGCATCTGAGCCCGGTAACCAACACCTTGGATCTCCAGCTCTTTCTTGAAGCCCTGGGTCACACCGGTAACCAGGTTGGCAACCATGGTGCGGCTCATGCCCCACTGCTGACGCGCACGCTTGGACGTACCACGCGGATCAATTTTGACCACGTTGTCTTCGACCGACAGAGTCACATCGTCAGTTGCGGTGAAGCTACGGGTGCCTTTCGGACCTTTGACTTCGATGGTCTGACCCGACACAGAGGCGGAAACGCCGCTGGGCAGCTCGACCGGTTTTTTACCAATACGAGACATTGCAGACCTCCTTAGAAGACGGTGCAGAGCACTTCGCCGCCAACATTGTTGGAGCGAGCGTTTGCGTCCGACATCACACCTTTCGGAGTGCTGACAATCGACACACCCAGACCCTGACGGACCTGCGGGATGTCATTGACGCCCATGTACACGCGACGACCGGGTTTCGAGACCCGCTTCAGTTCGCGAATAACAGGGGTGCCTTCGTAGTATTTCAGGCTGATTTCGATGGCCGGATGACCGTTTTCACCGGTCGTGTTTTCGTAGCCACGGATGTAACCTTCGTCCGCCAGCACGTCCAGAACCCAACCGCGCAGCTTGGAAGCCGGGGTGGAAACGGTGGACTTGCCGCGCATTTGCGCGTTGCGGATACGGGTGAGCATATCGCCGATAGGATCATTCATATCTATGTCTCCCTTACCAGCTCGATTTCACCATGCCGGGGATCTGACCAGCAGAACCCAGCTCGCGCAGCGCGATACGGCTGACCTTCAGCTTACGGTAGTAAGCGTGAGGACGACCGGTCAGCTGACAACGGTTGTGCAGACGGGTAGCCGAGCTATTGCGCGGCAGTTTCGCCAGTTTCAGACGCGCTTTGAAACGCTCTTCCATCGGGCGGCTCTCGTCATTCGCGATTTCTTTCAGCTCGGCACGCTTTGCGGCATATTTGGCCACCAGGCGTTCGCGCTTCTTTTCGCGTTCGATCATTGCTTTTTTAGCCATGTCTCAATCCTCCCGGCGCTTACGCGTTGAACGGCATGTTGAATGCTTTCAACAGGCTTTTCGCTTCAGCGTCGGTTTTCGCTGTGGTGGCAATTACGATATCCAGGCCCCAGACTTCGTCGACTTTGTCGAAGTCGATTTCCGGGAACACGATGTGCTCTTTCATGCCCATGGCAAAGTTGCCCTGACCGTCGAAAGAAGGCTTAACACCGCGGAAGTCACGAACGCGCGGCAGCGCGATGGTGATCAGACGATCCAGGAATTCGTACATCCGGTCGCCGCGCAGGGTTACTTTCGCACCCAACGGCATATCTTCACGGACGCGGAAACCAGCGATCGACTTCTTCGCCTTGGTTGCAATGGCCTGCTGACCAGCAATTGCAGTCAGATCCTCGACAGCCGCTTTGGCTTTCTTCGAGTCTTTGACCGCCTCAGCGCCGCAACCGATGTTCAGAACGATTTTTTCCAGCTTGGGCAGCTGCATGTCGTTCTTGTAGCCAAACTCTTCTTTCAGAGCGGCACGGATGGTTTCGGCGTACTGAGCTTTCAGACGCGGGGTGTAGGTTGCGTTATCAAGCATCGATTACGTCCCCTGTGGTCTTGGCGAAGCGCACTTTCTTGTCACCTTCCATGCGGAAGCCAACGCGAGTTGCTTTGCCGTTTTTGTCCAGCAGAGCCAGGTTCGACAGCTCGATCGGGTTTGCCTGAGGCAGGCGACCACCTTGCGAGGTTTGCGACTGGCGGGTGTGGCGGATGGCGATGTTGATGCCGTCGACAACAGCTTTACCGGCTTTGGGGTCAACCGAGGTGATAGTTCCCTCTTTGCCCTTATCCTTGCCGGCTAGCACGACGACCTTGTCGCCTTTGCGGAGTTTAGCAGCCATGATTACAGCACCTCCGGAGCCAGCGAGATGATTTTCATGAAGTTCTTGCCACGCAGTTCACGAACAACTGGGCCAAAGATACGGGTACCTACGGGCTCGTTGTTGTTGTTCAGGATTACGGCAGCGTTGCGATCGAAGCGGATCGCGGTACCGTCTTCGCGGCGGACTTCCTTGGCGGTGCGTACGACGACGGCCTTACGGACGTCACCTTTCTTTACGCGGCCGCGCGGGATGGCTTCCTTCACCGAGACGACAATGATGTCGCCAACGGAGGCGTATTTACGCTTGGAACCACCCAGGACCTTGATGCACTGAACTCGGCGTGCGCCGGAGTTGTCAGCGACATCCAGATTGGTCTGCATCTGGATCATGTGGTTTCTCCCGACCTGTGGGGGCTGGTCTAGTTAGATCCCCCAGGGTTTCGACAAATGGGAAAATCCCGGAAACTTACGCTTCCAGAACTTCCCAACGTTTCGTCTTCGATTTCGGCGCGCATTCGATGATGCGTACGGTGTCACCGACTTTGAAGGCGTTCTTTTCGTCGTGAGCCCGGTATTTTTTGGACTTACGAACGGTTTTGTGCAGCAGCGGGTGCTTGAAACGGCGTTCAACCGAAACAGTCACGGTTTGCTCGTTGGCGTCGCTGGTTACGATTCCGGACAGGATACGCTTGGGCATAGGATTACTCCTCCGATGCCGCAGCAGCGGCCTTTTCGTTCAGAATGGTTTTAACGCGGGCAGCGTTGCGGCGAGCCGCTTTGATGCCAGCAGTGTTTTCCAGCTGACCGGTTGCCTGTTGAAAGCGCAGGTTAAAGCTTTCTTTCTTCAGGTTGGCCAGTTCCTCGCGGAGCTGGTCCGGGGTCTTGTCACGCAGTTCTTGGGCGTTCATCGCCTTTTTCCTTTGCTCAAAACACCAGAAGGCCCCCTGACAGGGTCACCTTGGACCTGGTGGATGAATGATAGACATGCGAATCCCCCGACTCGGCCGGGGGACTTGCAGGATGCCGCCGTATAAGGGTTTAAAAGAGGGGTGGCAAGGGAAAGTTTGACAGCCCGTAAAAGCGGTCAGGCTCTGCTACTTCACTCCTCAAACGTATACCCTGCGGAGCGCTGGAAGAGAATGCAAAACGCGGCCCCGAGTGAACGGAACCGCGTTTACAACTTTACAAGTCCGTTTGACTTACGCCAGAGCGATGTTAACCGCTGCTTCGCGACCATCGCGGCCGGGCTGAATGTCAAAGGTTACTTTCTGGTTGTCGGCCAGACCGGTCAGGCCCGAACGCTCGACAGCAGAGATGTGCACAAACACATCCTTGCCACCTGTCTCGGGTGCGATGAAGCCAAAACCTTTAGTTGTGTTGAACCATTTTACGGTGCCAGTAGCCATATCCGTAGTCTCCTTAAATTTGTTGCCCGCGGAATTGCGACAACGCGGCGTAGTCGGTCTGGATCGATAGACTGAACGCCGAAGAACGGGAGACAGTGGTCGAAAAAGAAAAACGTTAGCACCTGCCACATCGTGCATGAAGAGACAGATTACAAGACCTTTGGCCTAAAATACACGGAAGGAACTACGTTCACAGGCATGAATCATTCCCACTTATAGTTAAAGCTGACACTGATCCGCTCTTCCTCGGCCATGTTCATCGGGACTTCGTGGCGCAGCCAGCTTTCCCACAACAGAACGTCACCCACCTGAGGCTTCATATAGATGAAAGGTTGCAAATCGCGCCGTCCGCCTTTTATCCGAGTCGGCGCGGCCATCATGCGTCCTGATCGGGGGTCTTCCAGTTTCAATGCGCTCGCCCCCTGGGGCATTGCCACATAGGTCGTACCTGAAATGACGCTGTGCGGGTGCAGGTGGCTGGAATGCATTCCGCCTTCTGGCAGGATGTTGATCCAAAGATCTTCCAACTTTAACTCATCTTCTCCCAGGTCGAACTCCAGATCCTTGGCAAAAGCTGCCACGTGCTGATCCAGCACGGAAACCAGATCAGCGAAGATCGGAAACCGCCAAGGCAGATCAGTCAACGAGGCATAGCTGGTGTAACCGGGATAGCCGTTCTCTTCACACCATTCTTGCCCGGCCTCGTCATCCTCGGCGATGACAAGGCAGGAGCTTTCCAATTCCTCCGCGTCGATCTTGGGATCGAACTCGGAAAGGGACGCGCGGTAGAGACGGGTAACGAAGAGTGATTCAATCTGTGCCATGGGGCGGGCATACCTCAGTGTTTTCGGCTAGACCAGCCGATTAGGTCGAGACGGGCCCTTTGCCACTGCGCGGGATCGGGCGGCCACCATCGGCATAGGCAAGGCACAGCACGATCTCATCAGGCTTTGGCGCGTCAGGGATGTTCAACGTCATCGTATCGAAATGGTCGAACGACCAGGGGTTGTCCTTATGCCCCAGCGGCAGGTCAATCGCACAACCCGGCGCGCCCAGCTTGGCATTCGATGGGATCACCGCCTCTCCTCCGCCAACAGCCGCGCGCATTGGTGCACCGAGCTTTGGGTGGATCAAGGCCCCGCCCTGCTCCAGGTCGCCGTTCACTCCGATAATCGCCGCCTTCCCGTAAGAGACTGGCGCCCCGTCTAGTTGCGAAATCGCTGCAGCCGCAAGCTCTGGGCCCAGTATTGCACCGATCTCAAACAGCTCTGAGAGGTCATCCGAGAACCGTCCGGCCAGAGGATTCTGCACCACCGCCAGCGCAGCGACACGGCAAATCGGATTACAGGGATGGCCCAATTGGTCAGTTACGATGACTTCTTTGACGAACATCTTTTTACGCAGTTGAACCATAAAGCCCTCCCATTCCTATCTGGTAGACTAGGAGCGTCACGGGTGGAGGTCGACGTTTTTCACAACCCGCTGTTTCACAAACCGTAGAGCCAACAGAGAACCCCCGCCGGTTTCCCGACGGGGGTCAATCTTGTCACGAACGGAGTTTCCCCCAATCGCTTACCAGTCTTCGCGAACCACGACGCGAGTCTTGATCGGCAGCTTCATCGCGGCCAGGCGCAGGGCCTCGCGGGCGATGTCGTCATTGACGCCGTCGATCTCGAACATCACGCGGCCAGGCTTGACTTTGCATGCCCAGCGGTCGACCGAACCTTTACCTTTACCCATACGAACTTCGATCGGCTTTGCAGTGACCGGAGTGTCGGGGAAGATGCGGATCCAAACACGACCTTGACGCTTCATGTGACGCGTCATGGCACGACGTGCAGCTTCGATCTGGCGTGCGGTTACACGCTCAGGCTCAAGAGCTTTCAGGCCGTAGGTGCCAAAGTTCAGATCAGAGCCGCCTTTGGCGAGACCCTTGATCCGGCCTTTGTGCATCTTGCGGAATTTAGTACGCTTTGGTTGAAGCATATCTTTCCCTCCTTAGCGACGACCGCCACCAGCACCACGAGGTGCAGGGCCGTCCTGGAGTTCCTGTGCTTTACGGTCACGTGCCTGCGGGTCGTGCTCCATGATCTCACCTTTGAAGATCCAGACCTTGATCCCGATGATCCCGTAAGGAGTCATCGCTTCGGCATGTGCGTAATCGATGTCGGCACGCAGTGTGTGCAGAGGCACGCGGCCTTCGCGGTACCACTCGGTCCGTGCGATTTCGGCGCCGCCCAGACGACCCGCGACGTTCACCCGGATACCCAGGGCGCCCATGCGCATGGCGTTCTGAACCGAGCGCTTCATGGCGCGACGGAACGAAACACGACGTTCCAGCTGCTGAGCGATGGACTCGGCAACCAGCTGCGCGTCAAGCTCGGGCTTGCGCACTTCGACGATGTTCAGGTGCAGTTCGCTGTCGGTCATACGAGCAAGCTTTTTGCGCAGAACTTCGATGTCTGCACCTTTCTTGCCGATGATGACACCGGGACGTGCTGTGTGGATCGTAACGCGGCACTTCTTGTGCGGACGTTCGATGATCACACGGGCAACACCGGCCTGCTTGCACTCTTTGTTGATGAACTCACGGATCTTGAGGTCTTCCAGCAGAAGATCACCGTAGTCCTTGGTGTCGGCGTACCAGCGGCTATCCCAGGTGCGGTTGACCTGCAGGCGCATGCCGATCGGATTTACTTTATGACCCATTAGGCTTGCTCCTCAACTTGACGCACCTTGATGGTGATCTCCGAGAACGGCTTCATGATCTTGCCGAAACGGCCACGTGCACGCGGGCGACCGCGCTTCATGACCAGGTTCTTGCCAACCCATGCTTCGGCGACGATCAGTTCGTCAACGTCCAGGTTGTGGTTGTTTTCGGCATTCGCGATTGCGGACTGCAGGCACTTCTTGACGTCCTGCGCGACACGCTTGTTCGAGAAAGTCAGGTCGGTCAGAGCCTTCTCAACTTTCTTGCCGCGGATCATTTGCGCAACCAGGTTCAGTTTCTGCGGGCTGGTGCGAAGCATGCGAGTTTTCGCCATTGCTTCGTTTTCAGCCACGCGGCGGGGGTTCTTTTCCTTGCCCATGACTTACTTCCGCTTCGCTTTTTTGTCTGCGGCGTGGCCATAATAGGTACGAGTTGGCGAATATTCACCGAACTTCTGACCGATCATGTCTTCCGAGACGTTTACGGGAATGTGCTTCTGGCCGTTGTAAACACCAAAGGTCAGACCCACGAACTGGGGCAGAATGGTGGAACGACGCGACCAGATTTTGATGACTTCGTTGCGGCCCGACTCGCGCGCTGCTTCGGCTTTTTTCAGCACGTAAGCATCGACGAAAGGACCCTTCCAAACAGAGCGAGACATAGATTAACGTCCCTTCTTCTTGGCGTGCCGCGAGCGGATGATCAGCTTCTGGGACGCTTTGTTCTTGTTGCGGGTACGCTTACCCTTGGTGTCCTTACCCCACGGAGTAACCGGCGTACGGCCACCCGAGGTACGACCTTCACCACCACCGTGCGGGTGATCGATCGGGTTCATTGCAACACCACGAACCGACGGACGAACGCCTTTGTGGCGCATACGACCGGCTTTACCGAGGTTCTGGTTCGAGTTGTCGGGGTTGGACACGGCACCAACGGTGGCCATGCATTCCTGACGGACCATGCGAAGCTCGCCCGAGCTCAGACGGATCTGAGCGTAGCCGCCATCGCGACCAACAAACTGAGCGTATGTACCGGCCGCACGTGCGATCTGACCGCCTTTACCAGGCTTCATCTCGATGTTGTGGACGATGGTACCGATTGGCATGCCCGAGAACGGCATTGCGTTGCCCGGCTTGATGTCGGCCTTGGCGGATGCCACGACTTTGTCACCAACAGCCAGACGCTGCGGAGCCAGGATGTATGCCTGCTCGCCGTCTTCGTATTTTACCAGTGCGATGAATGCGGTCCGGTTCGGGTCATATTCGATCCGCTCGACGGTTGCCGCGACATCAAATTTATTACGTTTGAAGTCAACGATCCGGTAGAGACGCTTTGCGCCACCGCCGCGGCGGCGTGAAGTGATCCGTCCGGTGTTGTTCCGGCCGCCCGATTTGGTCAAACCCTCAGTGAGAGACTTGACCGGACGTCCTTTCCAAAGCTCCGAACGGTCGATCAGCACCAGCCCGCGCTGGCCCGGCGTCGTCGGCTTGTACGACTTAAGTGCCATGCTTTCTGTCTTCCGTTTAGCAAGTGCAGGGAGTTTCCCTGCTATGTGATAGGCCCCCGTAGGTGCCAAGGGTATAGGGCCCCGAAGGTCCCCGGTTACAAATATCAGAGGCCCCGGAACGAATCCGAGGCCGTAAGATTGGCTGCGTTTAGCAGTGTTGGGGGTGGGTGTCTATAGGGTGCGGCCCAAGATTCTTTTGGAGCCCAAAGAAAATGGTACCGCAACATTTGCCCTAAGTTTCATTTCCTCAAGCCGCTCGATCAGTGTGTTTTCCGTAGCCAGCCAGAAGAACCCAAGTAATCAGCCACTTCACAGATACAACGCGCGCGCCTCAGCGAAGGACAACAAACGACGGTTGTTCTCATCCCATAGGTGCAGCCGTGCGTTGGCAAGGCTCTCACGGATGGTCATTCGGTTGCTGTTCGCCAACTCGTCGTGATCTCGCAGCACCTCGGTCAGGCGGTAGAATGGAATGCGGCTGTACAGATGGTGCACGTGGTGGATGCCGATATTGGCGCTGAACCACTGCAGCACGGGCGGCAGAATATAATGCGAGCTACCGTGCAGAGCTGCCTCGTGCAGTTGCCATTCCTCTTCCGAATCCCAATGCGTGTCTTCGAACTGGTGTTGCACGTAAAACAGCCATACTCCGGCAGTTGCCGCAATCAGGGTTGAGGGTAAAAAGATCAGCAAGACCGGCATTACGCCGCCAAAATAGAAGACGGCAAGAAGTGCGGCCAGAATAGCGACATTGGTGCCCATCGCGCTGACCCAGAACCGCGCGCTGTCCGTCAACCCCAACGGCAGGCGGTTTTGGAACAGGAACAAATATCCTGGGCCAAGAACGAACAGAGTGATGGGGTTTCGATAGACGCGATACCAGAACCGGTTCATGGGGCTCATGGATTGGTACTCGGCCACTGTCAGCGTGTGGATATCGCCCATTCCCCGTTTGTCCAAGTTGCCCGAGCTATTGTGATGGTAAGAATGCGTGCGGCGCCAGACATCATAGGGTGTCAGGGTCAGCACCCCGATGACCCGTCCAACCCAGTCGCTGACTGTCCGGTTCTTGAAGAACGCTCCGTGCCCGCAATCATGCTGGATCGCAAAGAGGCGCAGCAGGAAGGCCGCATTCAGGACCGCAATCGCAAATGCCAGCCAGTAGCTGATGGATAGAGCCATCCAAGACAGCGCCCAAAGCACAAAGAATGGGATAATACTGACACCCAGCTCAAAGGAACTGCGCCATTGATTGGGTTCACGGTATTTGGCCAGCGTCGAAACCCAATCCCGCGCGGCAGTTTTATCCGGGTATTCCCGAGTCGAGAGAGAGGTTTCGGTCATGTGCCTGCCACGTCATTTGTTTGTTGGAAGCCGGATAGACTACCGGCCCGACATAGCAAGCGAATTGTGCAAAATAAGAGTGTTTAGCGCTCAAATTTCTGTGTCGGTACTAATGTACAACCTTCACGTGCGACGAAACTTTATCTCTCCCCAAAGACGTGTCTGATCACGGATCACTGGACACGTCTTAGTGTCCTAGCTCTTTCACGGCCACATTTGCTTTTGACGCGTTTCTGATGGGTCAACAAAACTCTCACCCTAACGACCGCCTGCGGCACAGCGGCTCGGACTCCACTGCGATCCGTTGCTTGAGCTTGATATGACCCAGCACCGCGCGAAACGCGCGGTGTCTGGGTTTGCCTTCCAGATAGTCCGCCAGTTTGAGCAAGTTGATGGGGTGCTTCGCGATCAACACCTCAATCCGTTGCACTGCGTCGTCCAGTTCATAGTGATCCACGTACTGGCAGGCCACCTGTGTCGGGGTCATCAAACAATAATCCTGCGGGCGTTTCTCGGTGTATCGCGCAATGTCGAAAGGCGACGCGCCAAGGGCATGGAACTTGGGAATGTGTACGCGCATATCGGCTTCGGCGTGCTCTAGCACCGTGCCAGAGGTCTGTCGAAACCCCAGCGGACCAAGCTTGCTGACCACATGCTTGCGCATCGCCGGAGAGATCATGTCTACATCCGCCCGATCGTATTTCAGATCATCGAACACCGACAGCAGCCCCAACTTTTCATCGGCGATCTGAAAATAGGGCTCGGCGCTGAAAGCGCGCATCTTCTCCAGTACCTGTGCCCGCGCAGTTTCAGGGTCCGAAACGAAATCGGCCCCGGCGGGTTTATCCGCCGAGGCCGTGAATAGTCGCAGTAAGCGTCGGATCAAAGACCAGTGCTCACGTCGATTGTGTTGCCCTCTTCCAGGGTAACATATGCTTTTTTGACGTCTTTCCGACGACCCAGCTGGCCGCGGAACCGCTTGACCTTGCCTTTGGTCACGGTGGTGTTCACCGCTTTGACCTTCACACCAAACAGCGCCTCAACGGCCTCTTTGATCTGTGGCTTGTTGCTGTCGATCGCCACTTCAAAGACAACCGCGCCGTTTTCGGACGCCATGGTCGACTTTTCGGTGATGATCGGCTTGCGGATCACGTCGTAGTGTTCTGCCTTCGCGCTCATTTCAGACGAGCCTCCAGTGCTTCGACAGCCGCTTTGGTGAGCACCAAGGTGTCACGCTTGAGGATGTCATAGACGTTTGCGCCCATCGACGGCAGGATATCCAGACCTTCGATGTTTTTGGACGCTTTCAGGAACCCTTCGTTCACGGTCGCACCGTCGATGACCAGCGCGCGTTTCCAGCCCAGGTTTGCAACCTGTTTGGCCAGAACAGCGGTCTTGCCTTCAGCTTCGGCGTTCTCGATCACAACCAGTTCACCTGCCTTGGCTTTGGCCGACAGAGCGTGGCGCAGGCCAAGCTTGCGGAACTTCTTCGGCAGGTCATGACCATGCGAACGCACGACCGGACCTTTGTAGATCCCACCACCACGGAAGATCGGCGCGTTACGGTCACCATGGCGTGCGCCACCGGTGCCCTTTTGGCGATAGATCTTCTTGGTCGAGTAGCTGGTTTCCGAGCGGGTCTTTACCTTGTGGGTGCCAGCCTGCGCGTTGTTGCGCTGCCAACGGACCACACGGTGCAGGATGTCCGCGCGAGGCTCGAGACCGAACAGATCGGCGTTCAGCTCGATGTCGCCGGCTTTGCCGCCGTCCAGTTTGATTACATCAAGTTTCATGCTTCACCACCTTCCGCGGGAGCTTCTTCCGCAGGTGCTTCGGTTGCAGCCGATTTCACAGCAGCCGGGAAAGGCAGGCCTTCCGGTGCTTTCTTCTTCACGGCGTCCTTAACAGTAACCCAACCCGATTTCGGTCCGGGAACGGCGCCTTTGATGAAGACCAGACCACGGTCGGCGTCGGTTTTGACGACTTCCAGGTTCTGGGTGGTTACACGGGCAGCACCCATGTGACCGGCCATCTTCTTGCCTTTGAAAACCTTGCCCGGGTCCTGACACTGACCGGTCGAACCGTGCGAACGGTGGCTGATCGAAACACCGTGCGAAGCGCGCAGACCACCGAAGTTGTGGCGCTTCATCGCACCAGCAAAGCCTTTACCGATCGAGGTACCCGAAACGTCTACTTTCTGACCTTCCAGGAAGTGTTCTGCCGAAATCTCGGCGCCCACATCGATCAGGCCATCTTCGGAGACGCGGAACTCGGCCAGCTTACGCTTGGGCTCAACCTTTGCAGCGGCGTAGTGACCGCGCATGGCTTTCGAGGTGCGTTTTGCTTTGGCAGCACCAGCGCCCAGCTGAACGGCGGTGTAACCGTCTTTGTCAGCGGTACGCTGCGCAACAACCTGCAGGTTGTCCAGGTGAAGAACGGTCACAGGAATCTGTTTGCCGTCTTCCATGAACAGGCGGGTCATGCCAACTTTTTTTGCGATAATACCAGAGCGCATAATCTATACCCTCCGATCTTACGACTGCAGCTTGATCTCGACGTCCACACCAGCAGCGAGGTCGAGCTTCATCAGCGCGTCAACGGTCTGGGGGGTCGGATCAACGATGTCGAGCAGACGCTTGTGCGTGCGGATCTCGAACTGGTCGCGGGATTTCTTGTCAACGTGAGGGCCACGGAGAACCGTGAACTTCTCAATCTTGTTCGGCAGTGGGATCGGGCCGCGCACGTTCGCGCCGGTCCGCTTGGCAGTGTTGACGATCTCTTGCGTGCTGGCATCCAGAACGCGATAGTCAAATGCCTTCAGCCGAATACGGATGTTTTGGCTTTGCATATTAACAGCCTTTTTTAGGCGTTGAGGTTGAGAGGAGGACAGACGCGCATCGCCAACCCTCTTCGAACCCAAAAGGCGGGAATCACCCCGCCTTGACGTTCTTATTGAGAACTCGCGCGTATTAGTGGGGTTGGTGAGGTTTGGCAAGGGGTTTGTTGGATTTGCTCGACCTCAAGGAGTCACTCAACTCAACACTAAGAACCGATCTGGAAAACTAACTTCGCAGCGAGAAAACGCTGACAGCCTGCGCACATCAATTAGGCAGTCAGAGAAAGTCGGAATGGCGCTTGCAGGTTTTCACCCCACGCGACCAAGACAACGCTAGTTGAAGACAGTAGTTTTGGGCGCGCGTTAACGCCTCAGGCTCTGTTAGGCTTCCCAGAAAGCCTGACGTCGAAGCGTCTACGCTCGCGGCAAAAGTCACTGATATCACAGTCGATTTCCTGATCGTCATCACTAAGTATGGCGGCACGCATGTCATCCAGATCCTTGCTGTGAAGGATTTGCGCTCCATAGTTCAAGAATTCGAAACCAAACATAATTTCCTCCCGCTTACGTCAGCGGTTTGCCCGGCAGACGCCCCGCTTTTTGTTTCAGATTACATCTGGGCTTCCTGTGTTTGGGTGAGGTGGACGTGAGGTTAAGAAAGTTCAATCTGTCTTTGCCCCTGAGCGGCGACGAGCTTTCTAAGAGTTACTTCGGTTCGAAGACCTTTGGGCCCGCCTCGGAAAGGTGTTACTCAAAGAATAAAGGCCGCCCCTTTTGGGACGGCCTTCTTTAGTTCCAACGATTTGTCGGGCAGACGCTCGACCTACCGTTATTACTCGATGATTTTCGACACAACGCCGGCGCCGACGGTGCGGCCACCTTCGCGGATCGCGAAGCGCAGACCGTTTTCCATCGCGATAGGCGCGATCAGCTCAACGCCGAACG